>NZ_JBVJYM010000001.1:0-588960 GCF_055600495.1 Streptomyces sp. NPDC038213
ATGCTCCGCGATGGAACCTTCTACGAATCACGCCTCCCCGAAGCGGTCGCCGCATGACCAGCTCAGCCTTGACGAAAGACATAGAGGCACCCCCCGGCCCTTCCGAGGGGGCGCGCCTATCCGCGGGCGGGCAGCTGGCTGCCGTAGTCCACGGTCTCGGACTTGTCGGGGGGCGTGAGGGTGACGGGCCGGTCCCAGTCGGCCAGCTCCACCACGCCCGCCCCGCCCGCCCGCTCCAGGCGCAGCGGGTACGGGGTGCCGATGAGCGCCACGTCGAGGCGGCCGCCCGCGCCCTTGTCCGCGGTGACCTGGATGGTGCGGGCCGCGCCGACCTTCCGGTAGGCGCCCTTCTCCAGCTTCCCGTGCAGGCCCAGCAGCCCGTCGAGCAGCACGTCCATGTCGGTGAACCCGCGCAGCTGCTTGTACGAGGGGTCGCCCTGGGGCACCTTCACGTACTTGTCGCCGAGCTTGTCGGCCGCGGCCGCGCCGTCCTCGGTGGACCCCTCCGGCTCCGGCTCCCCGCCGCCGGCCGGCTCGTCCTCGTGGTCCCAGAAGCCGGCGTCCGCCTTCAGGAAGAGCTCGTCGCCCACCCGCAGCAGCTCGAAGGTGCTCCCCGCGGCCTTCACCCGGCCCTCGCCGCCGCCCGAGGTGAGCTTCATGTCGAGGGTGAAGGACTTGCCCGCCGTCACCACCGTGCCCGACAGGCGTACCGCGTCGGCCGCCGTGGCCGCCGCCCGCGCCTTGGCCTCGATCTTCTCGGCGGACAGCTTGCCCACGCCGTTGGTGCCCTCGTCAGGGTCCTCCCCGCAGCCGGTGGCGGCCGCGGCGAGTGCCGCGCACAGCACGCCGGCGAGGGCGGCCCGGCGGATCCGGACGGCCGGGGGGAAAGCGATCACGGGCGGGCTGCCTCTCCTGGGGGCTCGGTGCAGCAGGCAGCGTACCCGTGCGTACGACGGGCCCCGGCCCCGGTGTGCGGCCCCCGCCCGGAGCCCCTCCCGCCCCGCCGGGCCCGCGCGCGTCCCCCCGCCCGCCCCCCACCAGGGCGGACCGGCGCCGCACGGGCTAGATTGAGTTCCCCACGAGGCGAAACGGTTCACAAGGGAGGCGCAGGGATGGCAGGAGGCGCCCCTCGGATCTTCGTCTCGCACCTGTCCGGAGTGCCCGTCTTCGACCCCAACGGCGACCAGGTCGGCCGGGTCCGGGACCTGGTCGCGATGCTGCGCGTGGGCGCCCGCCCGCCCCGGCTGCTGGGGCTGGTCGTCGAAGTGGTCAGCCGGCGCCGCATCTTCCTGCCGATGACCCGGGTCACGGGCGTGGAGTCCGGCCAGGTCATCACCACCGGCGTGGTCAACATGCGGCGCTTCGAACAGCGCCCCACCGAGCGGCTCGTGCTCGGCGAGCTCCTCGACCGCCGCGTGAAGCTGGTCGCGGACGGCGAGGAGGTCACCGTCCTCGACGTGGCCATCCAGCAGCTCCCGGCCCGCCGCGACTGGGAGATCGACCGGATCTTCGTACGCAAGGGCAAGGGCGGGGCGCTGCGCCGCCGCGGGGAGACCCTGACCGTGGAGTGGTCGGCGGTCACCGGATTCTCGCTGGAGGAGCACGGGCAGGGCGCCGAGAACCTGGTCGCGACCTTCGAGCAGATGCGCCCGGCCGACCTCGCGAACGTCCTGCACCACCTGACGCCCAAGCGGCGCGCCGAGGTGGCCAACGCCCTCGACGACGACCGGCTGGCCGACGTCCTCGAAGAGCTCCCCGAGGACGACCAGATCGAGATCATCGGCAAGCTGAAGGAGGAGCGCGCGGCCGACGTCCTGGAGGCGATGGACCCCGACGACGCCGCCGACCTCCTGTCCGAGCTGCCCGAGCAGGACCAGGAGCGGCTGCTCACCCTGATGCAGCCCGACGACGCCGCGGACGTGCGCCGCCTGCTGTCGTACGAGGAGAACACCGCGGGCGGTCTGATGACCACCGAGCCGATCGTGCTGCGCCCCGACGCCACCGTCGCGGACGCGCTCGCGCGGGTCCGGCAGGCCGACCTGTCCCCGGCGCTGGCGGCGCAGGTGTACGTGTGCCGGCCGCCGGACGAGACCCCCACCGGCAAGTACCTGGGCACGGTGCACTTCCAGCGGCTGCTGCGCGATCCGCCGTTCACGCTGGTCAGTTCGATCGTGGACGCCGACCTGCCGCCGCTGCGCCCCGACGCCCCGCTGGCGGCGGTCACCAGCTACCTGGCCGCGTACAACATGGTCGCGGTGCCGGTCGTCGACGAGAGCGGATCGCTGCTGGGCGCCGTGACCGTCGACGACGTACTCGACCACCTGCTGCCGGACGACTGGCGCGAGAAGGACTTCCACGCCGAGGAGGCCGTCCGTGGGCACTGACCGCAGGCGCGAGCCGGCCCGGGAGCACGGCCGCGAGCACGGGCTCGCGGACCGGCTGGAGGAGCTGGCCGAGCGGGCCCGGGAGCGGGCCGAGCGCGGCGACCGGGGGGACCGGGGCGGGCGCGGCGAGCGCGCGGACCGCGCCAAGGCGGGCGGCAGCACGGCGTCCGGGCTGTCGCGGCCCCGGGTCCGCCTCGACCTGCCCAAGTCGCCGCGCCGGGGGCTGCTGCCGGAGTACGACCCGGAGGCCTTCGGGCGCACCTCGGAGAAGATCGCCCGCTTCCTGGGCACCGGGCGGTTCATCGTCTGGATGACCCTGGTCATCATCGTGTGGGTGCTGTGGAACATCTTCGCGCCCGCCGCGCTGAAGTTCGACGAGTACCCGTTCATCTTCCTGACCCTGGCGCTGTCCCTCCAGGCCTCGTACGCGGCCCCCCTGATCCTGCTCGCGCAGAACCGCCAGGACGACCGCGACCGGGTCAACCTGGAGCAGGACCGCAAGCAGAACGAGCGGTCCATCGCCGACACGGAGTACCTGACCCGGGAGATCGCGGCCCTGCGCATGGGCCTGGGCGAGGTCGCCACCCGGGACTGGATCCGCTCGGAGTTCCAGGACCTCATCAAGGAGATGGACGAGCGGCGGCTGTTCCCGCACGAGAGTGACGAAGGCGACCGCTGACGGGCTTACCGGGCGGGTGCTACCGAGCCGTACCATCGGGTCATGGCTACCGACACACCCTCCGCCGCCGTGCCCGAGCAGGACGCGGTCCTCGAAGCGCTGGCGACGGTCAACGACCCCGAGATCAACCGGCCGATCACCGAGCTCGGCATGGTCAAATCGGTCGAGATCGGCGAGGGCGGCGCGGTGGCCGTCACGGTCTACCTGACGGTGTCGGGCTGCCCCATGCGCGACACGATCACCAGGAACGTGCGCGAGGCCGTGCTGACCGTCCCGGGGGCCACCTCCGTCGAGGTCACCCTCGACGTGATGGGCGACGAGCAGCGCAAGGAGCTCGCCGCGGCACTGCGCGGCGGCACCGCCGAGCGCGAGGTGCCCTTCGCCAAGCCGGGCTCCCTGACCCGCGTGTACGCGGTGGCCTCCGGCAAGGGCGGGGTCGGCAAGTCCTCGGTGACGGTCAACCTGGCCGCGGCGATGGCCGCCGACGGGCTGAAGGTCGGCGTGGTCGACGCCGACATCTACGGGCACAGCGTGCCCCGGATGCTCGGCGTGGAGGGCAAGCCCACCCAGGTCGAGAACATGATCATGCCGCCGATGGCGAACGGCGTGAAGGTCATCTCCATCGGCATGTTCACCCCGGGCAACGCCCCCGTGGTGTGGCGCGGCCCCATGCTCCACCGGGCGCTCCAGCAGTTCCTCGCGGACGTGTTCTGGGGCGACCTGGACGTGCTCCTGCTCGACCTGCCGCCGGGCACCGGCGATATCGCGATCTCCGTGGCCCAGCTGGTGCCCAATGCCGAGATCCTGGTCGTCACCACCCCGCAGCAGGCGGCGGCCGAGGTCGCCGAGCGGGCGGGCTCCATCGCCGTCCAGACCCACCAGAAGATCGTCGGCGTGGTCGAGAACATGTCCGGGCTGCCCTGTCCGCACTGCGACGAGATGGTCGACGTGTTCGGCACCGGCGGCGGCCAGCTGGTCGCGGACGGGCTGACCCGCACCACGGGCGCCACGGTCCCGGTCCTGGGCCAGATCCCCATCGACGTACGCCTGCGCGAGGGCGGGGACAACGGGCAGCCGGTGGTCCTGGCGGACCCGGACTCGCCCGCGGGTGCGGCACTGCGCGCCATCGCGGGGAAGCTGGGCGGCCGCCAGCGCGGCCTGTCGGGCATGTCCCTGGGGATCACCCCGCGCAACAAGTTCTGAGCCCGCGGGGCGGGTACGCCGGAGGGGCCGGGCGCGTGCGCCCGGCCCCTCCGGCGTGTCGTGCGGTCGTCGCCCGCCCGTACGGCGGGCGGGCGGGTCAGGCGTAGGCGCCGAGGTCCGGGACCACCGAGAAGGCGAGCCCGTACGCGCTCATCCCGCGGCCGTACGCGCCGATGTGGACCCCCTCGCGGGTGGTCCCGGCCAGGACCCAGCCGAACTCGGACTCGCGGTAGTGGAAGGGCGTCGGCACCCCGTCCACGGGCAGGGAGAGGGCCGACCAGTCGGGGCCGCCGAGGTCGTCGGCGAGCTCCCAGGCCGTCTCGGTCTGCTGGTCGAGCCAGTCGCTGCGCAGGCCGTGGTCCATCTGGCCCGGCCAGGTGAAGGCGAGCAGCCCGGAGCCGGCCAGCCAGGCCGCGGAGGAGACCGAGGTGGCCTCCAGGACCCCGGTGCCGTCGCCGCTGCGGCGGCTGGGGCTGGCGGCGACCGTGACGACCACGGCGAAGCGCTCGCGCTCGGCGGCGCCGGTGGCCTCGCTGCGGACCGTCGGCTCGTCCCCGTGGCCCACCGAGCCGTGCTCGACCGTGCCGTCCGCGGCGGTGCCGACCTGCATGAGCCAGCGGGGGCCCGTGAAGGCCCCGTCGAGCCCGTACCAGGGGAACCCGGCCCGCAGGTAGCCCTCGGGGGTGCGCCGGGCCGCGGGGACGGCCGGCGCCTCCGTATGGGCCGGTGGGTCCTGTAGGGCCGGTGGGGCGGATTCCGCGGGCGGCGGGGCCTGGGGGGCCTGCGCGGCGGGCTCGGGGGCCGGCGGGCCCTCCGCGGTCCCGGCGGCACGGGCCGCGGCGACCGCCGCGAATCCGCCGACGGGCTGCGCCGCCCCGGACTGGTCGCCGGACTGGTCCTCGGGCTGGTCGTTGAACTCGGGCTGGGGCTGGGTTTCGGGCGCTGCCGCCCCGGGGGCACCGGGTGCGCCCGGGGAGTCGACCGCTCCGGCCGCCTCGGCCGCACCGGGCTGCCGGCCCGGCTCGTCCGGCTGCAGTCCGGCCTGTACGCCTACCCGGCTCGTGGTCTCCATCTGTCCGGCCGCCTCTCGTTCCGTGGGGTCCGGAGTGGCCCTCCCCCGGGCTGTGCCGGGGGACCCCCGCCTTCGGGCGTCTGGGATCCGGACAGATGGAGGATAGCCATCCCGTACCGCCTCTCCCGGAAGGCGAGGGCTCAGGTGGCGTCGATGTCGAAGCGGGCGCGGTCGCCCCCGGCGGGCGGGGAGGGCTTCTTCACCAGGTCGGGGGCGGAGCCGGAGGGCTGCGGCGCGGGCTCGGGCTCCCTGCCGTTGACCGCGTCGGCGACCTCGTTCATCTCCTTGCGGAGGTCGAGGCTGCTGCGGATCTCCTTGAGGTCCTCGTTCTCCCCGAGCTGCTTGCGCAGGAAGGTCTTCGGATTGAGGTCCTCGAACTCGAAGTCCTTGAAATCGGGCCCCAGCTCGGTGCGGATGTCGTTCTTGGCGCTGTCCGAGAACTCGCGGATCTTGCGGATGAAGCGGGAGACGTCCTGGACGACCTTGGGGAGCTTGTCCGGGCCGAAGACGAGCACGGCGAGCACCACGAGCGTCAACAGCTCGAGTGCGCCTATGTCAGTGAACACCTGGGCCGCTCCTTGCTTCCTGCGGGTCTCCTCCTGCGGGGCCCCGACAACGGTACCCGGCGCCCGTCGCGGGCCGGTACCTGCCGGGGGACCCGGACCGGGTTTCACCCGGGCGTCACGATCCGTTCGCCGAACCGAGGACCACGGCCACCGACCGCTCGCGGCCCCCGCGGACCACCGTCAGCGTGAGCGGGTCCCCGGGCCGCCGGGCGCGGATCTTGACGATCAGCTCCTCGGGGCTGTGCACCCGGGTGCCGTCCACGCGGGTGATGACGTCCCCCGGGCGGATGCCGGCCCTGGCCGCGGGGCCGCCGGGGGTGACGGGCGGCTTGCCGCCGCTGCCCGCCGTGCCGACCCTGGCCCCGTTGCCGGAGTACTCCATGTCCAGGGTGACACCGATGACGGGGTGGGAGGCCCTGCCGTCGTCGATGAGCTCCTGGGCCACGCGCCGCGCCTGGTTGACGGGGATCGCGAAGCCGAGGCCGATGGAGCCCGGGCTGCGCTCGGGGGCCTCCTCCCCGCCCTTGCCGTCCCCTTCCCCGTCGCCGCCGTCGCCGCCGGAGCCGTCGTCGGCGGAGCGGATGGCGCTGTTGATGCCGATGACCCGGCCCCTGGCGTCGAGGAGCGGGCCGCCGGAGTTTCCGGGGTTGATGGGGGCGTCGGTCTGGAGGGCGTCGACGTAGCTGATGTCGCTGCCGTCCCCGGCCTTGCCGCCCGCGGTGATCGGACGCTCCTTGGCGCTGATGATCCCGGCCGTGACGGTGTTGGACAGGTCGAAGGGGGCGCCGATGGCCACCACGGGGTCGCCGACGCGGACCCGGTCGGAGTTGCCGAGCGGCAGCGGGCGCAGGCCCCTGACCCCGGTGACCTTGACGACGGCCAGGTCGTAGCCCACGTCGCGGCCGACGATCCGGGCGGGGGCGCTCTCGCCGCCGCTGAAGGTGACCGTTATGCGGCCCGCCTTGGCGGCGGTGTCGACCACGTGGTTGTTGGTGAGGATGTGGCCCTTGCCGTCGAGGACGAAGCCGGTGCCGGTGCCGCCCCCGGTGCCGCCCTCCACGTGCAGGGTGACCACCCCGGGCAGGGCGCGGGCCGCGATCTGCGCCACGCTCTGCGGGGCCCGGCCGCCTTCGCCGCCGCCCCCGTCGGCGCCGGGGTCCCGGGAGTTCCCGTCCCCGGCGTCGGCCAGTTCGAGGGTGGTGGAGGAGGCCCGCTCGGTGTAGCTGCCGATGCCGCCGCCGAGGGCTCCGGAGAGCAGGGCCAGCAGGACGGCCCCCGCGACCAGGGGGGCCCGGCGCCTGCGCGGCCCGGGCGCGTCGGCGTCGACGAGGTGGAGGGGGCGGGCCCAGGGGTCGTAGCGGGGGCCGGGCGCGGGCTGCCCGTACGGGTGCGGCTGCGCGCCGGGCGGCCCGTACGGCTGGGGGTGCGCGCCCGGCTGCCCGTACGGCCGGGGGTGCCCGGGGTGCTGCTGCGGGCCGGCGGGGGCGGGCGGGGCGGGGCGGCTCCACCAGCGGGGGCCCGGGGGCACCTGCACGGGCGCGTCCGCTGCCGGGTCCGCCGCGGGGCCGGCTGCCGCTCCGGCGGGCCCGGGTGCCGCGCCGGCGGCGCTGCCGGTGCCGGGGGCGCTCCACCACGCGGGCGTGCGGGGGCCGGGCACGGACGCCGTTTCGCTCGGACGGCCGTCGTTCATCTGCACTCCCCCGGAGGTTCCCACGCGTGCGCCCCGCCGGACGCTCCCGCGGAGGATTCAACCAGGTCCCCGACTCCCCCGTCAGTACGCGCCCGGGCACGGGCGGATGCGGGCTGGCGCGGGGACGGGTACGCGCGGCGGATGCGGGTAGGCGCGGGTGCGAGAGGCGGGTGCGGGTACGCGCAGGTGCGAGAGGCGGGTGCGGGCAGGCACTAGTACGGGCGCGCGGGTGCGCGCAGATGCGGGTACGGGCGGATGCCAGCCGGCGCGGCGCACGCGCGGTGCCGGTGTGCGGAGACCGCCCGGCCCCGGGGAGGGGCGGGCGGTCCCGGGGTGCGGCCGGGTCAGGGGGCCGGGACGGCGCCGACCCGGCTGCGCTCGGCTGCGGGTGCCTTCACCGGGGGCAGCTGGGCCGGGTAGGGACCCGGCGCGTACGCCGCGCCCGGCGTGGCGAGCACGCGCGGGATGTGGCCGGTGGCCGCCGGGGCGCTGCGGTCGGCGGGGTGCGGGTGGGGGCGGGAGATGCTGTCCGCCACCGAGAAACCGCCCGTGCCCGTCCCCGTGCGCGTCGCCGGGGTGACGGCCGTGCCGCCCTCCCCGCGCGCGTTCGGGTCCACGACGGCCTCCAGGGGGAGGGCGCCGCCGAGGGCGATCGCGGCGAGCGAGACCGCCCCGGCCGCGACGAACGCGAACCGGCGGCCGCGGGCCTGGGCCGCGGCGGGCCTGCCCACCTCGTGTATCCGGAACCCGCGCTCCGGCGCGACCGCGGCCGCAGCGGCCGCAGGCACGTAACCGAAGGAGTCGGGGCCCACCGCCCCGAAGGGGGCGCTGCCGAAGCCGGCGCCCCCCGGGGCGCCGGGATCCCCTCCGGGCAGCCCCTGGAGCCTCGCCAGCAGCCCTTCGGAGGGCGGCGGCGGGGCCGATTCCACGAAAAGGGTCTTCAGCCGCCGCTGGGCGTCGGCCTCGGACTTGCAGCGCGCGCAGGTCGCCAGGTGCGCGAGCACCCGCTCGCGCGCGTCATGACCCAGCTCCCCGTCCACGAGGGCGGCGAGCCGGTCGCCCAGGTGGTGCTCCGCCGGAGACGGACTGACTCCGCTCACTCCACTCCGCCCTCTCCCCCCACGGCCGCGCCGGCCAGCGCACGCTGCTCCGCACGGGCCTCGGGGGACCGGTGCTTGAGCGCCTTGCGCAGGTGCGAGCGGCCTCGGTGGATGCGGCTGCGCACGGTGCCGAGCTTGACCCCGAGCGTGGCCGCGATCTCCTCGTACGACAGGCCCTCGATATCGCAGAGCACGACGGCGGCCCGGAACTCCGGCGCCAGGGTGTCCAGCGCCTGCTGGACGTCGGCGTCGAAATGCGTGTCGTGCAGCACCTGCTGGGGGGAGGGCTCGCGGCTGGGCAGCCGCTCGGCGGCGTCGTCGGCGAGCGCGTCGAAGCGGATCCGCTGCTTGCGGCGGACCATGTCCAGGAAGAGGTTCGTCGTGATCCGGTGGAGCCAGCCCTCGAAGGTGCCCGGCGTGTACGTCGACAGCGAGCGGAAGACCCGGACGAAGACCTCCTGCGTGAGGTCCTCGGCATCGTGCTGGTTGCCCGTGAGCCGGTACGCGAGGCGGTAGACCCTCGCACTGTGCGTGCTGACGATCTCCTCCCACGAGGGAGGGGTCCACGCCTGCTGGCCCGCATCTGCGGCAAAGGTCGCGGTGGTTGCGGTCGCGGTGGTGTGGAAGCGGTCAGCGGTGTCAGTCACGGATTTCGGCTCACCCGCCGACCTGAAGAGGCGTCTGAGGACGCCCCCACGATCCACAGGCGCAGCCGCACCTCCCCTATCGGCTCTGGTGGTGTCCAGTGGAGCCCCTACCATAGCCACCCCGTCCGTCAGCTCTGGATAAGCTTTTTTGCGTGAACTTTGCCGAGGCTGCCGCGCAGGTGCCCGGCAGCGCCCTTCACCCCTCTCAACGCCCGGTCCCATCTGCGGGTTCCCGGAACCAGCGGCTACAGTCACCGTTGCGCCAACTATGGGGACAGGAGAGGGTCATTAGCGGCAACCGGCAGACGAGCTGGGCGTTCGCCGACGTGTTTGTCGCCGAGGACGACGCGCTGCGGTGGGCCCGCGACCGGGCGAGGGAGGCGGGCCTGCGCCCGGTGTCCCCCGGCACCGGGGCCGCCCTGCGCCTGCTCGCCGCCACCGCCGACGCGAAGGCGGTCGCCGAGATCGGCACCGGCACCGGAGTCTCCGGCATCCACCTGCTGCACGGCATGAGGCCGGACGGGGTGCTGACCACCGTGGACCCGGAGGCCGACCGGCAGGCCCTGGCCCGGCAGGCCTTCCGCGCCGCCGGCTTCGCCGGGAACCGCGCGCGCTTCATCCCCGGACGCGCCCTGGACGTGCTGCCGCGGCTCGCGGACGGCGGGTACGACCTGGTCTTCTGCGACGGGGACCCGACCGAGTCCCTCGACTACCTCGCTGAATCGTTGCGCCTGCTGCGACCAGGCGGTCTCGTGTGCTTCGAGGGCGTTTTCGCGGACGGCCGGACCGTGGACTCGGCCGCCCAGCCCGTCGAGGTGCTGCGGGTGCGGGAGCTGCTGCGGACCGTACGGGAGAGCCCGGCCCTGGAGACGGCCCTGCTGCCGGTCGGCGACGGACTGCTCTGCGCGGTCCGCCGCTGAGCCGACCGGGGGCCGCGGGCACGGACCCACGGACCCACGGACCCCGGACGCGCCGATGCCCCGGCCGCCACAGGGGCGTACGGGGCATCGGGCAATCCGTTGCGGTGCGGGTCTTGCGTCAGCCGACGACGTTCTTGAGGGCGTCCGCGAGAGCACCGGCCTCGTCGGGGGTCAGCTCCACGACGAGCCGACCGCCGCCTTCGAGCGGTACGCGCATGACGATGCCCCGCCCCTCCTTGGTGACCTCGAGCGGGCCGTCGCCCGTCCGCGGCTTCATGGCCGCCATGCTCGTTCCCCTTCCTGAAACCAGCTCATCGTCAGCCGACGGCCCCGTTCAGGCGCCTGCTACTCGGCATCGAACACATTGCTTCCCGCCATTATCCCGCATGTCAGGACCCGATGACCAACATCGGCCGGGAACGCTTGCGCAACGCGCTTGGCCAAAACCACTCATTTCGGGGATCCGCCTGCGATACTTCGCCACCGCACCGCGGGGCGGGCAGGGGCCTCGGGGGTTCGTTTGACGCATGTCACATGTCCGGGCGGGGCCCCGTCCGCCATGCTGGCCCGAGTACCGGCCAGTACGGAGCGCTGGCCGGGTCCGCGACGGAGGGGACACCACCTGACATGGCCGACACCGTGCTGTACGACGTGGCCGACGGGCTCGCCACGATCACGCTCAACCGCCCCGACGCGATGAACGCGCTCAACGTGGACGCGAAGGTGGCCCTCCGGGACGCCCTGCGGGACGCGGGCGCGGACACGGAGGTGCGCGCCGTGCTGCTGACGGCGACCGGGCGGGCGTTCTGCGTGGGCCAGGACCTGAAGGAGCACATCGGGAACCTGGCCGCGGCGCGGGAGTCCGGCGGCGGGAACGCGCTGAGCACCGTGAGCGAGCACTACAACCCGATCGTGCGGGCGATCACCGAGATGCCGAAGCCGGTCGTGGCCGGGGTGAACGGGGTCGCGGCCGGGGCCGGGTTCGGCTTCGCCCTCGCCGCCGACTACCGGATCGTCGCCGACACCTCCACCTTCAACACCTCCTTCGCCGGGGTCGCGCTCACCGCCGACTCCGGGGTGTCCTGGACCCTGCCGCGGCTGATCGGCCAGAGCCGGGCGGCGGACCTGCTGTTCTTCCCGCGGTCGCTGTCGGCGCAGGAGGCGTACGAGCTGGGGGTCGTGAACCGGGTCGTGCCGGCGGCGGAGCTGGCGGACGAGGCGGCGGCGGTGGCCCGCAAGCTGGCCTCCGGGCCGACGGTCGCCTACGCGGCCCTCAAGGCGTCGATGGCGTACGGGGCCGGAGCCTCGCTGAGCGCGGCCCTCGACAAGGAGGACGAGCTCCAGACGCTGGCCGGGGCCTCCGAGGACCACGCGATCGCGGTCGCCGCCTTCCTCGCGAAGGAACGGCCGAAGTACCTGGGCCGGTAGCGGGCGGCCCTGCGGGGCTGCTCCCCCACCCGCCCCTTCACCGTTCCCCGGGCGCGCCCTGACCCCTTCGGGGGCTCCGCCCCCGGACCCCCGCGCCTCAAACGCCGGCGGGGCTGGATTTCGGCGCGCCTGGGTCGGACCTGAGCCGGACACCTGCCGCAGCACCATCCAGCCCCGCCGGCGTTTGAGGGGCGGGGTCTGGGGCGGAGCCCCAGGGCCTGGGTGCCGGGCCGGGCGTCAGCGGGACGTGCAGGTGGTCAGGTGGTCGTTCACCAGGCCGCAGGCTTGCATCAGGGCGTACGCCGTTGTCGGGCCCACGAAGCGGATGCCGGACTTCTTCAGGGCCTTGGACAGGGCCGTGGACTCCGGGGTCACGGCCGGTACGTCCGCCAGGGACCGCGGGGCGGGCCCCGGCTCGGGCGCGTGGGACCAGATCAGGGCGTCCAGCTCGCCGGGGGCCCAGCGGGCCAGTTCCTTCGCGTTGGCGAGAGTGGCCTCGATCTTCATGCGGTTGCGGATGATCCCCGGGTCCGCGAGGAGCCGCTCCGCGTCGGCCGGCCCGAACTCCGCCACCGCCGCGATCTCGAACCCCGCGAACGCCGTGCGGAAGCCCTCCCTGCGCCGCAGGATCGTCAGCCAGGACAGCCCCGACTGGAAGGCCTCCAGGCACAGCCGCTCGTACAGCGCGTCGTCCCCGTGGACCGGCCGCCCCCACTCGGTGTCGTGGTACGCCGTGTAGTCCTCGGTCGCCAGCGCCCACGGGCAGCGCAGCAGCCCGTCCGGACCGGCCGCGGCCCCGCCCGCGCTCACGCGCGCGCCCCGTCCTGGCCCTGGTCCCGCGGGGACTGCTGTGCGCCGTCGGCGTCCACGACGGACGGCGGCGCGTCCTCCGGGGAGCCCGGGGAGGGACGCTTGAAGAGGTCCGGGGCGGCCGCCGCGGCCGTACCCGCCGCCCGCGCGCCCGCGAGCACCGCCTCCAGTTCGGCGATCCGCGCATCCCGCTCCGCGAGCTCCGCGCCGAGCCGCTGGAGCACGTCGTCCACCTCGGCCATCCGGTAGCCGCGGGGCGCGACCGGCAGGCGCAGGGCCTCCATGTCCGCGCGCTGCACCGGGCGGGCCAGGGGCAGGGCGTCCGCCACCTGTTCGGGCTCGGCCTCCGGGAGTACGGCCCGTTCGCCGCCGCCCACCACGGCGAGGGTGACCGCGCCGACGACCACGACCAGCGCGATCAGCAAGAACCAGAACACGACCTACCAACTCCCGTGGCCCGCGAAGACTGTCCGGCACGATCGTGCCATGCGCCCGCTGCGGTCCGTGCCGCACCGGCCGGTTAAGGTCGCAGGCGGACGATCAGAGCGAGGAGACAGCGGATGCTGCGGCTGGGCAGGCGTGAGTTCGGCACCCACGAGCCGGTGGTCATGGCCATCGTGAACCGTACCCCCGACTCCTTCTACGACCAGGGCGCGACCTTCCGCGACGAGCCGGCCCTGGCGCGGGTCGAGCAGGCGGTGGCCGAGGGCGCGGCGATCATCGACATCGGCGGGGTGAAGGCCGGTCCCGGCGAGGAGGTCGACGCCGCCGAGGAGGCCCGCCGGACGGTCGGGTTCGTGGCCGAGGTGCGCCGCCGCCACCCCGATGTGGTGATCAGCGTGGACACCTGGCGCCACGAGGTCGGCGAGGCGGTCTGCGAGGCCGGCGCCGACGTGCTGAACGACGCCTGGGGCGGGGTGGACCCGAAGCTCGCCGAGGTCGCCGCCCGCTACGGCGCGGGGCTGGTGTGCACGCACGCGGGCGGGGTGGAGCCCCGTACCCGCCCGCACCGCACCGAGTACGGGGACGTCATGGCCGACATCCTGCGGGTGACGGTGGGGCTGGCCGAACGGGCCGCCGCTCTGGGCGTCCGGCGGGACGCGATCATGATCGACCCCGGCCACGACTTCGGGAAGAACACCCGGCACTCGCTGGAGGCCACCCGGCGGCTGGGCGAGATGGCGGAGACGGGCTGGCCGGTGCTGGTGTCCCTGTCCAACAAGGACTTCGTGGGCGAGACCCTCGACCGGCCGGTCAAGGAGCGCCTGCTCGGCACCCTGGCCACCACGGCCGTATCGGCCTGGCTGGGCGCGCAGGTGTACCGGGTCCACGAGGTGGCCGAGACCCGGCAGGTACTGGAGATGGTGGCCTCGATCCAGGGCCACCGGCCCCCGGCGGTGGCCCGCCGCGGCCTGGCCTGAGCGGCCCGCCCCGCGGCCGCCCGGCCCCGTCCGGCGGCTGCCGGGCGGGGCCGGGCGGGATCGGCGGACGCTACTTGCCGACTTCCTTCGTGACGAGCGCGATCGCCTCGTCCACGTCGTCCGTGACGTGGAAGAGCAGCAGGTCGTGCGCGGAGGCCTTGCCCTGCGCGATCACCGTGCTCTGCAGCCACTCGACCAGGCCGCTCCAGTACTCCGTGCCGAACAGCACGATCGGGAAGCGGGTGATCTTCTGGGTCTGGACCAGGGTCAGCGCCTCGAAGAGCTCGTCGAGGGTGCCCAGTCCGCCCGGCAGGACCACGAAGCCCTGGCTGTACTTCACGAACATCGTCTTGCGGACGAAGAAGTAGCGGAAGTTCAGGCCCAGGTCCACGTGCGGGTTCAGGCCCTGCTCGAAGGGCAGCTCGATGCCGAGGCCGACCGAGATGCCGTTGCCCTCGCGCGCCCCGCGGTTCGCCGCCTCCATCGCACCCGGCCCGCCGCCCGTGATCACCGCGAAGCCCGCGTCCACGAGCGCCCGGCCGATCTGCACGCCCGCCTCGTACTCCGGGGAGTCCGGGGCGGTGCGCGCCGAGCCGAACACGCTGATCGCGGGCGGCAGCTCGGCCAGGGTGCCGAAGCCCTCGATGAACTCCGACTGGATGCGCAGGACCCGCCAGGGATCGGTGTGCACCCACTCGCTCGGGCCGGCCGAGTCCAGCAGGCGCTGGTCCGTCGTACTGCCCGCCTGCACCTGGCCGCGCCTGCGCAGCACCGGCCCGAGCTGCTGCTCCTCGGGCTTGCGCCGCACGCTCTCGGGGTTGCCCATGATGTGCTCCCTCCTGCTGATCGTTCGGATCAGGGTAGGCGCACAAAGGTGACGAGAAGCGGAATTCAGGAGGTCAGCCAGGCGCGGAGTCGCTCCTCGCAGTGGAGGATCGCCTTCGTGTCCACGCGCTCGTCCCGCTTGTGCGCGAGGAGCGCGTCCCCGGGCCCGTAGTTGACGGCCGGCACGCCGAGCGCGCTGAAGCGGGACACGTCCGTCCAGCCGAACTTGGGCATCGCCCGGCCGCCGACCGCCTCCATGAAGGCCGTCGCGGCGGGGTGCGAGAGCCCCGGCAGGGCCCCGCCGGAGAGGTCGTCGACCACGAACTCGACGACTCCGCAGTCCGCGAAGACCTCCTCGACGTGGGCCAGGGCCTCCTCTTCCGTACGGTCGGGCGCATAGCGGAAGTTGACCGTCACCGTGCACTCGTCGGGGATGACGTTGTTCGCGACCCCGCCCTCGATGCGGACGGCGTTGAGGCCCTCGTGGTACTCCAGGCCGTCGATCAGCGGCTTGCGCGGCTCGTACGCGGCCAGGCGGGCCAGGATCGGGCCGGCGGCGTGGATGGCGTTCGAGCCCATCCAGCTGCGCGCCGAGTGCGCCCGCTCGCCCGCCGTCTTCAGCAGGACCCGCAGGGTGCCCTGGCAGCCGCCCTCGACCTGGGCGTTGGAGGGCTCCAGGAGTACGGCGAAATCGCCCTCCAGCCACTCCGGGTGCGCGTCGGCGACGCGGCCGAGGCCGTTGAGGTGGGCCGCGACCTCCTCCTGGTCGTAGAAGACGAAGGTCAGGTCGCGGTTGGGGGCGGTGACGGTGGCCGCGATGCGCAGCTGGACGGCCACCCCGGACTTCATGTCGGTGGTGCCGCAGCCCCACAGCACGCCGTCCTCGTCCAGCCGCGAGGGCACGTTGTCCGCGATCGGGACGGTGTCGAGGTGGCCGGCGAGCACGACGCGCTCGGGGCGGCCGAGGTCCGTGCGGGCGACGACGTTGTTCCCGAGACGGTGCACGGTCAGGTGCGGCAGGGCGCGCAGCGCCTGCTCGACGGCGTCGGCGAGGTACTTCTCGTCGCCGCTCTCGGAAGGGATGTCGACGAGCCGGGCGGTCAGCTCGGCGGCGTCCAGGCTGAGGTCTAGCGCGGATTCGGGCATGGCCACGACCCTAACCCGCCGGGCTGTGACGAGGGCGTGACCGTCCGGCCGCTGGACGCGTCTTCTGTCTCAAGTACGGTGGGCCGCGTGTCCGATCCCAGCCAACGTGCCGCCGGCACGCCAGACCCGGAGGACCCTCCCGTGCCCGCCACCCCACCCGCCTCCGGCCGGCCCGCGCGGCGCACCCGGCGCCGCCGGCCGCTGCGCACGCTGGGCGCGGTGGCCGTGCTGCTCGCGCTGGGCGGGTACTTCGCGGTGCAGCAGGAGTCCAACGGCGGGGCCGGGGCGCCGCACTGCACGGTGCGGGCCGCGGGCGGCGGCAGCGGCGAGGGCACCTCGTACGGGATGTCGCCGGACCAGGCCGCGAACGCCGCGACGATAGCGGCGGTCGGTACGGGCAAGGGGCTGCCGGAGCGGGCGGTGACGATCGGGCTGGCCACGGCCATGCAGGAGTCCGCGCTGCGCAACCTCGACCACGGCGACCGGGACTCCCTGGGCCTCTTCCAGCAGCGGCCCTCGCAGGGCTGGGGGACGCCGGAGCAGATCATGGACCCGGTGTACTCGGCGGGGATCTTCTACGACCGGCTGGCGAAGGTACGGGGGTACTCGCGGCTGCCGCTGACCGTGGCGGCGCAGAAGGTGCAGCTGAGCGGGTTCCCGCAGGCGTACGCGAAGCACGAGCCGGATGCGGTGCTGCTGGCTGCGGCGCTGACCGGGCGGGCTGCGGGCGCGCTGACCTGCACGGGGCCGGTCCCCGTGACCGCCGGGGATCCGGCGCGGATCCAGCGGGAGCTGGTACGGGTCTTCGGGGCCGGGACCTCCGTCCCCGGCAAGCCGGGCGCGCCGCGGGTGGCCGGGAAGGCCGCTGCCGGTGGCGGGATCCGGACCTCCGGACGGGAGGTCGAGGTCGCGGTGGCCGATGAGCGGCAGGGGTGGGAGCGGGCGCACTGGGCGGTGGCGCATGCGGCGCGGCTGGACGTGTCGCGGGTCGTGTACGGGGGGCGGGTCTGGGAGGCGGGTAAGCATCGTGGCGCGTGGCGCGACGCGGAGACGGCCTCCCCGCGCGACCGCGTCCTCCTGACCGCCGCCGCCGGGCTCTGACCGTCCCCGCCCCCGTCCCGCTGCGCGGGGCCTGTTCCCCACCCCGCCCCTTCCCGAAGCGGGGGCTCCGCCCCCACACCCCCGCGCCTCGAACTCCCCCAGACTTCGTCCGGGGGGACCCCCTGGCGGGGCTGGAGTTGGCCGGGGGTGGGTGGGGCGGGTGCGGGTGGGTGAGTGGGTTTCGGGGCTCCGCCCCGGGCCCCGCGCCTCAAGCGCCGGCGGGGCTGGATGTTGCCCGGGTGGGTGGTCGCGTGCGGGTGGGTGCGGGCGGGGGTCCGCCAGGGGCGGGTGGGGGCCGAAGGCCGGCAGGGGTGGACAGGTGTGCGGGGGGTCGCTCGGGGTGGTGGTGGGGCGGGGGCGGTGGAGGGGGGCTGTTCGGCGTTAAGGGCCTGGTCGGCGCGCATTTCATGCGCTCGTCGGCGAAACCGATAATGCGACCCGTCCACGAGATTCCGCTCCGCGGGCCGCAACCTGATCCGCCCCGGCACCGGTTGTCACGGCGTACTCAGCCCGCAACACGCTTAGGAGCACCATGTCTCTCCCCCTGACCCGCCGGATCGCCCGCGCCGCGCTGCTGCTCGCAGCGGGTGCAGCTCCCGTGGTCGGTGCGGCCGGCTCGGCGAGCGCTGCGGACCTCGCGTCCGCACCCCAGCTGGGTTCGCTGACCGCCGTGGACAGCGCCGGCATGGGCCAGGCGGTCGACACCGCTGCCCAGCAGACCACCACCACCGCCGGCAGGATGGGCGCCGGCGCCGTCGAGGCGGGTGTGCCCGCCGTCGGGAAGGCCGGCGGCAGCGCCGTGGCGAAGGGCGCCCCGGCCGCCTCGGACGCCGCGGACGGGCTCACCGACAGCGCGGGCGGCCTGGTCGCGGACACCGCGCAGTCCGCCGCGGGGGCGGGCCTGCCCACCGGCGATCTGACGGACGGTGTGACCGGGTCCCTGCCCGCCGCCCCGGGCGGCCTCCCCGAGGCCACCCAGCTGCCCGCACAGCTGCCGGTCGGCACCCCGCTCCCGGGCGCCGGGCAGCTCCCCCTCGGCTGACCAGCAGGCTCAGAGGTCAGAGGCGCTCGGGCGGCGGCCAGGGCGGCCGCGGCGGCTGGAGCCGTCGGGGCCGCCGGGCCGGCCGGACCTGCGGGCGGGGCCCGGGAGTGCGCGTGCGCTCCCGGGCCCCGTCTGCGTGAGCGGCCCCTCCGGGGAGGCCGGCCCGGTCCGCCGTCAGGCGGCCAGCCGCTTGACCGCCGCCTCGATGCGCTCGTCCGTCGCCGTGAAGGCGACGCGGACGAAGGTGGCGCCCGCCTCGCCGTAGAAGTCGCCCGGCGCGACCAGGATGCCGAGGCCGGCCAGGTAGGCGACCGTCTCCCAGCAGGGCTCGTCGCGGGTGGCCCACAGGTACAGGCTGGCCTCGCTGTGCTCGATGCGGAAGCCGTGGGCCTCCAGGGCCGTGCGCAGGGCGGCGCGGCGGGCGGCGTAGCGCGCCCGCTGCTCGTGGACGTGGACCTCGTCGCCGAGGGCGGCGACGGTGGCGGCCTGCACGGGCGCGGAGGTCATCATGCCGCCGTGCTTGCGGATCTGGAGCAGCTCGCCGAGGACCGCGGCGTCGCCGAGGACGAACGCGGCCCGGTACCCGGCCAGGTTGGAGCGCTTGGAGAGGGAGTAGACGGCCACGACGCCCTCGTACGTGCCCCCGCAGACCTCCGGGTGGAGGACGGAGACCGGGTCGGCCTCCCAGCCCAGCTCCAGGTAGCACTCGTCACTGAAGACGGGGACGCCGTGCTCGCGGGCCCAGGCCACGATCCGGCGCAGCTCCGCGAGCGGGAGGACCTCGCCGGTGGGGTTGGACGGGGAGTTGAGCCACAGCAGCTTCAGGCCGGCCGGGTCGAGCTCGGTCGGGTCGTCGTAGACCACCGGCTCGGCCCCGCACAGCCGGGCGCCGACCTCGTACGTCGGGTAGGCGAGGCGCGGGTAGGCGACCTTGTCGCCGGGGCCCAGGCCGAGCTGGGTGGGCAGCCAGGCGACGAGCTCCTTGGAGCCGACCACCGGCAGGACGTTGGCGTGGGCGACGGAGACCGCGCCGAGCCGGCGCTCCGCCCAGCCGGCGATGGCGTCGCGCAGGGCGGGGGTGCCCCACACCGTGGGGTAGCCCGGGGAGTCGGAGGCCGCGGCGAGGGCCTGGCGGACGAGCCCGGGCACCGGGTCGACGGGGGTGCCGACCGAGAGGTCGACGATGCCGTCCGCGTGGGCGGCGGCCGTCGCCTTGTACGGCTCCAGCTTGTCCCAGGGGAAGACGGGGAGTCGGGACGATACTGCGGCCACGGCGCGGTGCTCACTTTCTCTGGTGCACGGGGTTCGGAGGCCGGCCCAGGTGCTGCCTCGGGTACTGCCTCACAGGCTGCTTCAGGGGCTGCCTCAGGGCTGAAGCGCCTGGAAAACACCGCGGTCCTGTACGACGGGACAGTCGTACAGGACCGGGGTGGAAGCCTCAGTGCTCCGGGTTGATGTCCGCCGGAAGCGCGGCGATGAAGGGGTGGTCCCGCTCGATCAGGCCGAGCTTGGAGGCACCACCGGGCGAACCGAGCTCGTCGAAGAACTCGACGTTCGCCTTGTAGTAGTCCTTCCACTCCTCCGGGGTGTCGTCCTCGTAGAAGATGGCCTCGACCGGGCAGACCGGCTCACAGGCGCCGCAGTCCACACACTCGTCGGGGTGGATGTACAAGGACCGCTGGCCCTCGTAGATGCAGTCGACGGGGCACTCCTCGATGCAGGCCTTGTCCTTGACGTCGACACAAGGCTGCGCGATGACGTAGGTCACGCTCTCGTTCCTCCTCGGTAGGGCTTTCCATATCGCGCGGGAGCGCGGCGTCGTCGATGCCCGCCCCTAGTATCTCCGTTCCCGGGCACGATCCGAACAGGAGGGGCGCAGAGAGCCGTGGAAATCACCGCAGGGGGACGTCTGGAAGTCCGCATCACCCGGGATGACGTGGGCAAACGCGTGTCCGTACGACGCTTGAACAGCACTAGTGGAGAAGCCTCCGGATTCACCGACGCCGTAGGGGTTCTCACATCATGGGACGCCGGTGTGCTGCTGATCACAAGAAAGAACGGGGAATCCGTCCGCATCCCGGAATCCCTGCTGGTGGCGGGCAAGGTCGTACCGGCCGCGCCGGCCCGGCGGCGGGGTCCCGCGGCCGGGTTCGAGGAGCTCACGAGGATCTCTGCACGCGCGTGGCAGCCGGTCGAGGGCGGGACCCTGGGCGGGTGGTCGCTGCGCGCGGCCGACGGATTCACCCGGCGGGCCAACTCGGCGCTGCCGCTGGGCGACCCGGGGGTGCCGCTGGAGGAAGCACTCGCGCGGGTGAAGGCCTGGTACGCGGCGCGGGACCTTCCGGCGTACGTGCAGGCGGGCACCGGGGCCGAGGGGGCGCAGGAGCTGCTCTGCGCGGAGCTGGAGGCGCACGGCTGGGTCCGCGAGGTCTCGGCCGAGGTCCGGATCGCCGCGCTCGCGCCGATCGCGGACGGCGGGGCGGACGTCTCACGGGTCGGACTCTCGCGCGCCTGCGACGCGGCCTGGCTGGGGCGCTACCAGCGCACCGGCGAGGTGCGGCCCGCGGTGGTGCAGGTGCTGTCGTCGGGGCCGTCGGTGTGGTTCGCCCGCATCGATGCGCCCCCGGGAGCCGACCGGGCCGACGGCGCTGACGGCCCCGGCGGGGCGGGTGCGGCGGCCGCGATCGGGCGGCTGGTCGTGGACGGCCGCTGGGCGGGTTTCGCGGCCGTGGAGGTGGCCCCGGAGCACCGTCGGCAGGGGCTGGCGCAGGCCGTGATGACGGCGCTGGCCCGCAAGGCGCTGGAGGAGGGGGCCTCGGCCGCCTGGCTCCAGGTGGAGGCGGAGAACGCGCCGGCCCGTGCGCTGTACGACGGCATGGGCTTCACGACCCACCACGCCTACCACCACTTCCGGGCTCCGGGCGGTGGGGGCGAGCGGTGAGCTTCCGGGAGAGGTTCGCCGAGGAGGCCCGGTCGGAGCGGCCGGACCTGGCGCTGATGTGCCTGCTGCTGGCGGCCGAGGGCGACCCCGGGCTGGACGAGCGGGGCATGGACGAGGCGCAGATCGAGCTGGACCGGCTGGCGGGGATGCTCCCGTACGCGCCGGGCGGGCCCGGGGGCTGGGCCGCCGCGGTGGCCGAACTGCTCGGCGGGCGCTGCGGCTTCCACGGCAGGCCCGCGGACTACGAGCGGCTGGAGTCCTCGCTGCTGCACCAGGTGCTCAGGCGGCGGCGCGGGCTGCCGATCCTGCTGTCCGTGGTGTGGATGGAGGTGGCGCGGCGGGCCGGGGCCCCGGTGTACGGGGTGGCGCTGCCGGGCCGCTTCGTGGTGGGCTTCGGGGATCCGGCCGATCCGGTGCTGGCCGACCCCTTCGGCGGCGGCCGGCCGCTGACGGGGGCGGACGCCGAACTGCTGGTGGTCAGTGCCACGGGGGCGCCGCCGGACCCCTCGCTGATGCGTCCGGCGACGGTCCCGGCGATCGTGCTGCGGATCCTGAACAACATCCGGGCCTGGGCCGCCTCCCGCCCGGAGCACTCGGCGGTGCAGCTGTGGGCCCTGGAGCTGTCGCTGCTGCTGCCCTCGCACCCGGCGCGGCTGCGCTGCGAGCGGGCCCGGCTGCTGGTGCGGCGCGGGGAGTTCCTGCTCGGCGCTGCGGAGCTGGAGGCGTACGCGGAGATCATGGCGCTGGTGGACGCGGACGAGGCCGCCTCGATCCGGCACGAGGCCGCCGCGGCGCGCGCGATGCTGAACTGAGGCCCGCACGGTCGCCGTACGGGGCACGGAAGCGACACGAGCCCCCGTCCGCGGTCGGGACGGGGGCTCGTCGGCCGTACAGGGCCCGGCGGGGCGCCGCGGGGGCGCCCGGCGGGGGTCAGCTCGGGTCGGTGTCGATCTCGACGGTCCGCTCGGCCTCGGTCTTGCCGCGCAGGGCCTTGCCCAGCGCGCCCGCGACGTCCTGCGGGGTGACCGGGGTCCTGTCCCCGGTGCCGCGCATGATCAGCACGCCCTTGAAGGTGTCCCCGTAGAGCTCTTCGAGGGCCTTGAGGTCGTAGGTCTCGACCAGCTTGCCGTCGACGGCCTTCATCCCGAGGATCTTCGGCAGGGAGATGGCCGGCCCGAAGGGGATGGACCCGGCGCCGGCCTTGATGGTGACCTTGCCGGACATCGCGGGCTCCGCGAACTCGGCCATGGCCCGGTCCAGTTCGGCCTGGTCGATGACCGGCTCGCGGTTGGTGACGGGCAGCTCGACGGGCTTGGTCGCACCGGTCTCGATCTGGAGCTTGTACGCCGCCTTGACCGCCTCGACGGCGAGGTCGACGTCCATGCCCTGGCCGGCCTTGCCGGGGACGGCGGTGACCTTGTTCGGCTCGAACTTGATCGTGCCCTCGACGACGGTGCCCACTCCCCCCGCGAGGCCCTGCAGCGCGGCGCGCAGCTTCTCCTCGTCCACGGGGATCTTCGCCTCGGCGGTCCGCGAGTCGCCGAAGAGCGAGCCGATGACCGACATGGGGTTGTAGTCGCTGCCCTGGGCGCCGCGGACGGTCGCCTGGGTGTCGAGCGTCAGACCGGCCTGCTCGGGGCGCAGCTCGACCTGCTTGCCCGCCAGGCTGAGCCGCAGCGGGGTTGCGGCGCGCTTGCCGAAGGCCTGGTCGAGGGTGCTGAGGGCCTCCTCGCGGGTGCCGCCGATGTCCACGCCGAGCACGGTGGTGCCCTTGGGCACGTCGGAGTGGTTCAGCAGCAGGCCGGCGCCGTAGGCGACGCCGAGGAGGGCGGCGACGCCGGTGCCGACGAGCACCAGCTTCGAGCCCTTGCGGACCCCGCCCTTCTTGGGCTCGGGCGCGGGGCGCTGCGGGGGCGCCGCGGGCTCGCCGCCCTCGGGGGGCAGTGCGCCGCCGAAGTCGGGTACCTGCTGCACCACCGGCATGCCGGGGCCGGCCGGGCCGGGGCCGCCGGGCATCTCGGGGCCGGGCCACTGGCGGATCGCCGTGGTGTCGTCGTCGTGCCGGGGGGCCGCGACGGGCATGGTGCCGAGCGCGGGGCCGGTGGTGGGCCCGGCGGGGCCGGGGCCCTGCGGGGCGTACGGCATGCCGCCGGGGGCGCCGGGCGCGGGCGGCGGGTACGCGGCGGCACGCGGGCCGGGGCCCGGCGCTCCGGGGCCCTGCGGGCCGGGATACCCCTGACCGGGGGCACCTTGCGCGCCCGGGCCGCCGGGGCCGAAGCCGTTGCCCGCCGTGCGGGCGGCGGGGCCGGGGCCGGCCTGCGGTCCGCCGGCGCCCATGGGCGCGGCGGGGCGGCCGCCGAAGCCGGCCGGGGCCGGGCCGCCGCCGGGGGCCGGGGCCCCGGGCTGGCGGGTCGGCAGGCCCGCACGCGGCGGAAGGGCTGCTGCGGGCCGCGGGCCCGCGCCGGGGCCGCTCTGCGGCCCGGTTCCGGTGTTCATGTCTGTCCCCCCGATGCTGGCGGGGGCCGGGCCCGTACCGGCACCGCCGACGCCCGGCCCGAGGGCGGGCCGTGCGGCAGGTGCGGGCGCGGGCGCGCCCCCCTTGCGCGGAGCGAACCAGTCGCTCTGCTGGTCCCCCTTCGGCCCGTCGGCCGGCGCCGGAGCCGCGGACGGCTCCGCGGGATTCGACGCCTCGCCCGGGCCCTGCGGTTCCTGGTCCTCCGACCCGGACACGGGCTTGCGCACGACGACCGGCGGGATCGGCCGCGAACCCGGGATGTTGATCCGGACGCGGGTCGTCAGCGTGGTTTCCGTCTTGCGCTCTTCCGACCCCGGGGAAGGTGAAGGCTTCGTCATCGCTTGCTCCTCCGGAGCGTCCACCGCCTTGTCCGCGGACGGGTTCCGGCGTGATCCGTACGTCGGCGCGCCCGAGGGGAAGGCGGATCCACCGCGCCCCTGGGGCCCGGAGGACGAACTGTCAGTTTCACGACTCAAGGCTGGTTCTCCCGGTTGGCTCCGCCGCCCGTTTCACCTTGCTCGGGCAGCTCGGCGGCCCGTCCACCATACTGGCCGCCGCCGGGGCACAACTGACCGCCGGGGGAAGCGGGGTTCCCGTGCACGCCCTGGGGAGGCGCGGCGGGAGGGCTTCACAACCCCCTGGCGGAGACCCGGCGGTGGCCCGAAGGGTACGTCATCTTCCGCTTCGGGCGGCCGAAACCGGTCGGGCCGGACGACCCTGCAGGGTGGCACACATCACAGCCGCGACGATTCCGACCAGCATGTACACGTACGTCCCGGTCGTGGGGGCGTACAGGTTGTCGCCCTCGGGCCGCGGGGAGACGAAGACCACGAGGACGCCGAGCCAGCCCAGGGCGGTGGCACCGACCCCGACGGGCCCGCCCATCGCGATCCGGCCGCCGAGGAAGCAGCCGGCGCTGCCCGCCAGGGCCAGGAGCAGGCCGAAGGGCTGCCAGGCGCCGAGGACGAGGCCGCCGGCGATCCCGGTGAGGGCGCCGGTGACGGCGAGCAGGAGGAAGAGCCCGATCCGGGCGGGCGTCAGGGGGCGGGGGGCCGTCCCGCCGGGTCCGGCGCTCATGCCCCGGTCCCGGCGAAGAGGTCCCGCTCGCGCTCGCCCGCCGGGGCGCCGGAGCGCCCGCGGACCAGCTCGTAGTACTCGCGGGCGAAGAGCGGCTGCCCGAGGCCGTTGGAGAGGGCGAAGAAGGGGCCGTCCACGGCGACCTGCGTGGCGTGCGCCCGCATGGCGGCCGCCTTGGCCCGCCCGTAGGCCCCGCCCGCCCCGTCGTCCGGTTCCTCGCCGATCTCGGCGGTGATCTGCCCGTCCGGGACCACGCCGGGTACGTCGGCCACCTCGGCGGTCCCCGGGAAGGGCTGGTCCGCGAGGGCGCGCAGCCGGGCGAAGCCCTCCTCGGCCACCGAGCGCGGCACGCGGTTCCAGTACACCTTGGCGACGGCGTGCGGCTCCCCGAGGTCGAGCCGGTACGCGGGCTCGGCGGCGAGGTCGGCTGCGCGCATGGCGACGCGGTGGGCCTGGATGTGGTCCGGGTGCCCGTACCCGCCGTCGGGGTCGTACGTGACCAGCACCTGCGGCCGGACCCGGCGGATCACCGGCACGAGGTGCGCCGCGGCCGTGTCCACGCCGGCGGACCAGAAGGCGCCCTCGCGGTGGTTCTGCGGGGCGCCCATCATCCCCGAGTCGCGGAAGCGGCCGGGCCCGCCGAGGAAGCCGTGGTCGGTGACGCCCAGTTCGGCCATGGCGGCGGCGAGCTCGCCGATCCGGTGGGCGCCCAGGGTGTCCTCGCGGTCGGCCGCCAGGTGGGCGAGGCCGGGCGGGATGACCTCGCCCTCCTCGCCCAGCGTGCAGGTCACCAGCGCGACGTGGGCGCCCTCGGCCGCGTACTTGGCCATGGTGACGCCGTTGTTGATCGACTCGTCGTCCGGGTGCGCGTGCACCAGGAGCAGACGACGGGCGGGAAGACCGTTCATGGGCACAGCCTACGAGGCCGCGTCCGCGCCCCCGCGCCCGCGCCGCGGACCCGCCGGGATCCGCAGGAGACGGCCCGGGGGACGGCCCGGGAGACGGTCTAGAGGTCGATGCCGCCGATCATGCCCGCCACGTTGGTCGTCAGCTCCTTGAGCGTCGGAGCCAGCGAGGAGCTGGAGAGGTAGAAGCCGAGCAGTACACAGACAACCGCGTGTCCCGGCTTCAGTCCTGATTTGCGGACCAGCAGGAAGACGATGATCGCCAGCAGCACCACCGCCGAAATCGAGAGTGCCACGGCGGTTCACCTCCACATCAGTTCGCTTGCCCCGGACGGACTCGAGCACGTGGCGGAGTCATACCCGCATGTGCCGTGCGCTACGGATCATAACTATCCGTGCGGACGCATCCTTCGGTCGCACTGGTGCACCGGGGGGGCGCATGGCGCTCGCGGGACAGGGCGCACGGCCTCTGACGAGGCGCCCCCGCCCGGAGGCGGAGCGGCCGGCCGGGAGGTCTGCACCTCCCGGCCGGCCCACGGCACCCGCACGGCCGTACGCCCCCAGCCTCGCGCGTGCACATATCGGTGTTGCGACGGCGAAGTTGCCTGCGTGTTAACCGAGTTGGCGGCACGGGCGCCCCGGGCGGCCGGCGGACACCCGGCCCGGCCCGGGGCCGCAGGCGCTCCACGGCCCGGCAGGGGCCGTCCGCGGCCGCGGCGCGGCGGGCGGCGGGGGTGCCGTGCGGGGCCGGGCGGCCCCCGCCCCCGGAGCCCTTGCGCCCCGTGCGGAAGTGCAGTCGCGAAGGGTCCGGGCCGGACCGTACGGGCGGGCCTCCGGCAGGCGGGGAATCCGGCCGCGGGGGCGCGGTCCCGCGCGCTCCGCATCGCCCGTCCGTGTGATGCAATGCGCTGAGGAGCGACCCCGGGACGGATGAGGCGGATGAGGATAGTGGTGCCGGCGCTGGCCGGTGTGGTGCTGTTGGGCGCTGCGGCGGCGTTCGCGTACACGGCGTACGGGGACGGCGACGGCGGCGGGGAGGCCCGCGGGGGTGCGCAGTCCGCGCCCGCCTGCGCCGGGGACACCTCGAAGCGCGAGTACCTGACCCACTCCGCCGAGTACGTGGCGCTGGTCAGCGTGGAGCGGCGGGGCGGCTACGAGCGGGCCCCGCAGACCGACAACGCGGGCTGGCTGGCCTCCACCCTGAAGGTGGACCGGACGCTGAAGGGCTCGCTCCCGCCCAGGATCGAGCTGGCCCAGTTCGTCGCGGAGAACGGGGACGGCGGCTCGTACACCACCGGCATCGGCCCGTACGAGCACCTGCTCAAGCCCGGCAGCCGCTACGTCGTCGCCTTCTCGGCGGCGGCCGAGGGCCCGGGCGACTACCGGATGACGGCCGCCGAGCCGGCCAGCGGCAAGCGCTCGGACGCGGCCGAGGCGGCCTGGCGCGCGGCGGTCGCGAGCCCCCGGGCGCAGGGTTCCTGCGCGGGCGGGGGCGCGTAGCTCCGTCCCTTCCGGATCCCGGCGGGTCCGGCTCAGGCCGGATCCGGACCCGGGCCCCCCTCCTGCGCGGCGCCCCCGCCCGGAGTCCCGCCGTCCGCCGGCTCCCCGTACCCGGGGCCGCCGGCCGCGGTGCCGGGCAGGGGCGCGGGCGGGGGCGTGAGCTCGCCCCCCTGCGGGACCACCTGCTTCTCGGCGGCGAAGTGGCAGGCCGAGGGGTGGGCCGCGGGCCCGCCGGTGCGCCGGAACACCTCGGGGACCGCGAGCAGCGGCACCTCCTGCGCGCAGCGCTCCTCGGCCTTCCAGCAGCGGGTGCGGAAGCGGCAGCCCGAGGGCGGGTTGGCCGGCGAGGGGACGTCCCCGGTGAGGATGATCCGCTCGCGGTGGGCGCGGGCCCCGGGGTCGGGGACGGGCACGGCGGACAGCAGGGCCTGGGTGTACGGGTGGGTGGGGTGGTCGTAGATCTCCGTGTCGGTGCCGATCTCCACCACCTTGCCGAGGTACATCACGCCGACCCGGTCGGAGATGTGCCGGACGATCGACAGGTCGTGCGCGATGAACACGTACGACAGGCTGAACTCGGCCTGGAGCCGCTCCAGCAGGTTGACCACCTGCGCCTGCACCGAGACGTCGAGCGCGGATACCGGCTCGTCCGCCACGATGATCTCCGGCTGGAGGGCCAGCCCGCGGGCGATGCCGATGCGCTGGCGCTGGCCGCCGGAGAACTGGTGCGGGTAGCGGTTGATGTACTCGGGGTTGAGGCCGACCACGTCGAGGAGGTCCTGCACCTTGCGGCGCCGGTCGCCCTTGGGGGCCACCTCGGGGTGGATCTCGTACGGCTCCCCGATGATGTCGCCGACGGTCATGCGCGGATTGAGCGAGGTGTACGGGTCCTGGAAGACCATCTGGATGTTGCGGCGTACGGCCTTCAGGGCCCGTCCGGACATCCGGGTGATGTCCTCGCCCTTGTAGGAGATCGAACCGGCCGTCGGCTTCTCCAGGTTGACCAGCATCTTGGCGACCGTGGACTTGCCGCAGCCCGACTCCCCGACGATGCCGAGGGTCTCGCCGGCCCTGAGCTCGAAGGAGACCCCGTCCACCGCCTTGACCGCGCCGACCTGCTTCTTGAAGAGGATGCCCTGGGTCAGCGGGAAGTGCTTGACCAGGTCCTTCACTTCGAGAATGGCCTCAGGCATGGAGGCACTCCTTCCAGAAGAAGCAGGCGCTGCTGCGCGGCACGGGGGATTCCGTCACCTCGGCCAGCGGCGGGACGTCCGTGCGGCAGACCGGCCGGGCCATCGGGCAGCGCGGGTTGAAGGCGCAGCCGGGCGGGATGGCCAGCAGGTTGGGGGGCAGGCCCTTGATCGCGTACAGCTCCTGGCCCTTCTGGTCCAGGCGCGGGATGGAGTCGAGGAGGCCGCGGGTGTAGGGGTGGGCGGGGGCCCTGTAGATCTCGTGGACGGGGGCGGCCTCGACGATCCGGCCCGCGTACATCACGGCGATCTTGTCGGCCACGTCGGCGACCACGCCGAGGTCGTGGGTGATCAGGATCAGCCCCATGTTCAGCTCGCGCTGGAGCTCGGCCAGCAGGTCCATGACCTGGGCCTGGACGGTCACGTCGAGGGCGGTGGTGGGTTCGTCCGCGATGATCAGGGAGGGTTCGAGGGCCAGCGCCATGGCGATCATGATGCGCTGGCGCATTCCGCCGGAGAACTGGTGCGGGTAGTCGCCGACCCGCTGCTTGGCCGCGGGGATCTTCACCCGGTCCATCAGCTCCACGGCCTTGGCCCGGGCGTCCTTGCGGGACATCCCGCGGTGGACCTCGAACATCTCGCCCAGTTGCGCGCCCACGGTCAGGACCGGGTTGAGGGAGGACAGGGCGTCCTGGAAGATCATGGCCATCTCGGCCCCGCGGACCTTGCGGCGCTCGTCCTCCTTCATCTTCAGCAGGTCCCTGCCCTTGAAGAGGATCTCGCCCTGCGGGATCCGGCCGGGGGGCATGTCGAGGATGCCCATCACGGCCTGGGCGGTCACCGACTTGCCGGAGCCGGACTCGCCGAGCACGGCCAGGGTCTCGCCCTCGCCGACCGAGTAGTTGACCCCGTTGACCGCCTTGGCGACCCCGTCCCTCGTCTTGAATTCCACGTGCAGGTCGCGGACTTCGAGCAGCATGGTGCCCAACTCCTCAGCGCAGCTTGGGGTCGAGGGCGTCGCGCACCGCGTCGCCGAGCATGATGAACGCCAGCACGGTCAGGCTGAGCGCCCCGGCCGGGTAGAGGAGCATGTGGGGCGCGTTGCGGATCTGCGGCGCGGCGTTGGAGATGTCGATGCCCCAGGAGACGGTGGGCGGGCGCAGGCCCACGCCGAGGAAGGACAGGGTGGCCTCCAGGGCGATGTACGTGCCCAGGGCGATGGTGGCGACGACGATCACGGGCGCGACGGCGTTGGGCGCGACGTGCCGCAGCAGCATCCGCCCGCTGCCGGCGCCGAGGGCGCGGGCGGCCTGCACGTAGTCGTTCTGTTTGGCGGTGATGACGGAGCCGCGGGCGATGCGGGCGATCTGCGGCCAGCCGAGCAGCACGATGAAGCCGACCACGGGCCAGACGGTGCTGCTGGTGACCACGGACAGGAAGACCAGGCCGCCGAGGACCACGGGGATGCCGAAGAAGATGTCGGCGATCCGGGAGAGCAGCGAGTCCCACCAGCCGCCGAAGAACCCGGCGAGCCCGCCGAGCAGCGAGCCGAGCAGGGCCGCGCCGAGGGTGGCGCAGACGCCGACGGTGATCGAGGCGCGGGCCCCGTAGACGGTGCGGGTGTACACGTCGCAGCCCTGGGTGTCGTACCCGAAGGGGTGGCCGGGCTCGGAGCCCTGCTGGGACTTGGACAGGTCGCACTGGAGGGGGTCGCCGCCGGCGATCAGCTGGGGCCAGATCGAGATGACCACGAGGAAGAGGATCAGCAGCGAGGAGATGATGAAGACGGGGTTGCGGCGCAGCTGGTGCCAGGCGTCGGACCACAGGGAGCGGGGCTTCTCCGTCTTGCCGGCGGGGCCGCCGCCGGGTTCGAGGGACTTCTCCAGGCTCTCGGCCTCCTCCAGCGCCAGGTCCATGACTCCGCCCTGTCCGGTGGGGGCGATGGCCTCGTGCTTGCCGGGCTGCAGCGGGTCGTACGGCTCAGGCATAACGGATCCTCGGGTCCAGGACCGCGTAGAGCAGGTCGACGAGCAGGTTCGCGAGCAGGAAGACGATCACCAGGATGGTGACGAAGCCGACCACGGTGGGGGCGTTGTTGCGCAGGATGCCCTGGTAGAGCTGGTAGCCCACGCCGTGGATGTTGAAGATCCGCTCGGTGACGATGGCCCCGCCCATGAGGGCGCCGATGTCGGTGCCGATGAAGGTGACCACGGGGATCAGGGAGTTGCGCAGCAGGTGGCGGGTGACCACGCGGCGGCGGGGCAGGCCCTTGGCGGTGGCGGTGCGGACGTAGTCGGCCTTCACGTTCTCGGCGATCGAGGTGCGGGTGAGCCGGGTGACGTAGGCGAGGGAGACCAGGGCCAGCACGATGCCGGGCAGGATCAGCTCGTTGAGGGGGGCGTCGGAGGAGACGGTGGGCCGCACCCAGCCCCATTTGACGCCGAGGAGGTACTGGAGCAGGTAGCCGGTGACGAAGGTCGGCACGGAGATCACGATGAGGGTGAGCACGAGCAGGGTGGTGTCGACGGCGCGGCCGCGGCGCAGTCCGCTGACGACCCCGAAGGTGATGCCGATGACGATCTCGAAGAAGATCGCGACCATCGTCAGGCGCAGGGTGACGGGGAAGGCCGAGGCCATCAGCTCGGTGACCTTCTGGCCGTTGAAGGCGGTGCCGAAGTCGCCCTGGAAGATCTGGCCCATGTAGTGCAGGTACTGCTTCCACAGGGGCTGGTCGAGGTAGAGGTCCTTGCGGATGCGCGCGGCGGTGGCCGGGTCGGGGGCCTTGTCGCCGAAGAGGGCCGCGACGGGGTCGCCGAGCGCGTACACCATGAAGAAGATGAGGAACGTGCTGCCGATGAACACCGGGATCATCTGGAGCAGCCGCCGGATCACGTAGCGTCCCACGAGGCCTCCGTGTCGAAGGGGGGCGGAGCTGCCGGGGTGCGCGGGGCCGGGCCGCCGCCGCCCCGGGGGGCGCTGCGGCGGGTCCCGGCTCCGGACGGGGGTCGGGGCGGGTCAGCCGACCTTGATCTGGTCGTACACGGGGACGCTGAACTGGTTCAGGGCCACGTCGGAGAGCCGCTCGGCGTAGCCGGCGCTGCCGTTCTGGTACCAGAGGGGGATGGCCGGCATCTGCTCGGCGAGGATCGCCTCGGCCTGCTGGAACTTGGCGATGGCCGCGGCCGGGTCGCTCTCCTGGTTGGCCTGGTCGATCAGGCTGTCGAACTGCTTGTTGCTGAACTTCCCGTAGTTGGAGGAGGCGCCCGTGTAGTAGAGGGGCTCCAGGAAGTTCTGGATCAGCGGGTAGTCGGCCTGCCAGCCGGAGCGGAAGGGGCCGGTCATCTTGTTGTTGCTGACCTGGTTGCGGAAGTCCGCGAAGGTGCCGACGGGGTTGACCGTGCAGACGGGTCCGGCGCCGAGGGCGTTGTTGATGCTGTTGCAGACGGCGTCCATCCACTCGCGGTGCGAGCCGGTGTCCACGTTGGAGGTCAGGGTCATCTTGCCGCCGGGCAGGCCGCCGCCCTCCTGGATGAGCTTCTTGGCCTCGGCGGGGTTGTACGTGCAGGCCTCGCCGCAGACGGTGTCCTTGTAGCCGCCCTTGTCGCCGAGGGCCGGCGAGGTCCAGTCCTTGGCGGGGGTGCGGGTGTTCTGGAAGATCTGCTTGGTGATCTCCTCGCGGTTGACCGCCATGGAGATGCCGCGGCGGACCTTCTCCATGCCGGCCTTGTTCCAGGCGGGGTCGTACAGCGGGAAGACCACCGTCTGGATGATCAGGGCGGGCTGGTTGATGTACCGGTCGCCGAGGTCGTTCTTGACGTTCTTCAGCTGCTGGGAGGGCACGTCGTCGACGAGGTCGAGGTTGCCCGCGATCAGGTCGGTGTACGCCGTGTTGTTGTCGGTGTAGACCTTGAGGTCGACGCCGCCGTTCTGGGCCTTGTCGGCGCCGGTGTAGCCGTCCCACTTGCGCAGCTTCATGCCGGTGCCCTTGGTGTACGACTCCACCGTGTAGGGGCCGTTGCCGATGGGCTTGTCCAGCCAGGCGGCGTGGTCGGTGAAGAAGGCCTTGGGGAGCGGGGAGTAGGCCTGGTAGCCGAGGGTCTCCGGCCAGGTGGAGAACTTCTCCTTGAGGGCGACCGTGAAGGTCTTGGGGTCCTTGACCACCAGGCCCTTCATCGTCTTGGACTTGGGTTCGCCGGTCTCCGGGTGCACGTCCTCGTAGCCGACGATGTCCGAGAAGAAGGGCGAGTTGTTCTGCTTGTTGCGCACGTCGGCGCCGTAGTTCCAGGCGTCGACGAAGGACTGCGCGGTCACCGCCTCGCCGTTGCTGAACTTCCAGCCGTCCTTCAGGGTGACGGTGAAGTTCTGCTGGTCCGTGGTCTCGATCTTCTCGGCGACCATGTCGAGGGCCTCGCCCGTCTTCGGGTCGTACCTCTTGAGGCCCCGGAAGAGCATGTCGAGGACCTTGCCGCCCTGGACCTCGTTGGTGTTCGCCGGCTCCAGCGGGTTCTGGGGGTCGCCCCACGAAGAGCTCACGATGCCGGCGCCGTCACCTCCGCCGCTGTCGTCCCCGCCGCCGCAGGCCGTCGCCCCCAGGGCGACGGCGACTGCACATGCGGCCCACTTGGCGTGGGTGGCTCCGCGCATGGAGTGCCTCCTCATGGCTCCCAAGTCCTGCTTGGTCGTACTTAGGAGCCAATGTCACCCCAGAACGGGTGGTATCGCACTTTATGCGCGCCCGTGCGGGAGGAGGTATCACCCGGGTGACGGCCGTCCTCGGCGGGGCCGTCCGCGCCGCGCTCAGGTCAGGGTGACCTCCCAGGTGTCCACCCCGTAGTGCAGCCGCATCCCGTGCGCCTCGTACAGCCCGAGGGCCCCGGAGGCGTTCAGCGTGTCCACGCCCAGGCCCAGGGTCTCCCGGCCGCGGGCGGCGTACACCCCGAAGGCGTGCTTGAGGAGGTGGCTGCCGATGCCCTTGCCGCGCAGCCCCTTGCGCACGCCGATGTTGCGCACCCAGGCCATGGAGGCCCGGTCGTCGCGGCTGAGCAGCGCGCCGACGTCGCCGTGCCCCTCCAGGGAGGCGATCCACACCAGGGACCAGTCGAGCCGGCCCCCGTCCAGGTCCGCGAGCCACTGCTCGTAGGTGCGCGGGCTGTGGTCGAAGTGGTCGGCGAAGGCCTCCTGCAGCAGGGCGTGCGCCAGCCGCCGGTCCTCCTCGGCGGTGCAGTCGCGCAGGGTGAGCCCGGCGGGGGGCTCCGGCAGCGGGTCGGCGGCCGGGGACAGGGCCCGGGTCATGACCTGGTGGCGGCGGACCCGGCGCCAGCCGCGGGCGGTGAGCCGCGCCGGCTCGGTGGTGGGCTCGGAGGCCAGGTTGAGGTGGAGCACGGAGCGCTCGGCGCCGCCGGCGCGGGAGCGCTCCAGGGAGCGGGCCTCCAGCAGGGCGAGCAGGTGCTCCCCCGCGTCCTGGTGCTCGGGGAGCACGTAGTGGTCGGAGTCGATGCGCTCCGGGTCCCCGTCGCACCACAGGATGGCGTACGAGACCAGCTTGCCGTCCTGGAAGGCCAGCCAGGAGTCGTTGGCGAGGTCCTGCTCGGGGTGCAGCAGGTCGGACTCGACCTCGTGCAGGTCGGTGTCGGGGCGGCCGATCTCGATCATGTCCACTGCATTGCGCAGGGCGCAGATCTCGGGGGCGTCGGCGGGCCCGGCGGGGCGTACGGTCAGCATCCGCCCACTCTCTTATCCCGGCGGGGGCCGGGGCAATGCGATTTTTCCGGCCGCGCCGCAGGCGGGGGGCGAAAGCGCGAGGGCGCCCGGACCGCGGCTGCGGTCCGGGCGCCCTCGCGCTCATCCGGGGATCAGGCCGACAGGACGGCCCGCTCCTCGGCGAAGTGGCACGCGGACTCGTGCGCGGCCGGCGAGGCCGAGCCCTGGAACCGGGTCGGCACCGCGAGCAGCGGGACCTCGGTCGAGCACTTCTCCTCGGCCTTCCAGCAGCGGGTGCGGAAGCGGCAGCCCGACGGCGGGTTGGCCGGCGAGGGGACGTCGCCGGTGAGGATGATCCGGTCGCGGCCCTCGCGGGCCTCCGGGTCGGGGACCGGGACGGCCGACAGCAGCGCCTGGGTGTAGGGGTGCGTCGGGTGGTCGTAGATCTGCGCGTCCGTACCGATCTCGGCCATCTTGCCGAGGTACATGACGCCCACGCGGTCCGAGATGTGCCGGACGATCGACAGGTCGTGCGCGATGAAGATGTAGGACAGGTTGAACTCGTCCTGGAGCTTCTCCATCAGGTTGATGACCTGCGCCTGGACGGACACGTCCAGGGCGGAGACCGGCTCGTCGCAGATGATGATCTCGGGGTTGAGCGCGAGGCCGCGGGCGATGCCGATGCGCTGGCGCTGACCGCCGGAGAACTGGTGCGGGTAGCGGTTGATGTACTCCGGGTTCAGGCCCACCACGTCGAGGAGGTCCTGCACCTTGCGGCGCCGGTCGCCCTTCGGGGCCACCTCGGGGTGGATCTCGAAGGTCTCGCCGATGATGTCGCCCACCGTCATACGGGGGTTGAGCGAGGTGTACGGGTCCTGGAACACCATCTGGATGTTCCGGCGTACGGCCTTCAGCGCGCGCCCGGACAGCTTGGTGATGTCCTGGCCCTTGTAGAAGATCTCGCCCGCGGTGGCCCGCTCCAGGTTCATCAGGAGCTTGGCGACGGTGGACTTGCCGCAGCCGGACTCGCCCACGATGCCCAGGGTCTCGCCCTGGTACAGGTCGAAGGAGATGCCGTCGACGGCCTTGACCGCGCCGACCTGCTTCTTGAACAGGATGCCCTGGGTCAGCGGGAAGTGCTTGACCAGGTTGCGCACCTGGAGGATCGGCTCGCCCTTGTTCAGGTCAGCCATGGATCGTCTCCTTCCAGAAGTGGCACGCGCTGTTGCGGCCGGGCAGCTCGCGCCCGTCCAGCTCGGTGACCGCGTGGAGCGGGGGCACCTCGGTGCGGCAGATGTCCTGCGCGGCGGTGCAGCGCGGGTTGAAGGCGCAACCGCTCGGGATACGCAGGAGGTTGGGCGGCAGGCCCTTGATCGCGAAGAGCTCCTCGCCCTTGCGGTCGAGCCGCGGGATGGAGTCCAGCAGACCCTTGGTGTACGGGTGCGACGGGCGCTTGTAGATCTCGTGGACCGGGGCGGTCTCGACGATCCGGCCGGCGTACATGACAGCGATCTTGTCCGCGACGTCGGCGACGACGCCGAGGTCGTGGGTGATCAGGATCAGACCCATGTTCATCTCGCGCTGGAGCTCCGCGAGCAGGTCCATGACCTGGGCCTGGACGGTCACGTCGAGGGCCGTGGTGGGCTCGTCGGCGATGATCAGGTCCGGCTCGAGGGCCAGGGCCATGGCGATCATGATGCGCTGGCGCATACCGCCCGAGAACTGGTGCGGGTAGTCGCCGATGCGGGCCTTGGCGGCCGGGATCTTCACCCGGTCCATCAGCTCCACGGCCTTGGCCAGGGAGTCCTTCTTCGACATGCCCTGGTGGACCCGGAACATCTCGCCGAGCTGGTAGCCGACGGTCAGGACGGGGTTCAGCGAGGACAGCGCGTCCTGGAAGATCATCGCGATGTGGCGGCCGCGGATCTTCCGGCGCTCCGGCTCGGACATGGCCAGCATGTCCTGGCCCCGGAACAGGATCTGCCCCTGGGGGATCTTGCCGGGCGGCATGTCGAGGATGCCCATGATCGCCTGGGCGGTCACGGACTTGCCGGAGCCAGACTCGCCGAGGACGGCGAGGGTCTCGCCGGCGCTGACGCTGTAGTTGACTCCGTTGACCGCCTTGGCCACGCCCTCGCGGGTGTGGAACTCGACGTGCAGGTCACGGACTTCGAGCAGCGGACCGGTCTCGCCGCTGCGGGGGGCGGGGACGCCCGCGGTCTCTTCGATGATGGTCACGTACGCCTCCCTCAGCGCAGCTTGGGGTCGAGGGCGTCGCGGACCGCGTCGCCGAGCATGATGAACGCGAGGACGGTGACGCTGACGAATCCCGCCGGGAAGAGCAGCGGGTGCAGCGCCTCGCGGATCCGGCCCAGCGACTGGTTGATCATGACGCCCCAGGACATGGTCGGCTCCTGGATGCCGACGCCGAGGAAGCTCAGCGTGGCCTCGACGGAGATGATCACACCGAGCGACATGGTCACGAGGACGATCAGCGGGGTCATGGCGTTGGGCAGCACGTGGCGGAACATCATGCGCGTGGTGGAGGCGCCCAGCGAGCGGGCGGCCGTCACGTAGTCCGACTCCTTGGCCTGGATGACCGTGGAGCGCATGATGCGCGCCATGCTCATCCAGCCGAGCAGGGTCAGCGCGGTGAGCACGCCCCAGATGCCGCCGGTGCGCACGCCGTCGCCGTCACGGAAGCTGTTGAGGATGACGATGGCGCCGACGAGGAACGGAATACCCATGACGATGTCCGTGCCACGGGATATGACCGAGTCGATCCAGCCGCCGTAGAAGCCGGAGACCAGGCCGAGGATCAGGGCGATGGCCGCCGACCCGAGGGTGGCGAGCACACCGACGGTGATCGAGGTGCGGGTGCCGTGGATGGTGCGCGCGTACACGTCGCAGCCGCGGGCGTCGTATCCGAACCAGGCGTCGGCACTGGGTCCCTGCAGCGAGCGGGAGAGTTCGCACAGCTGCGGGTCGGCGCTCGTGAAGAGCGTCGGGAACGCGGCCATGGCGAGCAGCAGGGCGATGATGCCGGAGGCGATCAGGAACAGCGGCTGGCGCACCAGGTCCCGGAGCGCGTCCTGGAGGAGGCTGCGCGGCTTCGACGCCGAGGCGTCGGCTGCCTTGTCCACGACGGGCGCGGGCTGCCCCGGTTCGAGGACGGAGGTGTTGGTTGCGTCAGGCATAGCGAATCCTCGGGTCGAGCACGGCGTACAGGAGGTCCACGACGAGCGCCATCACCACGTACACGATGACCAGCAGGGTGACGAAGCCGACGAGCGCCGGACCGTCCTCGATCTGGATGGCCTTGAAGAGGTTGTAGCCGACACCGGGGATGTTGAAGATCCGCTCGGTGACGATCGCACCGCCCATGAGGGAGCCGAGGTCGGCTCCGAGGTAGGTGACCACGGGGATGAGCGAGTTGCGCAGCACGTGCACGCCGGTGATGCGCGCGGGCGAGAGGCCCTTGGCCTTGGCCGTGCGCACGTAGTCCATGCGCAGGTTCTCCGCGACCGAAGCGCGGGCGAGACGGGCGATGTACGCGAGCGACACCGATCCGAGCACGAGGCCCGGCAGCATGTAGCTCATGAAGCCCTCGTTGGTCCCGGAGACCGGGAAGACGCCGGCCTTGACGCCCAGGAAGATCTGGGCGGCCTGGCCGAGCACGAAGATCGGCACGGCGATGACGGTCAGCGTGGAGAGCAGCACCACGTTGTCCAGGAACTTGCCGCGCTTCATGCCTGCCATCACGCCGGCGGCCACGCCGATGACCATCTCGAAGACGAAGGCGATGCCCGCGATCTTCAGGGTCTCGGGCCAGGCGTCGGCGATCATTTCGCTGATGGGACGAGAGCCGCTGAGGCTGAGCCCGAAGTCGCCCTGCACCAGGCCGAGCAGGTAGTAGCCGTACCGGACGGGCAGCGATTCGTCCAAGTGGTACTGCGCGGTCAGCGCAGTTCTGACACTCTCCGGTACCGGACGCTCTCCGTACAGGTTCTGTACCGGGTCACCGCCCATGGCGGTGACGAGAGCGAAGACCAGAAAGGTGGTCCCGATGATGACCGGGAGCATCTGGAGCAGCCGTCTGGCGACGTAGCGGCCCATGGTTCCTCCTCGTGGGAACGACGGGGGGCGGCTTGTGAGCCGCCCCCCGCCGTCAAGCCCTGCTGTGGTTCTGCGACGACGACTTAGTCGTCGGTCAGGACTTCTCGACCTTGGTGAGCTCGACCTGGTTGAACAGGTTCAGCTCGACGTTCTTGACCTTGGTCGAGTGACCGAAGACGTTCTTGCCGAAGCGCAGCGGGATCACGGGGACGTCCTTCGCGAGGATGTCCTCGGCGATCTGCCACTTGCCCATGGCCTCAGCCTCGGTGCTCGCCTCGCGGCCCTCCTGGACCAGCTTGTCGAACTCCTTGTTGCTGTAGCCGTAGTAGTTGGAGGAACCACCGGTGGAGTACAGCGGGCCGAGGTAGTTCTCCATGGACGGGTAGTCCATGATCCAGCCCATGCGGAACATGCCGGAGAACTTCTTCTCCTCGACCTGCTTGAGCAGCTCGGCGAACTTCGGGACCGCGGTGCCGACGCACTCGATGCCGAGGTTCTTCTTCAGCTGGTCGCAGGTGGCGTTGATCCACTGCTCGTGACCGCCATCGGCGTTGTGGCCGATGTTGATCTTGTTGCCCTCGATGCCGCCGGCCTCGGTGAGGAGCTTCTTGGCGGCAACCGGGTCGAACTTGCAGGCCTCGCCGCAGGCGCCCTTGCGGTAGCCGCTCACGACCGGGGAGACGAAGGCGTCGGCCGAGGACTGCGAGCCCTGGAAGACGACCTTGATGATCTCGTCGCGGTTGATGGCCATGGAGATGGCCTTGCGCACGCGCGGGTCCGAGAACTTCTTGTCGTACGTCGGGAAGGCGACGAACTGGAAGGTGGACGCCGGCGAGGTCTTGAAGCGGTCGCCCAGCTCGGTGGGCGCGGTGCCCATGACCTCGGTCGGGATCTGGTCCACGACGTCGAGGTTGTTGGCCAGCAGGTCGTTGTACGCGGTGTTCTGGTCCTGGTAGATCCGGAACTCGACGCCGTCGACCTTCGGCTTGTCACCGAGCTTGTAGCCGGGGAACGCCTTGACCTTGATGGCCTTGTCGTGGTCCCACTTGCCGTCCATCTGGAACGGGCCCTGGCCGATGGGGGCTTCCTCGTACTTCTTGATGTCGGCGATCGCAGAGGCCGGCATCGGGTAGAAGACGGTGTAGCCGAGGACGGACTTGTAGCCCGCGAACGGAGCGGACAGCGTGACCTCGATGGTCTTGTCGTCCAGGGCCTTCAGGCCCTTCAGCTCCTTGGCCGTGGGCTCGGGGGCCTTCTTCGGGCCCTCCTCGCCGTCCGGGTCGGCCGGGTTCATGGCCTCGTAGCCGTCGATCGTGGCGAAGAAGTAGTTGCCGTCAGCGGCGTTGGGGCCGTAGGCGCCCCAGTTCCAGGCGGCGACGTAGTCCTTGGCGGTGACCTTGGTGTTGTCGTGCCAGGTCGCGTCCTTGAGCTTGATCGTCCAGACCTTGTTGTCCTTGGTCTCGATGGACTCCGCGGCCGCCAGCACCGGCTGGTTCTTCGCGTCGAACTCGACCAGCGGGGTGAACAGGCCGGAAAGGACCTGCGAACCGCCGGACTCGGTCGCCGACTGGGGGACCAGTCGCTTGGGCTCGGCGATGTTCAGGCTGAAGGTGCCCTTGCCGGCGCCCTCCGGCTTGCTCTCGTCCTTGCTGCCGCCACAGGCGGTAGCGGCCAGGGCGACGACGATCGCGCCCGACACCCACTTGGCGCTCTTGGCACCACGCATGGGTTTCCTCCTCATGAGTCCACTGTTCGACATGAGGGACGTGGACCGTTCGCCGACACCCCTGACGGCGAGTTGGACCGGTGTCCCGAGTGTGCTCGTGAGTCGGCGCTCCCCACAGCGCTTGACCCATTGACCCGAGCTCAATGGAGCCATCCTCGGGGACCGCCAGACCGTAAACCACACTTAAGTGGTCTCGTTTTCACAACATCAATCAGGGGCCGAAAACCGAAATCCGGACATATGGATCACAGACAGACACACCCGAAACGGACGGTTAGCGCACGTTCCGGAGCGTGACGCTCGATAGTCGGACAAGTGAATGCAACAATCCGTTTGACAAACGTGAACAGCCCGCCCCCGGTACGGATCCGTACCGGGGGCGGGCTGTGAGAAGAACAACGCGCGTGCTCGACGCGCGTGCAGCCTAGCGCTTGGCGCGCGAGGCGGTGCGCGAACGCTCCTTCTGGTCCAGGACGACCTTGCGGATGCGCACGGCCTCCGGGGTCACCTCGACGCACTCGTCGTCGCGGCAGAACTCCAGGGACTGCTCCAGCGAGAGCTTGCGCGGCGGGACGATCGCCTCGAAGGAGTCGGCGGAGGAGGAGCGCATGTTCGTGAGCTTCTTCTCCTTGGTGATGTTCACGTCCATGTCGTCGGAGCGCGAGTTCTCGCCGACGATCATGCCCTCGTACACCTCGGTGCCGGGGTCGGTGAACAGCACGCCGCGCTCCTGGAGGTTGGTCATCGCGAAGGCGGTGACCGCACCGGCGCGGTCGGCGACCAGGGAGCCGTTGTTGCGGGTCTGGAGCTGGCCGAACCACGGCTCGTGGCCCTCGTGGATCGAGTGCGCGATGCCGGTGCCGCGGGTCTGGGTCAGGAACTCCGTACGGAAGCCGATGAGGCCGCGGGACGGGACGACGAACTCCATGCGGACCCAGCCGGAGCCGTGGTTGGACATGTTGTCCATGCGGCCCTTGCGGACGCCCATGAGCTGCGTGACCGCGCCCATGTGCTCCTCGGGCACGTCGATGGTCATGCGCTCGACGGGCTCGTGGGTCTTGCCGTCGACCTCGCGGGTGACGACCTGGGGCTTGCCGATGGTCAGCTCGAAGCCCTCGCGGCGCATCTGCTCGACCAGGATGGCGAGCGCGAGCTCACCGCGGCCCTGGACCTCCCAGGCGTCCGGGCGCTCGGTCTCGAGCACGCGCAGGGAGACGTTGCCGATGAGCTCGCGGTCGAGGCGGTCCTTGACCTGGCGGGCGGTGACCTTGCGGTCCTTGACCGCGGCCTTGGCGTCGGCGCCCTTGCCGGTGCCGCCGCGGCCGACCAGCGGGGAGGTGTTGGTGCCGATGGTCATGGAGATGGCCGGCTCGTCCACCGTGATCAGCGGGAGGGCGATCGGGTTCTCCGGGTCGGCCAGGGTCTCGCCGATCATGATGTCGGGGATGCCGGCCACGGCGCAGATGTCACCGGGGCCCGCCACCTCGGCCGGCTTGCGGGTCAGGGCCTCGGTCATCATCAGCTCGGTGATGCGGACGTTGGAGACCGAGCCGTCGCGCTTGATCCACGCGACCGTCTGGCCCTTGCGCAGCTCGCCCTGCTCGACGCGGAGCAGCGCGATGCGGCCGAGGAAGTTGTCGGCGTCCAGGTTGGTGACGTGGGCCTGGAGCGGGGCGGACTCGTCGTACACCGGGGCCGGGACGTGCTCGAGGATCGCCGAGAAGAACGGCTCCAGGTTCTCGCTGTCGGCGGGGACGGTGCCGTCCTCCGGCTTGGTCAGCGAGGCGATGCCGTCACGGCCGCAGGCGTAGACGATCGGGAACTCGATCTGGTCCTCGTCGGCGTCCAGGTCGAGGAAGAGGTCGTACGTCTCGTTGACGACCTCGTCGATCCGGGAGTCCGGGCGGTCCGTCTTGTTGATGCAGAGGATGACCGGCTTGCGCTGCTGGAGGGCCTTGCGGAGCACGAAGCGGGTCTGCGGCAGCGGACCCTCGGACGCGTCCACGAGCAGGACGACCGCGTCGACCATCGACAGGCCGCGCTCGACCTCGCCACCGAAGTCGGCGTGGCCGGGGGTGTCGATGATGTTGATCGTGATGGGCGCCCCGCCGTCCTTGGGGTGGTACTTCACCGCCGTGTTCTTGGCGAGGATCGTGATGCCCTTCTCACGCTCCAGGTCGTTCGAGTCCATCATGCGGTCGTCGAGCTGCTGGTGGGCGGCGAAGGCACCGGCCTGCTTGAGCATGGCGTCGACGATGGTCGTCTTGCCGTGGTCGACGTGGGCGACGATGGCGACGTTACGAATATCGTGGCGCGTGGGCATACTTCGGCGCTTCTCCCGGATCGTGGATTGGCGTCGCGTACGGTCCGGCACGCGAGCCCGCCGGGCGGAAAACCTGCCACGGCCTTACCCCATCGTACGCGTGATGGCGGGAACCGCCTGCCGGGGGGCTGTCAAGAGGCCGGGCGACTGGAGTTTCACCGGGGTGTCGCCGGGTGTTCGCGGCCCGTTGCGCGCGGGTTCGCGGCCCGCGCCCGCCGGGGTCCGGGGAGGTCTCGGGGGGTACGGAGGCGCAGGTCCGGAGGGGTTCCGGGCGGGGGTGGCGCATCCGCCGGCGCGGAGGGGGAGCGGAGGGGCCCGGCGGCAGGAGGGGGCCGCGGACTCCGGGTCAATGGGTGGAACGAACCCTGCCCGCCGGGATCGCCGGCGGGCAAGGATTTTGAGCCACATCTGAGCTTGCCCGGGGAGCCTCCCCGGGGCCTTCACCCCGTCTTCACTGCTTCTGCCCGGCAGGTCCGGCAGACGGCTTCTTCCAGCCGATGTCCTGATAGCGGGGGGTGCCGAGGCCGAAGGCGCCCGCGTTGACCACACCCTTCTTCACCGCGACGATCTCGGGCCGCTGGTAGAGGGGGATGGAGCCGGCCGCCGCCCAGATCCGGGCGTCCGCCTTGCGCATGAGCTCCTTCGACTGCTCCGCGTCCAGCTCCCCGAGGGCCTGGTCGAACAGCTGGTCGATGTGGTCGGTGCCGACCCGGGTGTAGTTCTGCTCCACCAGCAGCGAGCCGTCCGCCGCCGGCTCCGGCTTCGCGAAGATCGGCCGGGCGTCGGTGGCGGGGAAGGCCGAGGCGGGCCAGGAGTACAGCGCCAGGTCGTACTGGCCCGAGGCGATGTGGTCCTTGAAGAAGCTGTCGTCCGCGACCTTGGTCAGCTCCGTGCCGACCCCGATCCGCTCCAGCATCTGCGCGATCCGCTCCCCCACCGCCCGCAGCGGCTCCGAGCCCGGCCCGGACGGCAGGACGAAGCGCAGGGTCAGCGCCTTGCCGTCCTTGGCCAGCCGGGCCCCGGAGGTACGGGACTGGGGGGCGGGCCCGGGGGCCTGGGAGGCCTGCGGGGCGGCGGCCCGCGGGGCCGCGGCCCCCTCGTCGGCCGACTTCTTGCCGTCGTCCAGCGCGCCCCCGTCCAGCGCGCCCCCGGCCAGCTGCGCCGCCTGGTCGCGCAGGGCGCCGCCCTGCGCGGCGGCCAGCGGGGCCGGGACCATCACGGCCGGGCCGCCCCGGCGCTCGGCGGCGGTGTCCGCGTCGACGACCTCGCCGTCGGCGGCGCCGGCCGCGTCCGCGTACCCGTAGGCCTCGCCGTACGGGCCGCCCGACCGGTCCCCGTTGGCGCCGTCCTCGTCGCCGACGATGTACAGCCCGTCGTTCCCGGTGCCGTCGCCGCGCCCGGAGCCGCCCGCCGGGGTCTTCGAATCGTCCCGGGCCGCGGTCTCGGAGCCCGCCCGGGCGTCCTTCGGGGCCGTGGCCAGCGGGGCGCCCCGGCGCCAGCCCGCGTCCGCGAGCAGCGCCTGCGCCGCCCGGGCGTCCTGGCCGCCGAGGGCCCCGCTGTTGTCCGCGTACACCCGCTGGCCCGCCAGGGCCAGGTGGCTGCCCACCGGAGCGGCCGGCAGGCCTAGCGGCTTCAGCACCACCTCGGCCAGGGCCTGCCGGTCCAGGGCCCGGGCCACGGCCCGCCGCACCCGCTCGTCGGCCAGCGGACCGGCGGCCCCGTTGAGCGCCAGCTGCGTGTACGCGGGCTCCAGGGACTTGCGGACCTCGTAGCCGCGCAGGGCGCTCTGCTCGCTCGCGTACCGGCGGGCCGCCTCCGCATTGCGCTTGCGCAGCGCCAGCTCCTGCGCCGCCTGCCCGGGGGCCGAGCCGTGGGCCACGGCCCAGGACCGCAGGGCCTTCGCCGCCGCGCTGCCCGCCGCCGCGCCGCGGGCCGCGGGCGGGCCGGCCGCCGGGCGGCGGGCCTCCCGGGCCGCCGCCGCGATCCGCTCGGCGCCCGCCCGGTCGGTCTCGGCGAGGTCCACGGTCCCGGCGGCGAGGGCGGCGGCGCGCCGCTCCCGCGGGACCGCGGCCAGCACCAGCGTGTCGAGCTTGGCGGGGGCGCCCCACCAGCGCGGGCTGCGGGTCAGGGCGACCGTGGCGTTCTTCTTGTCGGTCGCGCCGAGGGCGAAGGGCCCGGCGGTGACCTTCAGGGCGGTACGGGCCCCCTCGTTGAAGGCCTCGGGGGTGCCGGTGACCTGCTTGGGGTAGAGCGGGGTGAACAGCGACTGCCAGTCGGCGTACGGCTTCGCGAAGGTGACCTTGACCTCCAGGTCGTTCGCCCCGCGCTCGATCTTCTCGATCCGCTCGTAGCCGGCGTTGCGGGCCGTCCAGTACGCCGAGTCCCGGCCGTTCAGGGCCCGCCACTGGGCGACGAAGTCGGGGGCGCCGATCTCCCGGCCGTCGCTCCACACCGCCTGCTGGTTCAGCTTGTACAGCACCACCTGCTGCGGCTCGGTGTCGACGACCTCGGCCTTCTCCAGGTAGTCCGGGTTCGCGACCGGGCGGCCGCGCCGGTCCAGGGTGAACAGGGCCGGCAGCACGGCCCCCGCGATCCGGGAGGTGGTGGCGTCCGCGTCCGCCTGGAAGGCGTTCAGGGTCGGCGGGAGGGAGTCGACCGCCCAGCGGAGCACCCCGCCGTCGGCCACCCGCTCCCGGACCGTGGCCCGGACGTCCTGCGGCGCGGTCACGGGCCCGGCCGAGTCCTCCCCCGAGCCGCAGCCCGCGAGCAGCGGCAGCGCGAGGACTCCCGACGTGAGGAGCGCAAGGGACCTGCGCCTTCGCTGGGGCATGGGGGGCACCTCCGGGCGGGCCGTGCTTGATCACGGATGGCGGTATATGGAGCTGATCACACTGGTGACACCGCCCACTGAAACCGGCCCCCCGCCCCGCCCGCCGGACGTCGCACGCGCCACGCCGCCAAGCCCACCCGTGCGGACCAACCGCCCCCGGTACCGGAGGGACGCCCGGGGCGCTCCCTCACGAGGGGGACGGAAGGGGAGCCGGGAGGGGCGCACGGGACGCGTCTGCACGCCCGGAATCGGTGCACGTCCCTTCACAACCGGGGACGGGAGGCGCGACACTCTCAGGCGCACATGAGCGTTGCCACCGCAACTCGCGGAAGTGAGGGCAAGTCATGTCCCTGCAAGACGATCTGGACGCCGTACACCGCCGTCTCGACGCCCTGGCGCAGAAGGTCGAGCAGCTGGAGCGGGAGGCCGCCCGCCCGGCCCCGCGCCGCCCCGGCGCCCCGCAGCACCCCGGCCCCGCCGTGATGGTCCCCGTACCGGACACCCCGTACGACAGCACCCTGTGGACGGACTCCGACGACGAGGGGCTCGGCGCCCGCGGCCGCCGCGCCCCCTGACCAGCCCCCTGCCCCCGCCCCCTCCCCGCTGCGAACTTCCTGCGCACCCTTCGCCCACTCCTCACCGGAGTCCCACTTGGCCACAGGAACCGAACACCCCGCGCGGCGCACCGGCGTCCACGAGGCCTCCCGGGCCGCCATCGCGGCCCGGCACCTGCGCACGGACCGCTGGTGGCTGGCCCCCGCCGCCACCGCGGCCGGACTACTCGCCTTCGTCGTCTACTCCACCTGGCGGGCCTTCGCCAACGCCGACTACTACGCCGCCCCGTACGTCTCGCCCTTCTACTCCCCCTGCCTGGCGGAGAACTGCGTCCCGATGAAGGGAGGGCCCAACTGGGAGCTCCTCGGCAGCTGGTGGGGCCTGTCCCCCGCCCTGCTGATCCTGGTCTTCCCGCTCGGCTTCCGGCTGACCTGCTACTACTACCGCAAGGCCTACTACCGGGGCTTCTGGGCCTCGCCCCCCGCCTGCGCGGTCGCCGAACCGCACGCGAAGTACACCGGCGAGACCCGCTTCCCGCTGGTCTTCCAGAACATGCACCGCTATTTCTTCTACGCGGCGGTCCCGGTCGCGGCCATCCTCACGTACGACACCGTGCTCACCTTCCGCGATGCACAGTACGCCTGGGGGCACATGGGGCTCGGCAGCCTGGTCTTCCTCGCCAACACCGTGCTGATCTGGGCCTACACGCTGTCCTGCCACTCCTGCCGGCACATCATCGGCGGCCGCCTGAAGCACTTCTCCAAGCACCCCGTGCGCTACCGCCTCTGGGGCTGGGTGGGACGGCTCAACTCCCGCCACATGCAGCTGGCCTGGGCCTCCCTGGTCAGCGTGGCCGCCTGCGACTTCTACGTGTACCTGCTCGCGACCGGAACCTTCACCGACCCGAGGATCTTCTGACATGACCCAAGTCGACCGGCAGCAGTGGGACGTGGTCGTGGTCGGGGCCGGCGGGGCCGGGCTGCGGGCTGCGATCGAGGCCCGCGAGCGGGGCGCCCGTACGGCGGTGATCTGCAAGTCGCTGTTCGGCAAGGCCCACACGGTGATGGCGGAGGGCGGGATCGCCGCCTCGATGGGCAACGTCAACGGCGGCGACAACTGGCAGGTGCACTTCCGCGACACCATGCGCGGCGGGAAGTTCCTCAACCAGTGGCGGATGGCGGAACTGCACGCCAAGGAGGCCCCCGACCGGGTCTGGGAGCTGGAGACCTGGGGGGCGCTGTTCGACCGCACCCCCGACGGGCGGATCTCCCAGCGCAACTTCGGCGGGCACGAGTACCCGCGCCTCGCGCACGTGGGCGACCGCACCGGTCTGGAGCTGATCCGCACCCTCCAGCAGAAGATCACCGCGCTCCAGCAGGAGGACCTGAAGGAGCACGGGGACCACGAGGCCCGGCTGAAGGTCTTCCAGGAGTGCACGGTCACCCGGATCCTCCAGGACGGCGGCGGCCGGGTAGCGGGCGCCTTCTGCTACGAGCGGGAGTCCGGGCGCTTCTTCGTGCTGGAGGCCCCGGCGGTGGTGCTGGCCACCGGCGGGATCGGGAAGTCCTTCAAGACCACCTCCAACTCCTGGGAGTACACGGGCGACGGGCACGCGCTGGCACTGCTGGCCGGGGCCCCGCTGCTCAACATGGAGTTCGTGCAGTTCCACCCCACGGGCATGGTCTGGCCGCCCTCGGTGAAGGGGATCCTCGTCACCGAGTCGGTGCGCGGCGACGGCGGGGTGCTGCGCAACAGCGAGGGCCGGCGGTTCATGTTCGACTACGTCCCGGACGTCTTCAAGGAGAAGTACGCGGAGACGGAGGAGGAGGGCGACCGCTGGTACGAGGACCCGGACCGCAACCGGCGTCCCCCCGAGCTGCTGCCGCGCGACGAGGTGGCGCGGGCGATCAACTCCGAGGTGAAGGCCGGTCGGGGCTCCCCGCACGGCGGGGTGTTCCTCGACGTGTCCACGCGGATGCCGGCGGAGCGGATCCGGCGCCGGCTGCCGTCGATGTACCACCAGTTCAAGGAGCTGGCGGACGTGGACATCACGGCCGAGCCGATGGAGGTCGGGCCGACCTGCCACTACGTGATGGGCGGGGTGGCCGTGGACTCGGAGACGGCGGCCACGGTCGGGGTGCCGGGGCTGTTCGCGGCGGGCGAGGTGGCCGGCGGGATGCACGGCTCCAACCGGCTGGGCGGCAACTCCCTGTCCGACCTGCTGGTCTTCGGCCGCCGGGCGGGGCTGCACGCGGCGCAGCACGCGGCCGCCGCGGGCGGGGCGCGCCCGGCGGCGGCGCAGTCGGCGGTGGACGCGGCGGCCGCGGAGGCGCTGGCCCCCTTCCACGCGGCGGACGGGGCGGAGAACCCGTACACCCTGCACCAGGAGCTCCAGCAGACCATGAACGACCTGGTCGGAATCATCCGGCGGGCCGGGGAGATGGAGCAGGCCCTGGAGCGGCTGGCGGCACTGCGGGTGCGGGCGGCGCGGGCCGGGGTGGAGGGCCACCGGCAGTTCAACCCGGGCTGGCACCTGGCCCTCGACCTGCGGAACATGCTGCTGGTCAGCGAGTGCGTGGCGCGGGCCGCCCTGGAGCGGACGGAGAGCCGGGGCGGGCACACGCGGGAGGACTGCCCGTCGATGGAGCGGTCCTGGCGGCCGGTGAACCTGCTGTGCCGGCCGGTGCTGCCGGTCCCGGCGGACCCTGCGGCGGACCGGATCCGGCTGGAGCGCACCCGTACCGAGCCCGTACGGGCCGATCTGCTGGCCCTGTTCGAGAAGGAAGAGCTGGTCAAGTACCTCGCCGAAGAGGAGCTGTACGGATGAGCGGGTACGAGGCGGGGTTCCGGATCTGGCGCGGCGACACGGAGGGCGGAGAGCTGCGCGACTTCAGGGTGGAGGTGAACGAGGGCGAGGTGGTGCTCGACATCATCCACCGGCTCCAGGCCACCCAGGCCCCGGACCTCGCGGTCCGCTGGAACTGCAAGGCCGGCAAGTGCGGCTCGTGCAGCGCCGAGGTCAACGGCCGGCCGCGGCTGCTGTGCATGACGCGGATGTCGGTCTTCGACCGGTCGGAGACGGTGACGGTGACCCCGCTGCGGGCCTTCCCGGTGGTCCGGGACCTGGTGACCGACGTGTCCTTCAACTACGAGAAGGCGCTGGAGGTGCCGGCGTTCGTGCCGCCCGCGGGGGTGGGTCCGGGTGAGTACCGGATGCAGCAGGTGGACGTGGACCGCTCGCAGGAGTTCCGCAAGTGCATCGAGTGCTTCCTGTGCCAGGACACCTGCCATGTGGTGCGCGACCACGAGGAGAACAAGCCGGCGTTCGCGGGGCCGCGCTTCCTGATGCGGGTGGCCGAGCTGGACATGCACCCGCTGGACGCGGCGCAGGAGGCGGGCCTGGACCGCAAGCGGTCCGCGCAGGAGGACCACGGGCTGGGCTACTGCAACATCACGAAGTGCTGTACGGAGGTCTGCCCGGAGGGCATCAGGATCACGGACAACGCCCTGATCCCGCTGAAGGAGCGGGCGGTGGACCGGAAGTACGACCCGCTGGTCTGGCTGGGCTCGAAGATCAGGCGCCGGGGGGCCGGCGACCCGTAGGTCGTAGGCAGCCACCCCCGGCCGGGCCCGCGCGGGTCCGGCCGGGGGCGCGCCGGGTCTCAGCGGCCCGAGTGGTCGATGACGTTGCCGTTGGAGCAGTTGTTGGCGTGGTCGCCGACCCAGTCGCCCATGGCGGGGGCCACGGCCACCTCCTGGAGGCAGACGGCGGCCGCGGTGAAGTTCCAGTTGTTCGCGGCGTTGACGCCGCCGCCGAAGTTGGAGTCGTTGTCGGCGTGGGCCGGGGAGGCCAGGGCGAGGACGGCGGCGGCGAGGGCGGCGGCCGTGGCGATCTTCTTCATGCCGGGGAAACGATCCGCTCCGGCGCCGGTCACGGCGGTCACACCGGTCACGGCGGTCACGGCGGTCACACCGGTCTCCGGGCACCGGGCACCGGGCACCGGGCACCGGGTCACGGCGGCCCGCCGGCGCCCGCGGCAACTCCGGTCGCCCCCACCCGGCCCCCGCCCGAGGCGGCCGCCTCCGGTCGCGGGCCCCAGAACCGGGTCATACCCTCCGAAATGTGATGCCGCCGAAGAGCCGTACCCGGATCCGGACATCCGCGCGCGCCGCGCTGGCGCTCTCCGCCGCCCTCCTCGCGGCCGGGGGCGTCCAGGCCGCCCAGACCGCCCTGGCCCCGCCCGCGCGGGCCGACGACCCGGTCGCCCTGTCGAAGGACGGGCAGATCACCGACCGCGTCGACGCCCTGGGCGAGCGCCGGCCGCAGGTCGCGGCCGCCCTCGACAAGCTGTACGCCGACCGCAGGATCCAGCTGTACGTCGCCTACGTACGCGACTTCTCCGGCCGGTCCCCGCAGAGCTGGGCCGATGCCACCGCCACCCGCAACGGGCTCGGCCAGGACGACGTCCTGCTGGCCGTCGCCACCGGCGACCGCCAGTACGCCTACTCGGCCGCCTCCGACTCCGGTTTCACCGGGGAGCAGCTCGCGGCCGTGGCCCGCAACGCCGTCGAGCCCGCCCTGCGGCAGAACGACTGGGCCGGGGCGGCGATCGGCGCGGCCGCGGGCTACGACGCGGTGCTCGCCGGACGCACGGTGCCGGTGCCCGCGATCACCCCCGGCGAGGCGGACCCCGGGGGCCCGGCCGGTTCGGAGAGCGGCGCCGGGGACTACGTCCTGCCGGTGGTCGCGGTCGGTGCGGCGGGCGCGCTGGGCGCGTACGCGTACGCCCGCAGCCGCCGCAGGCGCTCCGGCGGCGGTACGGGCTCCCCGGCCGGCTGGGGCGGCGCCCCCGGCGCCCCGCCGCTGTCCGAGCTCGACGCGAAGGCGCGCACGCTGCTCGTCGGGACGGACGACGCGGTGCGCACCAGCACCGAGGAGCTCGGCTTCGCCACGGCGCAGTTCGGCGAGGAGGCCGCGAAGCCCTTCGCCGCGGCCCTCGCGCACGCGAAGGAGGAGCTGGCGCACGCCTTCCGGCTGCGCCAGCAGCTGGACGACGCGTACCCGGAGGACGATGCGGTGCGGCGCCGGATGCTGGAGGAGATCACGGCCCGCTGTACGGAGGCCAACCGGCGGCTGGACGCGGAGGCCGCGGACTTCGACCGGCTGCGGGCCCTGGAGAAGAACGCCCCGCAGGCCCTGGCGGTGGTGGAGGAGCAGTACCGCGAGCTGACCGGGCGCACCGGCACGGCCGCGGCCACCCTGACGGCGCTGGCCCGGCGGTACGCGGACTCGGCGGCCGCCCCCGTGGCCTCGAACGTGGAACAGGCCGAGGACCGGCTGCTGTTCGCCGCGACCGGCCTGGAAGGGGCCCGCGCGGCCCTGGACTCCGGGGACGCCGCCCGCGCCGCCGTGCAGGTGCGGGCCGCCGAGGGGGCCGTGGACCAGGCGGCGATCCTGGTCGCGGCGGTGGAGCGGCGAGCCCTGGAGCTGGCCGAGGCCGCCGGGAAGCTCGACGGCGCCCTCACCGAGACCGACACCGACCTCGCGGACGCCCGCGGTCTGCTGACCGGCACCCCCGAGGGGGTCTCCACCGCCGACCTCCGGGGCCGGATCGGCCGCGCGGAGTCCGTCCTGGCCGACGTACGGCAGGAGCTCGCGGCCGGCCGCCACGACCCCCTCGACGCCCTGCGCCGGGTCGAGGAGGCGGACGCCGCGCTGGACGAGGCCCTGCTCGGGGCCCGGGAGCGGGAGAGCGGCCGGCAGCGCGCCGCCGCCCTGCTCGACCAGGCCGCCCTGACCGCCCGCAGCGCGATCGGCGCGGCGGCCGACTACATCACGACCAGCCGCGGCGCGGTCGGCAGCCGGGCCCGCACCCGGCTCGCGGAGGCCCAGCGCCACCTGGAGCGCTCCGGCGCCCTCGCCGGCCAGGACCCGCAGGGCGCCCTCTCCGAGGCCCAGCAGGCGCACGCGCTGGCCCGCCAGGCCCAGGAGCTGGCCGAGCAGGACGTGGCCGGCTACCGCAACCCGTACGGCCCCGGCCGGCGCGGGGGCGGCGGCGGCATGGGCGGCGCGGTCCTCGGCGGCATCATCCTCGGCGAGCTCATGGGCCGCGGCGGGGGCGGTACCGGCGGCTTCGGTTCGGGCGGCAGCTTCGGCGGGGGATCCCCCGGCTCCTTCGGCGGCGGCGGCACCCGCGGCCGCATGAGCGGCGGCGGCCGCTTCTGACCCACCCTCCTCCCTCAGCCCCTCCCCATCCCTCCCTGGAGAACGCGCACATGAGCAAGCAGACCATCCTCGGCCGGGTCACCCAGCTCGCGAAGGCCAACATCAACGCCCTGCTGGACCAGGCGGAGGACCCGCAGAAGATGCTGGACCAGCTGATCCGGGACTACACGAACAACATCTCGGAGGCGGAGCAGGCGGTGGCCACCACCATCGGCAACCTCCGGATGCTCGAACAGGACCACCAGGAGGACGTGGACGCGGCGGCCGGGTGGGGTACGAAGGCCCTGGCCGCGAGCAGGCGCGCCGACGACCTGCGGGCCGCCGGCTCGGCGGCCGAGGCGGACACCTTCGACAACCTGGCCAAGGTCGCGCTGGGCCGCCAGCTCCAGTCGGAGAAGGAGGCGGCGACGGCGGAGCCGACCATCGCCGCGCAGACCGAGGTCGTGGCCGGCCTGAAGTCCGGCCTGGACTCGATGAGGGCGAAGCTCTCGGAACTCCAGTCCAAGCGCGACGAGCTGGTCGCCCGTGCGAAGACGGCGCAGGCGCAGAACACGATGCTGGACGCGGTGAAGAACATCGACGTCATGGACCCTACGAGCGAACTGCACCGCTTCGAGGACAAGGTCCGCCGCGAGGAGGCCCGAGCGATGGGCCGCACGGAACTGGCGGCCTCGTCCCTGGACGCCCAGTTCGAGTCCCTGGACGACCTGGACCGCACCACGGAGATCGAATCCCGCCTGGCCGCCCTGAAATCCAACCGGGCAGCCTGACCCGCCCACGGCCCGACCGGACCCATCCCTATCCGCCGGGCCGATCCCAGCCCGCCCGGGGCAACCCCAACCCGCCAAAGCCGATACCACCCCGGCCCAATCCAGCCCCGCCGGCGCTTGAGGCGCGGGGGTCCGGGGGCGGAGCCCCCGGGGGCCGGGGGTGCGAGCCCCGGAGGCCGGGGTGCAGGCCGCCCCCCCGTCAGCCGTACATGCTCAGCAGCTGCTCGGCGGACAGCTCCGCCCCCATCTCCGCCGCCCCCGCGGACGGCAACGGCAGCTCGAACCACACCGTCTTCCCCCGGTGCGTCCGCCGCGCCCCCCACCCCGCACTGAGCAGCTGCACCAGCTGCAGCCCCCGCCCGCCCTCGTCCGTGTCCCGGGCCCGCCGCCGCCGCGGCTGCACCAGCCCCGCGTCCCAGACCTCGCACACCAGCGTCCGGTCCAGCAGCAGCCGGAGTCTGATCTCCCCCTCCCCGTACCGCAGGGCGTTGGTGACCAGTTCGCTGACCAGCAGTTCGGTGGTGTCGACCAGCCCCTCCAGCCCCCAGGCGAGCAGCCGGGTCCGGGCCAGCTCCCGGGCCCGTCCCACCGACCGCGCCTCCCTCGGCAACTGCCAGTCGCCGACGGCGTCCGCCGGCAGCCCCTGGATCCGGGCCATCAGCAGGGCGATGTCGTCCTCGCCGTGCCGGGTCTCCAGGCTGTCGAGGACGTGGTCGCACACGTCCTCCAGCGACCGCGCCGGTGCGGCGAGCGCCGCGCGCAGCCCGCGCAGCCCCTCGTCGAGGGTGTACTCGCGGGATTCGACGAGCCCGTCGGTGTAGAGGCCGAGCAGGGCCCCCTCGGGCAGTTCGACCTCCACCTCCTCGAAGGGTTCGCCGCCCACGCCCAGCGGCATCCCGGGCGGCACTTCGAGCAGCAGGGCGCCGCTGCCGCCGGGTTCGGCGAGTACGGGCGGCATGTGGCCGGCGTTGGCGATGGTGCAGCGGCGGGTCACGGGGTCGTAGACGGCGTACACGCAGGTCGCGAGGTAGACCTCGGCCGCGTCGTGCTCGCCCGTACCGCCGCGGCCCGCCCCGCCCCGGCGGCCCGTACCGGCGCCCTCGCGCCCGCCGGTACGGGAGTTCCCGCCGCCGAGCCCGCGGGCCACCTCGTCCAGGGCGGTGAGCACCTCGGCGGGCTCCAGGTCGAGCAGCGCCAGGGTCCGTACGGCCGTCCGCAGCTCCCCCATGGCGACCGCGGCCCGCAGCCCGCGGCCCATGACGTCGCCGACGACGAGCGCCGTGCGGTGGCCGGGCAGCTCGATGACGTCGAACCAGTCCCCGCCGACCTCGGTGGCGGCGTTGCCGGGGAGGTAGCGGCAGGCGATGTCGAGTCCGGCGGCCTCGGGGTCGCCGGGGGGCAGCAGGCTGCGCTGGAGGATCAGGGCGCGCTCGTGCTCGCGCCGGTAGAGGCGGGCGTTGTCGATGGAGACGGCCGCGCGGGAGGCGAGTTCGACGGCCACGGCCCGGTCCCGCTCCCCGAACGGCTCGCTGCCCTTGGTCCGGGAGAACTGGGCGAGGCCGACCACGGTGTCGTGGGCGACCATCGGGACGAGCAGGGTGGACTGGACGAGGTCGTCGGGGCTGCCCGGGACCAGCCGCGGCCGGGCGGTGCGCAGGGCCAGGGCGGCGGGCGAGGTGGCGGGGTGGCGGTGGGTGTCGCCGACGGCCACCGGTCCGGCGCCGGCCGCCGGGCCGCCCGCGGCGCCGCCGCCCGCCCCGGAGAGCGGGGCGTCGGAGACGGCGCTGGCGAAGGCGACCCGGCGCATCTTGGCGGAGGGCAGCCGGGCGCTGCCGCCGCCGCCCGAGAGCCGGGCGGGCGCGCCGGGGCCGCGGACCGGCCGGTCGTCGTCGCCCTGGAGGAGCCCCTGGTAGAGGTCCACGGCGGCGAGGTCGCAGAAGCCGGGGACGGTGACGTCGAGGAGTTCGCGGGCGGTGGTCTCCAGGTCGAGGGAGCTGCCGATGCGGGCCCCGGCCTCGTTGAGGAGGGCCAGGTTGCGGCGGACCCCGGCGGCCTCGCGGGCGGCGAGGTGGCGGCGGGTGACGTCGGTGCCGATGCCGGCGACCCCGATGGGGCGGCCGGAGGCCCCGTGGACGCGGTAGAGGTTGATGGACCAGTGGCGGTGCTCGCGGCTGCCGGGGGCGGCCCCGCTGATCTGGAGGTCGGTGACGGCCTCGCCGGTGTCGAGGACCCGGCGCAGGGCGGCGGTCATGCGGTCGGCCTCGCGGCGCGGGAGGTAGTCGTGGACGGTGCGGCCGCGGTGGTCCTCGGCGGCGCCGCCGAAGACGGTGGCGAAGCGGCGGTTGGCGCGCTGCACGGTGAGGTCGGTGCCGAAGAGCAGGAAGCCGAAGGGAGATTGGCCGAATATGGCTTGGGAAGCGGCAAGGTCGGACTCGATGCTGCGCAGGGCCTGTACGTCGACGACGACGCAGAGCGCGGCCCGCTCGCCCTCCTCGGTCTCGGTGGGCATCACGTAGATCTCGGCCACGGCCTCGGGGCCGGGTGCGGCTCCGGGAGCGGAGGGCATCCGGAAGGGGATCAGGCCCGTCCACTCCTTGCCGTCGAGGATCTCGGCGACCTTGCGGTGCCCGCCCTCGCGCAGTTCCTCCGGCATGAAGGCCTCGACGGGGTCCCGTCCGACGACCAGGGCGGCGGCCAGGCCGAAGAGCTCCTCGGCGCGGCGGCTCCACTGGTCGACGAGCCCGTCGGGTCCGATGGAGAAGGAGGCGACCCGTATGTAGTCGTAGAGGGAGCCGGGCGGACTGCTGTGCCACAGGGCTTCGCGCCAGGGCGCCCCGGGGGCGCCGTCCGCCCGGGGCGCACCGGCCCCCGCGGGCCACCCGGGCCCGCCGGGCCGTACGGGCGCACCGGGCCGTACGGGCGTCCCGGGCGCACCGGGTTCACCAGGCGCTCGGGCCGCTTCGGGCACTTCGGCATGCTGCGCCTGCGCAGGTATCTCGCTCACGCGACCGTCCCCTCCAGCTCACCGCAACCGGACCGGCCATGACCGAAGTATTCAGTACGGCGGCCACGGACGGCACGGCGTCCACGATCACAGCAAGGTCTCGTTCGCCCCTGTGAGGCCACCTCCGCGACCCCCCGGCCGGGGCGGGGTCACGGGCGGTGCCGCGGGGTGCGCCCGCCGTGATCGCCGCCGCGTCTCCACTGTGTTACTCACCAGGCAGGGCCAACTCGAACCACACGGTCTTGCCCGTCTTGCCGTGGCGGGTGCCCCAGCGCTGGGCGGAGACGGCCACCAGGTGCAGTCCGCGGCCGCCCTCGTCATCGGGTGCGGCCACCCGTTCCCGGGGCGGATCCGGAAGGGGATCGGAGACTTCCACGAGCAGGGCGCGCGGCTGCCCGGAGTGTTCCGTGGCCGAATTCTGCCGTACGAGCCGGACCCCGATGGGCCCGGAGGCGTACCGCAGGGAGTTGGTCACCAGCTCGCTGACCAGCAGGACGGTGACATCGCCGACGGCGTCCAGACCCCAGGAGTGCAGGGTGCCGCGGACGGCGTGCCGGGCGGTGCGGACGGCGCCGGGCTCCGCGGGGAAAGCCCATTGGGCGATGTCCGCGCTGTCGGCGCAGTCGGATTCGGAATCGATCACGCCGATCACTTCCCGGGCCAGCAGGCGGACCCCAGTCCGGTTTGTCAGGGGGGCGAGATTGGGATTAATAGCGACATACCCGATATCCGGGGCGCCGTACCGCCCCGCCACCCACCCACCGGCGCACTGTGGCACGAACGGCGTACACCCCCGGTCCCGTGCGCCGCTGACGGCGTACGCCCCGGGCCCGCGCGCCGACCGTGCGCGGGCCGCACGCCGGGTCCGGCGTGCGGGTCGGCGGACGTCGGGCCGTCCGGCCCTGCCGCCGGTCCGCACCCCCGGCGCCGCGGCGGACCTCAGTCCGCCGCGGCGCGCAGCCTGCGGCCGGCCTCCGCCACTGCCGGGCGGTCCTGCTCCAGCCAGTCGACGGAGTCCAGTTCGTCCGGCGCGAGCCAGCGCAGCTCGTCGTGGTCCTCCAGGGCCGCCGGCTCCCCGGCGAGCAGCCGCGCGGTCCACACGTGCAGGACGAGTCCCGGTCTCACGGGCCACTCCCCCGGGATCCGCTCCAGGGCCTCGGTCTCCACGCCCAGTTCCTCGCGGAGCTCGCGGACCAGGGCCTCGGCCGCGGTCTCGCCCGGCTCGGCCTTCCCTCCCGGCAGCTCCCACCGGCCGGCCACCTCGGGCGGGGAGGTGCGGCGGGCGGCCAGCAGCCGCCCCTCGTGGCAGACGGCTCCGCCCACGACCACTCGTTCAGTCATGGGCGGAGCCTATGCCGTGCTCATCGGGGGCGGCGCCGCGCTCCGGCCCCGCCCGTCTCAGTTCGCGGAGGCGGCCTGCCCGAGGCGCTCGACCCAGTACAGCTGGTGGTGTCCGGGCCCTTCGAGGCCGTCGGCCACCTGCTCGGCCTCGGTACGGGTGGCGTAGCGGCCCACCCGGTAGCGGTTGCCGTTGTCGTCGCGCCGTATCACCAGCCACGGAAGCTCGGCACCGCTGTCGTTCATCGCGCTTCACCCTCCGCCGACGTACTCGCCCAGGAAATCGCATGACGCATATGCCTGAGCTTACGCCCGACCTTCACGGAGCGGATACGGGTTTTCACGAAGAGGTACCTGCCGGCGTACGCATTCGGCCATGCGTACGGGCGCGGCGCGCGTGCGCCGTGTGCCGGGGTCGCAAGGGGGGGGCGCACAGCAGCGCCGGGGGTCCGGGAGCTCGGCTGAGCTCCGGGACCCCCGGCGCAGGGGGTGTGCGGGTGCGGCGCGGCGGGCCGGACCGTCCCGGCGGCGGCCTGCGCCGCCGGCTATCTGACGGGCAGGTGGTACGAGACGCGGTAGCGGTCCGCGGGGACGACCACGTCGGCGGTCTCCACGGCGCGGCCCGAGGCGAAGTACGTCCGCCCGATGACCAGGACCACGTGTCCCGGGACCCCGCCGAGCGTGAGGATCTCCTCCGCCAGCCCGGGGCGCGCGCCGACCTCCTCGACCACGTTGTCCACCACGACGTCGATGGCGGCCATCCGGTCCACGACCCCGCAGCCGCCCAGCGGCCCCTCCTCGGGGAGCATCACGGGGGTCCGCCCGGTCACGGACAGCGGCTCCCAGGAGGTGGAGAGCATCATGGCCTCGCCCGCGTCGCGGAAGACGTACCGCGTGCACATCACGCGGTCGCCGGGCTCGATGCCGAGCCGCGCGGCGATGGCCGCCGGGGCCCCGGTCTGCTCGCTGCGGGACTCCCAGGTGCCGCGGGCGGCGCCGTCGGCCTGCTCCTGGCGGAAGGGGGTCGAGGTGCCGCCCGAGCGGTACCCGGAGCGGGCCACCCGGCGGGGCACCGGGCGCTCGCGCACGTACGTGCCCGAGCCGGAGCGGCCCTCCACGAGGCCCTCCGCCATGAGCACCTTGCGGGCCTCCAGCGCCACCGTGTCGGAGACCCCGTACTCCTCGCGGATCCGGGCCTGCGAGGGCAGCCGGGCATGCGGAGGCAGGGAGCCGTCGACGATCTTGCGCCGCAGATCCCCTGCGACGCGCAGGTAGGCCGGCTGCTCACCGAAAGTCACGGGCACTCCCATCAGGTTGACAGACAGCAACAGACTGGCAACCGACGGTTGAGCGCCGCAAGCAAAGGCCAAAGTTTCACTCGAAGTGATGAGCGCCCCCTGCCCAAACCACCGCCGAGGGTACAGCGATCAAGGAATCCGGCCCGCGCGCCCTGCCGCGGCCCGCCCGGGGCTCTTGACCGCCCTGGTCCAGACCAATAGCGTCCGGCGTGCACGAGCCCAACTCCCCGCATCCGCAACCCCAAAGGAAGCCCATGCGCCGCAGCACGCTCGGCAGACTGGCCGTCGCCGCCTGCTCCCTCCCGCTCCTCACCGCCCTCGCCCCCGCCGCGAGCGCGGCCCCGGAGTCCGCCCGTGACTCCGCGTCCGCGGACCGCTCCCACCACGACCGCGCGTACAAGCGCGTCGGCTACTTCACCCAGTGGGGCATCTACGGCCGGGACTTCCAGATCCAGGACATGGACACGAGCGGTCAGGCGGCGAAGCTGACCCACATCAACTACGCCTTCGGGAACGTCAGCGCCGAAGGCAAGTGCATCATGGGCAACATCCCCGGCGAGGCCGACGCCTGGGCCGACTACCAGCGCGGCGTCGACGCCGCGAACTCGGTGGACGGGGTCGCCGACACCTGGGACCAGCCGCTCGCCGGCAACTTCAACCAGCTCCGCGAGCTCAAGGCCAAGCACCCCGGCCTCAAGGCGCTGATCTCCCTGGGCGGCTGGAGCTGGTCGACGCACTTCTCCGACGCCTCCCTCACCCCGGCCTCCCGCAAGGCCTTCGTCTCCTCCTGCATCGACCTGTACATCAAGGGCAACCTGCCCAAGGACGGGGAGCGGGGCGGGCCGGGCGCCGCCGCCGGGGTCTTCGACGGCATCGACCTCGACTGGGAGTGGCCGGGCTCCGCGGGCGACAGCGACACCACGTTCCGCCCGGAGGACAAGAAGAACTTCACCGCGCTGGTGCGGGAGTTCCGCACCCAGCTCGACGCCCTCTCGCGCAGCCAGAAGCGCAAGGCGAAGTACGAGCTGACGGCCTACGTGCCCACGGCCGAGGCGAAGATCGACGCCGGCTTCGAGGTCCGCAAGATCATGCGCGACTTCGACTTCGTGAACCTCCAGGGCTACGACTTCCACGTCTCCGGCGAGGCGCGCACCGCCCAGCAGTCCGCCCTCTACGCCCGCAACGACTACAGCGTGCACGGCACCGTGCAGGCCTGGCTCGACCGCGGCGCCCCCGCCCGCAAGCTCGTGATGGGCATGCCCTTCTACGGGCAGGGCTGGACCGGGGTCAGCGGGGGCGGCAACGGCATGGGCAAGCCCGCCACGGGCCCCGCCCCGGCCACGTACGCCGCCGGGTACGAGGACTACAAGGCCCTGAAGAAGCTGGCCGCCTCCGGTGCCTACAAGGTCCACCGCGACCGCCGCAACGGCCACGCCTGGCTCTTCGACGGCACCACCCTGTGGACGTACGACGACCCGCAGGTCCTCGCCCGCAAGGCCCGCTACATCCGTGAGAACGGCCTGGGCGGCGCCATGTTCTGGTCCATGGACGCGGACACCGCCGACGGCGAGCTGACGGCCGCCGTGGACCGCGGCCTGCGCCGGCACTGACCGGCCCGGGGCCCGCGGGTCCCGGACGGCGCACGAAGGAGGGGCGGCCGCTGTGGCGGCCGCCCCTCCCGTGTCACGTGGTCCGCGCCCTTCCGGTCAGCTGCCCCGGACGGTCACCGGTACCCGCCGGACCCGCTCAGAACTGCAGGGACCAGGCGTCGATCTTGCCGGTGTCGACGTTGGCGTTGTCGTTCACCCGCAGCTTCCAGGTGCCGTTCGCGACCTCGGAGGAGGCGTTGACGGTGTAGCTGCGGATGATGTTGTCCGCGCTGCCGCCGGTGCGGTTGTGCAGGTTGTACAGGGTGCCGTCGGGCGCGACCAGGTCGACCTTGAGGTCACCGATGTACGTGTGCTTGATGTCGACCGCGACGGTCAGCGCGGCCGGGGCGTTGCCGGCGACGCCGCTGACGGTGACCGGGGAGTCCACGGTGGCGTTGTCGTTGATCGCGTAGTCGCCGGTGTTCTCGAACTTCGGGCCGGGCGGGTTGGTGGTGCCGCCGCCGACGCGCAGCAGGCGGTTCGGGGAGCCCGTACCGGGGCTGGTGACCACGTTCGGGGTCGAGGCGCTCACCAGGGCGGCGCTCACCTGGGCCGGGGTGGCCGAGGTGTTCTGGGAGAGCCAGACGGCCGCCGCGCCCGCGACGTGCGGGGAGGCCATCGAGGTGCCCGAGATCGAGTTCGTCGCCGTGTCGTTGGTGTTCCACGCCGAGGTGATCGAGGAGCCCGGGGCGAAGATGTCCAGGATGCTGCCGTAGTTCGAGTAGCTGGCCTTGGCGTCCGTGCTGGTGGTCGCGCCGACCGTGATGGCCTCGGCCACGCGGGCCGGGGACTTGGTGCTGGCGTCCGTGGACTCGTTGCCCGCCGCCACCGCGTAGGTGATGCCCGAGGCGATGGAGTTGCGGACCGCGGTGTCCAGCGCGGAGTCGGCGCCGCCGCCGAGGGACATGTTGGCCACGGCCGGCTTCACGGCGTTCTGGGTGACCCAGTCGATGCCCGCGACGACCTGGGCGGTGGTGCCGGAGCCCTGGTTGTTGAGCACGCGGACGCCGACGATCTTGACCTTCTTGGCCACGCCGTACGCGCCGCCGCCGACGGTGCCGGCGACGTGGGTGCCGTGGCCGTGTCCGTCCTGGGCGACGTTGTCGTTGTCGATGGCGTCGTAGCCGTTGAAGGCGCGGCCGCCGAAGTCGCTGTGGCTGATGCGGACGCCGGTGTCGATGACGTACGCCGTGACACCCTCGCCGGCCTTGTCCGGGTAGGTGTAGCTCTGGTTCAGCGGCAGGTTCGTCTGGTCGATGCGGTCCAGGCCCCACGACGGCGGGTTCGGCTGGGTCGCGTCGATGGTGAAGAGGCGGTTCTGCACCACGGACTTGACCGCCGGGTCGGCTGCGAACTTCCGGGCCTGGGCCTCGGAGAGCTTGATCTCGTAGCCGTTGAGCGCCTTCTTGTACGTGCGGTTGACCTTGGCCCCGTACTTGGCGGCGAGGGCCCGGCCGGCCGCGGAGTCGGCCTTGGCGCCGTCGAGGGTCACGATGTAGCTGCCGGATATCGCGCCGGCGGCGCCTGCGTTCTCGATGAAGCCTTCGGCGGGGGCGGCGGTGGCCGGCAGCGCGGAGACCGCACCGAGCACGAGGGCGACGACGGCGGTCGCGCTGATGCCGGCGATCTTACGGCGTGATGGACGCATCACGGACATCTGAGGGGTCCTCCTCATAGGTGGTGCGTTGCGGGGGGTGAGGCAGACGCGAAGACATGAACATGACAAACAAGAAAGGAGATCCTGCGGCCAACTCCCGTCTGCCACCGAAAGGTTGACGCACGCCACCGAGATCCCACAAGAGTGCGCCCAACGCTTCACAGCCACGCCACACAACGGCCACGAATTGCCGTACCCGCCTCTCGTGCGACGCGTACACGACATACGGCCGCAATGAACAGACGCGTTCCGGGCAGACCCCGGACCCGGCCGCCCCCTGCGCATGCATGTCGGATTTCCGCCAGCGGATTCCCGCCGCGGATGATGGAGTGGCCTCATGACCAGCACCGAACACGCAGCAACCGCAGGGCAGTCGGGGGCCGCTGCCCGCCCCGCCCCCGCCGAACTCGCCCGCGCCTTCCGCGCCCTGCACGTCCCCGGCACCCCCCTGGCCCTGGCCAACGCCTGGGACGCGGCCAGCGCCCGGATCGTCGCCGCCGCCGGCTCCCCCGCCGTGGCCACCACCAGCGCCGGGGTGGCCTGGAGCCTGGGCGCCCCGGACGGGGACGCCATCGCCCGCGACCAGGCCGTGGACCTGGTCGCCCGGATCGCGGCCGCCGTGCCCGTACCCGTCACCGCCGATATCGAGAGCGGCCACGGGTCCACCCCGCAGGAGGTCGCGGAGACCGTGGCCCGGGTGATCCGGGCCGGGGCCGTCGGCATCAACATCGAGGACGGGCGGATCGGCCCCGACGCCCTGGCCGAGCGGATCGCGGCCGCCCGCGCCGCGGCCGACGAGGCCGGCGTCCCCCTCTACATCAACGCGCGTACGGACACCTACCTCTTCGGACTCGGCGAACCCGGCGCGCCCCGGCTGGCCGAGACCCTGGAGCGGGCCGCCCGCTACCTCGCGGCGGGCGCCACCGGCATCTTCGTGCCCGGCACCACCGACCCGGACACCGTGGCCGCGCTGGCCAAGGGCATCGACGCCCCGCTCAACCTGCTCGTCGGTCCCGGCGACCCGTCCGTGGCCGAACTGGCCGCCCTGGGCGCGGCCCGGGTGAGCCTGGGCTCGGCGGTCGCGGAGGCGGCGTACGCGGTGGCGGCGCGGGCGGCCCGCGAGCTGCTGGGCGGGGGAACGTATACGGCGCTCGCGGACGGGCTCCCGTACGGGGAACTGAACGCGCTCCTCAAGGGCTGAACCGGCGGGGTCGGCGGTCCCCGCCCGGGGGCAGGGACCGCCGACCGCCCCTCCACCCCCGCCCCACCCGAGTTCTGCCCGGATCCTGCCCGGTTCCGGGCAGGATCCCTGGCTCCGGGGCCCCGATCTCCCTAGGATCTTGCGTCATGCACCTATCGAAGCCCGCGGACGCGGAAGAAGCGCAGGGAGCGGACGCGGCGGCGGGCGCTCCGGCCGCCGCCACGCCCCCCGCACTGCCCCCCGCACTGCCCCCCGGACCGCCTGCCGGACCGCCCGACTCCGCGGCCGCCGCCCCGGCCGCCTCTCCCGTCCGCCGCGTGACCGGCACGGTCTGGGGCGCCCTCGCGATCGTCTACGTGGTCTGGGGCTCGACGTACCTCGGCATCCGCATCGTCGTCGAGACCATGCCGCCCTTCCTCTCCGCGGGCGCCCGCTTCATCACCGCGGGCCTGCTGCTCGCCGCCCTCGTGGCCTGGCGCCAGGGCCCGCAGTCCCTGCGCCTGAACCGCTCCCAGCTCGGCTCGGTCGTCCTGGTCGGCCTGCTGCTGATCCTCGGCGGCAACGGCCTCGTCGTCCTCGCCGAGCAGCACGTCCCCTCGGGCCTGGCGGCCCTGCTCGTCGCGGCCGTCCCCATGTGGGTGGTCCTGCTGCGGGCGGCGGGCGGGGAGCGGCCGCCGCTGCGCACCTTCGGCGGGGTGGCCCTCGGCATGGCCGGGCTGGGGGTGCTCACCCTGCCGGGCCTGAGCGGCGAGGTCCGGATGTCGGGCGTGGTGATGATCCTGGTCGCGGCCCTGCTGTGGTCCCTGGGCTCGTACTCCTCCGGGCGGCTGCCGATGCCCGCCAACCCCTTCGCGGCGAGCGCGTACGAGATGGTCGCGGGCGGGCTGGCCGCGGTGGCGACCGGCCTGGTCCGCGGCGAGCAGCGGGGGCTCGACCTCGGCGCGGTCTCCGGCCGTTCCTGGACGGCCTTCGCGGGCCTGATCCTCTTCGGCTCCCTGGTGGCCTTCACGGCGTACGTGTGGCTGCTGCACTCGGCGCCGCTCTCCCTGGTCTCGACGTACGCGTACGTCAATCCCGTCGTGGCCGTCCTCCTCGGCGCCCTGGTCCTCGGCGAGGCCCTGACCTGGCCGATCCTGCTGGGCGGCGGGATCGTGGTGGCGGGCGTGTGCGTGATCGTCTCCACGGAGCGCAAGGGCTGAGGGGCCGCCGGGCGGCCCGGCCCGCGTCCTCAGCGGGCGGCGGGAGCGGCGGGTGCGACCGGGGCGGCGGCCGCCGCCCCGTACAGCTTGCGGGCCCGGCCGTCGAAGCGCGCGGCCGTCGAATCCGCGTCGGTGTCCCCGCCGCTGAGCACCCCGATCAGCCGCCCCGGCGAGCCCCCCGCCGTACCGCCGGACCCGCCGGCCTCCCGGTCCGCGATCCACGGGCTGCCGCTGGTGCCCGTCCAGAACCCCGGGCAGTTGATGTACAGCATCCCCGGCTCGCCCTCGGCCGCGGACGTGCGGGTGGTGCAGGACACGGGGTCGTTGTGCGGGTTGTGGCCCTCCTCCGGGTACCCGGCCACCGTCACCTCGCGGACCTCGCCCGAGTCCCAGTCCGGTGCCGGCACCTGCCCGCGGCCCACCGCGTCCTGGAGGCTGCGCCCGGCGGGGTCGGGGGCCACGGTCAGGAAGGCGTAGTCCGCGGTGTCGTCCCCGTACAGCCGCCAGCGGTCGTCCACGTGCACCGAGGTGACCTTCCAGACCCCGAGCGGCCTGCGCCCCTCGCCGCCGCCGGAGAAGCCGGGGGCGAAGGACAGCTCGCCGATGGCCAGCCCGTCGTGGGCCACCTCGCCCGGTTCGCCGTCCTCGCCGGCCGGGGAGACGCAGTGCGCGGCCGTGGCGACGACGTTGCCGTGCGGGCTGTCGACCACGCTCGCCGTGCACCAGTGCCGGCCGTCGGCCATGAGCACGCCGACGGCCGGGAAGGGCAGGTCCGCCGGTTCGGTGCGGCCGCCGAAGGCGTGCGTGTACGTGAAGAGGGCGACGGCCAGCCCCGCGGCGGTCCCGGCGGCGGCCAGCACCGCCCCGCGGCGGCGCAGGCCGCGCGGCTCCGTACGCTCTACGCCGCCCACCGGGGCCCCGTCCCCGCCCGTCAGTCGCTCCTCGCCGCCCATCAGACGTCGGGGGCCGTGGTCCGCCCGGGGGTGGGCAGCGGGTCGGGGGTGGGGGCCAGCATGACCCTGCTGATCCACTCCAGCGAGCCCTCGCGCATCCCGCGGACGTACGACTTGCCGTTGTGCTCGCCGTCGTCGATGACCTGGAGCCGGGTGTGCACGGGCCCCTGCCCGTACGTCCGGATGAACCGCTCCAGGTTCGCCCGGCCGGACTCCCGGGTGCCGATCTGGAAGTTCACGTACACGTCCGGGCCCTTGGCGGCGATCAGGCGCTCCGCCAGCCGCTCCGGGTTGTTCGCGGCCTTCTCCTCGGGGAAGCCCTTCCACAGCGGGGAGTCGGGCACGGTGTCCGGGCCGGAGGCGATCACTGCCTTGAAGCGCTCGGGGTACTGCATGACCTGCTTGAGGGCCACGAACCCGCCCGAGGAGGAGCCCATGAAGGCCCAGCCGTCTCGCGAGGTGAAGGTCCGGAAGTTCGCCTTGACGAAATCCGGTACGTCCTCCGCCATCCAGGTGCCCATGCGGGGGCGGCCGGGGATGTCGGAGCCGTCGTAGTAGAACTTCTTGTCCGGATTCAGTACGGGCATGACGAGGATGAAGGGCAGGCTGGTCCCCGCCTCGACCCCCTCGCTGACCGCCTTCTGCAGTCCGAGGCCCGTGCCCATCCAGTAGTTCTTGGGGTAGCCGCGGCCGCCGGGCAGCGCGACCAGCACCGGGAAGGCGCTGCGGGCGTAGCGCGGGTCCTCGTACTCCTTGGGCACCCAGACCCACACGTCACCCGTGAACCCGGACTTCGCCCCCACCAGGGTGGTGCGGCCGATCTCCGTGCCGTCGGGGAGCCGCGCGGTGCGCACGAAGTCCGCGGCGGGGCCGGTGGGCATCCGGACGCCCGGCCGGTGGGTGCTGCTGACGGGGTTCTGCGGCTTGGCCCGGCCGAAGGACATCGGCTCGCCGTTGTCGGAGAAGAAGTCGGTCTGCCACGCGGCCACGCCGGCGCCGCCCGCGAGCAGCGCGGTCAGCAGCACGCCGACGAGCAGCGCCCGCCGCCGGCGGCGGGGCCGCCCGGGGGGCGGGCTGCCGTGCTGGAGGTTGTCCTTCACCGTGATGTCCGACCGTCCCTACTGGCATATCTACGCATTAACAACCATTGTCCCCGCTCCGGGAGACACCCCGTACCGGCCGACTACCGGGCCACCGGTAGTCCGGGTCACTGGGGGACGGGCTTGGCCATCACCTTGCTGATCCACTCCAGCGAGCCCTCCTGCATCCCGCGGACGTAGTCCCAGCCGTTGTGGTCGCCGCCCTGGATCACACGCGTGGTGATCTTCACGGGGCCCCTGCCGTAGTCCTTCTCGAACTTCTTCAGCCGGGCCAGGTCGGCGGCGCCCTCCTTGGTCCCGATCTGGAAGTTCACGTAGACCTCGGGACCGCTCCCGGCCGCCAGCCTCGCCGCCAGCCGGCCGGGGTCGTTGGCGTCCATCAGCTTCCTGTCCCCCCGCCACAGCGGCGAGTCGGGGGCCGTCTCGCCGCCGCTCGCGATCACCGCCTTGAAGCGGTCGGGGTGCTGCATGACCATCTTGAGCCCGACGAACGCGCCGGAGGAGTTGCCCATGAAGGCCCAGCCGTCGCGGGAGGTGAAGGTCCGGAAGTTGGCCTTGGCCAAGGCGGGCACGTCCTCGGCCATCCACGTGCCCATCCTGGGCTGGCCGGGGATGTCCGAGCCGTCGTAGTAGTTCTTCTCGTCCGGGTTGAGCACCGGCATGACGAGGATGAAGGGCAGGCTGGTCCCGGCCTTGACCCCTTCGCTGACGGCCTTCTGGAGGCCGAGGCTGCGGTCGGCCCAGTAGTTCGCGGGGTAGCCGTTGCCGCCGGGCAGGGAGATGAGCACCGGGAACGCGCTCTTCGCGTACTTCGGGTCCTCGTACTCCTTGGGCACCCACACCCACACGTCACCCGTGAACCCGGACTTCGCGCCGGTCAGCCGGGTCTTGACGATCGAGGTGCCGTCGTCGAGCCGCGAGGTCCGCTTGAACTCGGCGAAGGGCCCGGCCGGCAGGGAGACCCCGGAGGACTCCCCGCCCCCGGCGTCCTTCCCCTCACCCTGCCCTGCCCCCTGCCCCGCGCCCTGCCCGCCGGCCCCGGCGGGCTTGGCGAAGCTGACCGGCTCGCCGTTGTCGTTGAACCAGTCCAGCTTCCACCCGGCCACCCCGACCCCGGCCCCGGCGAGCACGACCAGCGCCACGACCCCGGCAACCACACCCCGCCCCCGCCGACGCCGCCGGGGCGGCTCGGGCACGGGCGGCTGCACGGGCGGCTGCGCGTACTGCTGCTGGTACGGCTGCTGGTACTGCCCGTAAGGCACCTGCTGCCCGTAATGACCCTGCTGGCCCTGCTGGCCCCGCTGATCCGGCTGCACCGGCTGCCCCTGCGGCACCGGGGCCCCCGGCCCCTGGTAGGGCGGCGGGTAGGCCCCTGCGTACGGATCGGCGTACCCGTCGGACTGCGAGCCCCCGTACCGGTACGGGTTCGAAGACTGGTCCGCGTACGGGTACGGGTACGGCTGCTGCCCGTGCGACGCGGGCTGCTCGTCCTCGGGCCGCGGGCGCTGCGGGTACTGGTGCACGGGACTGGCTCCGAACGGTCAGGCCTGCCCCTCAGGACAGGACGGGTTGGTATCCCCGCCCTACCTGATGCACGAACAACCCAGGAGGTTGCAAAAACGACCAAAAACGTGACCGGGCTAGCGCAGCTCGCCTTCCAGCAGCCCCATCGTGAACATGTCGTACCAGCGGCCGTCCCGGCGGAAGACCTGGCGCAGCCGGCCCTCCTCCACGAACCCGACCTTGCGGTAGATGTGGTGCGCGGGCTCGTTCTCGGTGACCACGGTCAGCGTGATCTTGTGGAGGCGCATCTTCTCGAACCCGTAGCGGCACATGGTGCGCAGGGTGTCGGTGGCGTAGCCCTTGCCCCAGTACGCCTTCTCGCCGAGGTAGATGTCGAGCTCGGCGATCCCGGTCTCGGGCTCGGCCCCCCGCAGGCACACCAGCCCGATGAGGGTCCCGTCCTCGATGGACTCGGCCCCGTAGACGACATCGGCGTACGCGTTGCGCTCCCGCTCGGCGAGCCACTTCTCCGTACGGTCGAGGGGCTGCGCGTAGCCGTCGCTCATCCAGCGCATGACCTCGGGGTCGTGGTTCCAGCGCCACAGCGCCTCGGCGTCCCCCACCCGCAGCGCCCGCAGCCGCACCTTGTCACCGAGCACCATTTCCGCCCCCACATCTCAAGATCACACCAACGCCCGCCACCCTCACACACCCATCCCTGCACTTCAAACCCCTTTTCCCGGCCGCCCCCGCACACACTGCCGAACCCCCGGCCCGTTCATCGCCCCTCCGGCCCGACCCCCGGGCCGCTACCGTGATGCCATGACCGCGCTGCCCGACTGGATGCGCCCGCCTCGCGCGGAAGGCTGGTTCGCGGAGGACCTGGACCGCCTCCCCGAGGCACCCCGCCACACCGAGCTGATCGACGGATCCCTCGTCTTCATGCTGTCGCCCCAGAGGTGGTGGCACGGCCACCTCGTCACCATGCTCACGGTCGCACTCATGGCACAGGTACCCGCAGGCACCAGAGTCGGCCGCGAGATGACCATCAAGCTCGACCCGCGCAACCGTCCCGAACCGGACCTGCTCGTCACAACGGCCGATTTCGACGCAGACCGCACCTGGTTCGCGCCGGAGGACGTCCAGCTCGTCGTCGAGGTCGTCTCGCCCGAGTCCGCCCACCGCGACCGCACGGTGAAACTCCGCAAGTACGCGGAGGCCGGCATCCCGCACTACTGGTGCATCGAGGACGAGGACGGGGCCCCCGTGATCCACGTCTACGAGCTCGACGAGCCGACCGGCGCCTACGCCCCCGCCGGGATCTTCCGCGGCACCCTCCAGCGCCCGGTGCCCTTCGAGATCACCCTGGACCTCGACACGCTCACACCACCGCGCACCAGCTGAAGATCCGGTACTGCGGCAGCGCGGGAACGCAGGAGGGGCCGGACTCGATCGATCGAGTCCGGCCCCTCCTGGTCTGCCGAGTACGGCAGCGGAGCCGCTACACGTTGAAGCGGAACTCCACCACGTCGCCGTCCTGCATGACGTAGTCCTTGCCCTCCATGCGGGCCTTGCCCTTGGAGCGGGCTTCGGCTACCGAGCCGCAGGCGACCAGGTCGGCGAAGGAGATGACCTCGGCCTTGATGAAGCCGCGCTGGAAGTCGGTGTGGATGACGCCGGCGGCCTCGGGGGCGGTGGCGCCCTGCTTGATGGTCCAGGCGCGGGTTTCCTTCGGGCCGGCCGTCAGGTAGGTCTGCAGGCCCAGGGTGGCGAAGCCGACACGGCCGAGGGTGGCGAGGCCGGGCTCCTCCTGGCCGACGGACTGGAGGAGTTCGAGGGCCTCCTCGTCGTCCAGCTCGGCGAGGTCCGCCTCCAGCTTGGCGTTGAGGAAGATCGCCTCGGCCGGGGCCACCAGGGCGGACTGCTCGGCCTTGAAGGCCTCGTCCGTCAGCTCGTCCTCGTCCACGTTGAAGACGTAGAGGAAGGGCTTGGTGGTGAGCAGGTGCAGCTCGTGGAGGAGGTCGCCCTGCTCCGTGCCCTTGGTGATGCCCTTCGAGAACAGGGTGTGGCCCTCTTCGAGGATCTTGCGGGCCTCGACGACCGCCGCCAGGACCGCGACCTTGTCCTTCTGGAGGCGGGACTCCTTCGTCAGGCGCGGCTCCGCCTTCTCGATGGACTGGAGGTCGGCGAGGATCAGCTCGGTGTTGATCGTCTCGATGTCGTCCTTGGGCGAGACCTTGCCGTCCACGTGGATGACGTTCTCGTCCTTGAAGGCGCGGATGACCTGGCAGATCGCGTCCGACTCGCGGATGTTCGCCAGGAACTTGTTGCCCAGGCCCTCGCCCTCGCTCGCGCCGCGCACGATGCCGGCGATGTCGACGAAGTCGACGGTGGCGGGCAGGACGCGCTCCGACTTGAAGATCCCGGCGAGGACCGCGAGGCGGGGGTCCGGGACGCCGACGACGCCGACGTTCGGCTCGATCGTGGCGAACGGGTAGTTGGCCGCCAGCACGTCGTTCTTGGTCAGGGCGTTGAACAGGGTCGACTTGCCGACATTCGGCAGGCCGACGATTCCGATCGTGAGCGACACGTTGGCGACTTCCCGTGAGCTGGAGGTGGGGCGGCCCGAGGTCAGGCCGTCCTACAGTTTACGGCCCCCGGGCCCGGGCCCCGTCGGCGCCCGGGAGGGACCGGTCTCGGTCAACTGTGGGAAAACGCGTGTCCATGGGGCGGTTCGGGGCGCCGCTCGACCTACTTTGGTCGCGTGGAGCAATACAGGACGCGTTCGCCGCATCACCCCGAGCGACGCCCGCGGGCGACGCCGGGCCACCGCACCGCCCTGCCCGCCCAGGGCCGCACCCCGCGCCCGCGGCCGGGGGCCCGCGGCGGCACCCGGCCGGTGCCGCTGCTGCGCCGGCTGCCGGCGCCGCGGCTGACCGGGCTGGGCGGCGGGCTGTTCGCCTGCGCGGCGATGCTGCTGGCCGCGGGGGTGGCGTGGCTGCTCTTCGACGGTTCGGTGGTCGCGTACGGGGTGCTGTTCGTCCCCGTGGCGGCGGCGACCGCGCTGTGGGTGCGCCCCGCCGACCTGATCACCGCCCCCGTCTCCGCCCCGATCGCCTTCGCCACCGGGGTCTGGCTGATCGCCGGGGGCTCGGGCGGCTTCGGCGGCCAGGTGATGGGCGTGGTCACCGAGCTGTCCCTGCACGCGGGCTGGCTGTACGGGGGCACGCTGCTGGCCGCCCTGATCGTCGTCGTGCGCAAGGCCGTGCTGATCGGCAGGCGCCGCGCGGCGGGCGCCGGGCGCGCCCCGTCGGAGCGGGCTCCGGCGGGGGCGGCCCGGGTGGTGCCGGGCGGCCGGGTACCCCGCCGCGCCGCCTGACCCGAGGGAAGGGGCGGGAGCGGCTTCCGCCCCGGCGCGAAGCGCTACGCGCCCGCCGCCGCGCGGGACGCCATCGCGGCGCCGACGATGCCCGCGTTGTTCTGGAGCTGTGCCGGGACGATCTCGGCCGCGATGCCCTCGATGAGGGGGAGGAACTTCTCCGGCTTGCGGCTGACGCCGCCGCCGATGACGAACAGTTCCGGCGAGAAGAGCATCTCCACGTGCGCGAGGTACCGCTGGACCCGGCGGGCCCAGCGCTCCCAGCTGAGGTCGTGGTCCTCCTTGGCCTTCACCGAGGCGCGGGTCTCCGCGTCGTGGCCGTGGAGCTCCAGGTGGCCCAGTTCGGTGTTGGGGACGAGGCGGCCGCCGGTGAAGAGGGCGCTGCCGATGCCCGTACCCAGGGTGAGGACGAGGACCGTGCCCGTGCGGCCGCGGCCGGCGCCGTACGTCATCTCGGCGACCCCGGCCGCGTCGGCGTCGTTCAGGACCGTGACCGGCAGGCCGCCGAGGGCCCCGGAGAGCAGGGTGCGGGCGTCGGTGCCGACCCAGGACGGGTCCATGTTGGCCGCCGTACGGATGGTGCCGGCCGTGACCACGCCGGGGAAGGTGACGCCCACGGGGCCCTGCCAGTCGAAGGCGCGGACCACCTCGGCAACGCAGCCGGCGACCCCCTCGGGGGTGGCCGGCTGCGGGGTGAGGACCTTGTGGCGCTCGGTCGCCAGGTCGCCGCGCTCCAGGTCGACCGGGGCGCCCTTGATGCCGGAACCGCCGATGTCCACGCCCATGATCTGCATCGTCTGCATGGTTTCACGGTACGGAAGGCGGGGCGCGTCGACTACTCGTCCCGCCCGGGACCTCGGCGGCCGGGGGCGGGCCTACTTCTCGGCGAGCAGGGTCGCCGCCTCCGCGCGCAGGTCGCGGCGCAGCTCCTTCGGCAGCGAGAAGACGATGGACTCCTCGGCGGTCTTGACGATCTCCACGTCCGCGTAGCCGCGGGCCGCGAGCCACTCCAGGACCTCCTCGACCAGGACCTCCGGCACGGAGGCGCCCGAGGTCAGGCCGACCGTGGTGACGCCCTCCAGCCAGGCCTCGTCGATCTCGCTCGCGAAGTCGACCAGGTAGGCGGCGCGCGCGCCCGCGTCGAGGGCGACCTCGACCAGGCGGATGGAGTTCGAGGAGTTCTTGGAGCCGACGACGATGACCAGGTCGGCGTCCGCGCCCATGGCCTTGACGGCCGCCTGGCGGTTGGAGGTGGCGTAGCAGATGTCGTCGCTCGGCGGGGAGACCAGCAGCGGGAACCTGGTCTTCAGGGCGTCGACGGTCTCCATGGTCTCGTCCACGGAGAGGGTGGTCTGGGAGAGCCAGACGACCTTGGACTCGTCGCGGACGGTGACCTTGTCCACGTCGTGCGGGCCGTCCACGATCGTGATGTGGTCGGGGGCCTCGCCGGAGGTGCCGATGACCTCCTCGTGGCCCTCGTGGCCGATGAGGAGGATGTCGAAGTCCTCGTTGGCGTAGCGGACGGCCTCCTTGTGCACCTTGGTGACCAGGGGGCAGGTCGCGTCGATCGTCGCGAGCCTGCCGCGGGCCGCCTCCTCGTGCACCACCGGCGCGACCCCGTGCGCGGAGAACATCACGATGCTGCCCTCGGGGACCTCCGCCGTCTGCTCGACGAAGATCGCGCCCTTCTTCTCCAGGGTCTGTACGACGTACTTGTTGTGCACGATCTCGTGGCGGACGTAGATCGGCGCCCCGTACTGCTCGAGGGCCTTCTCCACGGCGATCACGGCACGGTCGACGCCCGCACAGTAGCCGCGGGGGGCAGCGAGCAGGACACGGCGGGATGCGGAGGCAGTCATGCCGTCCATCGTACGGCGGAGCGGCGGAGGCCGGAGATCGCGCCCGTCCTTCAGACTGGGTCGAAATCACGTACGCGCAGCGAAGGAACGCACACACCACGGAGGGGGCCGTATGTCCGGCGGTCGAACCGACGGAGTGGAGGGTTCCGGCGGGGCCCTCCGGCGGGATCTCGGCTTCCGGGACCTGGTGGTGTACGGGCTTCTGTTCATCGCCCCCATGGCCCCCGTCGGGGTCTTCGGCACCCTCGACGCGAAATCGCACGGCGCGGTCGCCCTCGTCTACCTCGTCGCCACCGTCGCGATGGCCTTCACGGCCTTCAGCTACGCGCAGATGGTCCGGGTGGCCCCGCAGGCCGGCTCGGTCTTCACGTACGCGCGGAAGGGCCTCGGAGAGGGAGCGGGACTGATCGCCGGGTGGATGGCGATGCTGGACTACCTGCTGATCCCGGCGGTCGCCTACCTGTTCTCGGGGATCGCGATGAACGCCCTGGTGCCGGAGGTCTCCCGGTGGGTGTGGACGGCCCTGGCGGTGGTGGTGACCACCCTGCTGAACCTGTGGGGCGTACGGGCGGCCGCCCGCGTCGGCTTCGCCGTGCTCGCCATGGAGATCGCCGTCCTGCTGGTCTTCCTGGTGTCGGCGGTGACCGTACTGGCCAGGGACGGGGCGCAGCGCGGCTGGCTGTCCCCGCTGACCGGCGACGGCTCGCTCGGCTTCTCGCTCGCGGCCGTGCTCGGCGCGGTCTCGGTCGCGGTGCTCTCGTACCTGGGCTTCGACGCGATCGCCTCCTTCGCGGAGGAGGTCACGGGCGGTTCGGCGAAGGTGGCCAGGGCGGTGCTGTTCTGCCTGGCGCTGACCGGGGTGCTGTTCCTCGCGCAGACGTACCTGGCGGCCCTGCTCACCCCCGTCAGCTCGGCGGAGCTGGCCGCCGACCCGGCGAAGCAGGGGCCCGCCTTCTACGACGCGGTGGACGCGTCGGTGGGCGGCTGGCTGCACGACCTGGTGGCCGCCAGCAAGGCGGTCGGCGCCGCCTTCGCGGCCCTGGCCGGGCAGGCGGCGGCCGGGCGGCTGCTGTTCGCGATGGCGCGGGAGCGGCGGCTGCCGAAGGCCCTGGCGCGTACGAGCGGGGGCACCCCGCGCCCGGCGCTGCTGGTGGCGGCGGCGGTGACGCTGGTGGCGGCGGTGTGGGCGGCGCGGCGCGACGACGGGCTGGACCACCTGGTGTCGGTGGTGGACGTGGGGGCGCTGACGGCCTTCACCCTGCTGCACGCCTCGGTGGTGGGCTGGTTCGTGGTGCGGCGGATGGCCGGCCCGCCCGTCTGGTGGCGGCACCTGGTCGTACCGGTGCTGGGCGCGGCGGTGACGGTGGCGGTCATCGTGGAGGCCTCGGCGGCGGCCCAGGCGGTCGGGGCCGTATGGCTGGCGGCGGGCCTGGCGGTACTGGCGGCCCAGCGGGGGCGGCGGGGGGCCGGGGGCGGTACGGGCGGCCATCCCGGCGGCGGGCCCCTCAGCGGTACGGGCGGCGGTACCGGCGCCCCCGGCGGGCGTCGTGCCTGAGACGGTGTCAGCGCGGCCGGATAGCCTGCGGGCATGGGTCTGAATACGTCCGCCGAGGCGCCGCTGCCCGTGGGCCGGGTGTCCCGGCTCATCGGGGGCTGGATCGAGCGGCTCGGGCAGGTGTGGGTGGAGGGGCAGATCACCCAGCTGTCGCGGCGGCCGGGCGCGGGGGTGGTCTTCCTGACCCTCCGCGACCCGTCGCACGACATCTCGGTGAGCGTGACCTGCTTCCGGCAGGTCTTCGACGAGGTCGCGGACGTGGTCTCGGAGGGCGCGCGGGTGGTGCTCCTGGCCAAGCCCGAGTGGTACGCGCCGCGCGGCCAGCTGTCCCTGCGGGCCACGGAGATACGGCCGGTGGGCGTCGGGGAGCTGCTGGTGCGGCTGGAGCGGCTGAAGCGGTCGCTGGGGGCCGAGGGCCTGTTCGACGCGGACCGCAAGAAGCCGCTGCCCTTCCTGCCGCAGCTGGTGGGCCTGGTCTGCGGCCGGGCCTCGGCGGCCGAGCGCGACGTGCTGGAGATGGCGCGCCGCCGCTGGCCGGCGGTCCGCTTCGAGGTGCGCAACGTCGCCGTGCAGGGGGTGCACTCCGTACCGCAGGTGGTGGCGGCGGTGCAGGAGCTCGACGCGCTGCCCGAGGTGGACGTGATCATCGTGGCGCGGGGCGGCGGGAGCGTGGAGGACCTGCTGCCGTTCTCGGACGAGCAGGTCGTACGGGCCGTGGCGCAGGCCCGGACCCCGGTGGTCTCGGCGATCGGGCACGAGCCGGACTCCCCGCTGCTGGACCTCGTCGCCGACCTGCGGGCGTCCACGCCCACGGACGCGGCGAAGAAGGTGGTCCCGGACGTGGGCGAGGAGCTGGAGCGGGTCCGGTTGCTGCGCGAGCGGGCGCTGCGGTCCGTACGGGGCCTGCTGGACCGGGAGGAGCGGGGCCTGGCGCATGCGCTGGGCCGGCCGGTGTTCGTGCACCCGCAGCGGATGGTGGAGACCCGGGAGGCGGAGCTGGAGGCCCTGCTCGGGCGCAGTCGGCGGACCCTGAAGCACCTGCTGGACCGGGCCGACTCGGAGCTCGCGCACACCCTGGCGCGGGTGGTGGCGCTGAGCCCGGCGGCCACCCTGGAGCGGGGGTACGCGGTGCTCCAGCGGGCGGACGGGCACGTGGTGCGCTCCGCTTCGGAGGTCGCGCCGGGGGACGAGCTGCGGGCCCGGGTGGCTGAGGGCGGGTTCGCGGTGCGGGTGGCGGAGTCCCCCTGAGCACGGGCGGGGCCCGCCGGGGTTTCATGCGCGCGCAATATTCCTTTCGTACGACACACAGAGGGTGGAACTGATGGCCGGTACGGATGCGGCGGCGGACGCCGCGCTGGGCTACGAGCAGGCGCGGGACGAGCTGATCGAGGTGGTGCGCCGCCTGGAGGCGGGCGGGACCACGCTGGAGGAGTCGCTGGCCCTGTGGGAGCGGGGCGAGGAGCTGGCTCAGGTCTGCCGCCGCTGGCTGGAGGGGGCCCGGGCGCGGCTGGACTCGGCGCTGGCGGGCGGATCCGGCGGCGGGGACGCGGGGGGCGCGGGTTCCCAGGGGTCCGCTGAGGACGGGGAGTAGGCCGGGGATCGGGCCGGGCCCGCAGACTGTCCGCCGGGGCCGGGAATAGGCGCAGGTCCGGGCCGGTTACGAGGTTCGTTGACTGCTCAACGACGTGTGATCCCGACCACCGCGGGGCCAGATAGTTGAAATTTCATCTATTTCTGCCCTAGAGTCGGAGACACCGCACAGCCCGCACCACTTGGAAGGCGCCCGCCGATGTCCCTCGTTCTCGACTCCGCCGCACAGGACCTGCTCTTCCGCGAGGCCCGCACCGCCAACACCTTCTCCGACGAGCCCGTCACCGACGAGCAGGTGCAGGCGATATACGACCTGGTCAAGTTCGGCCCCACGGCCTTCAACCAGACCCCGCTGCGCATCACGCTGGTCCGCTCCCCCGAGGCCCGCGAGCGCCTGGTGAAGCACATGGCCGAGGGCAACCAGGCCAAGACCGCCGCCGCCCCCCTGGTCGCGATCCTGTCCGCGGACAACGAGTTCCACGAGGAGCTCCCGCAGCTGCTCCCGCACTTCCCGCAGGCCAAGGACATGTTCTTCGCCGAGCGCCCGGTCCGCGAGGGCTCCGCCCTGCTGAACGCCGCCCTCCAGGCCGCGTACTTCATCGTGGGCGTCCGCGCCGCCGGCCTGGCCGCGGGCCCGATGACCGGTGTGGACTTCGCCGGGATCCAGAAGGAGTTCCTGGACGCCGACCACACCCCGCTGATGGTGGTCAACATCGGCAAGCCGGGCGAGGACGCCTGGTTCCCCCGCTCCCCGCGCCTGGCGTACGACGAGGTCGTCACCACCGTCTGAGCCCGTACGCGCGAGAAGAGGCCGGCCCCGGCAGTTCCGGGGCCGGCCTCTTCTCGCATGTCCGTATCCGTACGGGCCTCAGCCCTTCTTCATCTCCAGCGCCGCGGCCATCTCGGCGAGCCGCTCGAAGGAGGCCGTGCCTGTGACCACGGTGGTCACGCCCTGCTCCTTGCGCACCAGCCCGTCGTACTTCGGGCCCTCCCAGCGCGTCCAGGTCAGGTCCCCGGCGCGCTCCGTGCCCGGGGTCTCCACGGCCTGGTGCGTCACCTTGCGCACGTAGTTGTCCGGGGAGGCGTCGGTGGACTGCTCCACCGCCACGTACTCCCCGTCCGGGTCGAGGAAGCCCAGGTGCCAGGAGTTGGCGTTCTTCCGCTCGAAGGTCACCGAGGTGGCCCGCCACTCCGCGGGGAGCCCCACCGGGGCCGCCACCGGGTACGGGGCCGCCCGGCGCGCCGTCAGGGTCTCGACGCGGTAGTCGACGACCCTGGTCGGGTCGGCGTCCTCGTCGTGCGGGATGAACACGTAGATGAGGGCGACGAGAGCGCCGATCACCGCCAGTGACCGCACCATGTCCTGGACCGTCTGCTTGCCTTTCATACCTGCCACGCGACCCATCGTCCCTCATGGCCGCGGGAGGCCGTCGCCAGGGTCGCCCGGAAGGACGCGGATGGCGATATGCCGCTCATACGTGACCCCCTCTGCTCAATTTGTCGACCTGACGATAGAGTTCCAGCACCCTCCTTAACGGCCGTCGTCGTGCCGTCGTCGTACAGAAAGGTGCGCTCCGATGACCGAGCACAACCTGCCGCCCCAGCTCGAGGTCTCTCCCGAGGCCCCCGACCGGAACCTCGCCCTGGAACTCGTCCGCGTGACCGAGGCGGCGGCCATGGCCGCCGGCCGCTGGGTCGGCCGCGGTGACAAGATCGGCGCCGACGGCGCGGCCGTACGGGCCATGCGCACCCTCGTCTCCACCGTCTCGATGAACGGCGTCGTCGTCATCGGCGAGGGCGAGAAGGACGAGGCCCCGATGCTCTTCAACGGCGAGCGGGTCGGCGACGGCACCGGCGCCGAGGTCGACATCGCCGTGGACCCGATCGACGGGACCACCCTCAACGCCAAGGGCATGCCGAACGCCATCGCCGTGCTCGCCGCCGCCGACCGCGGCGCCATGTTCGACCCGTCCGCGGTCTTCTACATGGACAAGCTCGTCACCGGCCCCGAGGCCGCCGACTTCGTGGACATCAACGCGCCCGTCGCGGTGAACATCCGCCGGGTCGCCAAGGCCAAGGGCATGGCCACCGAGGACGTGACCGTGGTCATCCTCGACCGCCCGCGGCACGAGGGCATCGTCAAGGAGATCCGCGAGACCGGCGCCCGCATCAAGTTCATCTCCGACGGCGACGTGGCCGGCTCGATCATGGCCGCCCGCGAGGGCACCGGCGTCGACCTGCTGCTCGGCATCGGCGGCACCCCCGAGGGGATCATCTCCGCCTGCGCCATAAAGTGCCTGGGCGGCGTGATCCAGGGCAAGCTGTGGCCCAAGGACGAGGCCGAGCGCCAGAAGGCCCTCGACGCGGGCCACGACCTGGACCGCGTCCTGCACACCGGCGACCTGGTCTCCGGCGACAACGTCTTCTTCGTCGCCACCGGCATCACCGACGGCGAACTGCTGCGCGGCGTGCACTACCGCTCCGAGACCGCGACCACGTCCTCGCTGGTCATGCGCTCCAAGTCCGGCACCATCCGCCAGATCGACTCCACGCACCGCCTGTCGAAGCTGCGCGCCTACAGCGCCATCGACTTCGACCGCGCCCAGTAGGGGCGAGGCGGTACGGACGGACCCGAGGGGCGCTCCCCGTGTGCGGTGGGAGCGCCCCTCGGGTGCGTCCGGGTGCGGGCGGCCGGGCCCGGCGGATCCGGGCGGGCCGTACGGTCCGGGCGAGCCGGGAGGCCGTACGGGCCGGGTGCGGGCGGCGGTACGGGGCCTCAGCCCGCCGCCGCGATCGAGCCCGCGGCCGCCGTGCCCTGGCGCAGTTCGGCGGCGCGCCGGCGCCGCCGGGCCAGCACCACGCGGCGCTCGGCCGCGGTCAGCCCGCCCCACACCCCGTACGGCTCGGGCTGGAGCAGCGCGTGCTCGCGGCAGGCGACCATGACCGGGCAGCGGGCGCAGACCCGCTTGGCGGCCTCCTCGCGCGAGAGCCTGGCAGCCGTCGGCTCCTTGGAGGGAGCGAAGAACAGTCCCGCCTCGTCCCGGCGGCAGACCGCGTCCGCATGCCAGGGGCCGTCCTCTTCCCTGACCGGCAGCCGGGGGGCCGGGATACCCGGAAGGGCCTGTACTGCGGCTGCCTGCAAGGACTGATGCGGCGGTTGCTGCACGGTCTACTCCTGACGACGTATTCGCGAGCGAGAGACGATGCAGCTGTCTCTACCCGCTGAACGCAGGCCTATGCACTGCCTTCCACTTCAGGGAACTTCGACCGAATTCCGCCCCCGCCGCACTCCGCTTCCGGCCGGGCCGGACAAGGCCGGGGGGCGGACCGGATCCGGGCTCCCGCGGCCGCGGGAGCGCCGCAGGTCAGGGCCTGCCGGCCTTGCGCAGCCTGGCCGCGAGGTCCACGAGGCGGGCCCCGGTCTTGCCGCGCGCCTCGATATTGCCGAGCAGCGCAAAACCTCGGACGATCACCACAGGGGCCTGCGGATCGGCTTGATCGGCACTGTTCGGAACCACTTCGAAATTGCCGAGAACACCGTTGCCGAATCCCCGGACCGTGACGTTTTCCGGCACGAGGATTTCCACATTGCCGAGCACGGAGACGACATTGATCTCGGTGAGCTGCTGCTCGAACACGGCCTGGGTGAGGTCGATGCTCACGTCCCCCATCACGGCCACCGCGCGGGTCCGCGCCCGGGGCCGCCAGCTGCCCCGCCGGGAGGCGCTGCCGCACACCGCGAGCACCTGGTCCGGCTCCCCGGCGTACCCGCCCCGGCCGGTCCAGGGCGCATCGGCGGCCGCCGCACCCGCTGCGGAGGCCGCGGATGCGGGAGGCGCGTACGGCGTACGGGCGCCTGCGGGCAGGTCCGCGACGAGCCGGTCCAGCTCGGCGACCGTCTTGTGCGCGTAGAGGGCGTCCAGGCGCTCGGCGTGCTCCTCGGAGCTGAGGCGGCCCTCGGCGAGGGCGTCCCCGAGGACGTGCGCGATGCGGTCGCGGTCGGCGTCGGAGGCCCGCAGGGCGGCGGGCGCGGCGGGCGGCCCTGCGGCCGCGTGCGGGTCGGGCGCGTGCTTGTCGAGGTCCACGGCCCCAGTCTAACGAGACACGATAGATCGCGATAGGGCTGAGTGAGCCTTACCTCACAGACACGGCCCCCCGTCCGGGGCCTACCCTGGTTGACTGCGCTGCCAAATGGTCGCCAGCGCTGTCTGCCGAGTGAGGAATGGCTACCCACATGCCGGAGTTCGCGTACACCGACCTTCTCCCCCTGGGAGAGGACCAGACTCCCTACCGACTGGTGACGTCCGAGGGCGTGTCCACGTTCGAGGCTGACGGCCGTACGTTCCTCAAGGTCGAGCCGGAGGCGCTGCGGAAGCTGGCCGAGGAGGCCATCCACGACATCCAGCACTTCCTGCGCCCGGCCCACCTCGCGCAGCTGCGCCGCATCATCGACGACCCCGAGGCCTCCGCGAACGACAAGTTCGTCGCCCTCGACCTGCTGAAGAACGCGAACATCGCGGCGGCCGGCGTGCTCCCGATGTGCCAGGACACCGGCACCGCGATCGTCATGGGCAAGCGCGGCCAGAACGTCCTCACGGAGGGCGGCGACGAGGCGGCCCTGTCGCGCGGCATCTACGACGCGTACACCCGGCTGAACCTCCGCTACTCGCAGATGGCCCCGCTGACCATGTGGGAGGAGAAGAACACCGGCTCGAACCTGCCCGCGCAGATCGAGGTGTTCGCGACCGACGGCGGCGCGTACAAGTTCCTCTTCATGGCCAAGGGCGGCGGCAGCGCCAACAAGTCCTTCCTGTACCAGGAGACCAAGGCGGTCCTCAACGAGGCCTCCATGATGAAGTTCCTGGAGCAGAAGATCCGTTCGCTGGGCACGGCCGCCTGCCCGCCGTACCACCTCGCGATCGTGGTGGGCGGCACCTCCGCCGAGCACGCGCTGAAGACCGCCAAGCTGGCCTCGGCCCACTACCTGGACGAGCTGCCCACCGAGGGCTCGGCGCTCGGCAACGGCTTCCGGGACACGGACCTGGAGGAGAAGGTCTTCGAGCTGACCCAGAAGCTGGGCATCGGCGCGCAGTTCGGCGGCAAGTACTTCTGCCACGACGTGCGCGTGGTGCGCCTGCCGCGGCACGGCGCGTCCTGCCCGGTCGCCATCGCCGTCTCCTGCTCCGCGGACCGCCAGGCCGTCGCGAAGATCACCGCCGAGGGAGTCTTCCTGGAGCAGCTGGAGCGCGACCCGGCCCGCTTCCTGCCGGAGACCACCGAGGACCACCTGCCGGGCGGCGAGGTCGTGTCGGTGGACCTCAACCAGCCCATGGACGAGATCCTCGCCGAGCTGTCCAAGCACCCGGTCAAGACCCGGCTGTCCCTGACCGGCCCGCTGGTCGTCGCCCGCGACATCGCGCACGCGAAGATCAAGGAGCGGCTGGACGCGGGCGAGGAGATGCCGCAGTACCTCAAGGACCACCCGGTCTACTACGCCGGCCCGGCCAAGACCCCCGAGGGCTACGCCTCCGGCTCCTTCGGCCCGACCACGGCCGGGCGGATGGACTCGTACGTCGAGCAGTTCCAGGCGGCCGGCGGCTCGAAGGTCATGCTGGCCAAGGGCAACCGCTCGCAGCAGGTCACGGACGCCTGCGGCAGCCACGGCGGCTTCTACCTCGGCTCCATCGGCGGCCCCGCGGCCCGCCTGGCCCAGGACTGCATCAAGAAGGTCGAGGTCGTCGAGTACGAGGAGCTCGGCATGGAGGCGGTCTGGAAGATCGAGGTCGAGGACTTCCCCGCGTTCATCGTGGTCGACGACAAGGGGAACGACTTCTTCCAGAACCCGGCCCCCGAGCCGACGTTCACGCACATCCCGGTCCGCGGCCCGGGCCTCTGACCGCGGTGGGAGGGCGGGCGTACGGCCGGCCCTCCCACCGCGCTCGCGCTACCTGCTCAGCCGGAAGTCGAGGCGGCTGTAGTCCCCGTCCGGGGTGGAGCGGACGTACCCGGTCACGTTCTTGAAGTCGCCCGTACCGCCGGTGACGGAGATGTCGAAGGCGGCGGGCGCCTGGTCGGAGGCGGCGAACTCCAGCAGGGCCTGTCCGGCCACCTGCCCGCCGGGCCCGCCGGTCAGCACGTACGAGCCCACGCAGTGCAGGTCGCCGGGGTCCCCGGTGCGCACGACCGTGCAGGTCACCCCGCCGCGGCCGATCTTCTCCCCGCCCTTCTCGCGGTACAGGTCCTCGGCGAAGGCGAAGGTGTCGCCGACCGCGGGCGGCGCCTCGCTGGCACTCTCGTCGGTCGGCAGTTCCTTGGCGTAGACGGTGAAGTTCACGTCCTCGGCGTACGCGGTGCCGACGGCGGCCGGGACGCCGAACGCGACGGCCGCGGCCAGGCAGGCACCGAGCGCGCCCGCCCTCGTTGATCTGCGGGACATGGGCTGCCTCCTGCGGGTTGGCATACCGCCCCCTGGGCCCGTCCCCCATTCTCCGCCGCGCCCCGCGGATCCGCCCGTCAGCCCCCTGGTGTTCCGCGCCTGCAGCCTTGGGCAGACTGGCCCCCATGGACGCCACCGCGCCGACCGCCGGCACCCTCACCGCCCCCCGACTCGACGCCTACCTGCACCGCATAGGCGCGGCACGGCCGGCCCGCCCCGATGGGGAGGCCCTGCGCCAGCTCCACCTGCGGCACCTGCGCTCGGTGCCCTTCGAAAACCTCTCCATCCACCTCGGCGAGGAGATCCCGCTCGACCCGGAAGCCCTCCTCGACAAGCTCCTCGTCCGCCACCGCGGCGGCTTCTGCTACGAACTGAACGGCGCCTTCGCCCTGCTGCTGCGCACCCTCGGGTACGGCGTGGACCTCCTCGAAGCCCGCGTCTTCCCCTCCCCCGACGCGGCCGCGCCGGGCATCCCGTACGACCACCTCGCCCTGCGGGTCACGGACGCGGACGGGGTGGTGTGGCTGGCCGACGTGGGCTTCGGCGACCACGCCCACTACCCGCTGGCGCTGGAGGAGCGGGGCGAACAGAAGGACCCGGCCGGGGTGTTCCGCATCTCCCCCGCCGAGGACGCCCCCGAGGGCGACCTGGACCTCTGGCAGAACGGCGCCCGCCAGTACCGGCTCACGCTCCGCCCCCGCACCCTCGCGGACTTCACCACGGGCGCATGGTGGCACCGCACCTCCCCGGAGTCCCACTTCACCCGGGGCCCGGTCTGCACCCTCCTCACGGAAACGGGCCGCACCACCCTCTCCGACCGCACCCTGACCACCACCACGGCAGCGGGCCGCACGAAGGAACAGCTCACGACGGACGCCGCAGTCCTGTCGGCCTACCACTCCCACTTCGCCATCCCGCTGAACCGCGTCCCGGTCCCCCTCCTCCCCCGCGACTGACCCGCCGGCCGCCCGGGCAGCCGGGCTTCCCAACGGGATCAGGCCAGCTCCTCCTCGGGGCAGAAGAGCGCGTGGAATACCCTCGCCGATCCGATCCCCGGGAGGGCCAGCCCAATGGGAACGTCCAGCTCGGCTTGTGAGAGCACCTTGAAGCCGTGCACCTCCAGACGTCGGAGCATCTCGTACTCGATGTCCTCAGAGCATTGGCGTCTGCCGGACAGCAGCACCGCATCCGCTGAGGGCGAGAGCCGGGCGACCATCGCGTACTTGCCCACCATCGAGAGGCGCACGAGGTACTGGCTGTGGGCCTCGATCAGAAAGGTGAAGCACACCTCACAGTTGATGTCGGTGTCGTCCACCAGGACCGCGTCACCGGCCATTTGCTCCGTCAAGGCACGGTAGGGCTGACGGCTGTCCGCTTCGAGCACGAACTGCCGACTGGGTGCGTCCAGATCCCTGTACGCATTCCGGATCCGAGCCAGCAGCATGTCCCACTCACTCCAGGACCAAGGGTCGTGCGCGCTCATCGTCTTCTCCCGTACCGAACTAGTCGAAGTATTCACGTCCCGCAGGGTGCCCGTGCGTCCGACCGGACTTGTCGATGTGCACGCGAACCTTCGTCTGCCACCCACCACGAGGACCACGCCCCACGGGCTTGCCGTACTCGTAATCGCGGACGTTCGGCCGACCCGGCACAGACGTCCCGTTCTCCCAGGCGTGCCGGGCATAGGCATCCGCTTCGCTGCGGCTACCGAACGCCGACGTCGGCGTACCGAGGTTGATGCGCTCCTCGTATTCCTTGGTCCCGAGAACGTGCTGGTCCTGCTTCTGTCGGGATACGGATACGCAGTTGCTGTTGTGCGTGAGGACCGGAGTCCCACCCGCCACGACGTAGTACGTGTGCAGGCCCTCGACCGTGAGGTTGTAGACCGTGGTGCGGCGGGTGTGGGTGCGGATTGCGGTGAGTTGGACGTGGGTGCCCGATGAGGTGCGGAGCCACTGGCCGGGGCGGAGTTCGCCCGCTTCCGTCCAGGTCGCGGTGGACGGGAGCCAGAAGGGGTGGCCGGTGGTGGCGGTGAGGGTGGCGGAGGTGCCGTCTTCGGCTCGGATCGTCAGGTCGACCAGGGCTTTGTCGCCGTCGCCCTGGATGAGGGCGGTGACCGGGCGCGGTCCCGTTTCGCCGGTTTCCGGGTCGGTGGCGAGGACTTGGTCGCCCACGGCTATGTCCGCGATGCGCTTGCGGGTGCCGTCGGCCATCAGGACGGGGGTGTCGGCGGTGAAGCTGTTCGGGATGCGGATCGGGCACGTGCGGGCCCACTTGGCCGCGCCCCAGGCGCCCAGCATGCCCGCCGCGCAGCCCGTCAGGGCCGAGGTGCCGACCTGGCCCCAGTCGACCTTGCGGCCGGAGAGGCGCTGGAAGCCGTAGTCCAGGATCCCGTCCATCGCAGCTCCGCCCGCGCAGCCGAGCAGCAGCGGGCTGTTGCCCGAGGGGTCGGTGTAGGTGGTCGGGGAGGACAGGGCGTACTGGTAGAGATTGGCGCCGCCCGCGTGGCCGATGGGGTCCTGGGAGATGAACCGGCCGGTCTCGGGGTCGTAGTAGCGGTTGCGGTAGTGGAGGAGGCCGGTGCCGTCGGCCTCGCGGCCGGTGAAGGTCTGGCGGTTGGTGGTGGCGGCTCCGGTGGCGGTGGGCCGGCCGCCGGGGTCGTAGGAGTACCGGGTGGCGATCTTGCCGTCGGGGTCGGCGAGGCCGACGACCGTGCCGAGGGCGTCCGTCAGGTAGACCTGCGTCTTGCCGGCGGCCGTGCGGGTCAGGAACTCGTCGAGGCCGGAGGTGGCGACGGTGGCGGACGTGCCGCCGGAGGCGGTCTGCTCGACGAGGGGGTTGGCTCCGTCGGTCAGGAAGCGGCGGGTGGAGCCGCCGACGGTGAGCTGGTTGCGGCCGCCGAGGGGGTCGTACCCGAAGGAGGACTTCTGGCCGGCTCCCGTGGCCAGCCCGGTGAGCCGGCCGCGTGCGTCCCAGGTGTAGGTGCGCAGGCCGTCGGCGGTGAGCTGTCCCTCCCTGTCGTAGGTGAGCTTGCGGCTGCCGTACTTGGTGAGGCGGTTGTCTGCGTCGAAGGCGGAGTCCCTCTCGGCCGCGGGCAGGGCGACGCGGGCGAGGGTGCCGGTCAGGCCGGTCTGGAGGCCGCGTACGTCGCGGGCGTAGGCGAGGTTCCCGACCTTGGCCGTGCCCTTGGTGTAGGCGATGGCCTTGACCAGGCCGGCCTTGTCGAGGTCGGTGGTGCGGGTGAAGCCGCCGGGGAGCGCGGCCGTGCGCTCCCGGCCTGCGGCGTCGAGTCCGAAGGCGACCTTCTCGGTGCCGGTGGTGAGGGAGGTGAGGACGGAGGACTTGTCGTAGCCGTACGCGGTCGTCACCCCGGCGGCGGTCATGGTCGCGCGCCGGTCGGCCTTGTCGTAGGTGTAGCCGACGGTTCCCGTCGGGCCGGTGGTGGAGCTGAGCCGGTCGAGGGGGTCGTAGGCGAAGGTGCGGGTGCCGGAGCGGCTGTCGGTGAGCTCGGCCAGGAGGTCGGCGGCGCCGTACCCGTACGCGGTGGTGGACTGGGCGATGCCCGTCGGGGCGACCCCGTAGGCCTCGGCGGTCGGGCGGCCCAGGAGGTCGTACGAGGCCGTGGCGACCTCTCCGGCGCGGTTGACGGTCTTCTTGATCCGGCCGGCCGGGTCGTACGCGAAGGTGGCGCGGGCGCCGAGCGGGTCGGTCGCGGAGACGGGGCGGTCGGCCTGGTCGTAGGTCCAGGCGGTCTTGTTCTTGCGGGCGTCGGTGAGGGTGGTGAGGTTGCCGTTGGCGTCGTACCCGTAGGCGAGGGTGTGGCCCAGGGGGTCGGTGGTGCGGGTGGGCTGGTTGAGATGGTCGTACGCGAGGGTGGTGCGGGAGCCCGCGGCGTCGGTGAGGACGGTCGGGCGGCCCGCGGAGTCCGTGGTCCGGGCCGTCACCCGTCCCTCCGGGTCCTTGACCGAGGCCGGGTCGCCGTTGCGGTAGGTGTACGCCGTGACGGCCTTGGCCGGGTCGGTGGCCGTCCTGACCTGGCCCTGCGGGGTGTGGGTGAAGGTGGAGACCCGGCCCGCCGGGTCGGTGGTCTTCACCAGGTTCCCGGCCGTGTCGTAGCCGAGCAGGGTGGTGTTGCCGAGGGCGTCGGTCACCTTGGTCGGCTGGTCGAACGGGCCGTCGTACACGGTGGTTCCGGTGGTGCGGGCGTCCGCCGTGCCGGCCAGTTCCCGGGTGGAGGTGAGGCGGCCGTTCGCGTCGTACGTCATCTCCGTGCGGCGGCCGAAGGGGTCGGTGACCGCGTCGATGCGGTGGTGGGGGCCGCGCTGGAAGACGGTCTTGCGTGCGAGGTCGGTCCCGTACGCCTGGGTTTCGGAGACGGCGAGTCCGGAGCCGTCGAATTCGACCCTCCGCACGGCTCCGCCGGGCTGGGTGACCTGGACGGCCGCGACGCGGCCGGACCCGTTCTCCGTGTAGGCGAAGCGGTAGACGGCCCCTTCGGGGAGGGTCTGCTGCTTGACGCGGCCGTCCGCGTCGTAGGTGGTGGCCAGGTAGGTGATCCCGCGGGCGTCGACGGCCGTCGCGATCCTGTTGGTCGTGCCGTCGTACGTGTAGCGGCTGGTCTTCCCGGCCGGGTCGGTGACGGCGGCCAGGCGGCCGCGGCTGTCGTACGCGTAGCGCGTGGTCCGGCCGGTGTTGTCCTTGGCCTCGCGGACGCGGTGCCGGGCGTCGTACCCGAGGGCGATCCAGCGGCCTCCGGGCGCATCGATACGCGTGATGTCGCCGAAGTCGCCTTGCAGGCGCCGCAGTTTGACGGTGTTCCCGTACCGGTCGCGGATCTCCGTCAGCACGGCCCGGGTGGAGAAGGTCCACACGGCGCCGTCGCGGAAGGTCAGCTCCCAGCCGTGGACGGCAGTGCGGTAGCGGATCTTCGAACCACGGAAATGGGTGGGCGTGTCCCGGGCCTCGAACACGGCGTCGCCGCCGCCGGTCCCGGGCGAGATCCGCGGGTAGTGCACCTTGGACCCGCCGGGCAGGTAGAGGTCCACCTGCTGGTAGTTGCCGGTGGCGGAGTGCAGGAAGGCGTTGTACGAGAGGTCCCGGCCGGTGCCGAAGGCGCGCTGGTGCGGATCGGCCTGCCAGTAGCTGCGGGTGACCTCGGCGGTGCCGAGCGGACCGGAGACGGCCAGGTCGGTGCGGGTGTCCGTGAGCATTCCGGTGGACAGCTCGACCGGGTCGCCGGAGACCCACTCGAAGACGTCCCGGAACCAGCTCAGGAGCCATGCGAGCGGGTTCTTCACGAGGATCGGCCCGCCCAGGGGTGCGGCGGCAGGCCCGGCGACAGCCTGCTGCACACCGGCGGCCCGGGCACCGCGGACGGCGGCGGCCGCGGTGAGGCCGAGGCTGAACGTGCCGGTCGCCAGGGCGGACGGCGCCGCCGTCAGGGTGTACGTACCGGACGCGGGCAGCGCCGGCAGGGCGTACGAGGTGGCGGTGTCGGAGACGTACCGGCCGTCGGCGAGCCAGGTGCCGTCCGGGCGGCGGACGGAGAGCCGCCAGTGGGAGGGCGAGGCGCCGATGTCGAGGACGGGCTTCTGCCCGGCCGTACCGGTGAAGGTGTAGCGGGCGTTCTGCCCGGGGCGGGAGGCCTCGGCGGGGCGGCGCGGGCCGCCGGTCTTCAGCAGCCCGCCCTCGGCGTCGGGGACCAGAGCGGTGGTGATCCTGCCGGCCGCCGGCTTCTCGGGCCGCACGAACACCTGGTGGGTGCCCGCCGCAAGGGGGGCCCGCAGGTCGGTGTCGCCGCTCTCCGCGATGTACTCCTCGGCCGAGTCGGCTGTGGCTCCGGGGGCGCGGACCGCGACCTTGGCGTCGCCGAAGGTCCCGTCGGAGAAGACCAGGCTCGCCCCGTCCCCCGCCGCGGCCTTGACCGCGAACGCCAGCTGCTGGCCGGGGCGGGTGAGGGTGCCCGTCCTCGGGGCGGCCGCGGTCGGCGTACCGGCCGCCACCGGGCTCGACAGCCAGATTGAAGCCGCGCCGAGGGCCGCGTCGGAGGGGGTCAGGAGCAGGGCGTACGTGTCCCCCGGCGTGAGGTCCGCGACGTAGACCGCCCCGTCGGAGCCCGCCCGCACGGTGCCCAGCCACTCGCCCCTGGTGTCGCCGGGGCCGAAGAGGTGGACGTCGCTCTTCGCACCGATGGAGTTTCCGGTGACGGCGAAGCCGAGCCGGCCGCCGGCCGGGGCCTTGAACACCGTGCGGATCCGCTGGCCGGGGCGGGCGGCCTCGGCGCGGGCGGAGGGGCCGTCGAGGACGGCGGCGGCCCGGGTGTCGGCGGACAGGGTCAGCTTCAGGGAGCCGAGCTGCCCGGCGGTGTCGACCACGACGGCGTACGTACCGGCCTCCGGGAGGTCCGGCAGGTCGACGGTGCCCGCCCCGAGGATGGGCGTGTCCGTCACGAGCGGCTTGCCCGCGGGGGTGAGGACGCTGACCCGTACGTTCTCCTTGAACGTGCTGTCCGTGACGGCCAGGGTCAGGCCGGTTCCCTTGCTCGCGGTGAAGGAGCTCTCGGCGTCCTGCCCCGTGCGGGCGACCACAGCGGTCACCGGGGCGCCGGTGGCGGTCAGCCGGGGTACGGCGACGGGCTTCGAGACCGTGATCCGCGCCTGCCCGATGTTGTTCAGGCCGGGGCGCAGGACGAGCGAGTAGCGGCCGGCGGCCGGGAGGTCGCGCATCCCCCAGTGGCTCCTGCCCTCGCCCACGTACCCGCGCTCGCCGACCCGCTTCCCCTGCGGGTCGAGCAGTTCGAGGGAGATGACGGCGTTGAAGGTGGAGTCGGTGAGGCCGAAGCCGACGTCGTCGCCCTTGGCCGCGTCGAACTGGACCCGGCCCAGGTTGCCCGGGGTCAGCACGGGCACCAGCGGAGGGGCCGTGTCGGTGTACGAGGTGACCACCGAGGTCTCGACCGGGCCGTCACCCTGCGGGTCCACGCGGAACGGCGTCCGGAAGGCGCCCGCTCCGTCCGCGGTCACGACCTCCACGGGCCCGGTCGCCGCCCCCGGCGGGACCTTCACCGTCAGTGCCGTGGTGGTGGCCGCGGTGACCTGGGCCGCGATCCCGCCGACCCGCACAGTGTTGGCCGCGGGTGAGGCGGCGAAGCCGGAGCCCTTGATGACGAGGGCGGTGCCCGGCGGCCCGTGAGCGGGCGTCAGGGAGGTCAGCACGGGCGGGGCGGCGGCCGGGGTGAAGGTCTCGGCCGCGTATCCGGTGGCGGAGGCCACCTGTACGGAGACCTTGCCGCCGGCCGCGCCCGCCGGGACGGTGGCGGCCAGGCGGTACTTCGTCGCCGACGCCACCTTGGCGGACTTGCCGCCGATGGTGACCTTGTTGAGCGCGGGCGTGGCGGAGAACCCGGTGCCCGAGAGGGTGATCCGGGCGCCCGCGGCGGCGCGGACGGGGACCACGGAGAGGACGGACAGCTTGCCCGAGGCGTAGCGGTCGATGCCCAGGCGGTTGCCCGCCGCGTCGTAGCGGTAGCGGGCGGTCTGGCCCGCGGGGTCGGTGACCCCGACGAGGCGGCCGGCGGCGTCGTACGCGTACACCGCGTTGTCCGTGGTCGCCGGGGCCGGCGGGGCGACAGGCCCCGCGGGGTCCGGGACGGGCGCCGGCACCGGTGGCGGCGCGGGTGGTGGAGTGCCCTGGAGCACCGCCCGGGCCGGCCGCTCGGGCGGAGGGGATGCCTCCGCCGTGACCGCACCGGCCGCCAGCGCCAAGGCCAGCACACCAATGGTTAAGGAACGCGAACGCCGAAAAGATCTAGCCCCCACCATGCCCTCCCCAGAGCATCACCCGCACCACGACAGGCACGGCCAACTCGCCTTCCCCTGCGAGCATTCCCACCGTACACACGATCGATCGCCACGGGTATCGAATTCACCGGAAGGTGTATTTGCATTTCTTTTCGTGAAGTGAACAGGTCAGAGCGCGGCCGAAACGGGACACCCGGCCGGGCAGGTGCGCCGGCCGGGTGTGGGGGGTGAAGGGGGTAAGCGGGGGCAAAGGGGGCGAAACGGAGGTGGGTGGGGAGTTACGCGAAGCGCTGGTTGGCGGCGCCCGTGCAGGGCTGGAGGCGGGCCTGGTCCTTCGGGGAGGCGAGAGTCAGGCAGAGGGCGGGGGCGGCGGTGGGGCGGAGGGTGGCGCCTTCGCGGACGAACTGCTGGTTCGCGCCGCCGTGGCAGTTCCACAGGATCAGGCCGGCGCCCGCCGTGTAGTTCGCACCCGGTACGTCGAGGCAGCGGTCGTGGGTCAGTTCGATCTTGACGGACTTGCGCGGGGCGTCGTACCACCAGCCCTGGTTGCGGCCGCCGTGGCAGTCCCAGCCGATGACCCGGGTGTTGTTGGCGCTGGCGCCGCCGTTGGCGTCGAGGCAGGTGCCCGAGGCCTCGTTCCGCAGGGGCTTGAAGGCGTCGTCCCAGGCGCCGGGCTGGAGTACGGGGCTGCCGGTGCTGCCGGGGTCGGCACAGCTCGCCTCGGTGAGGCCGGAGGCGTAGAGCTGGGTCAGGCAGGAGGCGAAGGCGCCGTGGCCGCGGTAGTTGGGGTGGAAGGACTGGCGGGCGGTGTTCTCGTCCCAGGGGAAGTGGTCGGCGAGGTCGAGGTAGAGCCCGCGGGCCCAGGCGTCCTCCATGCAGACCTCGTGGCCGTGGAAGAGCCGGGAGTTGTCGAGGTAGACCGCGCCGGAGTTGCGGGCGGCCTCGCGCATCCCCTTCTCGAAGACCGGGACGGCGTAGTTGCGGCCCCAGGTGGCGTCGGAGTCGTAGCCGGCGCAGCCGCCGGGAAGCTTCCCGGGGAAGTTCGGGTTGTCGTTGAAGTCCGGGCCGATGGGGCTCGGGTAGCCCATGACGACGAGCTTGTAGTCGGAGTCGGCGTAGCCGGCGCCGCGCATGACGGTGCGCAGGTCGGCGACGGTGGCCTCGACCTTGGGGCGCAGTCCGTCGACGCGGGCCTGCCAGCCGGGGGCGTACTTGGGCTCGCAGGTGCCCTGGCTGAGGATCCAGCGGGTGACGCAGTCGGTCATGACGGGGCCGAACTGCAGGTCGTCGTTGGCTCCGGCGACGAGGAGGACCATCTTGATGCGGGTGTTGCGGGCTTTGACGGCGAGGCTGTCGCTCTGGACGAGCTCGTCGGCGTACTGCTTGCTGCCGCCGATGCGGATGTTGCCGGTGTAGGCGCCGGAGCAGGCCACGTTGAAGGTGAGGTCGGCGGGGATGCCCGTGCGGTGGATGGCGGTGTCGGGCGAGCGGTGGCACTGGTTGGAGGGGGTGTTGGTGGCGGGGTCGTAGTTCCCGATGCCCTCGCCGGAGATCTCGCTGTCGCCGAGGGAGATCAGGCCGGTCTTGCGTTCGGCCATCGGGCGGATCGCGGGGTCGCCGTAGATCTTCACGGCTTCCGCGGCGCGTACGGCCTCCAGTTCGGGGGGCAGGGGTGTGGCGGCGGCCGTCGCGGCCGCGGGGGTGGCAGCCTGGGCCGCGGGGGTGATCGCGGCGGTGCCGCCGAGGACGGCCGCGAACGCCGCCAGTGCGGCGAGGGACGATCTGAGGGCGGGCTTCGCCCTGGGCTCCGTACGGGCCATGGATACCTCCAGGTCGGGTGTTACCCCCGGTATTTACTGGCCGGTAGCAGACTTGGGAATGCTTCGAACAAGACAATTGCTCAACTTTTCAGGGAGGGCGCGGACATGACGGGCCATCAGGACAAGGACGGCTACCGGACCGAGCACGACTCGATGGGCGAGGTGCAGGTCCCCGCGCAGGCCAAGTGGCGTGCGCAGACCCAGCGGGCGGTGGCGAACTTCCCGCTCTCCGGGCAGCGCCTGGAGCGGGCGCACATCGAGGCCCTGGCCCGGATCAAGGGCGCGGCCGCGGCCGTGAACGCACGCCTCGGCGTGGTGGATCCGGACATCGCGGCGGCCGTGGCGGAGGCCGCCGGGGAGGTGGCCGCGGGCCGCTGGGACGACCACTTCCCCGTGGACGTCTTCCAGACCGGCTCGGGCACCTCCTCCAACATGAACATGAACGAGGTGCTCGCCACCCTCGCCTCCGAGCGCCTGGGCCGCGAGGTCCACCCCAACGACCACGTCAACGCCTCCCAGAGCTCGAACGACGTCTTCCCCTCCTCCATCCACATCGCCGCGACGGCCGCCGTCACCCGCGACCTGATCCCCGCACTGGAGCACCTCGAAGCGGCCCTGGAGCGCAAGGCCGCCGAGTTCGTGCACGTGGTCAAGTCGGGCCGGACCCACCTGATGGACGCCACGCCCGTCACCCTGGGCCAGGAGTTCGGCGGGTACGCGGCCCAGGTCCGCTACGGGGTCGAGCGGCTGCGCGGCGCCCTCCCCCGGCTCGCCGAACTGCCCCTCGGCGGCACCGCCGTCGGTACGGGCATCAACACCCCGCCCGGCTTCTCCGCCGCCGTCATCGCCGAGGTCGCGGCCGGCACCGGACTGCCGCTGACCGAGGCGCGCGACCACTTCGAGGCCCAGGGCGCCCGAGACGCGCTCGTGGAAACCTCGGGCCAGCTGCGGACAATTGCCGTATCTCTCACCAAAATCGCCAACGATCTGCGCTGGATGTCCTCCGGACCGCGCACAGGATTGGCCGAAATCAATCTGCCGGACCTCCAGCCCGGCTCCTCGATCATGCCCGGGAAGGTCAATCCGGTGGTGCCCGAGGCGGTCCTCATGATCGCCGCGCAGGTGACGGGGAACGACACGACGGTGGCCGTGGCGGGCGCGGCGGGCAATTTCGAGCTCAACGTGATGCTGCCCGTCATGGCGCGCAACCTCCTGGAGTCCGTACGCCTGCTCGCCAACGGCTGCCGGCTGCTCGCCGACCGCACCGTGGACGGCATCACCGCCAACGCCGAGCGGGCCAGGGAGTACGCCGAGTCCTCCCCCTCCGTGGTCACGCCCCTGAACAAGTACATCGGGTACGAGGAGGCCGCCAAGGTCGCCAAGCGGGCGCTGGCCGAGCGCCGGACCATCCGCGAGGTGGTCCTCGCCTCGGGGTACGTCGAGCGGGGCGACCTCACCCTCGAACAGCTCGACGAGGCCCTGGACGTGCTGCGCATGACCCGTCCGTGAGCTCCGGGGACCGCCCGCACGCCCCCGCCCCCTTCCGGCCGGCCCGCCGGAAGGGGGGTCGGATTTCGGCCGATTCTCTCCCGTGACCTGCACCGCAGCCGCCCCGCGGACCTCAGCCCTAAGATCTGCGCATGACAGGTACGGCCAGCGCTGCGCACGGGACGCAGGAGACGCACTGGGCGCCCGGGGAGCACATCCTCTGGCGCTACCTCGACAACGCCCCCGACCTGAAGGGGCACGTCCACATCTGCCGCCCGGTGACCGTCGTCCAGGACACCGCCGACCTGCTGGCCGTGTGGATGGCCCCCGGCACCGAGTGCGTCAAGCCCGTCCTCGCCGACGGCACCTCCGTGCACGAGGAGCCCCTCGCCACCCGCTACACCGCCCCGCGCACCACCGCCCGCTCCCGCTGGTTCGGCACCGGCGTGCTCAAGCTGGCCCGGCCCGAAGACCCGTGGTCGGTCTGGCTGTTCTGGGAGCCGGGCTGGCGGTTCAAGAGCTGGTACGTCAATCTGGAGGAGCCCCGCCGCCGCTGGGCGGGCGGGGTCGACTCCGAGGACCACTTCCTCGACATCTCCGTCTACCCGGACCGCACCTGGAAGTGGCGCGACGAGGACGAGTTCGCGCAGGCCCAGCGCTCGGGGCTGATGGACCCCGGGCAGGCCGGACGGGTCCGGGACGCGGGGCTCGCGGCCGTGGACCTGATCAGGGCCTGGGGTGCGCCGTTCTCCTCCGGGTGGCAGGACTGGCGGCCCGATCCGAGCTGGAGGATTCCGGTTCTGCCCGAGGACTGGGACCGCACTCCGGCGCATATGACCTCATGAGACCCTTGATGCGCCCCCGGGGTCCAACCGTAGGATCGTCCTCCGCAAGGCTCCGTGCGCAGCTTCCGCAATCACAGTTCCGCAATCCGGTGGCAGTGGGCGAGACTTGACCGAGGATCAGGGGGGAGTCCCGGGCGAAGTTCGGGTAAGGCGTGCCCGGGGCGAAGGTGCCCCCGGGCCTGAGCGGGTATACCGCGACTGACCGAGTTGAGTGCAGCGCACATCGAGCGCAAACGGACGGAATTCCACGCGTGACGGAGTACCCCATCTCCCACGAGGGCCCGCAGCCGGGAGCCGGGGCCACGGCAGGCGCCGCGGCGGCCCCGCCTCCGGGCGGCTCCGACGTGCCGTCGCAGCCCCGTACGGCCGGGCGCGGCGCCGCCCGCAGGCTGCCCCGCACCGGCGCCGCGTCCGCGGCAGCCGCCGCAGGACCCGAGGCCGGGCTGTCGGACGGGCACGGGAAGACCCCGCCCGCCTCCGGCCAGGCCACCCGCGGCCAGGGCCCCGGCCAGGACGGTCCGGCCCGCGCCGGCGAGAAGGTCCCCGGCGCCCGCCGCGAGCACGGTGCGGCGGGCTCCCGCACCCGCGACGAGGAGGCCGCCCGCTCGGCGGCCGCGGCAGGTGCAGCCGGTACGGCGGGTGCGGCCGGTACGACCGGTGCAGCGGGTACGGCGGGCGGCTCCGGCGCGCCCGCAGCCGCCGGAGCCTCCGGAGCGGGTACGGCGGCGGCCCCGGCAGCCGGTACGGCGGTCACCGCGGGCGCAGGAGGCTCAACGGGCGCAGCAGCCGGTACGGGCATACCCGGCGGCCCGGCCGAGACCGCGTCCGCGGCCCGCCGCGAGGGGGACCGGCTGCGGTTCGTGGGGGCCGCCACCCGCCGGATCGCCCGCGGCATCGACCTCGACGAGATCGTGCTGGGCCTGTGCCGGGCCACCGTGCCCACGTTCTCCGACGCCATCCTCGTCTACCTGCGCGACCCGCTGCCGGTCGGCGACGAGCGCCCGGTCGGGCCCGTCGTCTTAAGGCTGCGCCGCACCGACCGGCTCCGCCCGATCGACGACCTCACCGACCTGTCGGCCACCCCGGCGACCGCCCCGGCCGACGCACCGGCACCGGCCGGCCCCGCGGCAGCCGCCGAGACCCTCGACTTCAGCCAGCTGCCCCTGGTCGGCCCCCAGGGCGACCTGCCCGCGGCCGAACTGTGCGAGATCCGCCCCGGCGGAGCCCTGGCCGAGGTGCTGCGCGGCGTACGGCCCGTGTTCGGGTCCTCCGCCGCGGCCCGCGCCGCGCTCCCCGAGCTGCTGGGTGCCGAGCACCCCGTACCGCGCGGTCAGCGGGCCATCCTGGCGCCGCTGCGGGGCCGCCGCCGCGTCATCGGCGCGGCGGTGTTCCTGCGCAGCCCCGAGCGGCCGGCCTTCGAGGCGAACGACCTGCTGGTCGCCGCCCAGCTGGCCACGCACACGGCCCTCGGCATCGACAAGGCGGTGCTCTACGGCCGCGAGGCGTACATCGCCGACGAGCTCCAGCGCACCATGCTGCCGCACAGCCTGCCCCAGCCCACCGGGGTCCGGCTGGCCTCGCGCTACCTGCCCGCCGCCGAGACCGCGCGGGTCGGCGGGGACTGGTACGACGCGATACCCCTGCCCGGCAGCCGGGTCGCGCTCGTCGTCGGCGACGTCATGGGCCACTCCATGACCTCCGCCGCGATCATGGGCCAGCTGCGCACCACCGCGCAGACCCTGGCCCAGCTGGACCTGCCGCCCGCGGAGGTCCTGCACCACCTGGACGAGCAGGCCCAGCGGCTGGGCTCGGACCGCATGGCCACCTGCCTGTACGCCGTGTACGACCCGGTCTCGCACCGGATCACGATCGCCAACGCCGGCCACCCGCCGCCCGTGCTCCTGCACCTGGGCGGCCGGGCCGAGGTGCTGCGGGTGCCGCCCGGCGCCCCGATCGGCGTGGGCGGGGTGGACTTCGAGGCCGTGGAGCTCGACGCCCCGGCCGGTGCCACCCTGCTGCTGTACACCGACGGGCTGGTGGAATCGCGGCTGCGGGACGTGTGGACCGGGATCGAGCTGCTGCGGGAGCGGCTGGCCGCCACGGCCCAGCTGACCGGGCTCGACCACCCGCCGCCGCTGGAGGCCCTCTGCGACGACGTGCTCGACATGCTCGGCCCCGGGGACCGCGACGACGACATCGCGCTGCTCGCGGCCCGCTTCGACGGGATCGCGCCGAGCGACGTCGCGTACTGGTTCCTCGAACCGGAGGAGACCGCCCCCGGGCGGGCCCGCCGCTTCGCCCGCCGGGCGCTGGCCCGCTGGGGGCTGGAGGAGGAGCTGGGCGACTGCCTGGAGCTGCTGGTCAGCGAGGTGGTCACCAATGCCGTGCGGTACGCCGAGCGGCCCGTGACCCTGCGGCTGCTGCGGACCGACGTGCTGCGCTGCGAGGTCGGGGACGACTCCCCGCAGCTGCCCCGGCAGCGGCGCGCACGGGAGACCGACGAGGGCGGCCGCGGGCTGTTCCTGGTCAACCGGATGGCGCGGCGCTGGGGGGCCACGCGGCTCAGCAGCGGCAAGGTGGTGTGGTTCGACCTCCCGCTGCCGCAGCAGCGCCCCTGAGGGCCCGCCGGCCCGCGGGCCGGGGCGCGGACCCATGAAGACGGCGAGGGCCGGGCGGGATCCATCGGATCCCGCCCGGCCCTCGCCGTCACTGCGCTGCGTGCGCCGCCCTCCGTGCCGCGCCGTCAGCTGCGGCCGCCGCGGCCCCCGTCGCCGCCCTCCTCCTCGCCGCCGCCCGGGTCCGGGTCGGCGGTCACCGTGACCGTCGGCGTCGGCGTCGGCGGCTTGGGCTTCTTCGTGGTCTGGGTCGGGGTGGGCTCGGGCGGGTCCACGGTTGCCGAACGCGTCGGCGACGGGTCCGCCGACTTGCTCTTGCTCGGCGTCGGCTCCGCGGGCTCGGTGCTCGGCTTCTTGCTGGGCTTCTTGCTCGGCGTGGCGGTGATCTCGCTCTTGCCCATGTCGGCCTCGGAGAGGTCGAAGCGGCCCGTCTCCTCGCCGTCCAGCGCGGCGAGCGTGTACGCCTTCCAGATCGCGGCCGGGAAGGAGGAGCCGCCGGCCCGGCCGCCGCCCGCGGTGCCCTTCAGGGTGACCTGGCCGTGCGTGACGGGGTCCTCGCCGAACATCGCGACGACCGTGACCAGTTCGGGGGTGTAGCCGGTGAACCAGGCGGCGACGTTCGACTCGGTGGTACCGGTCTTGCCGGCCGCCTCGTACGCGCTGCTGTCCACCTTCGAGCCGGAGCCGTCCTCGACCACGCCGGTGAGCACCTTGGTGACGGTGTCGGCGGTCTCGCGGCTGATGGCCTGGCCGCCGACGCCCTCCCGGGGCTCGTAGGTGCGCGTGACGTGCTTGGCGGAGGCGACGATGGTCGGGCGGACCTTCTTGCCGTGGTTGTCCAGCGAGGCGTACACGGCGGCCATCTCGACGGTGTTGGCGCTCATCGTGCCGAGCGAGGTCGCGGGCCGGTCGGCGGGCCAGCCCGGCCGGTCCTTCATGCCGAGCTCGATGGCCGTCTTCTTGGCGGCGGCGGGGGTGACGTCCACGGTCAGCTGTGCGTACACGGAGTTCACCGAGTAGTTGGTGGCCTTCTGGACGGTGATGTCGCCGTAGTCCTTCTGGTCCTGGTTCTCCGGGCTGAAGGGGGTGTCGCTGCCCTTGACGGGGCGGCCGCTGGTGCCGTCGTAGATCGTGTTCGGCGTGATCGTGCGGCCGTCCTGGGTCTCGGCCTCGTTCTCCAGCGCCGAGGCCAGCACCACCGGCTTGTAGGTGGAACCGGGCTGGTAGTCGGTGCGCAGGGCGTTGCTGGCGTACTTCTCCTGGAGGCCCGTACCGCCGTACATCGCGACGATCTTGCCGGTCTTCGGGTCCACGGAGGTGGCGCCCGCCTGGACCGCGCGGTCGGTCTTGCGGTCCGGGTCGGTGCTCTTGCGCTCGAGCTTGGACTCCAGCTCCTCGTCGACGGCCTGCTCCAGCGCGGCCTGCTTCTTCTTGTCGATGTTGAGCTTGATCGTCCAGCCGCCGGCCTTCAGGGCGGCCTCGTCGAGCTGCCCGCTCGCGACCAGCTCGGCCTCGGCGGCCTGGATGAGGTAGCCCTTCTGGCCCTCCATGCCGGGGGCGGGCTTGGGCTTGTTGGGGGGCGGCAGCTTGATGGTGGCGCGCTTGACGGGGTCGAGCTTGCCGATCTCGACCATGTTGTCGAGGGCCTTGTTGAAGCGGCCGGTGACCAGTCCCTTGGAGACCGGGCCGGCGACGGCCAGGTCGTACTGGCTGGGGGCCTGGAGCAGCGCGGCGAGGTAGGCGCCCTGGCCCAGGGTCAGCTTCTCGGCGTCGACGCCGTAGTAGGCCTGGGCGGCGGCCTGGATGCCGTAGGCGTTGCGGCCGAAGTAGCTGGTGTTGAGGTAGCCCGCGAGGATCTCGGGCTTCTTCATCTCCTGGTCGACCTTGAGGGAGATCACCAGCTCCTTGAGCTTGCGGGTGACCGTCTGGTCCTGGGTCAGGTAGTAGTTCTTGACGTACTGCTGGGTGATCGTGGAGCCGCCCTGCTTGCCGCCGCCGGAGAGGGTGTTGAAGATCCCTCGGGCCATGCCCTTCAGGTCGACGCCGCGGTCCTGCTCGAAGGTCTTGTTCTCCAGGGCGACGAAGGCGTCCTGGACCTCCTTGGGGACGCTGTCGATCGGGATGATGACCCGGTTGACCTCGCCGTCGCGGGCCATGACCGAGCCGTCGGACCACTGGTAGACGTTGGTCTGGAGGGTGGCCTGCTCGTTCTCCCTCGGCACGTCCACGTAGAAGTAGAGGCCGATCAGGGCGGCCATGCCCAGGAGGATCGCGCCGAGGAAGGCGCCGAGGAGCTTCCTCCAGGTGAAGAACCGGCGTATGCCCGCCGGCTGGTTCCTCCGGCGGGCGCGCGGCGCCCGTCGCGCCCCACGCTTCTGCGCGCGTCGCGCTTCTGCTCGGCCCATCGCTCCCACTGCTCCGCTCGTGTGCCCCCCGATGTCAGCTCAGAAAACTAACACCGCGGGAAAGGACAAAGGTCGGCCAATCCGGGCTTTTCCGGACGTGAGAATGAGCACCCACCCCCGAGGAACCGACGCATCCGACCGGCGGAGGGTTGCCGCACGCCAAAAAAGTGATATCACTTTGCTAGGAGCCGCGAACGACGCGGCCCCGGGAACACGGGGGGCACACCATGACCGACCAGCACATCCAGCCCGCGGACACGGCGGTCCGGGCCGGCGGACCGGAGGCCGACGAGCGCGTACGGGAGTTCGCCGCGCACAGCATCGGCGGCGGACTGGCCCTGCTGCTGGGCCTCCTCGGGATCCTCGGCGGCGCGGGGGTCGTCGTGGCCGGGGCGGTCGCCTCCGCCGCCGCGGTGAAGGCCTCGCTGATCGTGCTCGGCGTCCTGCTCGGACTGGTCGCCTTCATCATGCTGTGCGGCCTCAACACGGTGGCGCCCGGCGAGGCCCGCGTGGTCCAGCTCTTCGGCCGCTACCGGGGCACGATCCGCACCGACGGCCTGCGCTGGGTGAACCCGCTGACCTCCCGCGAGAAGATCTCGACCCGGGTCCGCAACCACGAGACCGCCGTCCTGAAGGTCAACGACGCGTACGGCAACCCGATCGAGCTGGCCGCGGTCGTGGTCTGGAAGGTCGAGGACACCGCGCTGGCCACCTTCGAGGTCGACGAGTTCACCGAGTTCGTGGAGACCCAGGCCGAGGCGGCCGTCCGGCACATCGCCATCGAGTACCCGTACGACTCCCACGACGAGGGCGGCCTGTCGCTGCGCGAGAACGCCGAGGAGATCACGCAGAAGCTGGACGTCGAACTCCAGGAGCGGGTCGAGTCGGCGGGCGTACGGATCATCGAATCGCGCTTCACGCACCTCGCGTACGCACCCGAGATCGCGTCCGCGATGCTCCAGCGGCAGCAGGCCGGGGCGGTCGTGGCCGCCCGCCGGCAGATCGTCGACGGCGCGGTCGGCATGGTGGAGCTGGCGCTGACACGGCTGGCCGAGGAGGACATCGTGGAGCTCGACCCGGAGCGGAAGGCCGCGATGGTCTCGAACCTGATGGTGGTCCTCTGCGGCGACCGCGCCGCCCAGCCGGTCGTCAACACGGGCACGCTGTACCAGTGACCCCGCCCGGGCCCCCCTCCGACCCGGCGGACCCGGCCGGTCCGGCCGACCGGACCCCGCCGGGGCGACCCGAACCCGGACCGGCCGCCGCGCCCGCCGGGGCTGCCGCCCCTGACGGACAGCGGGCGGCGGCGGGCCGGAAGCGGTCCGCTGCCGCCGACCGCAAGCAGGTGCTCCTGCGGCTGGACCCGCAGGTGTACGAGGCCCTGTCCCGCTGGGCCGGGGACGAGCTGCGCTCGGCCAACGCCCAGATCGAGTTCCTGCTGCGGCGGGCCCTGGCGGAATCGGGCCGCCTCCCCCGCGAGGCGGGGCCCATCCCCCGCCGGGGCCGCCCCCGGAACACCCCCGACCCCTGACCGAAGCCCCGCGCCGCCACCGCTGCGCGGGGCTCTCCGCTACCCACCCCTCCCCGGAGCGGGGGCTCCGCCCCCACACCCCCGCGCCTCAAACGCCGGCGGGCCTGCAATCGGCCGGTGGGGGCCGGCGGGCCACCGAGTACGGGTAGGCAGGTGGCCGCGTGCAGGTCGGCGGTGGGTCTCGGGGCTCCGCCCCGCACCCCGTTTCCGTGCGCTCCGCACCCGGAGCGCTCAAACGCCGCGCAGGCTTGATCGCCACCCCCTCGGATTCCCTCGCGCGGCTGCACCACAGCCCTGACGCCGCGCAGCAGATCGAGGCCGCGTCCGCCCTTCACCCCGCCCACCCCCGGCGACATCCAGCCCCGCCGGCGTTTGAGGCGCGGGGGTGTGGGGGCGGAGCCCCCGCTTCGGGAAGGGGCGGGGTGGGGAACGGCCCCGCGCAGCGGCTACCCGCGTCAGCCCGGCACCGGCCCCGGCCTCAGACCCGTACTCCGGTACTCAGACCCGTCCCGCCCAGCCCCGCCCGCCCCCCCACCACCGTTCCAAACTGTGACGAACACCCGCTGACCTGCGGAAACAGTCCCCGCCAGGCCCCCGCCCCCCGCGCTATACACACCGCGTATACATCGCAGGTATACACCCCGTGTACAGTCCTCCCCATGTCCATCGGTCCCATCGGTCACACCCTTCTCGGCCTCCTCGAGGCCGGCCCCCGCCACGGATACGACCTCAAGCGCGCCTTCGACGAGAAGTTCGGGCACGACCGCCCCCTCGCGTACGGCCAGGTCTACTCGACCATGTCGAGACTCCTCAAGAACGGCCTCGTCGAAGTCGACGGGATAGAGAGCGGCGGCGGCCCCGACCGCAAGCGGTACGCGATCACCGACGCCGGCGTCACCGATGTCGGGCACTGGCTCGCGCAGCCCGAGAAGCCGGAGCCGTACCTCCAGTCCACCCTCTACACCAAGGTCGTCCTCGCGCTCCTCACCGGCCGCAGCGCAGCCGACCTGCTCGACACCCAGCGCTCCGAGCACCTGCGCCTGATGCGCATCCTGACCACCCGCAAGCGCAAGGGCGACCTCGCAGACCAGCTGGTCTGCGACCACGCCCTGTTCCACCTCGAGGCGGACCTCCGCTGGCTGGAACTGACCGCCGCCCGCCTCGACCAGCTCGCGAAGGAAGTACGCCGATGAACCCCGCCGGCTCCCTGCTCGCCGCCTCCGGCCTCCGGAAGGCCTACGGGCCCACGAACGCCCTCGACGGCGCCGAGTTCTCCATCCACCCCGGCGAGGTCGTCGCCATCATGGGCCCCTCCGGCTCCGGCAAGTCGACCCTGCTGCACTGCCTCGCCGGGATCGTCACCCCGGACTCCGGCTCCATCACCTACGCGGGCCGCGAGCTGACCTCCATGAGCGACACCGAGCGCAGCGCCCTGCGCCGCAGCGAGTTCGGCTTCGTCTTCCAGTTCGGCCAGCTCGTCCCCGAGCTGACCTGCGTCGAGAACGTCGCCCTCCCGCTGCGCCTCAACGGCACCAAGCGCGGCCCGGCCGAGCGCACCGCCCTGGAGTGGATGCGCAAGCTGGAGGTCGACGACCTCAAGGACAAGCGCCCCGGCGAGGTCTCCGGCGGCCAGGGCCAGCGCGTGGCCGTGGCCCGCTCCCTGGTGACCGCCCCGCGCGTGGTGTTCGCGGACGAGCCCACCGGCGCCCTCGACTCCCTCAACGGCGAGCGGGTGATGCAGCTGCTCACCGAGGCCGCCCGGTCCACCAGCGCCGCCGTCGTCCTCGTCACCCACGAGACCCGCGTGGCCGCGTACTCGGACCGCGAGATCGTGGTCCGCGACGGCCGCTCCCGCGATATGGAGCGCGCCATATGAGCTCCTCCCGCGGCGCCGGCACCGGCACCGGCACCCTCAGCACGCCCTCCCGCACCCCCGGCACCCCGGGCCGCGGCAGCGCCCGCCCGGCCCGCACCCCGCTGCGCGTCTGGGTCCAGGACCTCCGCATGGGCGCCCGGTTCGCCTTCGGCGGCGGCCGCGAGGGGTGGACCCGTACGGTCCTGACCGCGGTCGGCGTCGGCCTCGGCGTGGCCCTGCTGCTCGTCACCACGGCCCTGCCGAGCGCCCTCCAGGCCCGCGACGTGCGCGGCGACGCGCGCAGCACCTGGACCGCGCCCACGGCCGAGCACCCCGGCCCCGGCACCCTGCTCGTCGCCGAGGCGGACACCACGTTCCGCGAGTACGACGTGTACGGCCGCCAGCTCCAGCCCGAAGGCCCCAAGGCCCCGCTGCCGCCCGGTCTCAAGGCCTTCCCGGCCCCCGGCGAACTCGCCGTCTCCCCCGCCCTGAAGGAGCTGCTCGGCTCCGCCGAGGGCAGGCTGCTGCGCGAGCGGCTGAACGGCCCGATCACCTCCGTCATCGGCGACGCGGGCCTGACCGGCCCCCACGAACTGGCCTTCTACCAGGGCCAGGACCAGCTGAAGTCCGACGGCGGCCGCATCAAGCGGGTGACCGGTTTCGAGAACAGCGCCGTGCCCGAGCCCCTCGATCCGATCCTCACCCTGCTGCTGACCATGGTCTTCACGGCGCTGCTGATGCCGGTCGCCGTGTTCATCGCCGCAGCCGTCCGCTTCGGCGGGGAGCGCCGCGACCGCCGCCTCGCCGCCCTGCGCCTGGTCGGCGCGGACAGCCGGATGACCCGCCGCATCGCCGCGGGCGAGGCCGCCGCCGGTGCGGCGCTGGGCCTCGGCCTCGGCGCGGTCTTCTTCCTCGTCGTACGGCACTTCGCGGGCGGGATCACGCTCATGCAGCGCAGCGTCTTCCCCGCCGACCTCAACCCGACCCCGTGGCTGGTGGCCGTGGTCGCGCTGGCCGTGCCCGCCGCGGCCGTCGCGGTGACCCTGCTCGCCCTGCGCGGGGTGGTCATCGAGCCGCTGGGCGTGGTCCGCACCGCCAAGCCGGCCAAGCGCCGCATGTGGTGGCGGCTGCTGATGCCGCTGGGCGGACTCGGCCTGCTCGCGCCCATGATGGGCCGCGGCAACGAGAGCGGGAACTTCAACCAGTACCAGGTCATCGGCGGGGTCGTCCTGCTGCTGGTGGGCATCACCGCCCTGCTCCCCTGGATCGTCGAACTGGTCGTCTCCCGGCTGGGCGGCGGCGGGGTCTCCTGGCAGCTGGCCGTACGCCGCCTCCAGCTCGGCAGCGGCGCCGCGGCCCGCCTGGTCAACGGCATCGCCGTGGCCGTGGCCGGGGCCATCGCCCTCCAGATGCTCTTCGCGGGGGTCGAGGGCGAGTACACCAAGAGCACCGGCCAGGACACCCGCCGGGCCGCGCTCTCCGTGCACGTCCCCTCGGGCAGCCGGAGCGCCGGCGACACCGCGGGCCTGGCCCGCGGGCTGGGCGCCATCGAGGGGGTCACCCGGTCGACCCTGCTGCGCACCACCGACGCGGCGGCCAGGGCCAAGGACCCCGAGCAGAGCATCTCCCTCACCGTCGGCACCTGCCAGGACCTGCGCGAGCTGGCCGACCTGCCCTCCTGCCGGGACGGGGACGCCTTCGTCCTCAAGGGCGGCGAGACCTTCGGCGCGGACGAGTCCGAGCTGACCGCGCCCGGCACCCGCCTGTACGCGGCGCCCGCCTACGGCGAGGACACGACCGCGACCGCCGGGACCGTCCGCTGGACCCTGCCCGCCGACGCGCGTCCGGCCCAGTCCCGCAAGGACCCCTCCGGCGTGAAGCGCTCGGGCGTGCTGCTCACCCCGAAGGCGGCCCCGCCGGTCAAGGCCGAGCGCCTGTACGCGACGGTGTACGTGCAGGTGGCGCCCGGCGGGAAGGACGCGATCGAGCGGGTCCGCACCGCGGTCTTCCTGGAGGACCCGATGATGACCTCCTTCACCGCCGTGACCCAGCAGCTGTCGAACCGCTTCGCGACCATCCGCACCGGCCTGTTCATCGGCGCCACCGGCGTGCTGGTCCTGATCGGCGCGAGCATGCTGGTCTCGCAGCTGGAGCAGCTGCGCGAGCGCAAGAAGCTGCTGTCGGCGCTGGTCGCCTTCGGCACCCGCCGCTCCACGCTGAGCCTGTCGGTGCTCTGGCAGACCGCGGTCCCGGTCGGCCTCGGCCTGGCCCTGGCCACCGCCACGGGCGTGACCCTGGGCGCGGTGCTGATGCGGATGACCAACGTGTCCGTGGTCGTGGACTGGAGCTCGGTGGGCTCGATGGCGGCCATCGGCGCCGGGGTCGTGGTCCTGGTGACCGCGCTCAGCCTGCCGCCGCTGCTGCGGCTGATGCGCCCGGACGGGCTGCGCACCGAGTAGCCGCCCCGGCCCGGCCGACACCGCTTGCCGGTGCGACGGCCGGTGCGGCTGACCACCCGACTGCCGGTGCGGCCCGCGGACTCATTCCGCGGGCCACACCGGCAGCGGCCGTACGGCCTCCCGCAGCGCCGCCGCGAACTCGGCGAACTCCTCCTGGCGGGCGGTGCCCGTGCGCATCGCCAGCGCGATCCGCCGCGCGGGCGCCGGTTCGGCGAAGTAGCCCGTGGCCAGGTGCTCGTTGCGGGTGGTCTCCAGGCGCAGCGCGGTGCGCGGCAGCAGGGTCACCCCGAGTCCGCCGGCCACCAGCTGGACGAGGGTGGAGAGCCCGGCGGCGGTGGTCGTGACGTCGGCGCCCTCGGTGCGGCCGGCCTCGCGGCAGATGTCGAGGGCCTGGTCGCGCAGGCAGTGCCCCTCGTCGAGGAGGAGGAGCTGCAGGGAGCGCAGCGCCCCGCGGGGGATGTCCCGGCGGCCCGCCAGCTCGTGGTCCCGGGGTGCGACCAGGACGAAGTCCTCGTCGTAGACGGGAAGTTCGGTGACCCCGGGGACGCCGAGGGGCACGGCGAGCAGCAGCAGGTCCAGCCGCCCGCCGGACAGCCCCTCCAGCAGTGAGGAGGTCTGCTCCTCGTGGACCTGGAGGTCGAGGCGCGGGTAGTGCCGGTGGACGAGCGACAGGACGGTCGGCAGCAGGTACGGGGCGACGGTGGGGATCACCCCGAGCCTCAGGGCGCCGGTGAAGGGGGCCCGTACCGCCTCCGCCTCCTCCAGGAGGGCGCCGACGGAGTCGAGGACGGTCCGGGCGCGGGCCGCGATCTTCTCCCCTGCGGGCGAGAGCAGCACCTTGCGGGTGGTGCGCTCCAGCAGCTGTACGCCGAGGGCCTCCTCCAGGGCGGAGACGGAGCCCGAGAGCGCGGGCTGGCTCATGCCGATGGCCGCGGCGGCGTCGCGGAAGTGCAGGTGTTCGGCGACGGCCGCGAAGGCGCGCAGCTGTGCGAGCGTGGGCTGTTTCGCGCCCTTATGACCCAGAGCCACTGATAGGCACCTCCGATCAGGTCCTTCCATGCTAGCTATTTCTGTAATCAATGCGGCTGTGCCAGCATGTGAGATCAGTCCAACCCCCGCAGAAGACCGCATATGCCCCACAAGGGCGCGGTCTTCGTTCCGCAAGGAGTGCACGTGCTCACTGTCGGTGACAAGTTCCCCACGTACGACCTGACCGCCTGCGTCTCGCTCGAGGCCGGCAAGGAGTTCGGTCAGATCGACCACAAGACCTACGAGGGCAAGTGGCGCGTGGTGTTCTTCTGGCCGAAGGACTTCACCTTCGTCTGCCCGACCGAGATCGCCGCCTTCGGCAAGCTGAACGAGGAGTTCCTCGACCGCGACGCGCAGATCCTGGGCGTCTCCGGCGACTCCGAGTTCGTGCACCACGCCTGGCGCAAGGACCACGCCGACCTGCGCGACCTGCCCTTCCCGATGCTGGCCGACTCGAAGCACGAGCTCATGCAGGCCTGCGGCGTGCAGGGCGAGGACGGCTTCGCGCAGCGCGCCGTCTTCATCGTGGACCAGAACAACGAGATCCAGTTCTCGATGGTCACCGCCGGCTCCGTGGGCCGCAACCCCAAGGAGGTCCTGCGGGTCCTCGACGCCCTGCAGACCGACGAGCTGTGCCCCTGCAACTGGACCAAGGGCGAGGACACCCTCGACGCCGGTGCGCTCCTGGCCGGTGAGTGAGCATGGCGCTCGATGAACTGAAGGCCGCCATACCGGACTTCGCCAAGGACCTGAAGCTCAACCTGGGCTCGGTCATCGGCAACAGCGAGCTCCCCCAGCAGCAGCTGTGGGGCACCGTCCTGGCCTGCGCGATCGCCTCGCGCTCCCCGAAGGTGCTGCGCGAGCTGGAGCCGGAGGCGAAGGCGAACCTCAAGCCCGAGGCCTACGCCGCCGCCAAGTCCGCCGCCGCGATCATGGCGATGAACAACGTCTTCTACCGCACCCGCCACCTGCTCTCCGACCCGGAGTACGGCACGATGCGGGCCGGGCTGCGGATGAACGTCATCGGCAACCCGGGCGTGGAGAAGGTCGACTTCGAGCTGTGGTCCCTCGCGGTCTCCGCGATCAACGGCTGCGGCCAGTGCCTGGACTCGCACGAGCAGGTCCTGCGCAAGGCGGGCGTCGACCGCGAGACCGTCCAGGAAGCCGTCAAGATCGCCTCGGTGATCCAGGCGGTGGGCGTGACCCTCGAGGCCGAGGCCGTCCTCGCGGAGCAGTAGTCCGTCCGTACGGCGGCTCCGGCTGCCGTACGCAGAGCCCCCGGCGCGGTCCCGAGCGCCGGGGGCTCCTGCGTGCCCGCGCGGCTACGGCGAGGCCGTGCCCGAGGGCTCCGCCGGATCCGGGCCCCTGAGGGCGGCCATCAGGGCCCTCATGTCCTCGATCATCGCCGCCTGTACGGCGGTCTCGTCGAACCCGTCCTTCGGGGGGTCGACGTCCGGCTCGCCCCCGCCGTCCCAGACCCAGTTCTCCACGGCCTCGATCACGAAGACCGCCCCGCCGTCGACCACCCGCAGCTGCGGGCCCTCCAGCGGCTCCCCGGTGATCATCACCGCCTGTTCGCCGAGCCCCGGCACCGCCTCCCGCTTGAGCAGCTCGGCGGTGCCGTAGCGCTGGAAGTTCGGCTCGGCGTCGTACTCCGGCTCGGGGTCGGTCGCATGGTGCAGCTTCAGGGAGAGGAGGACCTTCGGGCTGCGCTGCCAGCCCGGCTCGTCCCACTCGTCGGGCACCTGGAGCAGGCAGCTGAACCAGTCCACCGCCGGATGCTCGGCCTCCGCGCGCGCGTTGGCCCCGCGCAGGTTGCCCAGCACCCCCGTCAGCGCCTTCACCTGCGCCACCTCGCAGAGGTTCAGCGGCTTGTAGTAGGCCAGCGGCGGGGCCTGCTCCCCGCCCCTGGAGGCGTACAGCGCCCCGCCCCAGGCCCCCGAGGCCAGCAGGGCCCCGGCCAGCGCCCACACCACGGGCCGCAGCCGGCCGCCGCGCGGCGGCGCCGGCGGGTCCTGCGCCCGGTCGGGGGCCGGCTGTCCGGCCCCCGCCGCACCCCGCCGCTCCGGCGGCAGGAACTCCCCGTCGAGTTCGGGCTCACTGATCACCGCGGTTCCCCCGTCCACTCCGGCTGCCGCGCGCACCGGCCGGCGCGCGCTACTTCCCCGCCGGCTTCCCCACCGACAGCTTGTCCATCAGCCCCCGCATGTCCTCGATCATCGCGGCCTGGAGTGCCGGCCCGTCGGTCTTGGGCGGCTCGCGCGGCGGGACCGAGTCCTCCCCTTCCCTCGCGGAGCCGTTGTAGTCCTGGAAGACCTGTACGCCCACGGTGAAGACCACCCCGCCGTCCAGGACGGACAGCTCCCAGTTGTCGGACGGTGCGTCCGACACCATCAGGGCCCGCTCCCCGAGCTCCGGGATCTCCTCGGTCGAGGTGTCCGAGGCCCAGAGCCGGCCCGCGGTGGTCACCGCCTCGAACTCGGCCCCCGGATCCACCTTCTTGTGCCGCTCCACCTCGACCGTCACCCAGTACTGCCGGACGAAGCCGGGGTGGCCGGGCACGTCGGTGCCGCTCTCGGAGGAGCGGACGCAGGCGCTGCTGTCGTAGACCGCCCCGCGCTGCTCCTTGCGCGGGGCCGGCGTGGTCGCGTTCCCCAGCAGGCGGGTGACCGCCGTCGCCGTGAACCGGTCGCACAGCTTGTCGCCGGCGTCGTAGCGGATCTCCGGGCTGCGGCCCAGGTCCGTGTACGCGTACAGCCCGCCGGCCCACGCCGCCGAGGCCAGCACCATCCCGCCGAGGGCCCACAGCCACGGCAGCCCGCGACGGCCCCCGCGCCCGTCGCCGGCTTCGAGGAGCGCGCCGGGGTACGGGCCCGGGTACGGGCCGCCCGGCCCGCCCCGCGCCGTCAGCTCCTCCGGGTACGGGCCCGCCTGCGCGTGAGCCCCGTCGAGCTCAGGCTCGGATATCACCTGGTGTTTCCCCTTGGTCCGCCGGAGCCGCCGGGAGGGCCGTCGCGCCGTGCGGCGCCGGGCCGATCCTCAGCTCCTGTTCCCGGGAGTACGCCCGCAGGTAGCCGACCACCGTGTTCGTGACCGCCACCAGCGGGACCGCGACCACCGCGCCCCCGATCCCCGCGATCATCCCACCCGCGGCGACCGAGAGCACCACCGCCAGGGGGTGTACGCGCACGGCCCGGCCCAGGATGAAGGGCTGGAGCACGTGCCCCTCGATCTGCTGTACCGCGAGGACGACGAGCAGCACCATCAGCGCGGTGAACAGGCCCTCGGTGACCAGGGCCACCACCACGGCCAGCGCCCCCGAGACCACCGCCCCGACCAGCGGGATGAACGCGAACAGGAAGATGAACACGGCCAGCGGCACGGCCATCGGCACATCGAGGAAGTAGATGCCGAGTCCGATGAACACGGCGTCGATCAGGGCCACGATGACCGTTCCGCGCACGTACGCGGTCAGGGTGCGCCAGGCGCGCGGGCCCGCGCCCGCCACCCCGGCCCGGGCGATGGCGGGGACCAGGCCGAGGGTCCAGTGCCAGATCCGCTTGCCGTCGTGCAGGAGGAAGAGGGTCGAGAACATCGCGAGCAGGATGCCGGTGATCACCTCGACCATCACGGTCACGCCCTGGAGACCGGCCGAGGTGATCTCCTCGGTGTTCGTGCCGATGGTCTCGCTCAGGTTCTTCGCGATGTCGTTGATCTGCTTCTCGGTGACGTGGAACGGGCTGTTCAGCGCCGCCCGCTTCAGCTCGTCGATACCGTCGCGCAGCCGGTCCGAGAGGTCGTCCAGGTTCTCCATGACCTGCCAGACCACGAACCAGCCGACGAGCCCGATGAAGGCGAACCCGAGGATCGCGGTGACGGCCGTGGCCAGCCCGCGCGGCAGCCCGAACCGGCGCAGCCGCACCACGAAGGGCTGGAGCAGGGCGGTGACGAGCATCGCGGCGGCGAAGGCGAGGACCACCAGCCGGACCTCGCTGATCACCCGCATCAGCACCCAGAGCATCCCCGCGAGCAGCAGCAGCCGCCAGCTGACCTCCGCGGCCACCCTGACCCCCCAGGGCACCACGCTCACCGGGTCGGGCCTCGGGCGGTGGGCCGGTCCGGCGGCCCGGGGCGCGGGCGGCGGGGCGGGCGGCTCGAACTCCGCCGCCTCGGCGCGGGCCTGGGCCGCGGCCGCCGCCTTCCGCTCGGGCAGGACCCTGCCGAGCCGCTCGAGCCAGTCGGGCCACTTACCGGGCTCCTCCGACATCTGCTTCCCTTTCCCCCGCCCCCCGTGGACACACCACGCCCGACCGTACACGCGGGAAGCCCCCCGCCGAAGAACGGCGGGGGGCTTCAGGCCGCACGGGTGCGGGTCCGGCCTAGTACCAGCGGTTGGCCTGCCAGAAGCTCCAGGCTCCGCAGGGGCTGCCGTAGCGGCTGTCCATGTACTTGAGACCCCACTCGATCTGGGTGGCGGGGTTGGTGCGCCAGTCGGCACCGGCCGAGGCCATCTTGGAGCCCGGCAGGGCCTGCACGAGGCCGTACGCGCCCGAGGACGGGTTCTGCGCGCGGTAGTTCCACGTGGACTCGTGGTTCACGATGTTGCTGAAGCACTGGAACTGGCTCGCCGGCACCATCTGGCGGGCGATCGCCTTGACCTGGGCCACGGTGTACGAGGCGCGGGGCGCGAAGTCGCCGCCGTCGCGGACGGCGGAGCGGCTGGCCGCTTCCTTCGCCTCGCGCTCCTTCTTGGCCTGGGCCTCGGCGGCGGCCTTCTTGGCCTTCGCGTCCTTCGCGGCCTGCAGGCGGGCGGACTCCTCCATCGCCTTCTTGGCCTCGGCGTCGGCCTGGAAGGCGAGGGCGTCGGCCTGCTGCGTCAGCGAGGCCGTCTGGACCTGCGCCTGCTCGCCGACCGGGATGTCGGTGAGGAGCGTCGTACCGGCCGCAGTCGTCTCGAGGTCGTTCGTGGGCTGGGCGTCGCCCGCGGCGACTCCCACGACGGCGCCGACGGTGGTGACGGCAGTGGCGGAGGCCACGGCGAATCCCCGAACCGAGATCCGGCTCACACGGTTTCCTTCCAGCAACGCCCGCTGGTGACCTCACGGACGCAAGAGTGCCCCTGGCACTGTCCTCCACCAGCCTGCGGTCACTGGAGGCTCGGGCCCGTGGGCAACTCCCCTGCGGGGAGTGCCGCGTGGTACTCGGGCGGCATACGGCGTACGCGTGTTGAGTTGTCGTCCTGCTCTGTGCCCGGGCGGTTCGGCGAACCTCCGGCGGGTACAGCTGTGCCGTATGCGGGGCCTGACGGAAGCAAGACTCTGCCGGACCCGAACAGGCCAAGGCAATTCCGTGCCGAGTGTGAAAGGTCACACCTGCTGCGCGGCAGGAGGATCGGGCAAACCCCTGCACGACGGGACGCCGCCCGGCTAGGCTCTTCGCCTTTGCCGGACGGCGCCAACCCTTCGCCCCTTTCGGGGTGTTCAGCCCTTTCGGGCTTTTGGTGCGGTTATGCCGATTCGAGCATTTCGGTGACGAGGGCCGCGATCGGGGACCGCTCCGAGCGGGTCAGGGTGACGTGGGCGAAGAGCGGATGGCCCTTCAGCTTCTCAACGACGGCGACCACTCCGTCGTACCGGCCGACGCGCAGATTGTCGCGCTGGGCCACGTCGTGGGTCAGAACCACGCGGGAATTGGCCCCGATCCGGGACAGAACGGTCAGGAGGACGTTCCGCTCAAGGGACTGGGCCTCGTCCACGATGACGAACGCGTCGTGGAGCGAGCGGCCGCGGATGTGCGTGAGCGGCAGGACCTCCAGCATCCCGCGCCCGAGCACCTCCTCGATGACCTCGCGCCCGGCCACCGCCGAGAGGGTGTCGAAGACCGCCTGCGCCCAGGGGCTCATCTTCTCGGAGGCGTCCCCCGGCAGGTAGCCGAGGTCCTGCCCGCCCACCGCGTACAGCGGCCGGAAGACCATCACCTTCTGGTGCTGCCTGCGCTCCAGTACGGCCTCCAGGCCGGCGCACAGGGCGAGCGCCGACTTGCCCGTGCCGGCCCGGCCGCCCAGGGAGACGATCCCGACCTCGGGGTCGAGCAGCAGGTCGAGCGCGATGCGCTGCTCGGCGCTGCGACCGTGGATCCCGAAGGCCTCGCGGTCACCGCGGACCAGGCGCACGTTCCCGTCGGGGGTGGTGCGCCCCAGGGCGCGGCCCCGCTCGGAGGTGAGGACCAGGCCCGTGTGAACCGGCAGCTCGGCCGCCTCCGGGACGTGCAGCCGCTCCTCGGAGTAGAGGAGGTCCACCTGCTCCCCGGACAGGGCCAGTTCGCTCATGCCGGTCCAGCCGGCGTCCGTGATGGCGAGCTCGGCGCGGTACTCCTCGGCGAGCAGGCCCACGGAGGAGGCCTTGATGCGCAGCGGGAGGTCCTTCGACACGACGGTGACGTCGTACCCCTCGGCCTGCAGGTTGCGGGCGACGGCGAGGATCCGCGAGTCGTTGTCCCCCAGCCGGAAGCCCGCGGGCAGGATGCCCGGGTCGGAGTGGTTGAGCTCGACGCGCAGGCTGCCGCCCAGATCGCCCAGCGGGATGGGGGCGTCGAGGCGGCCGTACCGGACCCGGAAGTCGTCGAGCAGGCGCAGGGCCTGGCGCGCGAAGTACCCGAGTTCGGGATGGTGCCTCTTGGCCTCCAGCTCCGTGATCACCACGATCGGGAGCACGACCTCGTGCTCGTCGAAGCGGCGGAACGCGTTGGGGTCGGCCAGCAGGACGCTGGTGTCGAGGACGTAGGTCCGCCTGTCGGGCAGGCGGCGCTTTGTGCTGGTCACCACGGAAGGACGTACCCCCTCGGAAGAGGTCGGGCCATGAAGACCGGACCGGTCATCGGCCCCGTGCCAGGGCCGAATTCCGGCCCTCCCACTCCGTCCGTGCGAACCGCACGTGCGTCCTGGTGCAAAGGGCCTCCCGGGCGGACGGCGCCTTTTGCCGCCCGCTGAGACTCGACACCCGTGGTTCGGGCGTCGACCTGACAGGGGTATTCCCTCGAACACGCGCTGCCATGCCTTGGCATATGACGGACGGTCGGTGAAGCCCTGGTGAAGAGCGTGCAGAAGGGAGGGGAAGCCCGGGGAGGGACCGGCGGGGGTACGGGGCCGCCGGGTCCCGGAGTGGTATCAGCTCCCGAAGCGCCGGTGGCGGGCCGCGTAGTCGCGCAGGGCCCGCAGGAAGTCGACCTTCCGGAAGGCGGGCCAGAAGACCTCGCAGAAGTAGTACTCGGAGTGGGCGCTCTGCCACAGCATGAATCCGGACAGCCGCTGCTCGCCGCTGGTGCGGATCACGAGGTCGGGGTCGGGCTGGCCGCGGGTGTAGAGGTGCTCCGAGATGTGGTCGATGTCGAGGATCTCGGCGAGCTCCTCGATCGAGGTGCCCTTCTCGTGGTGCTCCAGCAGCAGGGAGCGGACCGCGTCGGCGATCTCCTGGCGGCCGCCGTAGCCGACGGCGACGTTGACCAGTATCCCGCCGCGGTCGACGGTGGCCTCCTCGGCCTCCTTCAGCACCGACTGGGTCTGCGCGGGGAGGATGTCGAGGTTGCCGACGTGGTGGACCCGCCAGCGGCCGTCGGCGGCGAGCCCGCGGACGGTGTTCTCGATGATGTTCAGGAGGGGGCGCAGCTCGACCTCGGGCCGGTCCAGGTTGTCCGTGGAGAGCATCCACAGGGTGACGACCTCGACGTCCGTCTCGTCGCACCAGCCCAGAAGCTCGTAGATCTTGTCGGCGCCGGCCTGGTGGCCCTGCTCCGTGGTGCCGCCGGACATCTTTGCCCAGCGCCGGTTGCCGTCCAGGATGACGCCGATGTGCTTGGGTGCCGCTTCGTGGTCGAGGCGGCCTTCCACCCGGCGTGCGTACAGCCTGTACACCAGGTCGCGCAGCTTCACGATCTTCAAGCCCCTCCGTGCAGTGCCCCCGTGCGAATTGCGGTGTCCCCCCGACTGCGCCACATTACTGCGCGCCGGGAGACCTGACCCAACTCGGTCTGTCACAAGTCCGTGATAGGGAGGACAACGTGACTGATAACAATCCCTATCGGGCGGATGCCTCGCGCTACGACTCCATGGAGTACCGGCGCACGGGCCGCAGCGGCCTCAAGCTCCCCGCCGTCTCCCTCGGCCTCTGGCACAACTTCGGCGACGACAAGTCCCTGGAGTCCCAGCGGGCCATCCTGCGCCGGGCCTTCGACCTGGGCGTGACCCACTTCGACCTGGCCAACAACTACGGGCCGCCGGCCGGCTCGGCCGAGCTGAACTTCGGCAAGATCTTTGCGCAGGACTTCTCCTCCCTGCGCGAGGAGCTGGTGGTCTCCACCAAGGCCGGGTACCTGATGCACCCCGGGCCGTACGGCGAGTGGGGCAGCCGCAAGTACCTGCTGGGCTCGCTGGACAGCTCGCTGAAGCGGATGGGCCTCGACTACGTCGACATCTTCTACTCGCACCGCTTCGACCCGGAGACCCCGCTGGAGGAGACCATGGGCGCGCTCGCGTCCGCGGTCCAGCAGGGCAAGGCGCTGTACGTCGGCGTCTCCTCGTACTCCGCGGCGCAGACCGCCGAGGCGGTGGCGATCCTGCGCGGGATGGGCGTGCAACCGCTGATCCACCAGCCCTCGTACTCCATGATCAACCGCTGGACGGAGGAGGACGGCCTGCTGGACACCCTGGAGGAGGCCGGCATGGGCTGCATCTCCTTCGTGCCCCTCGCGCAGGGCCTGCTCACGGGCAAGTACCTGAAGGGCATCCCGGAGGGCTCGCGGGCCACGCAGGGCAAGTCCCTCGACCCGGGCCTGCTCTCGGACGAGGTCGTGCGCCGCCTCAACGGGCTCAACGACATCGCGGCCCGCCGGGGCCAGAGCCTGGCGCAGCTGGCGCTGGCGTGGGTGCTGCGGGACGAGCGGATGACCTCGGCGCTGATCGGCGCCTCCAGCGTCGCCCAGCTGGAGGAGAACGTGGCCGCGCTGTCGGGCCCGCCGCTGACGGACGGGGAGCTGGCGGAGATCGACTCCTTCGCGGTCTCCACCCCGGGGACGAACATCTGGGCCCAGCGGGGCTGAGGCCCTCCCGAGGGGCCCGCGAGGGGGCCGGACCGGCCCGGGCACGAAAAACGGGCCGGTCCGTGGGGGGGATACGGACCGGCCCGAGGGGGGGGTTCCACCATAACCCTTCGTAAAGCGTCCTGCGTGCACCGGCGCGCCGCGACTACGCTCCGAATCCGCCCAGGAGCACTCCGGTGAGGGCCCCGGCCGCCATGAAGGGGCCGAAGGGCAGGGCGGTCCTGCGGCCCGCCAGCCCCCGTGCGACCAGGGCGAGCCCGTACAGCGCGCCGTAGAGGAAGCCGAGGAAGGCGCCGGCGGCCCATACCCCCCAGCCGTACCACCCAAGAGCGACCCCCAGCGCGAGCGCCAGCTTGACGTCCCCGAAGCCCATGCCGTTCGGGTGGACGAGGAACAGCAGGAGGTAGCCCCCGCCGAGGGCGAGCCCGCCCAGCAGCCCGAGCCGCCAGTCGCCCGCGGCCCGGCCGGAGAGCGAGGCCAGGCCGAGCAGGGCCGTGACGGCGGCGGCCAGGGGCAGGGTGAGGACGTCGGGCAGCCGGTGGACCGCGCGGTCCACGAGGGCGAGCAGCAGGACGAAGGGCGCGAGCAGCACCCACACGGCGGCCTCGGGGGCCCCGCCCGCGGCCGCGGCGAGCAGCCCGCACACGAGGGCCGCGGGCAGTGCGGCGGAGAGCGGCGGGGGGCCGTAGCCGGAGGCGCAGGGGGTGCAGCGGGCGCGGCCCAGCCAGCCGGCCGCGGGGCCCGGGAGGCCGTGCCCGGCGGGGCAGGTGCGCCGCCACGGCTCGCCGGGGGCGACGGACAGCCGGTAGACGGCGCGCGGCAGCAGCAGTCCGGCCCCGGCGCCGTAGGCGACGGCGGCCGCGGTGGTCAGGAGGATGCCGGCGGTGCCCACGTGCCGACCCTAGGCAGCGGCCCGTACGCGGTCATGGGTCCGGGGGCCCAATCGCCCGCGGCCGCCCCCGGCGGGCCTGGGCACGGCCTAGCCTGGCGGCCACGGGCCGGGGCCGGGCTCGGGGCTCGGCTCGGGCTCGGCTCGGGGTCGGGGTCTCGTGGCGGGACTGGGGAGGGGTGCGGGTGCGGGTGCGGGGACGGCGGTGGAGGGACGGGGCGGGGGTCCTCGTGGTGGCGGCCGGGACCGGGGGGCCGGGGGTGCGGGTGCCGCTGGAGGTCGCGGCCTCGTACCGGGCGCGGACCCGCGGGCTGCTCGGGCGGGACGGGATCGAGGGGGCGCTGCTGCTGACCCCGGCGGGGAGCGTGCACACCTTCCGGATGCGGTTCGCGATCGACGTGGCGTACCTCGACCGGGGGCTGCGGGTGCTGGCGGTGCGGACGATGCGGCCGGGCCGGCTGGGGCTGCCCCGGCTGCGCTCGCGGCACGTCCTGGAGGCCGGGGCGGGGGCACTGGCCCGGTGGGGGGTGCGGCCGGGGGACGTGCTCGCGGTGGAGCCGGGGCCCGAGGGCTCCTGACGGCCGCTCAGCGGGTCCGGACGGGCCCGGCGGGCGCCCCGCGCGGGCGCCCCCGTCCGCGGGCCGGAAGGCGTCTGGGCGGGCCGGTCCGGCCACGGTAAGTTGGGGCGGTTGGGCACGGGCGTCAGGGGAGCGGGCATGGCGGAGAACGCGCGGATCGCGGCGCTGGAAGAGATCATGCCCGCACGCCACGGGGCCGACGAGCAGGTCGACTGGGCCGCCGCCGAGGCCGCCTGGGGTACGCGCTTCCCCGCGGACTTCGTCGCGTTCATGGCCCGGTACGGGGCCGGCCGGATCAACGCCGAGGCGAGCATCCTCGTACCGCTGCCGACGCCCGGACCGCAGTGGGACCCGGCCGACATGGTCGAGGAGACGGACAACGCCCGGCACACCTGGGCGGCCGGGGGCGGCCCGGCGGTGTTCGCCACCGATCCGCAGCACATCCTCGCCTGGGGGGTCACCGCGGGCGCCGACATACTGTGCTGGCACACCGGGGACCCGGATCCGGACCGGTGGCCGGTGCTGGTCTGCGGGCGGCACACGGCGGATCCGTTCACCGTGTACCCGTACGGCATGGCGGAGTTCCTGCACCGGCTCTTCTCCGACGAATTCGACGTGAACCCGGTCAGCATCACCTTCTGGGACGGCGGCCCGCTGAACTTCGTGCACTGGCGCGAGGCCCAGCGGCGCTGGCAGACCGGGCACAACCCGGAGACGGGCGAGCCGGACCCGTACGCGGGCGAGTTCACGGGCTGAGACGCCCGCCCGCACCCCCGTACCCCCTCACCTGTCGCGGTAGCCCTGTCTACGCGCGTCCGAATTGCCGTACCCATATCGGAAAACACCAGTCGGAAAAGCCGCAGTTGGAGCAAGGGCCATAACTGGGGTTCACCCGGGCCCATCCGGCGGAAAAGGAGCGAGAATTCCGGACGCAGTGTCCGAAACAAGATCAAGAGGAACGCACGTGCGACGAAGACACTCCGGCGCCACCGCCTCGGCGGCGGCGCTCGCCCTTCTCGGCACCCTGTCCGGCTGCGGCGGCTCCCCCGGCGCGGACGACGGCTCCACGCTCCGGCTCGTGGCCGCCGAGTACGGCACCGGTCCGGCCACCAGCTCCGCGAAGTACTGGGACGAGGTCTCCGCGGAGTTCTCCAAGGCCCACCCCGGCCTGAGGGTGGAGGTGCAGCTCTACCCCTGGGAGGACGTGGACCGCGAGGTCACGCGGATGGTGAAGGCCGGCGAGGCCCCCGACGTGGCGCTGATGGGCGCGTACTCCGACTTCGCCGCCGAGGGCCGCCTCTACGAGGCCGGGGACCTGCTGTCGGTGGCGGCCGAGGCGAACTTCCTGCCGCCGCTCGCCGATGCCGGATCGCTCGGCAACAAGCTGTACGGGCTGCCGTTCGTGGCCAGCACCCGGCTGCTCTTCTACAACGAGGAGCTGTTCGAGGAGGCCGGGGTCGGGGCGCCGGAGACCTGGTCCGACCTGCGCCGCGCGGCCGAGGCCCTCAAGGAGGACGGGGTGCGGACCCCGTACGCCCTGCCGCTGGGGCCCGAGGAGGCCCACGCCGAGGCCATGATCTGGGGGCTCAGCAACGGCGGCGGCTACGCCGACGGCACGGGCGGGTACAGCATCGCCTCGGAGCAGAACGCCCAGACCTTCACCTGGCTGAAGGACAAGCTGGTCGGCGCCGGCCTGACCGGCCCGGTCCCGCCGGGGAAGCTGAACCGGCAGGACGCCTTCGACGCCTTCCTGCGCGGCGAGGTCGGGATGCTGAACGGCTACCCGTCGCTGGCCCACGCGGCCAGGGCGAAGGGCATCCGGGTCGGCACGGTGGCGATGCCGGTGGCGGACTGGCTCGCGGACGGCGAGACCCCGCCGACGATGGGCGTGGCCGACTGGATGATGGCGTTCAAGCAGAACGGCAAGCGCGAACAGGTCGGCAAGTTCCTGGAGTTCGTCTACGGCGACAAGCCGCTGAAGGAGTTCGCCGAGCGGTACCACATGCTGCCGTCCACCGTCAGCGCCGCGCGCTCGCGCACGGGCGGCGGCGGTCTGGACGCGAGCGACCAGCAGTTCCTGACGGCCCTGTACGGGGCCCAGCTCTACCCGGTGAACAAGCCGTCCTGGCTCCAGGTCAGCGACACCATCAAGCGGAACATCGGCAAGGCCGTGGAGCCGGGGGCGGACCCGCGGGCCGTCCTGGAGGACATCGCCGAGCGCTCCCGCGAGATCACCCGCACCAGCTGACCCGCCCCGCCTCCCCTCCTGCCGGGGCATCGACCCGACCACCCGGCAAGGGCCCGCCCGACCCGCACCCACAAGGTGCCCGGGGCGGCCCCCCGCCCCCTCAGCCGGCTGCGACGGCCCGCCGGGCGCTGCGCGCGGCGATGACCAGGCTCTGCATTGCACTGAGCTTCCAGACGACCACGGCGGTGGTGGCGAGCGCGAGGAGGTCCATGGCTCCGATCCCGACGAGGACCAGGGCCCCTGACTGACCGCCGATCCCCGCTTCCAGCTCCGCGGCGCTGCCGTCCGCGAGGAAGAGAACGTCGTGCACGAGCGAGCGCGCTCCTGCACACACCCACCAGACCGTCACCGGCCGCGTGGACTTGAACGGTGCGGAGGCCCGCCAGACCTCCCGGGTCACCTGGAACGCCAGCCACAGGTTGAGCAGGGGGACGAGCCAGAAGACGATGCCCCAGCTCAGGCTGCACCAGAAGAAGCGCGGCCGGAGCGCCTCGGCGTTGATGCGTACCCTCATGAACCAGACCAACAGCAGCCAGAAGCTCGCGGAGTGCGCCGCGACGTAGTAGTTCTCGGCTTCAGCCGGGAGCAGCTGCGCCATCCACCCTGTTGCGCTCCGGAGGGTCTGCGGTTCCAGCAGGTACAGGAGCAGACCGGCCACCAGGAGGCACGCGCTCGTGAAGAGGGCCGCGGCCAGCCCCAGCAGGGCGGCGGCGGTGGCGACCCACGGCGAGCGCAGGTCCTCCTCGGTCGGTCTGATCTTCACGGCGGTCCCCCGGGCGCGGCGGTGCAGCGCGGTGCGCTGCGGGATACCTGCACGCGGAGCGGTGGAACAGGCGTGCGGGCACCTTATGCGACGCGCCCGGGAGGGCCGCCGGGGGGCCCGGTCAGTGGCTGAGGGCGTCGCGGAAGGACGTGCAGGAGGAGTTCCAGCGGAGCTCGCCGCCGACCGAGGCGGCGTCGCCCGCTCCGCCCGTGCGGGCGATCTGCCACCGCACGGTGTACGTGCCGGTGTCGCAGCCGACCGTGCGGCCGAGCGGGACGGTCTTCTCGCCGGTCGCGGCCCGGTCCGGCTTCGGCTCGTGGAAGCGGGCGACCTCCGCGCCCTTCGGGTCGCGCAGCACCGCGTGGAGGGTGACCGGGTGCCTGCCCTTCTTCTCGGTGATCCCCTTCTTGAGGATGGCCGAGGTGGCGACCTCGTACGAGAAGACGAACTTGGGCCGGTAGACCAGGGTGTCCAGGTCCGGGGTCTTGCCCGCCCACTCGGGGGCCGCGGACGGGCCCGGCTTGTCCTTGAGCTTGTAGTCCATGCCCGGGTGGAAGCGGAACTGCCCGCTGAGCTTGTGCCGGTCCCCCTCGGTCCACGCGGACTTCATGGCCTGCCCGCCCCCGGACGGGTCCTGGAGGTACGAGGTCCCGGGCCCGGAGGGGCCGCCGGCCGCCTGCGAGAGGGCGGCGGGGACGAGGGCCGACAGGGCTGCCGCGGTGACGAGCGCGGCGCTGCGGATGCGGTTCATGCCCTGGCTCAACGGCTCCGCGCGGCGCCGTGCAACGACGCCGCGCGCGCATTCACCCGTACGGGAGGCCCGGCCGCGGGGTGCGGCGTCAGGCCTGGCCGGTCTCGAAGCGGCTGATCCTGCCGTCGCCGTCCACGGTGAAGGACCAGCGGGTGCGCATGGCGCCCCAGGTGTCGTTGCGGTAGTCGACGACCAGGGAGCGGCCGCCGTCCGCCTCGCTCTCGACGTCCATGTGGCCCGCGGAGGAGAACACCTCGCGGTCCGTCCAGTCCTTCACGTCCCGGTCCGAGCCGTCGTCGGACATGGTGGCGCCCGGGGTGAGGAGGGCGAAGAAGGCCTCCTTGTCGTGGGCGTTGACGGCGGTGACGAAGGCGGCGACGGCCGGGTCGGACAGGTTCTCGGGCGCGATGCTCACGGGGGCTCCGGGGGGGGCGGGGAGGGAGGACTGCTGCCGGGATCAGGGAACACCCCGGGGGCGGTGCACCGTACGACCCTCACCCGTTCGCCCGCCGCCGCGTGTCCCGTCGCCCCCTCCGCCCGTACCGCCGCGCCTCCCCGTACCTCCGGAGCCCCCGGCTCAGGGGGTGGTGCGGACCGGGAAGCCGGTCGCGTAGCCCTGCTCCTTGAGCCAGGGGACGACCCGCTCCAGCGCCGCGACGGTCTGGCTGCGGTCGCCGCCGCCGTCGTGGAAGAGGATGGTCGGGCCGTTGCCGATCTCGTTGCGGACGGTGTTGACGATCGCGTCCGCGCCCGGCTTCTCGAAGTCCTTGGTGTCGACGTTCCAGCCGAGGGGCCGCATCCCCGCCGCGGCGGCGATCCGCCGGCTGTCGGGGGTGAAGGCCCCGCCGGGCGCCCGGTAGTACTCGACCTTCGCCCCGCCCCCGGCGGCGTCCTCGATCATCTTCTTCGCGGCGAGGATCTGCTGCTGCTGGTAGGCGACGGGCTTCTTGTCCATGCCGGTGTCGTGGGACACGGTGTGGTCGCAGAGCCGGTGGCCCTCGGCGACGACCCGCTTGACGAGCTCGGGGTGGGCCCGCGCCTGGGGTCCGACCATGCAGAAGACGGCCTTGACCCCGTTCTCCTCGAGGAGGTCGAGGACCCGGGGGGTCCAGCGGGGGTCGGGGCCGTCGTCGATGGTGAGGTTGACGGCCTTCCCGGCGGTCTCGGAGGCGTGCGCGATCCCCTCGGGGACCTTCGCCGGCTTCCCGCGGGGCGCGGCGGCGGGCGGGGCCGCCTGCCGCTCCCGCACCACGGGCCCGTGCACGACGCCGTTCCCCGTCAGCTCCGCCGCTCCCCATACCGCACCGGTCAGCGCCAGCGCCGAGGCGAGGACGGTCAGGTGCGCGCTGTACTGCTTCAGTCCCATGAGGTCCCACTCCCCGCTGACGCTCTGACAACTCCCGGAGAAGAGGACGTTATGCGCAGCAGGAAGGTTTCCCCCAATTCGGACTTAACGCGGGCCATAGGGACGTTGGACCCGTCACACCGGGGAGGCGGCGCGCTCGGGCCCCGGGTCAGGCGTGGTCGATGCGGTAGGCGACCGGGCCGGAGGCGCCCGCCTCGCCGGTCAGGCTGAGGTCGAGGACCTCCGGGATGCCGGTGACCACGCGGCGCGAGATCCGGCCGCGGCACTCCGCCGTCCACTCGGCGTCCGGGACGGCCTCGATGCGGATGCGGACCCGGCCGCCGCCGAGGCAGGCCACGGTGACCTGGTAGGGGCCGGGGAGCCAGGACTCCTTGACCGTGGTGCTGCGCTGGGACAGGTCGGCCACCCCCGCCATGACGTGCGGGTCGCCCTCGCCGCGCACGGCCGCCATCCGGTCCACTCCGATCAGCCGCTCCACCTGCTCCTTCGCGGCCGAGTCGAGGGCCGCGGAGCCGCCCGCCCCGGACTTCGCGCGCGGGGTGCCGGAGGCCCCGGCGGTACCTGCGGCGGACCCGGCGGGCGCCGGCTCCGGGGCCGCGCAGCCGGTGAGTACGGCCGCGAGGAGGGGGACGGCGACGCGGAGGACGAAGAACGGGGCCATGGGGGAAAGCTAGGGGCGATCGGCGCCGGGCGGGAGGGTGCGGGCGATCTTCTGAGGAGGATCTGAGGGAGGGGGCGGGGAGGGAGGGCCCGGGGGTCGGGGCGGGAGAGCCCGGGGGCTCCGGAGGGAGGTACCGGGGGGAGGGACCGGACCAGCCTGAGAGGGGTCGAGTCCGGGGCGGACTTGGTCAAGCCGCTTGCTCACGTGGCGAGTTGGGGGGGCGTACGGGTCCGGGCTCGCTAGCGTGGCGGCATGATGACTGGACCCGAGCTCGTCCGGGCCTACCTCGACGGCCTGGCGGCCGGGGACGAGGAGGCCGTCCTGAAGCTGTTCGCCCCGGGCGCGGTGGTGCATTCGCCGCTCTACGGGCCGACACCCGCCGAGCTGTTCTACCCGGCCCTGTTCGCCGACACCCGCAAGTCCGAGCTGGTCCTGCTGGGGGTGATGGAGGGGCAGACCACGGACGGCAAGCCGATGCTGTCGTTCCTCTTCCGCTTCGGCTGGATCCTGGCCTCGGGCCAGAACATCCCCTTCGACTGCGTGGACGTGGCCGAACTCGCCCCGGACGGCAGGATCTCCTCCCTGCGCCTGGTCTACGACACCGCGAACGTCCGCCCCGCCTTCGAGCAGGTCACCGGATCCTCCTGGCGCCCGGTGACCACCGGGGCGGCTTGAGCGGGTCCGGGGCGGACCCGGGTGCGGACTCGGGGTGGCGGGGGCCCTGCTTCCGTACCGGCGTCCCTGAGCCGTAGCCGCACACCGCTCCACCGCACCGCCCCTTCCCGGCAAGGCCGTTGAGCGGCGGGGGCGTTCGCGGGGCGCGGCGGCCGGGCCGCCGCTATCGTCAGTCCGGACCTGCGGCCGAGGGGGCACGGGCGGCGGAGGAGCCGGGGGTGGCGGTGGCCGGGAGTTCGCGTCGCGGCGGTGGGGGCGGGGGCGGCGGGTGCGCCTCCCTGCTCGGGTTCCTGTTCGCCGGGTACATGCTGTGCCTGCCCGCCTGCATCCCGCTGCTGGCCGAGCTCCCGGCGGACGGCGAGCGGCCCGTGCTGCACCCGAGCCCCGCGCTGTGGGTCGTCTCGGTGCTCACCGCCGTCCTGCTCGCCTGGATGGCGGCCGGGCGCGGCACCCCGAAGCCGGGGCGGCTGCTCCTGCACACCGGGCTGTTCCTCGGGACGGCGGCCCTCGCGGTGCTCGGCGGGCACGTGCTCGGGGGGCTGGTCGAGGAGAGCATCGCGGAGGGGCTGGGGAAGGACGTCGACGCCGAGGGGCGGGAGTTCCTCTCGAACCTCGTCACCGCGCTGTTCGAGATCTGCGCGGCCGGGATCGCCGCCGCGGTGGTCTTCGGCGCCGTCCGCCGCCGGTTCCCGCTGCCGGCCCCGTCCTGGCCGGTGGACGGCGGCCCGTACGACCGGCCGCGCACCCTCCATCCGCAGCCGGGGGAGGTCTGGCTGGCGCACGTGCCGTTCCGGGAGAACCCTTCGGAGGGCAGCAAGCACTACTGCGTGGTCGTCCAGACGCACCCCGGGCACGCGGACGTCCTGCAGATCACCTCGAAGGACAAGGACGGCAAGCCCGAGTACCTGCGGATGCCGAACGACGGCTGGGACTTCCACTCCGGCCGGCGGCACTGGGTGGAACTGCGCCGGGCGCCGCGCGCGGTGCCGTACGGGATGTTCATGAAGGCGCGGCCGCAGGGGAGTTGCCCGGAGCGGGTCTGGTGGGAGATCTCGCGGGTGCACCTGGGGGGCTGAGCCGCCGGCGGGTGGGGCGAGGCCCGCCCGCCCCCTCCAGTGCGCCCGTCGCGCCGACCCCCGTCTCGACCGTCGCCCTTACGCCCTGAAGTCGTAGAGGACGGCACCGGTACGCGGAAGATCCACCCACGTACGGGTCCCCGCCGCCGGACCGGACGCCTCCCCGTACCCCCACTTCCCCCGGCACTCCCGCACCACGCACCCGAGGAACCTCAGCGCGGCCCGCCGCCGCAGGTCGCAGGCCGCGGCCAGCCGGGGGTTCCCGTGCACCCGGTGCGCGTCGTACGCGGTCAGCCGCAGGGCCTCGCCGCGGTAGCGCACGGAGAGGTACAGCTCCTCCCCAGGACTCATCTTCCAGGCGGCCGCGACGAGTTCACCGGTGACCAGCAGCGCCGCGTCCGCCAGCCCCTCCAGCCGGTGCACCCGCAGAACGGCCTCCACCGCCCGGCGCGCCACCAGCCCGCTGGACGGCACCCCCGGCAGCGTCAGGCTGCACGAGAGCGCATCCCGCGGCGGCGGCTCGAACCCCCGCTCCGGCGGCGCGGGGGCGCAGTGGGTGTACGGATTCGGCGGGGTGAGCGGGACCGGACTGGTGCTGAGCATGGCGGACTCCTCGTACGTGGCCAAGTGGACTGACACTGCGCTGAGTTCGACGCGCACGGATGGCTTACGCGGACGGGGGTCGTGGCCCGTCGCCGGGCCGGGGGGCAGCCCCGGGCATGCTGCGGCAATGCACTTCAACTCCGTTGCGCATGCGGTGCGTCACTAACCGTAGGGCTCGCGGTGCGCAATTGTCCACCAGCTCGGGTGGATGTACGCGGCCTGCTCACCGGCCGTCAGGACAAGGCAGACTTCGGAGGCACGGACAAAGGAGGGAGTCCCATGGGGGCCAGGTCATCGCCGACCGAACGGCAGCGGCGGCTCGGGGCGGAGGTCCGCCGGATGCGCATCTCCGCGGACGTCTCAGCCGAGGTTGCGGCAGGCCTGCTGGGCGTGAGCCGGTCTCAGCTGTCGGCCATCGAGCAGGGTTCCCGGGCGATCACGGAGGAGCGGTTGCGCACCCTCGCGTGCAACTGCGCAGTGATGGACGACCGCTACCTCGAAGCGCTGGTCGCGATGTCCCAGCCGCCCGGCAAGCAGTGGTGGGACCGCTACCGCGGCTCGCTTCCGGCCGGACTGCTCGACGTGGCGGAACTGGAGGCGCACTCCCCGCACCTGCGGACCTCCCTGACGGTGCACGTCCCCGGCCTGCTCCAGACCTCGGACTACATGCTTGCCATCTTCCGCGTGGCCGTCCCGCCCCTGCCCGAGCACGAGGTCGCGCTGCGCCTCGCCTTCCGCGCCGAACGGCAGCGGCTTCTCGACACGGCCAGTCCGCCGCGGTTCACGAGCGTCGTCCACGAGGCGGCCCTGCGCATGCAGTTCGGTGGCGCGAAGGTCGCCCGGGCACAGCTCGAACACCTCCTCGCCCAGTCCGAACGGGACCACATCACCCTCCTGGTGCTGCCCTTCAGCGCGGGCGCCTTCCCGGGCTCGGGCCAGACCCTCTTCTACGCGGACGGACCCGTCCCGCAGCTGGACACGGTCCAGGTCGACAGCACGCACGGCCCCGAGTACGTGCACGGGGAGGCCCAGCTCGCCAAGTACCGGGCGCATCTGGCGCACCTGCGGGAACTCGCGCTCACGCCCGAGGCCTCCCGGGACTTCATCCGCCGACTCGCCCGCGAACTCTGAGGAGACAGCCATGCCGGACATCGACTGGGAAGATCCGTACTGCGCCGAGGGAAACGCCTGCTACCGCATCGGGGTCGACGGGGACGGAAACAGCTACATCGCCGTGGCCGGTGCCGAGGAGGAGCACCTCACCGACACCGCCGAGGCCCTCCGCCAGCTCATCCGCGACATCAAGGCGGGCAAGGCGGACCACCTCCTCTGACGGGGGCCGGCGCCGGTGCGCGGGAGCTGCTCCGCACCCCCGCCGGCCCGCCGGCGGCTGCTCTACTGCGCCCCGCGCGGGAAGGAGATCTCGACGCGGCGGTTCTTCTTGCGGCCCTCCTCGGTCGCGTTGTCGGCGATCGGGTAGTCCTCGCTGTAGCCGCGGATGTCGAACGCGATCCCGGGCTGGAGGGTCTTGGACAGCTCGCGCTGCACGGCGTCGGCCCGCTCCTTGGACAGCTTCTTGCCGTGCTCGTACGTACCGAGGTTGTCGGTGAACCCGAAGACGCGGACGCGGGTCGCGCGGGCCTTGTTGATCTCGGCGGCGATGGCGCGGATGCGGGCGTTGGCCTGGGCGTTGAGGGTGGCGCTGTTCTTGGGGAACAGCACCTCGGCCTGGAGGGCGAGCATCACGGTCTCGTTGGTGTCCTGCCGGCGCTCCTCGCCGCCGAGGTCTTCGACGACCTGCGCGATGTCGAGGACCTTGGGCGGGGCGAGGGTGCCGCCCTGGGGCAGTTTCAGGCCCGGCGAGTTGGAGTCGATCTCCACGGGGGCGGTGGCGGAGGGCTCGGTGCCGGGGGGTACGGCGCCGGGGGTCTCGTCGGCGCGGGCGGTCGTCGCGCCGAGGATGTGGGCACCGGAGATGACGAGCACGGCGGCGAGGGTGGTGACGGCCAGCCGGTGTGGGGGCGTCGGGGTCATGGCGTCACCCGGAGATCTTGATGGTGGCGGTGGCGAAGGTGGGGAGGGTGAAGTCGACTTCGTTCGTTCCCTCGGGAGGGGCCGGGAACTGCATGAACACGCTGATGGCCTTACCCGGCGGGATGACACCCAGCCCGGTGGTGCAAAGGCAGCGACCGTCAGTATCCCGCAAGACGTAATACCGCTTCTTCCCTGCTTTGTCGACAAGCGTGGCTCCGGCAACGGAGTGCGGGTTCTTCAATACGATCTGAGGCTCCAACCCAGCCCACGGCATGGTGTTCTTACCTTCAGCACCCTTATTGGTCACCGTTCCACTGACGGTGACGAACCCTCCTCCATCACGAACCGCCTCACTGATGGCTAGAACAACACTCCCCGCCCCTTCAACCTCGGCAAGCTTCACATCCGGGTCCGCTTGGGCGCTCGGCTCATTGGGGGTTTCCGTCTTGATCGGCGCAGAGGTTGCAGGGGGTTTCGCCTCCGGTTTTTCCGCATCGGTGCCGCAACCCGTGGAGAGAGAAAGACCTGCGGCCACTACTGCGACGAGAACTCCCCGCCGCGCTTTCTTCATAGACCCAAAGCTCATCGGATGGATTTCCTTCTCTGCTCTTCAGTCAACCAATTTCACGGCGAAGAGGGTGCGCACGAGGTCTTTCCATAGCTCACCCACATCAGGGTCTAGCGGGCTGACCTCCACGATTTTTCCACCGCAGTCGATTACGAGGGGATCCGTCGGAACTTCGGGTTTGGGCCCCACACTGCAGTCTCTGGGTTCGATAACCGCGCGGGCCCTAGCCTTCGCACGTTGGGCACCGAGGCCCGGAACAGCGGGGTTTTTCGCACTGCGGTTGCTCTGCACTTCAACTTGCACCGCAAAATCTACGACTTCACACCGCTGCACACTCGCTTCGTTTCGCGAGGCGAACTCACCCGCGCCATCACATGCGCGGTCAGGCCTGAAAAGTCCACCCCGGAAGAATTCGATCACATCTTCCCATTCCAGATCCCCTGGATCACCATCGCCCCACGGGGGAGTATCCCTCATAGCCTGAGCCCCACCCAACGCCGCAGCGTCAGCCGCACCCTGGGCACTATTACGCAGATCCCCTGCCTGTCCTGCCGCCAAAAATACAAGCACAACAAAGAGCAGGCTCGCCACCATCCAGAGATAGATGGGGAAAGCCTGCCCACTGTCAGCCCGGCGCCTTGGAGTCATTATCCGGAAGTGATGGCCGTGACCAGACTCGAAATGCGCGCACTGATTGCCCCGCCGATCCCCGTGGCCATGATTGCCCCGATGATCGCCACGACCACCAGAATGATCCCCAGGTATTCGAACGCCGTCTGCCCCCGGTCGCGCGTCCCGTTCGTGTAGCGACGGCGCAGGGCCGAGACTGCTGTGTTTGCCCAGCCGTTCACCCGCACAGTGGCCTTGAGCATGGGATACCCCTCCAGGTCCGGTGTCGCTGTAGACCGACGCACGGTATGCCCCGTTCCACACCTCTCCCGAGGGTCCCTGGGCCCATCCGCGGGCCCAAAGGCCGCGCGGCCGCGCCCTACGCATGGCGCACCAGGCCCGTCGGCGCCGTGCCCAGCCAGAGCGCTATCGCCTCGCTCCGGCTGCTGCTGTGCAGCTTGGCGAAGATGCGGTTGATGTGGTTCTTCACGGTCTTCTCGCTGATGAAGCAGGCCGCGGCGATCTGCTGGTTGCTCATCCCGGATGCGATCAGGTCCATGACCTCCCCCTCCCGCGAACTCAGCCCGAAGCGCACGTGGTTACCCGTCCCTGGGAGAGACTGTGCCACAGGAGGTTGCGTCTGCGAAGGGGTTTGGCGGGGAATTCCGGGGAGTGGGACGAGGGCGGCGCCGGCCGCCGGGGCGGACCGCACCTGGCGCAGGAGGGCGGTCGCCGCGGAGGTGGACAGGTGGGCGCGCCCCTCGGTGACGTCGCGTACGGCGCGGACCAGCTCCTCCACCGTGAACTCCCCGTGGACGAGGTACCCCCCGGCGCCGAGCCGCAGCGCCTCCCGTACGGTCTCGTCCTCGCGGCTGTACGTCAGCATCATCACGGCCGTGAGGCGGGCCAGGTGCGGGAGGACGGTCAGGCCGTCGACCCCGGGCATGCGGACGTCCAGCAGGACCACGTCCGGGCGGAGTTCGCGGACCTGGCGGAGGGCTTCGCGGCCGTCGGCCGCCTCGCCGACCACCCTGAGGTCCGGGCGCAGCTCCAGCAGGGCGGTGAGCCCGGCCCTGACGACCGGGTTGTCGTCGGCCACGACCACCCGCAGGTGCGGGGGCTGCTCCGCGGGGCGGGCCGCGGCTGCGGCTGCGGCTGCGGCCTCGGCTTCGTACGGCGTGGGCGGCAAGGGCTGCATGGGTGGGGGCTCCTCTCCGGCGGGGGGTGGGGGTGTCATCGCGGTTCCTCGGGGGGCGGTGTGAGGGCGGTGACGGGGAGGTCCAGGCGGATTTCGGTGCCGGGGCCGGTTCCGGGTGCTGCGGTGGGTCTTCCGATGCGGAGGCGGGCTCCGGTGGCGGCGGCGCGCTCCGTCATGCCGATCAGGCCGAAGCGGCCCGTGTCGCGGAGGGCGCGGAGGGTGGCGGGGCCGGGCGCGGGGTGGGGGAGGCCGCGGCCGTCGTCCGTGATGCGGATGCGGAGGGTGCCGTTGTCGGGGTCGCCCTCCACGCCGGCCGTCACCGTGGCCCGGGTGGCCCCGGCGTGGCGGTGGGTGTTCTCGAGGGCCTCGGCGGTGATGGCCAGCAGCTGGCGGGCCACGGCGTACGGGATCTCGGGGGGCGGGGTGCCGGTCGGGCGGAACTCGGCGGGGAGGCCGGTACGGGCGGTGAAGGCCGTTGCGCACGAGGCGAGTTCGGTGTCGATGCGGACGCCGACGGCGTCGAGGTCCGCTTCGCGGCGGAGGTCGGCGAGGAGGTCGCGGGACTCCGCCGCCGCGCGGCGGGCCGCACCGGCCACCAGGGCGGCCTGGCGCTCCACGGGGGTGGGGGGTCGGCCCGGGGCCGGCGGGGTTGCTGCGGCGGTGGCCGCGAGGCCTTCTGCGGCCAGGGCCAGGCCGTGGAGGGTCTTGGCCACGGAGTCGTGCATCTCCCGTGCCAGGCGGGCGCGTTCGGCGGCCACGGCCTCGGTGACGGCCAGTCGGGCGCGGGTCTCGGTGAGGGCGTGGCTCGCGGCGCCGAAGCGGAACATGAGGGTGCGCAGGGAGACCCCCGCGGCGCCCGCTATCAGGCAGAGGGCGGCCAGGAAGAGGTCCGCCTGCGTCGGGCCGGGGTTGTGGGCCGCGGCGGTGGCGGCCGTGGCGGTGGGAGGGCCGGGGGGCGCGGTGAGGGCGCCCACGCCCAGGACGATCAGGGCCTGGAGGGCGGCGTAGACGGCCGAGCCGCGCCAGCCGTAGACGAGGCCCGCGAGGAGCGGGGTGCAGAGGGTGACGAAGCCGAGGGGCGAGCGGGGGGTGGCCGTGACGAGGAGGAGGGTGCCGAACAGCATGTCGACGGCGAGGACCCAGGGGTGGCGCAGGAGGTACGGGCCGAAGCGGTCCCAGTCGCGGAACAGGACGTACGAGCCCATGAAGGTGACGAGGACGGCTCCGCCGACGAGGTAGGCGGGGAGGCCGGGGGCCGTGCGGCCGAGCGCGAAGGGGGTGCCGAGGGCGGTCATGGCCAGGCGGAAGCCGAAGGCCTGGCGGCACAGGGCCTGGAGGGCGTTGACCTGGATCGACAGGGGCGGGGGCGGTGTGGGCGGGGTCGCGGCCGGGGCCGGAGCGGCTGCGCCGCGGGCCGTTCCGGGGCTCCGCCCCGGACCCCGCGCCTCAAACGCCGGCGGGGCTGGATTTCGCCCCGTCCGGGGTTCGCCGGAGGAGGCCCCGCCGGCGTCCGTCCCGACCGTGCCCGTCACCGGGTCAGCCGCCCGTGAAGGAGTCGAGGTCCACGTTCGTGCCGTAGACGAAGCCGCAGATCAGGAGGATCAGGGTGCCGGGGAGCATGAAGGTGGTGACGGCGAAGGTGGCCTTGGGGACGGCGCGGGCGGCGCGGCGGCGGGCGTTCTGGGCGTCGGTGCGGCGCATGTCGTCGGCGATCTGGATCAGGGTCTCCACGATCGGGGAGCCCAGTTCCTCGCCCTGCTGGAGGGCGGTGACGAACTGGGCGACCTGCTCGGAGTCGTTGCGGCGGCGCAGTTCGTCGAAGGCCTGGCGGCGGCTGACGCCCATGTCCATCTGGCGCAGGGTGATGCGGATCTCGTCCGCCCAGGGGCCGTCGTACTTCTCCGCGACGCGCTCCAGCGCCTGCCGGAAGCCGAGTCCGGCGCTGACGACCACCGCCAGGACGTCGAGGAAGTCCGGCAGGGTCCGCTCGATGTGGTCGCGGCGGACCCGGACCGCGGACCACAGGCCCACCTCGATCCAGAACAGCGCGAACGCGACCATCAGGGCTGCCAGGACCAGTTGGCCGCGCATCAGCATCGAGAGGGCGCCGAGGGTGCCCAGGGCCCCGTACACGGCGCGGCGGGCGGCGTAGCGGTCGATGGTGAGGCCGTGCGGGTTGCCCGCCATGTCGATCTGCTTGCGTTTGCGGGCCACCCGTTTGGGGCCCATCATCCGCAGCACCGCGGGCGCGTACCGGATGCCCATGCGGTCGACCAGGGAGCCGACGGCGGTGGTGCGGGTGGCGCCGACCTCCAGGGCGAGGGCGAGGTCGGAGGGGAGTTTGGTGTCGGCCCGGTAGAGGCGGATGCCGTGGAAGGCGCCGAGGACGCACAGGGCCAGGGCCAGGGCGAGTCCCGGTGCGACGAGTCGGGCGGCCGGGCCCTCGGTCAGGTCCAGGCTGAGGTGCAGGTGCAGGTGCAGATTCAGGTTCGGATCGGGGGTCGGGGTCGGGTTCACGGGCGGATCGCTCCCTTCTGCGGCCCGGCGGGTCGGGACGGCTCGGACACGGGACGGCTCAGACGTCGATCTTGGAGAGGCGGCGGACCAGGGCGAAGCCGAGCGTGTACAGGCCGATGGCGACGATGACCGCCGTCTGGCCCACGAAGGCGCCCGTCATGCGGTCCAGCGCCCCCGGCAGGACCGCGTCCACCATCAGCAGGGAGCCGACCCCGATCACCGGGATCGCGTACGCCGTCACCGTCACCTGCGACAGCTGGGTCTTCACCTCGCGCCGCGTCTCCTTGCGCTGTTCGAGGGTGACGGTGAGGTTGCGCAGGGAGCCGACGATGGCGCCGCCGGCCCGGTTGGACAGGACGAGGGTGGTGACGAGGACGACCAGCTCGCGGGAGGGGAGCCGTTCGGTGAGCTCGGTGAGGGCGTCGTCGACGGAGCGGCCGACGGCCAGGCTGTGGGAGACCCGGGCCAGCTCCTCGCCCGCGGGCGCCTCCAGCTCCTCGGCGGCCAGGCCGATGGCCGTACGGAGGGCCAGGCCGGCCTGGGTGGCGTTGGCGAGGATCCGGGAGAGCTCCGGGAGCTGGTTGATGAACTTCTCGGTCCGCTTGGCCCGCTGCCAGTTCAGGAAGGCGTTGGCGGCCCACAGCCCGATCAGTGCGGCCACCGGCCCGAAGAAGGACGCGAGGAAGGAGGCCGCCACCAGCCAGGTCCCGGCCACCCCGGCGAGCATGTAGGCGAAGTACTCGCCGGGGGTGACGTCGAGGCCGGTGGCGGCGAGCTTCAGCTCCAGGCGGCGGCCCAGTGCGGTGCGGCGCAGCCGGCGGTCCAGTGTGCGGAACCGGCGCCTCCGCCCCGTGGGCTCGGCCTGGCCGGTGGCCGACAGCCGCTCGATCAGGGCCGCGCGTTCGGCCCGCCCCTTGGCGTACGCGTGCGCGCCCGCGACCACGAGGAGGCACCCGAGGAGGGTGGACCCGAGGGTGAGGAGCACCAGGTTGTTCATGGCGGTGGCTTCGGCTTCCTGTCCGTACGTACGTTCCGGGGGCGGCGGGGTCGGGATCGGCGGATCGGGGCGGTAGGCGCGGTCGGGATCGGCGGGGCGGCGGCTCAGCGGGTCGTGCGCACCGCCAGCTGGAGTTCCGAGTCGGCCACGCCGAAGGCCGGCGGCACGGGCTGGTTGTGCATGTAGAGGCGGTCGGCGACGCGGCGCGGCAGCGGGTAGTACTCGAACTGCCCGTACACGCGCCCGTCGGCGGCCATCGGCTGGGCGGCGTACCGGCAGACGGTGATGATCCGGAAGGGTTCGCGGCCGTGGGAGTCGAGGATGGCGATCTCGGTGATCCGGCGGGAGCCGTCCGCGAAGCGGGTGAGCTGGACGACCACGTGCACGGCGCTGTTGATCTGGTCCTGGAGGGCCTCGAAGGGGACCTCGACCTCCGACATGGAGGCGAGGGTCTGGAGGCGCATCAGGGCGTCCTCGGCGCTGTTGGCGTGGACGGTGGCGAGCGAGCCGTCGTGGCCGGTGGACATGGCCTGGAGCATGTCGAGGGTCTCGCCGCCGCGGACCTCACCCACGATGATCCGGTCGGGGCGCATCCGCAGGGAGTTGCGGACCAGGTCGCGGATGGTGATGCGGCCGTTGCCCTCCACGTTGGGGGGGCGGGACTCCAGGCGGATCACGTGGGCCTGCTGGAGCTGGAGTTCGGCGGAGTCCTCGATGGTGATGATCCGCTCGTGGGCGGGGATCAGGCCGGAGAGGGCGTTGAGGAGGGTGGTCTTGCCGGTGCCGGTGGCCCCGGAGACGATCACGTTCAGCTTGGCCTGCACGAGCCCGGAGAGCAGGAAGAGCATCTGCTCGTCGAGGGAGCCGAGCCCGATCATCTCGTGGAGGGTGAAGGCCCGGGGGAAGCGGCGGATGGTGAGGGTGGCGCCGGTCAGGGACAGCGGCGGGATGATGACGTTGACGCGCTCGCCGCTGGGCAGCCGGGCGTCGACCATCGGATTGGCCTCGTCCACGCGGCGGTTGACGGTGGAGACGATCCGCTCGATGGTCTGCATCAGCTGCTCGTGGGAGGCGAAGCGCAGCGGCAGCTGCTCGACGCGGCCGGCCCGCTCCACGTAGATGCGGTCGGGCCCGTTGACCATGATCTCGGAGATGGAGGCGTCTTCGAGGAGGGGTTCGAGCACGCCGAGGCCGAGGGCCTCGTCGACGACCCGGCGGATCAGCTGGGAGCGCTCGACGGTGGAGAGGACCGGCCCCTCGCGGCTGATGAGGTGCCCGAGCACCCGCTCCAGGCGGGCGCGGCGCTCGGCGGGCGCCAGGGAGGACATCTCGGCGAGGTCGATCTCCTCCAGCAGCTTGGTGCGGTACGACGCGACGAGGTGGCCGTCCTCGCGGGCGGCGTGCGGGTCCTCGGGCGTGTGGACGCGGGCGCGCAGGCTCATGCGGGTCAGTCCTCCTCGTCGTACGGCATGGTGGCCGAGCGGGTGACGGCCCCCAGCGAGAAGCCGGGGACGATGCTCGGCACGGTCACCGTCGCCGTGTACGTGACCTCGTCGCCGGCCGGTCCGCCCGAGAGCCGCGGGTCCAGCCAGCCGCTGACGGCGGCCGTGCCGGCGGCGGCCCCGCCCTCCCCGTGCAGGGAGTCCATGCGGGCGGCGGTCCGGGCGGCGGTCCCGGCCTGCTGGATCGCGTACCCGGCCAGGCCCACCTGGATGCCGAGGACGGCGATGAGGAGCAGGATCGGCAGCCAGCCGAGGAACTCGACGGCGACCTGGCCCCGGTCCCGGTCCCGGAACGGTCCGCGGAACCCGCCCCGGTCCCTGCCCGCGCCCCTGGCCCGGCAGCCGCCCCGTCGGGTCTTCTCGGTGTCCACGTCAGTCCACCTCCTCCTTGACGGCGGCGGCCTTCCCGGTGATCGTCAGCGGGAGGTTGAACACCCCGGGGGCCAGGACGGGTACGGTCAGCCGGACCGTCGCGCTCACCACCGGGTCGCCTCCGCAGCTCGTGGCCACCTCCCACGCGCTGCCCACGTGCCGGCTCGCCGCCGCCCCGCAGTCCTCCCCCACCGCCCCCGCGCGCGCCGCCTGGTCGGCGGCGTTGCCTGCGAGGCTGAAGGTGTAGCCCACCACCGCGCACTGCCAGAGCACCGTCAGGATCAGCAGGATGTACGGGAACATGCCGAGGAACTCGAAGGTGGTGGACCCGCGGTCCCGGCCCGCCGGTCTTCGGCGGCCCGCTCCCCTACGCCCCGTCCGGAACCCCGCTCCCGCTCCCACGCCCGTGCTCACTCCGGCCTCCGTTTCCACCGTCCGAGCCCCACGGACCCCCGGTCCGCGCCGCGCAGGGCGAGCTGGCCGGCCCGGCGGCCCGCCGGGAGGGCGGGTGCCGCCCCGGCGGCGGGGCCGCCCGCGGCGCCACCGGGCCCGCCCTCCTGGCCGGCGGCCGCCTCCTCCGGGCTCCTCAGCAGTCCGAGCTCCCCCGCGACGGTCCACAGGGCCTGCTTCACCGAGGACTTGTTGTCGAGGTCCTGGACCCGGCCCGCGTCCACGACCGCCTGGAGCTCCTTGTACGCCGCCGGGACCGGTGTCCGCGCCACCCGCGTCCCGGCGATCTTCTCGATCAGGGCGGGCTGGATCTCGGTGTGCTTGGACCAGCGGTTGACCAGCACGGTGGTCTCCTCGGCCTTGCGGACCTGGAGCCGCTCCCAGAGCCGGACCATCCGCTTGGCGGCCCGTACGGCGAGCACGTCCGGGGTGGTGACCAGCACGGCCGTGTCGGCCATCTCCACGGCGGCCGCGTTGGAGCCGTCCATGTGGGTGCCGCAGTCGACCACCACCAGCTCGTAGCGGTTGCGCAGGGCGCTGAGGATCTGGCGGGCGGCCCGGTCGTCTACCTCCTCGCCGCGCTCGCCGTCCCCGGGGGCCAGCAGCAGGGCGAGTCCGGTCTTGTGCTCGTACACCGCGTCCTGGAGGACCCGCGGGGAGATGTCCTGGATCCCGGCGAGGTCGGCGGCCGAGCGCCGGAACTGCACGTCGAGGTACGAGGCCACGTCCCCGGCCTGGAGGTCGAGGTCCACGAGGGCGGTACGGCGTCCCGCGGCGGCCGCTGCCAGGGCGAGCTGGACGGCGCACAGGGTGGTGCCGACCCCGCCCTTGGCCCCGCAGACGGCGACGACCCGGCCGCCGGGCCCGGTGGCGGTCTCGGCGCCGCGGCCCAGGTGGCGGCGGACGCCCGCGGACCACTGGGCGGCGGACTGGACGCGGGCGGCCAGCTCCTCGTACGAGAGCGGGAGGGCGACCAGGCCGCGGGCCCCGGAGTCCATGGCGGCCGAGAAGAGGGCCGGGCCGGCGTCGGAGCCGACCAGGACCACGCCGACCGCCGGGAAGCGCAGGGCGACCTCGCGGATCAGCTCCAAGGCGGGCACCGGGCCGATCCGCTCGTGGACGAGGACCACCTCGGGCAGCTCGTCGAGGGATTCGGCGGCCAGCCGGGCCAGGGTGTCGAGGAGGGTGGTGGAGTCGGGGACCGGCGGGGCGGGTTCGGCCGCCGGGAGCTGGCTGAGGAGGGTGGTGATGGAGCGGGCGGCGTCGGGGTCGCCGACCGCGGGCAGGATGCGGGTGCTCATACCGGCCTCACTTGTCCCCGTCGAGGGTGTACCTGCGGTCTCCGGGCGCCACGCCGGGCTCGTCGCCGGGGGCGACCAGGGCCAGGCGGACGTGCTCCGCGAAGGACGCGCCGTAGGAGACGCGCTGGGTGTCCTTGTGGCTGATGGCGAAGGTGACCGGGACGGTCTCCTCGTCCCCGCGGCGGCCGTCGCCCTTCTCGCCGCCGGTCAGGGTGCCGACGCTGATGACGCGGGCGCCCGCGACGAGGGTGACGACCAGGCCGTCGGTGGACTTCTGGCCCTTGAACGAGCCGATGATGTTGACCCGGTCGCCGGGGCGGACCTTGCCGCCGACCCCGGTGGACGCGTCGATCATGACGGCCATCTCCTGCTCGCCCTTCCTGAGCCCGGGCAGGTCGGTGATCATGTCGGACTGGAGGAGGGAGCCCTTCTTCAGCGGGGTGAGGGTGGTCTTGCGGCGCAGCACCGACAGGTCGCGGACCGCGGTGCCGGACAGCCAGCGCTCCGGGATCCGGACCTGCTCGAAGTCGCTCTCGTCCAGTTCGCCGTACGGGGCGATGTCCCGGGCGGCGCGGTACGCGGTCACCTCGGGCCCGACCTTGGAGTTGACGTCGCCGATCACGGACAGCACCCCGGCGAAGGCGCCGAGCGCGCACAGCACGGAGAGCACGAGCAGGACCACACCGCGCCGCTGACGTGAGTTCATGAGCCGGACTACCTCGCCGTTCGTTCGTCGATCGGGTCGATCAGGTGGCGGTCGGGGACAGGGGGGCGGCGAGCGGTGCGGCGCAGAAGCCGCAACGGTCGCCTATCAGTTCGAGTCCGCACCAGCGGCAGTCCTCGCGCCGGACGGAGGCGACGAGCTGGTAGAGGACGGAGATGTCGGGGATGCCGGCGGCGAACTCCACCAGGCGGGAGGTGGCCCACCAGGCGGCCGAGCCGGCGGGCAGCGGGCATTCGAGGACGCCCTGCACCCGCCAGGCGGGGGCCAGTTCGGCGGCCACCCACTCGGAGGCGAGCTGGCCGCGGGCGAAGAGGAGCTGGGTGCCGTACTCGGGGCCGGGCGGGATCTCCGTACGGGCGTGCCCGCCGCCGGCCGCCCGTCCTCCGCCGCCTCCCCCGCCGCCGCCTCCGCCTCCGCCGCTGAGCTTGGCCAGGTGCGGGCGGGGGTGGGCGAGGACGGCGAACTGCGAGCCCGGCAGCCAGGACTTGGCGTGGGTCTTCAGGTCCACGGGTACGCGGTCCAGCCGGGAGACGGTGCCGAGCAGGGCGCCCGCGTAGACGTAGTGGGACAGGAGCCGGGCCGCGGAGGCGATCACGCCCGGGCTGAAGTCGCAGGCGGACAGCTGGCGCAGCTGACGCACCAGCAGGGCCACTCCCAGAGGCGGGAGGTCGATGTCAAGGAGTGCGATCCGGTCACTCTCCAGGATCGCCCGGACGGTGTGCACGCGGCGGGCGAAGGCGACCGGAAGGGAGGACGGGAGGAGGACGAGCACGTACCCGTGGGTGTCGAGGAGGGCCGTCATCTCGGCTACGGAATCCTCCAGTCCGGCCTCCTGCGGCGGGCGCAGGGCGACGGCCGGCGGGGTGTGCCGGTCGGCGGCGGGCAGCACCAGGTCTTCACTGGTCACAGCGATGGCGATCGGCATGTGAATCCCCCACTCACCCCGTGCTGCACGGCCGCGCGCAAGGCTGCGCGACCGCAAACGATCACTGCGCGGCCCTCCTGCCCCAGCACCTTATCCGCGCCTTAAGCCTCCGGGCAGGGCCTTGTTGTTTCCCGCTGGGCCCGATTTTCGGTCGCTGGCTGATTTACCTCTGCCAATTCGCCATCAAATCCGGTCACTCTCGACACCGCCGCCCCGCCGGTACGAGATGTCGGTACGGACTCTTGACACCGGCATTGGTCTGGACCAACTTGGGTGCGGGCACCCCCAGTTCACCCCATCCGTCTCCCCGCACGCCCCCCCTCCCCACACTCCCCCCACTTCCCCCACCCCCGCAGCACCGCGCCCCGCCCCGTCCCCCCGTTCCCTCCCCCCACCGGAGCCCCCGTGAACCGCATACGCTCCCTCTCCTTCCTCGCCGCCGGCGCCCTCGTCGCCACCGGCCTGACCGCCCTGGCCACCGGCACCGCCCAGGCCGCCGACACCGACGTCGCCCGCAACGGCGGCTTCGAGTCCGGGCTCACCCACTGGACCTGTACCGCCGGCAGCGGCGCCGCCGTCTCCTCCCCCGTCCAGGCGGGCGCGGGCGCCCTCAAGGCCACCCCCTCGGGCCAGGACAACGCCCGCTGCTCGCAGCAGGTCACCGTCAAGCCCAACTCCACGTACACGCTGAGCACCTGGGTGCAGGGCAGCTACGTCTACCTGGGCGCGAGCGGCACCGGCACGCAGGACGTGTCCACCTGGACCCCCGGCTCCGGCGGCGGCTGGCAGAAGCTGTCCACCAGCTTCACCACCGGCGCGAACACCACCCAGGTGACCGTCTACACCCACGGCTGGTACGGCCAGCCCGCCTACCACGTGGACGGTTTCAGCGTCTTCGGCCCGGACGGCGGCGGCCCCACCGACCCCGGCCCCACGATCCCCGGCGCCCCCGCGGGCCTGACCGTGGGCGGGGCCACGGCCTCCTCGCTGAACCTGTCCTGGAGCGCCGTACCCGGCGCCGTGGGCTACCGCGTCTACCAGGACGGGGTGCAGGTCGCCGAGGTGGCGGGCACGAGCCACACCCGCACCGGGCTGGCGGCCTCCACCGCGTACGCCTTCCAGGTGACCGCGTACAACGCGGCCGGCGAGGGCGTGAAGTCCGCCCCGCCCGTCACCGGCACCACCACCGCGGGCGGCGGCAACCCGGGCAACCCGGCCGTGCCGAAGCACGCCGTGACCGGCTACTGGCAGAACTTCAACAACGGCGCGACCGTCCAGCGGCTCTCGGACGTGCAGGACCAGTACGACATCATCGCGGTCTCCTTCGCCGACGCCACCTCCCGGCCCGGCGAGATCACCTTCAACCTGGACTCGGCGGGCCTGAACGGCTACACCGTCGCCCAGTTCAAGGCCGACATCGCCGCCAAGAAGAGCGCGGGCAAGTCCGTGATCCTCTCCATCGGCGGCGAGAAGGGCACGATCACCGTCAACGACTCCGCCTCGGCGGCCAACCTGGCCAACTCGGCCTGGGCGCTGATGCAGGAGTACGGCTTCAACGGCATCGACATCGACCTGGAGAACGGGCTCAACGCCACGTACATGACCCAGGCGCTGCGCGCGCTGTCCGCGAAGGCCGGGCCCTCGATGGTGCTCACGATGGCCCCGCAGACCATCGACATGCAGTCGCCCTCGAACGGCTACTTCAAGACGGCGCTGAACGTGAAGGACATCCTGACCGTCGTCAACATGCAGTACTACAACAGCGGCGCGATGCTCGGCTGCGACGGCAAGGTCTACTCGCAGGGCTCGGTGGACTTCCTGACCGCCCTGGCCTGCATCCAGCTGGAGAACGGGCTCGACCCCTCGCAGGTCGGACTCGGCCTGCCGGCCTCCCCGAGCGGGGCGGGCAGCGGCTACGTCTCCCCGGCGGTCGTCAAGAACGCCCTGGACTGCCTGGCCCGCGGCACCGGCTGCGGCACCTTCAAGCCCTCGAAGACCTACCCGGCCCTGCGCGGGGCCATGACCTGGTCGACCAACTGGGACGCGAAGGCAGGAAACGCCTGGTCCAACGCGGTGGGTCCGCACGTGCACAACCTGCCGTAGGCGGTAGCTGTGGGGGCGGCTCCGCGCGGCGGCGCACCGGGCGCCGTGGCCGGAATCGGGCTCTTGACCCGGACATGTCACGAGCGCACGCTGTGCGCGTCCGCACGGAGCCACCCCCACACTCCACACCCAGGAGCACGCATGCGGCTACGCATCCGCGGCAGCCGAGGACGGAAGGCCGCCACCATGGCGGCCGTACTGGCCCTCGCGCTCGGCGCACCCGCCCTCGGCGCGAACGCCACGGCCTCGGCCCCCCAGAAGCCCTCCACAGCCACCCAGGACGAGGCGATCGTCCAGTACACCGTCCACGGGCCGGCCTCGGTCTCGGCCCGTACGGCCCTGCTCGCCTACGGGGTCTCGATCGACGAGGTGGACGACCACTCGGTGGTCGTCAGCGCCGACACCATGCAGGCGCGGAAGCTGCGCGAGCGGGGCTACAAGCTCACCGCGCTGCCCGCCCCGCCCCAGCGCAACGCCCCCGGGGTCGCGGCGGCCCCCTTCGACTTCCCCTCGGCCGACTCGCGCTACCACAACTACGCCGAGATGAGCGCCGTCATCGACCAGCGGATGGCGCAGTACCCGAACATCATGAGCAAGCGGGTGATCGGCAAGTCGTACCAGGGCCGCGACCTGGTCGCCATCAAGATCAGCGACAACGTGGGCACCGACGAGGCCGAGCCCGAGGTCCTCTTCACCGCCCACCAGCACGCGCGCGAGCACCTGACCGTCGAGATGGCGCTCTACCTGCTGCGCGAGTTCGGCGAGGACTACGGGACCGACGCGCGGATCACCAACATGGTGAACAACCGCGAGATCTGGATCATCCCGGACCTCAACCCCGACGGCGGCGAGTACGACATCGCCTCCGGCTCCTACCGGTCCTGGCGCAAGAACCGGCAGCCCAACGCCGGCTCCTCGTACGTCGGCACCGACGAGAACCGCAACTGGAACTACAAGTGGGGCTGCTGCGGCGGCTCCAGCAGCAGCAAGAGCTCCGAGACCTACCGCGGCTCCGCGGCCGAGTCGGCCCCCGAGGTCAAGGTGGTCTCCGACTTCGTGCGCAGCCGGGTCGTCGGCGGCAAGCAGCAGATCAAGACCGGCATCGACTTCCACACGTACAGCGAGCTGGTGCTGTGGCCGTACGGCTACACGTACAACGACACCGCACCCGACCTGACCGCCGACGACCTCGGCGCCTTCAAGGCCGTGGGCCAGAAGATGGCGGCCAGCAACGGCTACACGCCGGAGCAGTCGAGCGACCTCTACATCACCGACGGCACCATCGACGACTGGCTGTGGGGCGCCCACAAGATCTTCGGCTACACCTTCGAGATGTACCCGAGGAGTTCAAGCGGCGGCGGCTTCTACCCGCCCGACGAGGTCATCGAGCGCGAGACCAGCCGCAACCGCGACGCGGTGCTCCAGCTGCTGGAGAACTCGGACTGCATGTACCGCTCCATCGGCAAGGAAGCGCAGTACTGCCGCTGACGGCCGCCGGCCGGTAAGGCCCGGCCGGCACCGGCCCTGCTGAAACACCCCGGGCGGACGAGGGGGGCGCCGGAGGAACCCGGCGCCCCTTTTCCGCTGCCCGGCGGGCCTCAGCCCAGCACGGCCAGGGCGTCGATCTCGACCAGGAGGCCGGCCGGGAGGCCCACGTAGACGGTGGTGCGGGCGGCCGGGACCTCCTTGAGGTGCTCCTCGAAGTAGGCGTTGTAGATCTCGTTCATCTCGGCGAAGTGCGCGGTGTCGGTGAGGTAGACGCGGATCATCACCACGTCGTCCCAGGTCGCGCCGCCGGCGGTGAGCACCGAGCGGACGTTCTCCAGGGTCTGGAGGGTCTGCTCGCGCAGGGTGGGGCCGGCGGGGGTGGGCGGCTGCCCGTCCACGTGCGGCAGGAAGCCGACCTGGCCGGCGACCTGGAGGATGTTCCCCTTGCGGACGCCGTGCGAGAACCTCGCGGGCGGGGCGGTGTGGGTGGCGGGGGTGACGGCGGTCTTCCCGGTCACCGGGGTCTTCTCGGTCACTGCGGTCCTTCGTGCTCGGCGGGGCCTGCGGGGTCGCTTCCGGGTCCGGAGTCCGTTCCGGCGCCGGTTCCTGTTCCGGATTCCGTTCCCGGTTCCGTTCCCGTTCCGGCTGCGGGTGCGGTCTGGCCGGCGTAGTCGCGGCTCAGGGCGGCCGCGGTACGGCGTACCAGCGGGAGGAGTCCGAGGAGGGCCTCCGCGTCCACCAGGGCGGAGGGGGCCGAGAGGGAGACGGCGGCCGACGCCCGGCCGTCCGGGCCGCGGACGGGCGCGGCCACGCAGTGGACGGTCTCCTCGTGCCCGCCGGGGTCCACCGCCCAGCCCTGCGCCCGTACGGTCTCCAGCTCGCGCAGGAAGGCGGCGGCGTCCGGGGTGGAGCGGGCGGTGTAGGCGGGGTAGTCGAGCCGGGCGGCCAGGGCGCGGCGCTCGGCGGCCGGGAGGTCGGCCAGGATCACCTTCGCGACGGCGGCCACGGTCATGGCCACGGGCCGGCCGATCCGCGAGTACATGCGGACCGGGTAGCGGCTGTCGATCTTGTCGAGGTACAGCACCTCCCCGTCCTGGTGGACGGCGAGGTGGACGGTGTGCCCGGTGCGCTCGTTGAGCTCGACGAGGTGCGGGTGGGCGATCCCGCGCAGGTCCAGCTGTTCGACGGCCTCGGCGGCGAGGGTGAAGAAGCGGGCGCCGAGGCGGTGGCGCCCGTCGGGCTGGCGGTAGACGAACCCGTGCTCGTGGAGGGTGCGCAGCAGCCGCATGGCGGTGCTCTTGTGCGCGCCGATCTCGGCGGCGACCTGGCCGAGGTCGGCCGGGCCGCGGGCCAGGAGGGGCAGGATCGCCAGGGCCCTGCCGAGCGACTGGCTCATGGGCCGTCCTTCCGTCTCCGCCGGGCCGGGGGCGGGGCGTTGACCCGCCGTCATGCGGGATGTTAGACAGCGTGCGGCGGCATGCGCAATGCGTGTTGCGCACTGTGCAACACAAGGGCTGGAGGCAGGGATGGCCGAGGACACGGGCCGGGAGCTGGTGCGCGAGCGCGTGGCGGAGCTCGGGCGGGAGCGGGTGGACCACCGGTTCAAAGGGCTGCCGCCGGACGCGGAGGCCGCTGGGCTGTCCGTGGCGGAACTGGCCGCGGAGCGCCGCGACCTGTTCACCGGCGGGTTCACCACCCCCGTGCTGACCCTCGACGGCCCCGCCCTGGAGCACAACCTCGCGGCCCTGGGCGCGTACGCCGGGCGGCACGGGCTGGCCTTCGCCCCGCACGGCAAGACCTGCATGGCCCCCGCCCTGTTCGAGCGCCAGCTCGACCACGGGGCCTGGGGGATCACCGTGGCGATGCCCCACCAGGCGCGCGTGTGCCGGGCCTTCGGGATCCGACGGATCTTCCTGGCCAACGAGCTCGTGGACCCGGCCGCCCTGCGCTGGGCGGCCGCCGAGCTCGCGGCCGACCCGCAGTTCCGCTTCCTCTGCTACGTGGACTCCGTCCGCGGGGTCGGGCTGATGGACGCGGCCCTGCGCGGGCACCTGCCCGCGGACCGCCGCCTGGACGTGGTCGTGGAGCTCGGCGCCGGCGACGAGGGCCGTACGGGCGCCCGTACGGAGGCCGACTGCACGGCCGTCGCCGACGCCGTCGCCGCCACCGGCACCCTGCGGCTGGCCGGCGTGGCCGGGTACGAGGCCACCATGCCGGGCGCGGACGCGGACTCCGTCCGGGCCTGGCTGCGCCGGCTGACCGCCCTGGCCGCCGCGTTCGACGGGGCGGGCCGGTTCACCGGCACCGGGCTGGACGAGATCGTGGTCAGCGCGGGCGGCAGCGAGTGGTTCGACGCGGTGGCGGAGGTGTTCGCGGAGGTCCCCGCCCTGTCCCTGCCGGTGCTGCGGCTGCTGCGCTCGGGCGCGTACGTCTCCCACGACCACGGCTGGTACGAGGGGCTCACCCCCTTCAACCGGATCCCCGCGGAGGGCGGTCTGCTGCCCGCCTTCCGGCTCTGGACCCAGGTCGTCTCCCGCCCCACCCCCGGCCAGGCCTTCGTCAACGCGGGCAAGCGCGATATCGCCTACGACCTGGGGCTGCCCCGGGTCGTGGCGGTGCGCAGCGGCCGGGACGGGGCCGTGCGGCCGGTGCCGGACGGCGCCGGGATCACCGTGGAGAAGCTGTCCGACCAGCACGCCTGGCTGCGGACGGAGGAGGGCGCGGAGCTGGAGGTCGGCGACTGGGTGTGCCTCGGCATGGCCCATCCGTGCACGATCTTCGAGAAGTGGCCGCTGATCCCGGTGGTCGGGGCCGACGGCTCCGTCGGCGACTACGTCCGCACCTTCTTCTAGGGCGCGGGCCGTGGACCTCGTCCTGCGGGGGGCCCGGATAGCCGACGGCACCGGCGCCCCCTCGTACCGGGCCGACGTGGGCATCCACGAGGGCCGGATCGCGGTGATCGGGCGGAGCCCGGGCGCCCTGCCCGGCGGCGGGCGCACCACGCTCGACGCGGACGGGCTGGTGCTCGCCCCCGGCTTCGTGGACATGCACGCGCACAGCGACCTCGCCCTGCTGCGCGACCCCGACCACAGCGCGAAGGCCGCGCAGGGGGTCACCCTGGAGGTGCTGGGCCAGGACGGGCTGTCGTACGCGCCGGCCGACGGCCGCACCCTCGAAGGGGTGCGGGCCGCCGTCTCCGGCTGGAACGGCGACGGCTCGGACGTGCCCGGCGGGATCGGCTGGCGCACGGTCGGCGGCTACCTCGACCGGCTCGACCGGGGCATCGCCGTGAACGCCGCCTACCTGGTCCCGCAGGGCACCGTGCGGGCGTACGCCGTGGGCTGGGAGGACCGGCCCGCGACCCCGGCGGAGCTCGACCGGATGCGGCAGCTGGTGGCCGACGGCCTGGCGGACGGGGCGGTCGGCATGTCCTCCGGGCTGACCTACACCCCCGGGATGTACGCGCCGGACGCCGAACTCGCCGAACTGTGCCGGGTGGTGGCCCGCTACGGCGGCTACTACTGCCCCCACCACCGCTCCTACGGGCGCGGGGCCCTGCGCGCGTACGCGGAGATGGTGGAGCTCGCCCGGTCGGCGGGCTGCGCCCTGCACCTGGCCCACGCCACGATGAACTTCCCCGAGAACGAGGGCCGGGCCGGCGAGCTCCTGGAGCTCCTGGACGGGGCCCTGGCCGCCGGGGCGGACATCACCCTCGACTCGTACCCCTACACGCCCGGGTGCACCACGCTGGCCGCCCTGCTGCCCTCCTGGGCCCACGAGGGCGGCCCGGCGGCCCTGCTGGAGCGGCTCGCGGACCCGGCGGCGGCCGAGCGGATCCGGTACGCGCTGGAGGTGACGGGCTCGGACGGCTGCCACGGGGTGCCGGTCGACTGGTCCTCGGTCGAGGTCTCGGGGGTGGCGGACGCCGCGGACGCGGGGCTCTCGGCGCAGGTCGGCCGGCGGATCCCGGACTGGGCGACCGCCCGCCGGCTGCTGCTCGCGGACCGGCTGGGCGTGACCGTGCTCCAGCACGTGGGCCACGAGGAGAACGTACGGGCGATCATGCGGCACCCGGCGCACACCGGGGGCTCCGACGGCATCCTCCAGGGCGCGAAGCCGCACCCGCGCGCGTACGGGACCTTCCCGCACTACCTGGGCCGGTACGTGCGCGAGCTGGGCGTCCTGTCGCTGGAGGAGTGCGTGGCGCACCTGTCGGGACGGCCGGCGGCCCGGCTGCGGCTGCCGGACCGGGGGCGGGTCCTCGAGGGCTACCGGGCGGACCTGGTGCTCTTCGACCCGCGGACGGTGGCGGCGGGCTCGACGTACGCGAACCCGCGCGCGCTGCCGTCCGGGATCCCGCACGTGCTCGTCGACGGGCGGTTCGTGATCCGCGAGGGGCGGCGCACGGACGTCCTGGCGGGGCGGTCGGTACGGCGGACGGGGTGAGAGCGGGGGCAGCCGCTGAGCGGGCGGGGCGTGCAGACGGGGCCGGGCGGGCCGCGGTCCGATGATCGTCCCGCCCCGCACCCGGCCCCTACGATGGGCCGCATGGCCGTCTTCGCCCTGCCCGTGCTCTTCTTCGTGCTGTTCTGCCTCAGCGCCCGGGAGGACCGCCGCCGCTTCCGCAACGCCGTCCTGCTCGGCCTCACCTGCCTGACCGGCTCCGCCGCCCTCGTCGCGCAGGCCGCGACGCTCCCGGCGCCGATCCCCCTGCTGACCGTCCTCGCGGCCCTCGTCCTCCCGGCCCTCGGCACGGTCGCCCTCGGGGTCTACCTGGTCGCCAACGGCATCACCATGGTCCGCAAGGAGGGCCGCAGCCCGGCGAACCTGCTCTCCCTCGCCGCCGGGCTGGCCATCTTCACGATGATCGGCCTGCTGCTGTTCGTACGGGACTCCGGCACCCCCGTGCTCGACGGGGTCGTCCTGACCCTGACGGCGATCGCCGCGTACGTGTCCTTCGTCTTCCTCTGCTTCCTCGGCTACGCCTGGCTGTACGGGCGCATCCGGGTCCGCGGGGACGTGGACTACGTGGTCGTGCTCGGCTCCGGGCTGATCGGCGGGGAGCGGGTACCGCCCCTGCTGGCCTCCCGGCTGGAGAAGGGCCGGCAGATCCACCTGGCCCAGACCGGCCGCGGCGGCCGGCCCCCGCTGCTGCTGACCTCGGGCGGGCAGGGCCCGGACGAGAAGCTGCCGGAGGCCGCGGCGATGGCGCGCTGGCTGGCGGAGCGGGGGGTGGCGCGCGAGCACCTGCGCGAGGAGGACCGCTCCCGCACGACCACCGAGAACATGGCCTTCAGCCGGGAGCTGATGACGGCGGAGGCGGGCCCGGGCTACCGCTGCGTGGTCGTCACCAACGACTACCACGCCTTCCGGGCCGCGATGACGGCCCGCCGGGAGGGGGTCAACGGGCAGGTGCTCGGCTCCCCGACGGCCCGGTACTTCCTGCCGAGCGCGACGATCCGCGAGTTCGTGGCCGTCTTCTGGGAGCACCGGGCGGTCAACCTGTCCGTCTGCGGGCTCCTGGCCCTGCTGGGCGCGCTGGCGACCCTGGCCGCCGTCCAGTGGGTCTGAGCCCCGGGGCCCGGACCCCCGGGCACGGACCCCGGACGCGCCACACCGCGGCTCCCCCCTCTGGAGCCGCGGTGTGGAGTACCGGGTCAGGCCCGGGTGCGGGCCCGGGTCACAGGCGCTGCCAGAGCGCCGGGACCACCGGGGGCTCCCAGCCGGTCTGCGCCTGGTGCCCCTGGATGCAGCGGTAGCCCGCACCGCCGTACGTCACCGTGTCGCCGGCCTTGTAGACCCCGCCGGCCTTCCAGGTGCCGCCGGGCTCCGGCTCGGGCTCCGGCTCGGGGCCGGGACCGCTGCCGGTGGTCTTCAGGGTCAGCCCGTAGTTCTGCAGGAGCGGGTTGAGCGGCTGGAAGAAGGTGGTGCCGCCGCTGGAGCAGTTGCCGGAGCCGCCGGAGGTGACGCCCTGGGCCTGGCTGCCGGAGATGTACGAGCCGCCGGAGTCGCCGGGCTCGGCGCAGACGGTCGTGCGGGTCACGCCGGAGATGGTGCCCTCGGGGTAGGTGACGCTGGTGTTGTGCTGCGAGACGGTGCCGCAGTGCCAGCCGGTGGTGGAGCCGGAACGGCAGATCGAGGCGCCGACGGGCTGCAGCACCGAGCCGGTGACCTGGACGTTCGCCCCGCCGCTGCCCTTCACGTACGGGGTGGAGGTCCACTGGCTGTTGGCGGCGACCCAGGCCATGTCGCTGCCGGGGAAGACCGAGCCCTGGAAGGAGCCCTGGGCCACCCGGTTGAACCCGGACGTGGTGGTGCCGGCCCGGCCGCAGTGCCCGGCGGTGGCGAAGCCCTGCGTGGTGCCGCGGGTGACGGCGAAGCCGACCGAGCAGCGTCCGCTGCTGCCCATGTAGTACGCGTCGCCGCCCCGGATGTCGTACAGCGGGCGCGGGGCCTCGGCGGTACGGACGATCCGCACGTCGGCGGCGCGCAGCCCGGCGCGGCGGACCACGGCCCGCCCGGCCCCGGCGCGGGTCTCCTCGACCACGAGGGTGTTGGCGCGGGTGTCGACGTACCGGACGGGGGTCTCGGCGGTCGCCGCCCGGTCCACGGCGGACTTGGCGGACTCCAGGGCGGCCAGGGTGCGGCCGACGACCTTCGCGGAGGCGCCCGCGGCGCGTATCGCGGCGGCGTCGGCGGCGCGGGCGGTGGCCACGGTGAGGCGGCCCGACTCGGCCCCGTCGACCCAGGCGCCGGCGAAGGCGCTGCCGAGCTGCTGGCGGAGCCGGGCGGCGACGGCTCCCGCCTCGGCCTCGTTCCCGAGCCGGGTCACGGCCTGCGCCCGGGTCAGCCCCAGGTCGCGCTGCATGGCCGCGAGCACCTCGGGCTGCGCGGACGCGGCCCCGAGGGCCACGGCGGCCGACTTCACACCGGGCGCGGCGGCCTGCCCGGCGCCCTGCATCCCGGCCACCACCATCCCGGCGGCGGCAAGGGCGGTACACGCCACACGGACGTGTCGTCGAAGCATGGGGGATCTCCTCGTGGGGGGTGGGGATGGGGAGGTGCCCTCACGCTACGACCCCGAACTCCCCCCACCCAGCTCCCACTTGACCCCTCGCACGGTGTTATGGCCACGACCCCGCTCCCCCCCTTCGTCCCCCTCAACCCGACAGCGGGGCCTCGCGGGCCGCGCTGCGGTGGAGGGCGGCGGTGTGGGCCTCGCGGGCGTGGGCGATGACCCGGGGGGCGCGGGGGGCGGCGGGGGCGGCCGGGTGCCAGCCGAGGAGGTGGCGCCAGAGGAGGGGGGAGCCGGTCAGGGGGCGGGTGACCAGGCCCGGGGTGGCGGGGAAGCTGGCCCGGCACAGGCCCACGGCCCGGCCCACCTGCACGAGGTGCACGCAGGAGGCGGTGTCGGCCTCGTACACGCAGGCCGGGGTGAAGCCGGCCCGGACGCAGGCGGCGGCGAAGCAGTCGCCGAAGCAGCCGTCCCCGGGGACGTCGGTCCAGGCCTCGGCGGCGAGCTCGGCGAGCTCGATCTCCGTACGGGGGGCCAGGGGGTGGTCGGCGGCGAGCATCACGTACACGGGGTCCCGCGCCACCTCCGCCCAGGCCAGCCGGCCCTCCTCCGGCGGGGCGCTCTCCCCGCACACCCCGACCAGCGCGAAGTCGAGCCGCCCCTCCCCCACCGCGGCCGCGATCCCGCGCTCCGACCAGGAGGTGTACGTGGTCACGGGCGCGCCGGGGTCGGCGGCGGCGAGCCGGTCGACGAGGCCGCCGAGCAGGGGGCCGTGGGTGCCGCCGAGGCGGTAGCCCGGGGAGGCGGAGCCGCCTGCGCCGGCCGCGAACCGGATGGCCTCCTCCTGGAGCTCGCAGACCGCGGGCAGCACCACCCGGGCCCGGTCGAGCACGAGCTCCCCGAGGGGGGTGGCGCGCACCCCGTCGCGCCCGCGCTCGAACAGCGCGCCGCCGAGGGCCCGCTCGATCCGCTTCAGCTGGGCACTGAGGGCCGGCTGCGCCAGGCCCAGCGCGGTGGCCGCCCTCGTCAGGGAACCGGCTTCGGCGATGGCCCGGATCGTCTTGAGGTGCCTCAACTCCAAGTCCATACCAAGAGCTTGGTTCAGACCACTGCCCGAGCGCTACGCCTGTGCGCGAGCCGCCTGACCCGCTACGCGGGGCTGTTCCCCTACCCTCCCCCAGACTCCGTCCGGGGGGACCCCCTCTTCCCTATACCGGGGGCAGGCCCCCGGACCCCCGGACCGTGCGCTCCGCACCCGGTGCGCTCAAACGCCGCGCGGGCTTGATTTTGCTGCGGTTCGCTGGAACGTGCCGCTCAGCGGCAAAACCCAGCCCCGCCGGCGTTTGAGGCGCGGGGTCCGGGGCGGAGCCCCGACATCCAGCCCCGCCGGCGTTTGAGGCGCGGGGTCCGGGGCGGAGCCCCGACATCCAGCCCCGCCGGCGTTTGAGGCGCGGGGTCCGGGGCGGAGCCCCGGGAACGGGAAGGGGCGGGGTGGGGAACAGGCCCCGCGCAGCGGAGCCCGGGCCGCACAGTGACGAGCGCAACACCAGGGCCGGGGCGCGGCGACCGCACGACGGAATCCGCAGGTGCGGGGCAGGCGGGGGCAGCGGATTCCAAGGGTGCGGCAGAGGCCCGCCCTCGGTTCGCGCGAATCGGGATATATCACCGACCCCCGACCGGCGGAAAAGAAGCCCCGGCCCCGCAGCCCGGCCCGTAAGCTCCCGTCATGCAGGTGATCCAGTCAACGAAGCTCGCCAATGTCTGCTACGAGATCCGCGGCCCCGTGCTCGAAGAGGCCATGCGGCTCGAAGCGGCAGGTCATCGCATCCTCAAGCTGAACACGGGCAACCCCGCGGCATTCGGTTTCGAGTGCCCCCCGGAGATCCTCGAGGACATGCTCCGCAACCTGGGCAACGCCCACGGCTACGGGGACGCGAAGGGGCTGCTGTCCGCGCGCCGCGCGGTGATGCAGCACTACCAGACCAAGGGCATCGACCTGGACGTCGAGGACATCTACCTCGGCAACGGGGTCTCCGAGCTGATCCAGATGTCCATGCAGGCCCTGCTGGACGACGGCGACGAGGTGCTCGTCCCGGCCCCCGACTACCCCCTGTGGACGGCCTCGGTCAGTCTCGCCGGCGGTACGGCCGTGCACTACCGCTGCGACGAGCAGTCCGACTGGATGCCCGACCTCGCCGACATCGAGCGGAAGATCACCGACCGCACCCGCGCGATGGTGATCATCAACCCGAACAACCCCACCGGCGCGGTCTACGGCGACGAGGTGCTGCGCGGCCTGACGGACATCGCCCGCCGCCACAACCTGGTCGTCTGCTCCGACGAGATCTACGACCGGATCCTCTACGACGGCGCCACCCACACGAACACCGCCGCCATCGCCCCCGACCTGCTGTGCCTGACCTTCAACGGGCTCTCGAAGAACTACCGCGTCGCGGGCTACCGCTCCGGCTGGATGGCCGTCTGCGGCCCGAAGAAGAACGCCTCCTCGTACATCGAGGGGCTCACCATCCTCGCGAACATGCGCCTGTGCGCGAACATGCCCGCGCAGCACGCCGTGGCCACCGCCCTCGGCGGCCGCCAGTCCATCGAGGACCTGGTCCTGCCGCACGGCCGGCTGCTGGAGCAGCGCGACACGGCGTACGAGCTGCTGACGCAGATCCCGGGCATCAGCTGTGTGAAGCCGAAGGGGGCGCTGTACCTCTTCCCGAAGCTGGACCCCGCCGTCTACAAGATCAAGGACGACCGGCAGATGGTCCTGGACCTGCTGCGGGCCGAGAAGATCATGGTGGTGCACGGCACCGGGTTCAACTGGCCCGAGCCCGACCACTTCCGGATCGTCACCCTGCCCACGGCCAAGGACCTGGCGGACGCGGTCACCCGGATCGGGAACTTCCTCGACGGGTACGGGCAGCCGTAGCCGCGCCTGCGGCCGCACCCGCGGCCCTACCTTCAGCCGCCAGATTCTGGACTGAGCTCTACTTTAGAACCGATCCAATGTAGGCTGGGCCTCCTGACCCCGCAGGAGGCCTCCCATGTACGAACCCAGCCGCACCAAGCCGGCCGCCCGCACGGCCGGCCGCGACGGGTGCGCCGAGGACTTCCCGCACCGCAGCCGCGGCGAGGAGCTCGACATCCAGCTCGCCGGCCACCTCGCCGCCCTGCTCGCGATCACCGACGAGCTCCGCCTCGACGGGCCCGCCGAGGAGATCGCCCGCCAGGTGTCCCGGCTGCGCGGCGCCCCGCCCGCGCGGCACGCCGGCCACACCCGCGGGGCGGCGGACCACGGCGAACTGCACCGCAGGGCGCACGAGGTCGCCGCCCGCGCCCTGCTCGTCGCCGCCTCCCGGCCCGACACCACCGTCGCGATCCTCGCCGCCGGGCGCATGGAGGCGCACGCCGCCGCGCTGCCCCTCGCCGCGGCCTCCTGACGGGCCCCGGTCCGGGGCCGCGGAGGCCTCGGACCGGGTGCCACCCCCTCCGCGGGCGTCCGCGTCACGGCCCGGCCGCGGCCAGCTCCACCCCGCTCAGCCCGCACCACGGCACCACCCCGGCCGGCCAGACCGGCCCCACCGCCGCCGCGACCGCCGTCGCCCCCGGCGCCAGGTCCGCGACCTCCGTCCGCCCCGGCTTCCCGGCGGCCGGCGGCTCCCCGGGCCCGCTCCCGCGCCGGAAGTCCACCGTGACCACGTACGTCGCCGCGAACTCCCGGCGGCTCGTGACCCGGATGTCCGCGACCACCCGCCGGGTGCCCGGCTCCACCCGGCAGCCGGTCAGCGTGACGTCGCGCGCCGCGGGGACCGGCGGGGCCGGTGCGGGGGCGGGCGCGGGCGGTCCGATGGCCGCCCAGGAGTAGAGCACGAAGGGGGCGAACACCAGCAGCGCCGCCACCAGCACGAGGGCGACCTGCCAGCCCCGCCAGGGACCCGGTCCGGGACCGGGGCTGTCGTACGACATGGGCCGATCATTCCCAGCCACGGGCGCCCCATACCCCCCGCCCGGCGCGGACCGCTCCCGCCCCGCCACCGACGGGCTGCCGAACAGGGACCGATTCGCCACCTGACGTTCATTCAACCCCGCCTGGAATGTGGGTTTCCGCGAGCACGCTGCCCCCGTGAAACGCATCGTGGGTATCGCCCTGGCGATCCTGCTGATCGGCGGCGTGGCAGTGGCCGTCATCGCGGGGCGCGGAGGACAGGGCCTGGGCGGAACGGCAACGAAGACCGTCCGCGGAGTGATCGGGTCGGAGAAGAGCGGCTTCTTCGAGGACCCGGAGGTGGTGGAGGCCCTCGCTGCCGGGGGCTACACCGTGGAGACGGAGACCTCCGGATCCTGGGCCATGGACCGGCTGCCCCTCGAGGAGTACGACTTCGCCTTCCCGAGCAGCGGCGAGCCGGCCCGCGAGGTCCTGCGCAAGGCCGGGCTCCGCGACAGCGCGGCCGCCCATCCCTTCTACTCGCCGCTCGTGGTCCTGACCCGGCCCGACGCGGCCCGGGTGCTCGCCGCCAACGGCCTGGTGCGCATGACCGGCCGCAGCACCGGCACCCTGCGCATGGGCCCCTATCTGGACGCCGCCCGCGCGGACCGCACCTGGCAGCAGCTCAAGGGCTCGGCCCCGTACGCCGAACTCACCGGCACGGTCTTCGTGAAGACCACCGACCCGGCCGCGTCCAACTCGGGCGCCCTGTGGATGGCCGCCGCCTCCTGGGTCGCCAACGGCGGCAGGACGGTCGCGGACGACGCGGCCGTGGCGGCCGTCGGGCCGCTGCTCCACAAGCTGTTCTCCGTACAGGGCGCCCTCGCCCCCAGCACCGACGAGCCCTTCCGGGACTTCGTCAGCGGGGCGGGCAACCCCCTCATCCTCGTGTACGAGTCCCAGGTGGCCGCCCTGCTCCAGCAGGGCGGGAACCCCGCCGACCACGCCGACATGGTGGTCCTCTACCCCGACACCACCGTCAACAGCGACCACACCCTGGTCGCGCTGGACCCCGGCGCCGAACGGCTCGGCAAGCTGCTGAGCACGGACGGGGAGCTGCGCAGGCTCGCCGTCCGGCACGGGTTCCGCCCCCAGGGCGCCCGGTCCGAGTTCACTGCCGCGACCGCCCCGCACGCCGCGTACCTCAACCAGGAGCTCAAGGGGGTCCGCCAGGTCGACGCACCGACCCTGCCGGTCCTGCGCGCGCTCGCCCAGCGGGCCAAGGCAAGGAGCTGACCCCGTGACCACCCCGGAGAACCCGCCGCTCGTCCTGACCGCCCCCGAGCCCGTACCGGCCGTCCGCCCGGAACAGGCCGCCGGGCTGGTCCCCCTCGCGGACGGGGTCCACGAGGAGATGGCCCGCCGCGCCGGGGAGTACGTCGCCTCCCTGGCCGGACTCGACGTCCGCTCCCCCGAGTTCGCCGGCCGGCTCGGCGAGGTGGCCGGGCTCGGCTCCGCCGAGATCCGCGCCGCCGCCCAGCAGTCGAACCGGATGCTCGACCGGGCCGTGCGCTCCCTCGACGGGGGCCGGGCCGGAGCCGGGGGCGGGGAGGCCCAGGAGCGGGTCGCCCGCTCCCTGGTCGAACTGCGCCGCACCGTCGAGGACCTCGACCCCCGCGACACTCCCGCCCGGGGGGCCCGGCGGCTGCTCGCGAAGCTCCCCGGCGGGAACCGGTTCCGCGACCACATCGCGCGGTACGCCTCCTCGCAGGCCACCCTCAACAGGATCGTCGGCGCCCTGCGCGGCGGCCAGGACGAACTGCGCCGCGACAACGCCGCCCTGCACACCGAGCGCACCCGCCTCTGGGAGACCATGGGCCGCCTCCAGGAGTGCGCCGTCCTCACCGCGGCCCTCGACACGGCCGTCGGGCAGCGCATCGCCGAAGCGGGCGCCGCCGACCCCGCGCAGGCCGACGCCCTGCGCGCCGACCTGCTCTTCCCCGTCCGGCAGAAGCACCAGGACCTGCTGACCCAGCTCGCCGTCTGCGCCCAGGGCTACCTGGCCATGGACGTCGTACGCCGCAACAACGACGAGCTGATCAAGGGCGTGGACCGGGCGGCCGCCACCACCGTCTCCGCCCTGCGGACCGCCGTGATGCTGGCCGCCGCCCTCGACCACCAGGGCCGCGTCGTCGAACAGGTCGACGCCCTGCGCTCCACCACCGAGGACCTGATCCGCGGGAACGCCGAGATGCTGTCCGTGCGCAGCGCGGAGATCCAGCGGATCGCCGCCGACCCCGCCGTGGGCGCGGAGACCCTGCGGACGGCGTTCGCGGAGGTCTACCGGACCCTCGACGCCATCGACTCCTTCAAGGTGCGGGCCACCGAGAGCATGGCCGCCACCGTCGAGTCCCTGACCGGTGAACTCCGGTCCGCATCAGCCCACCTGGCCCGCAGCCGCACCGCCGGACCCGCGTCCGGCATCCTCGACGGAGGCAGCGCATGAACCTCTGGGACACCTCCTCCCCGCGCCTGCGCCGCGAGCGCTGCGGCGGCCACCAGCTGCTGGCCCTCGCCGCGGCCTCGGGGCTGCTCATGGCGGCCGCCGCCTGCACCGCCGAGGAGGACCCCGGGCCGGAGGAGACCGCGTACCGGCCCGGCCACCTGCGGATCCTGGCCTCCAGCGAGCTGTCCGACATGAAGCCGGTCCTGGAGGAGGCCCGCAAGGCCACCGGGATCACCGTCAGCCTCAGCTGGACCGGCACCCTCGAAGCGGCCGAACTGGTGGCCGGCGGCGGCGCCTCCGGGCGCTACGACGCCGTCTGGCTCTCCTCCAACGACTACCTGCGGCTGCGCCCCGGGGCCGCCGCGCAGCTGGCCTCCGAGACCCCGCTGATGTCCTCGCCGGTGGCCCTCGGGGTCAAGCCCGAGGCGGTGGCGCGGCTCGGCTGGAAGCCCGCCGAGGTGACCTGGTCCGCGGTCCACCGGGCCGTCACCGAGGGGCGGCTGACCTACGGGATGACGGACCCGGTGCGCTCCAACTCCGGTTTCGCGGCGCTGGTCTCGGTGGCGTCCGGGCTGTCGGGGGCGCAGGCCGCGCTGACCGACGCGGACGTACGCAAGGCCGCGCCGAAGCTGAAGGAGTTCTTCGCCGGGCAGAAGCTGACCTCGGGCTCCTCCGGCTGGCTGGCCCAGGCGTACGCGCGCCGCGGGACGGTGGACGCCCTCGTCAACTACGAGTCCGTCCTGCTGTCCGCCAACCGCGACCTCGCGGCGGCGGGAAGGAGCCCGCTGACCGTGATCCGGCCGCGCGACGGGGTGGTGACCGCGGACTACCCGCTGACCATGCTGGCCTCCTCGCCCGCCGGGGCCCGCGCCTCGGGCCGCGCCCTGACCGCGTACCTGCGCGGGGCGGCGGCCCAGCGGGCCATCACCGGGCAGACCTTCCGGCGCCCGGTGACCCCGGGGGTGGCCCCGGCGGCGGGGCTGGCCGCCGAGAAGCGGCGGGAGCTGCCCTTCCCCGGCAGCCGCTCGGTCGCGGACGGGCTGCTGGCCTCGTACGAGAACGAACTGCGCCGCCCCTCGCGGACGGTGTACGTGCTCGACACCTCGGGCTCGATGGCGGAGGACGGCCGGATCGGCCGGCTGCGCGAGGCGCTGTCCGAGCTGACCGGCACCGGCTCCTCCGCACCCGGGCAGCGCTTCCGGGACCGCGAGGAGGTCACCCTGCTGTCCTTCGGCTCGCACGTGAAGTCCGTGCGCACCCACCTGGTGCGGCCCGGGCGGGCGGGCGCGGCCCTGGACGGGATCCGCGCGGACGTCCGCGCGCTGCGGCCCGAGGGCGGTACCGCCGTGTACAGCAGTCTGGAGGCCGCGTACCGGCACCTCGGCAGCGGCGGGGGCCGGGAGGCCTTCACCTCCATCGTGCTGATGACGGACGGGGAGAACACCCGGGGGGTGGGCGCCGGACACTTCGACTCCTTCTTCGAGCGGCTGCCGGCCGCGCAGCGCGACACCCCCGTCTTCGCGGTGCTCTTCGGGGACTCCGACCGCGAGGAGCTCACGCACATCACCGAACTGACCGGCGGGCGCCTCTTCGACGCCACCGGCGACCGGGGTTCCCTCGACGGGGCCTTCGAGGAGATCCGTGGCTACCAGTAGGGCGCTCGCGTACCTGGAGTCGAAGAAGAACCTGGCCGGCTGCGCCTGCGGGCTGGCGGGGGTCGGGCTGACCCTCGCCGGGGCCGCCGGGGCCTACTGGCCGGTGGTGGTCGCGGGCCTGTACGGGGCGGGCGCGCTGCTCGCCCCGCCGGAGCGGGTGCCCGTACCGGACTTCGACGCCCACGAGGAACTGGGCGTGCTGCGCGGGGACTTCGCGCGGCTGCGCACGTACCTGGACGAGGTGGAGCTGCCGCCCGCCGCGGGCGGGAGGCTGGCGGAGCTGCTCGCCCTGTACGGGGGCCTGCTCGAACCGGGCTGGGTGGCCGGGGTGCTGGCCGCGGACGGGGAGGCGGTGCACCGGCTGGCGCGGGCGGTGCGGCTGGACGTGCCGGAGTGCGTGGACGCGTACCACCGGGCGCGGTGGTGGCACCGGATCCAGCCGGGGGGCGAGGCGCCGGAGCGCCATCTGGAGCGGCAGCTGGGCGCGCTCTTCGGCGAGGCGGAAAGCCTGACGGCGGACCTCCGTGAAACGGAGGCCCGCCGTCAGCAAACGCACACGACTTATCTGGAAGAGCGCGAACGCTCCTGACAGACCTGACAAACCGGTGCTGCGGTGGGCGCCGCTTGGTCGGGGGCTCCCACAGCGGTGGGGGCCGCTTGGTCGGGGGCTCCCACGTCTATCTCCGCCGCTGGTGGCGGGCCCGGTGCTAGCCGAGCCGCTCCACCAGGGCGTGGTACTCGTCCCACAGCTCCTTCGGAGTGTGGTCGCCGTAGGTGTTGAGGTGCTCGGGGACCAGGGCGGCCTCCTCGCGCCACACCTCCTTGTCGACGGTCAGGAGGAAGTCCAGGTCCTCGGCCGGCAGGTCGAGGCCGTCCAGGTCGAGGGAGTCCTTCGTCGGCAGGACGCCGATGGGGGTCTCGACGCCCTCGGCGGTGCCGTCGAGGCGGCCGACGATCCACTTCAGGACGCGGCTGTTCTCGCCGAAGCCGGGCCACACGAACTTGCCCGCGTCGTTCTTGCGGAACCAGTTGACGTAGTAGATCTTCGGCAGCTTGGCCTGGTCCTTGTCGGCACCGACCTTCACCCAGTGACCCATGTAGTCGCCCATGTTGTACCCGCAGAAGGGCAGCATGGCGAAGGGGTCGCGGCGCAGTTCGCCGACCTTGCCCTCGGCGGCGGCGGTCTTCTCGGAGGCGATGTTCGAGCCGATGAAGACGCCGTGGTTCCAGTCGAAGGACTCGGTGACCAGCGGGACGGCGGAGGCGCGGCGGCCGCCGAAGAGGATCGCGGAGACCGGGACGCCCTTGGGGTCCTCCCACTCGGGGGCGATCGTCGGGCACTGCGCGGCGGGGACGGCGAAGCGGGCGTTCGGGTGGGCGGCGGGGGTGCCGGACTCGGGGGTCCAGGCGTTGCCCTTCCAGTCGATGAGCTGGGCGGGCGCCTCCTCGGTCATGCCCTCCCACCACACGTCGCCGCCGTCCGGGGTCAGCGCGACGTTGGTGAAGACGGTGTTCGCGTACATCGTCTTCATGGCGTTGGCGTTGGTGTGCTCGCCGGTGCCGGGGGCGACGCCGAAGAAGCCGGCCTCGGGGTTGATCGCGTAGAGGCGGCCGTCCTCGCCGAAGCGCATCCAGGCGATGTCGTCGCCGATGGTCTCGACGGTCCAGCCGGGGATCGTGGGCTCCAGCATGGCGAGGTTGGTCTTGCCGCAGGCGGACGGGAACGCGGCGGCGACGTAGCGCGCCTCACCCTGCGGCGGGGTGAGCTTGAGGATGAGCATGTGCTCGGCGAGCCAGCCCTCGTCGCGGGCCATGACGGAGGCGATGCGCAGGGCGTAGCACTTCTTGCCGAGCAGGGCGTTGCCGCCGTAGCCGGAGCCGTACGACCAGATCTCGCGGGTCTCGGGGAAATGCGAGATGTACTTGGTGGTGTTGCAGGGCCACGGCACGTCCTCCTGGCCCTCGGCGAGCGGCGCGCCGAGGGTGTGGACGGCCTTGACGAAGAACCCGTCGGTGCCGAGCTCGTCGAGGACGGCCTGGCCCATGCGGGTCATGGTGCGCATCGCGACCGCGACGTAGGCGGAGTCGGTGATCTCGACGCCGAGTGCGGACAGCGGAGAGCCGACGGGGCCCATGCAGAAGGGGACGACGTACATCGTCCGGCCCTTCATGGAGCCGTGGAAGATGCCGTTCTCACCCGTGAAGAGCTCCCGCATCTCGGCGGGGGCCTTCCAGTGGTTGGTCGGGCCCGCGTCCTCGGCCTTCTCGGAGCAGATGAAGGTCCGGTCCTCGACGCGCGCGACGTCGGAGGGGTCGGAGGCGGCGTAGTACGAGTTCGGGCGCTTCGCCGGGTCGAGCTTGCGGAAGGTGCCCTTCTCGACGAGCTCCCCGCACAGGCGCTCGTACTCGGCCTCGGATCCGTCGCACCAGACGATGGTGTCGGGCTGGGTGATCGCCGCGATGTCGTTCACCCAGGAGATCAGCTCCTGGTGCTCGGTCGGAAGGGTGGTGGGAGCCGCGTTGTCGCGCGCCACGATTGCTCCTTGTAGAGGGGTTTTGAGATGTATGCCCCTTGGGGGCTGCGACCCGGACGCTGCGCGCTCCGCTCATCCGGTGTCGACCGCACTCATCTGATCATCCGGTGCGTGTGCGCATATGTCCAGAGGGCCTCTCACGTGAGCATCGCCACTTCCGTCAATCTTCCGTAAAGCGCACTATCGGGGCGCAGGGCGGAAACCTACGGACCCGTAGGTAGCATGTGGCCATGACTTCACTCGCTCCCGCCAAGCCGGTGATGCGCGGCTGGCTGCACGCCGGGATGTTCCCCGCGGTACTGGTCGCAGGGCTGGTCCTGATGGCGTTCACCGATTCCACGCGGGCCCGGGTGGCGTGCGGCGTCTACATCCTGACGGCGTGCCTGCTCTTCGGAGTGAGCGCGATCTACCACCGCGGCACCTGGGGTCCGCGGGGCGAGGCCGTGCTGCGGCGGCTGGACCACGCCAATATTTTTCTGATCATCGCAGGGACGTATACCCCGCTGACGGTGCTGCTCCTCCCGCCGTCCACCGGACGGACGCTCCTGTGGGCGGTGTGGATCGCCGCCGCGGCGGGCATCGCCTTCCGGGTCTTCTGGGTCGGCGCCCCGCGCTGGCTCTACACCCCCTGCTACATCGCCATGGGGTGGGCGGCGGTCTTCTTCCTCCCCGACTTCCTGCGCACGGGCGGCCTCGCCGTCCTCGTCCTGGTCGTCGCCGGAGGCCTGCTGTACAGCGTGGGAGGGGTCGTCTACGGCATGAAGCGCCCCGACCCCTCCCCCCGCTTCTTCGGCTTCCACGAGGTCTTCCACTCCCTGACCCTGGCCGCCTTCGTGGCCCACTACGCGGGCATCTTCCTGGCCGCGCACCAGTACGCGTAGCGGAAGCCCCCCGCTCCGCCCGCCCTCAGGGGCGTACGGGTCCCAGCTGGCCCGCCAGCTCGGCGGGGTCCGTGGTCGGCCGCGAGCAGACGAAGTGCCGGCAGACGTAGGCCGCGGGCACGCCGTCCACGAGGGTCCGGCCGGCCAGCAGCGGGAACTCGGGCTCGGCGCCCGCCCCACCAGTCCCGGCTCCCGTCCCGGCCTCCGCCGCGGCCGGTGCGCCCACCGCGACCACGGCCCCCGGGGCCGCGCCCAGCAGGGCCGTCCGGTGCAGGGCCGCCGTGGCCGGGTCCTGCGGGTGCCCGGCCACGGCGACCTCCCGCGGCCCGTCGAGCAGCGCCTCCGTCACCGCCAGCCCCCACCCGATGAACCGCGGGGCCCGCGGACCCAGGGCCTGTACGACCCCGAGCGCCCGCTCGGCCGCCGTCCGGTGCGCCTGCGACCCGGTGTGCGCCGCGTACGACAGCAGCGCTCCGGCCGCGGCCGTCCACCCGGAGGGCGCGGCGTTGTCGGTCGGGTCCTGCGGGCGGCGGATCAGCTGCTCGGCGTCGTGCGCGGTGTCGTAGAGGGTCCCGTCCTCAGCCGCGAACCGGTCGAGTACGAGGTCCAGCAGGAACCCGGCGAACTCCAGCCACACCCCCTCCCCCGTCACCGAGGCCAGCGCGAGGAACCCCTCCGCCACGTCGGCGTAGTCCTCCAGCACCCCGGCATGGGCCCCGACCCGGCCGTCCCTGCTGGTCCGCGCCAGCCGGGCACGGCCCGCGGAGGCGTCGAAGTGCACCCGTACCAGCAGGTCGGCGGCCTCGGTCGCGCGCTCGACGAGGTCGGGGCGGTCGAAGAAGGCGCCGCACTCGGCGAGCGCGGCGATGGCGAGCCCGTTCCACGCGGCGACGACCTTGTCGTCCCGGCCCGGCGCCGGCCGCAGGTCCCGCGCCGCGAGGAGCCGCGTGCGGATGTCCGCGACCCGGCCGGCCTCCGCCACCGGCCCGTCCTGCGGGAGCTGCAGCACCGAGGAGCCGTGCTCGAAGGTGCCCTCCTCCGTCACCCCGAACAGGCCCGCGGCCAGCTCCCCGTCCGCCTCGCCCAGCACCTCGCGCAGCTGCGCGGGCGTCCAGGCGTAGTACGCCCCCTCGACGTGCCTCCCGCTCGCCGGGTCCTCGCTGTCGGCATCGAGCGCGGACGCGAACCCTCCCTCACCGGTCCGCAGCTCCCGCACCATGAAGTCCGCCGTCTCCAGGGCCACCCGGCGCGCGGTAGCGGATCCGGTGGTCCGCCACAGGTGCGCGTAGGCCCGGCACAGCAGGGCGTTGTCGTAGAGCATCTTCTCGAAGTGCGGCACCACCCACTCCGCATCCACGGAGTACCGCGCGAAACCGCCCCCGAGCTGGTCGTAGATCCCGCCGCGCGCCATGGCCTCACAGGTGTCGGCCGCCATCTGCAGCGCCCCCTCGGAGCCCGTGCGGGCGTGGTGGCGCAGCAGGAACTCGACCACCATGGACGGCGGGAACTTGGGCGCGCCGCCGAACCCGCCGCTGCGGGTGTCGTACTCCCGCGTCAGCCCGAGCAGCGCCGCCGCGGCCTCCTCGGCCCCGGGCACCTGCGCCTTCCCGTAGTCCAGCCGCCGCCCCGCCAGGTCCCGCACGATCCGCCCGGCCACCTCGGCGACCTCCCCGCGCCGCCCCTCCCAGGCGGTCCGCACCCCTTCGAGCACCTGCATGAAGGAGGGCATCCCGTGGCGCGGCTCGGGCGGGAAGTACGTACCGAAGTAGAAGGGCTCCCCCTCGGCCGTCATGAACACGGTCATCGGCCACCCCCCCTGCCCGGTGGCCGCCTGCACCGCCTCCATGTACACGGCATCGACGTCGGGCCGCTCCTCCCGGTCGACCTTCACGTTCACGAAGTGCTCGTTCATGTAGGCGGCGGACAGCTCGTCCTCGAACGACTCGTGCGCCATGACGTGGCACCAGTGGCAGCTGGAGTACCCGACACTGAGCAGCACCGGCACCCCCCGCTCCCGCGCCTCCGCGAACGCCTCGGGCGACCAGGGCCACCACTCGACCGGGTTGTCGGCGTGCTGGAGCAGATAGGGGGAGGTCTCGTCAGCAAGGCGATTCGGCATGGGTGCCATCCTGCCGCACGGCCCCCGCCCCACCCCTCCGGGCCGTACGTCCGTGCCCCACATGGCGGACGGCGGCGCCCGGGCCCGAAAGCTCTGGAGTTCCTCAACTCCGTTGGTTGTGCACAGGATTCGCTGCGCTGAGGGGTATCCCTCTGGAGACTGGTGCTTCCGGACGGGCTGAGCGGCGGAGGGGATGCGGATGCGGGACGTGCATCGCGGGGAAGCCGAGCGGGTGGTGGAGCGGGCCGTGGCCGAGGAGGTGCGGCGGTCCGGGGGGCGGGTGGAGCACGGGGTGCTGCTCGCGCGGGCGCGGGAGGCGCTGGACGGGATGGCGGCCGCCGCCGGGCCCGAGTACGCGGCCTGGACGCGGGCGCTCGACGAGGCGGCGGCCGGGGAGGAGTCCATCGCGGAGGCCTTCCGGCGCGGGAACGCCTCGACGGCGGCGCTGGTGACGGCGGTGGCCGCGGTGGCGGCCTTCGGGGCGGACCTGGCGCTGGGCATGGACACGGGGCCGGCGCTGGGCGCCGGTGCGGTGGTGGCCGTGGCCGGGGCGGCGGCGACCGTCGCGAAGGTGACCGCGTCGCACTGGCCCGCGGCGCACCGGCGGGCGGGGGCGCTGAGCCAGCCCGGGGGTTCGGAGCAGCTGAGGCTGCAGTGGCTGACGGCGCTGGAGGTGCGGGGCGTACGGCCGTTCCTGGACCAGGAGCGGGCGGTGGCGGCGGCGCGGCCGGTTCCGGTGGCGAGACGTACGACGGCGGGGGCGGGGGGCGCGGCGGCGGCCGGGGCAGGTGCCGGGGCTCCGGCCGGCGGCGGGGCGGACGGGTCTGCGGGCGGGTACTCCGGCGGCGGGCTGCTGCCGGGGGCCCGGGGCGGGGAGCGGGCGGCGGCGGCGGGCGGAGGTGCGGGCGTCGAAGCGGGTTCCCGGTCCGGGTCCGCGTCCAGGTTCGGAGCCGGGTCCGGGTCCGCTTCCGGCCAGGGCGGCGGCGGTGGGCTGCCGCGGCTGCGCGGGGCCGACCGGAGTGCGGCGGCGCGGCGGCGGAGTGTGCTGGAGCAGTCGTTCGGGCAGTTGCCCGAGCCGGTGGGGCCGTTCGCGGGCCGCCGGGACGAGCTGGCGCGGATCGTGCAGTGGGTGCAGGCGGCGCGGGCGAGTACGCAGACCCGCCCGGTGGTCGTGGTGCTGTACGGGGAGCCCGGTGTGGGCCGTACCGCGCTGGCCGTGCGGGCGGCGCACCGGCTGCGGGACCAGTTCCGCGGGGCCTGCGTGGTGGACCTGCGCGGCGGGGAGCTGAGCGGGGAGGTTCCGCTGCCGACCCGCGAGGCGCTGCTGCACCTGCTGAACCGGCTCGGTGCACCGCGCGAACAGCTGCTGTTCCGGGAGCGCTCCTCCGCGGAGCAGCAGGTGCGCAGGCTGGCGGAGCTGTACCACCAGCACCTCCAGGGGCTGCCGGTGACGGTGGTGCTGGACGATGCGGTGGACGCGGCGCAGGTGCGGCTGCTGGTGCCGGAGCGCTCGGACAGCCTGGTGCTGGTGACAGCGCGGGAGCGGCTGGAGCTCCCGGCGGACACCCCGGCGTGGGTGCACCACCTGGAGGTGGCACCGCTGCCCGCCGGGGAGGCCGAGTCCGTGCTGCGGACGGCGGTCGAGGACGCCCGCGGCAGCGTGTACGACGAGGAGGCGCTGGCCTCGATCTTCCGGTTCACGGGCGGGCTGCCGCTGGCCCTGCGGCTGACGGGCCCCCTGCTGGGCACGCACTCGGCGCGCCGCTTCGAGGTGCACCTCGCCGAGCGGCTGGGCTCGCTGGACGTGACCGAGCGCGCGCTCGACCTGTCGTACGCGCACCTCCAGGAGCCCGCGCGCCGGCTGCTGCGCCGGCTGCCGCTCGCGGGCCGGGTCTCGCTGGGCGCGGCCGCCGCGGCGGCGCTCGCGGAGACGGAGGAGCCGGAGGCGCTGCGGCTGCTGGCCGGGCTGGCGCGGGCAGGGCTCGTGGACCGGGTGCGCGGGGAGCGGTACCGGCTGCACGACGCGGTGCGCGCGTACGCGGCGGTGAAGCTGCTCGCGGAGGAGGACAGCACGGAGGTCGCGGCCGCACAGGAGCGGCTGATCCGTACGTACGCGCAGCTCGCGGACGCGGTGATCCGGATGGTCGACGGGAAGCGGTCCACGCGCGCGGACCAGTTCGGCGGGCACGGTTTCTCCTCGCTCGACGCGGCGCTGCGCTGGCTGGACGAGGAGTCCAGCTTCATCACGGCGGCGCTGCGCCATGCGCAGGGCGTGGACCAGCGGGCCGTGCTCGACCTGCTGGGCGCCCTGTGCGACTACTGCCTGCTGCGCGGGGACCTGTACCGGCTCGGCGAGATCAACGAGCTCACGCAGGCGGTGGACCAGGGGCTGCTGGCGCGTTCGGTGCAGTGGCGCACGGGCATCGCGGCCCGCCAGCTGGGCGAGCTGGACAAGGCGCGCTCCACGCTGACGTCCGTGGTGGACCTGTACATGGAGGCGCAGCACGAGGCGGGGGCGGCGCGGGCGCTGTGCTCGCTCGGCATCACCCTGCACCACCAGGGGCAGCTGCGGGAGGCGGCGGCGAAACTGCGCGAGGCGCTGGACCTCCAGGCGGCCGAGGAGCTGGCCGGCGACCGCGGCTGGACCCTGCACGCGCTGGCGGCGGTGGAGCGCGACCGGGCCCTGCTGGGCGAGGCGCGCTCGCTCCTGGGCCGGGCGCTGGAGCTGCACCGGGAGAACGAGTCCCTGCACGGCGAGGGCTGGGCGCACTTCCACCTGGGCCAGGTGTACGTGCGGCTGGGCGACGTACCGGCGGCCGAGGGCGAGCTGCGGCGGGCCCTGGAACTGGCGGGCCGGACCCGGGACGCGCGGGCGGAGGCCTGGGCGCTGACGGAGCTGGCGCGGGCCCGGCTGGTGGCCGGGGACCCGGGCCCGGCGGAGGAGGGGCTGCGGGCGGCGCTGGCCCGGCACGAGGAGGCGGAGGACGCGCGGGGCGAGGCCTGGACGCGGTACTACCTGGGGCAGGCGCTGGAGGAGCACGGCCGGCGCGACCAGGCGGTACGGGAGCTGGAGCGGGCCCGGACCATGTTCTCGCGGATGCGGGACGTGTACGGGCTGGCCTGCGCGCGGCACCACTCGGGTCGGCTGACCCGGGACCTGCGGGCCGCGCAGACCGGCAACCTGCGCAACTCCGGTTTCGCGCGGCAGCTGCTCGTCGACGCGCGGGCCGACTTCCACCGGATCGGGCTGGCGCACGGGGAGGCGTGGACCTGCCTGGAGCTCGCGGTGATCGACGCGGGGAACGCGCGGCTCGGGCAGGCGGAGGCGCTGTGCGACGAGGCGGTGGCGCTGTTCGGGTCGTACGGGGATGCGCGGGGCGGGGACTGGGCGCGGTTCCTGCGGTGCACGCTGCTGCCGTACACGGCGGCGGAGGGGGTGGCCGCCGGGGTCGCGGCGGCGCGCGCGGAACTCGCCGCGCTGGCGGCTTCGCCGCACGGGGCGCGGGACGGGGTCCTTGCGGACGCGGTCGACGCCTACGCCGTCCTCCTGGCCCGGGACCCTTCCCCGTCCCCGGACTGGCCCGCCTGGACCCTCCGCCTGACGCCCGGCCGGCACGCGCGGGATGTGGTGGGGGCGGGGTAGGGCGGGGGCAGTCGGGCCGCTGCGCGGAGCTCTCCCCGACCCTCCCCCAGACTCCGTCCGGGGGGACCCCCTCCTTCCCGATACCGGGGGGCAAGCCCCCGGACCCCCAGGCCGTACGCTCCGCGCCCGGTGCGCTCAAACGCCGCGCGGGCTGGATTTGCGCAGCAAATCCCAGCCTCGCCGGCGTTTGAGGCGCGGGGTCTGGGGCGGAGCCCCAGGAACGGGAAGGGGCGGGGTGGGGAAGAGGCCCCGCGCAGCGGAACCGGAACCCGACCCCCAGGGTCAGGAAGCGGACGGCTTCGGCGGGGTCGGTCCGGCCGCCGCAGCCGCGGCACCCGCACCCGCACCCGCACCGGCCCCGGCCCCACCCTCAGGGACCTCTTCGAAGTTGACCCGCCCCATGTGCCGGTTCATCGACTTCATCAGCGCCCACACACCCACCGCAAGGGCCGCGAAGACGATGAACCCGAGGATGCCGGGGGTCACCTTGTTCTTGTCGAAGGTGTCCCCCGCCAGCGGGACGAGCTGGATCAGTGCGTGAGTAGCGCTCATGGCTACGCATTCTCCCGGATGCCCGCGAAGAGGTCGTCCTCGGGGAGGGATGTCGGCACGAGCGACTTCACGAGCTCGTACTCCTCCGTGGGCCAGATCTCCTTCTGGATCTCCAGCGGTACGCGGAACCAGCCCCCGTCGGGGTCGATCTGCGTGGCGTGCGCGATGAGAGCCTTGTCACGGATCTCGAAGTACTCCCCGCACGGCACGTACGTGGTCAGCGTCCGCTCGTTGCGCCCGAACTCCTCCCAGCGCTTGATCCACTCCCCGTACGGCGACTCCATGCCCCGCTCCAGCAGCCCTTCGTGCAGGGCGAGGGTGCGCGGCTTGTTGAAGCCCTGGTTGTAGTAGACCTTCTGCGCCTGGTGGACCGGCCCGAACTCCGCCTCGGGGTACTTCTCCGCGTCGGCAGAGCCCTCGAAGGCCACCATCGTGATCTTGTGGGTCATGATGTGGTCGGGGTGCGGGTACCCGCCGTTCTCGTCGTACGTGGTGATGACGTGCGGGCGGAAGGAGCGGATGGAGCGCACCAGCGAGCCGGCCGCGCGGTCCACGTCCTCCAGGGCGAAGCAGCCCTCGGGGAGCGGGGGCAGCGGGTCGCCCTCGGGCAGGCCGGAGTCGACGTACCCGAGCCATTCCTGCTTGACGCCCAGGATGGCGCGGGCCTCGTCCATCTCCTTGCGGCGGACCTCGTGGATGTTCTCCTCGATGTACTTGTCGCCCTGCAGTTTGGGGTTGAGGATCGAGCCGCGTTCCCCGCCGGTGCAGGTCACGACGAGCACGTCCACTCCCTCGGACACGTACTTGGCCATGGTGGCCGCGCCCTTGCTCGACTCGTCGTCGGGGTGGGCGTGGACGGCCATCAGTCGAAGCTGCTCAGTCAAGACTCGATCCCTCGGTGATGAGCGGTGTGGACGGGCTTCTATAGTGACCGAACCGGGGGGCCGAAAATTCCGGCGGGCCACATGTCCGCAATCCGGAAGTGCCCGGCTGATCGGGAAGTGCCTGGTGGTGCAGGTGGTCCCCGGGACGAGCCCACCTGTGAGAGGACAGTCGATGGACGCGGTACGCGAGAGCCTCCCCGAGGGCCGCTACGGGCGGTCGGCGGACGAGCGCGCCGACCGCAACCTCAAGATCGTCGGCTCGGTCCTCGGCGTCGGCCTGCTGGCCCTGGTCGGCTGGTTCGGCTACGACTACGTGGGCGGCCAGACGGTCAGCGGCGAGGTGATCAAGTTCCAGGTGGTCTCCGACTCGGAGGTCGAGGTCCACCTGGAGGTCCGCAAGTCGGACCCGGCGGCGAAGGGCACCTGCACCCTCAACGCCCAGGACGTCGACCACGGCGACGTCGGCCGCGCGGACTTCCCCTTCGACGCGAACAGCAAGCGCATCGACGAACTCGTCACCCTCAAGACCACCTCCCGCGCCACCACCGTCGAACTGGTCGGCTGCCAGTCCCGCTGACCCCGGCCGGCAGCGGCCGCCGACCGGGGCCCGGACCGGATCAGAAGATCCCGGTGATCGCGGTGCCCCAGCCACCCGTGCCCACGAGCTGCGGCAGGCGGGGGGCGGTCGCCGCGCCCGGGTAGAAGAGCAGGCAGCCGGTCGGGCAGGTGCGGGTGGCCGCGGTCCCCGCGGCGTCGACGTAGCCGACCTTCAGGGTGGCGCTCGCCGGGGTGGTCGCCCACAGGTCTCCGGCCGCGTCGCCCGCCTTGGGCTGGAAGCGGCGGTACGTGACCTGGCCGCCGTCCGGATCGCTGTAGGAGGCCGTCACCACGGTGCCCTGCGCATTGCCGGGGGAGGCCAGCAGCGGGCGGTGGGCGGCGGACAGGCGCGCGGCGCCGTAGGCGGTGCGGGCGCCGAGGGTGAAGGCCCCGCGCGCGACCCGGCCCGGGTGGAGGTGGAGCGCGCCCGTGGTCTTGTCCCGGGTCAGCAGGTCGGGCACCTTGTCGCCGTTCTGGTCGCCGACGGCCAGGACGGTGGCGTTCTTCCAGCCGGAGGGGCTGACGGCGGTGCGGCGGGCGAGGTCGAAGGGCGCCGCCTGGTGCGCGGAGCCGTCGGCGAGGGTCCGGCCGGCATACAGGTACAGACCGGAGTCCGTGCAGGTGGTGGCCCCCTTCACCGCGCATTCGACGGTGAGCAGGTCGCGGCCCTTCGCGTACCCGCTGTCGGTGCGCCGGTCCAGGTCCCCGGGGCTGAGCAGCGCGCTCACCCCGGACCAGCCCGTGGCGAGGTCCCGCCGGGCGTACGACCAGGGGGAGCCCAGGCCGTCGCCCGGGAAGAGGCGGAGCCTGCCGTTGGCGAGGCGGACCACGAAGTCCTCGTAGCCGTCCGGAGCTCCGCCCTTCAGGCCGGTGAAGTCGCCCCCGTGGGCCACGAGCGCGCCGCCCCAGCCGCTGCCGCCGACCGCGACGCCCGCCTTGACCCTGCCGGTCCCGTTGCCCGCGTAGAAGAGCAGCTTCCCGGCCTTGTCGGTGGCGACCAGGTCGGCGAAGCCGTCTCCGTTGAGGTCCCCGTGCAGGTCGCCGTGCGGGCGGCCGTCGGCGGGGGTGCGGCCGGGCGCGTAGACGAACTCGGGGGCCGCGGTGCCGATCCGGAAGTCCTGCTGGGTGCTCGGGACCGGGTTGCCGGCCGTGTCGTACGCGAGCACGCTGAGCGAGTCGCCCGGATAGGACACCGGTGTCACGGTGATCAGGGCGCTGCGCTCGCCAGCCGCGACCGGCGTCCAGGTGCCGCCCTCACAGGGCTTGGCGCCCGTGGGCAGGGGCCGGTTGGTCACCCAGCAGAAGCCGGAGAGCTTCGCGGCCGTGCTGCCCAGCTTGAGCGCGACGGGCTTGCGGGCCGGGTACCGCAGCGCGAGCGCCGAGCCGTCCGCCTCGGTGACGGTGGTGACGGCCGGGTCGGCCGCGGCGGCGGCCGGGGCGACGGCGGTCAGGGCCGCCGCGGGGAAGGCCAGGGCGAGGAGCGCCGTCAGCGGGCGGCGCAGGGCGCCGCGGCGGCGCGGAGTGGGCGTGGTCATGCGGGGCTACCTACCGGGGTGCAACAGCCGCACGGCTGCAAATCGATCAAAGTCAGCCGAGTATGCGGTGCAGGTCCGGACCTTGAACAGGACTTTTCTGCGCCCTATGTGACAGCCCCTGGAGGAACCGATCGCCTATGCGAACGTTTGCCCCGATATCGGGGAGCTCACTCCGGGCGCCTTCACGGCCCCTCACGGCCCCTCACGGCCCCTCACGGCCCCTCACGGCCCCTCACGGCCCCTCGACGGATGGTGCGATCGTGGACGGGGGAAGGGTCCAGGGTTCGGTCAGGGCGGCCCAGACGGTGAAGGCGGTGGCTGCGGCCGCCAGGAGGAGCCACGCCGTGCGGCGCAGGGCGCGGCGGCGGCGCAGGAGGCGGTGGCCGCGGGCTGCGGCCTGGGCGGCGAGGTCCGGGGGGACCGGCGGGTGGGGGCCCTCCATGAGGGCTCTCACCTGGGTTTCGCGGTGGCGTGAGCTGCTCATGCGGCCCGCCTCTGCACGCCGGGTACGGAGGCCAGGGCGCGGGCGTACATCGCGCGGACGCGCTCCGGCGGCAGGCCCAGCTGGGCTGCGGCCGTCTCCTCGGCCACGCCCTCGTAGAGCCGCAGGACCAGGACCAGGCGCAGGCGGGGTGTGAGCCCGGAGAGCGGGCCACCGCGGGGGCGGTGGTGGCGCCAGGCGGCGCGGGCGAAGGCCGTGCACAGCTCCTGGCGGGTGTGGGCGTACGGGTCGTCGCCGCGGAGCCGGTCCCACCGGGAGTACGTGCGGGCCAGGGCGTCGCGCAGGAGGGTGCGGGCGGCCGGGTTGGCCGCGGCGGGCTCGGTGGTCAGCAGGGTCGCGGCGTGCAGCAGCCGGGGGGCGGCGCCGGCGACGAAGGCCGCGAACTCCCCTTCGCGGGCCCTGCGTTCACCGTAGGGGCGGCCCCGGCGCCCCTGGTCCTGCCGGCGGCCCTGGTGGCCGCTCCCCCGTACCGTCACGCCCCCATTGGGCGGGAGCCGGGGAGGGTTGGTCAAGGGTCTGGAGCGAGGGTGATCGGGAGGGCCGTCGACCAGTGGTCAGGAGGGCTGCGGCTGGTCCTGGGGGTCGGAGGGGGCGGCGCCCATGCGCTCGGCCAGGGAGAGGTTGAAGCGGGTGAGGAGCGTGGTGAAGGACTCGCGCTCGTCCTCCGACCAGTCCTCGGTCACCTGGGCCATCAGCGCGCGGCGCGAGGACCGCACCTCCTCCAGGCGGGCCAGTCCGCGCGGGGAGAGCGCGAGGACCACCGCACGGCCGTCCTCCGGGTGCGAGGTGCGCTTGACCAGGCCGGTGTCCACCAGCGGGGCGACCTGCCGGGTCACGGTCGAGGAGTCGATGCCCATGCCCGCGGCCAGCGCCTTCACGCCCATCGGGCCCTCCAGGTCCAGCCGGTTGAGCAGCAGGTACGCGGCGCGGTCCATGGAGTTGCGGGCCTGGCCGACACCGCCCAGCCGGGTCTGCTCGGCACGGCGGGCGAAGACCGCCACCTGGTGCTGGAGTGCGTCGAGGAGGCCGGCTTCGGCGGCCGCAGGCACGTCGGGGTGGGCCGGGGAGGAGGGCATGGCCAGGGGCTCTCTTCATACTGCGGGGGACAAGGTTGGGGGACAGAGTACGCGGCGCGGCTGCGACCCGTACCTCCCGCGGGCAATCCTGTGGAAACTCCGTAGGTACGGCACGTTTTGCCGCACGGGAAGGGGCTGTTGGAGCCTCGTACCGGTACGCGCAGCCGTGCCCGCAACCGGGCACGACCGGGCACGACCGGCCCCTTCCGCACCCGCTCCGCACTCGCGGCGCGCGCCGCGGGGCGGGACGGCTGGGAGACTGGCGGCATGAGCTACGCACGGCCCACCCCCCTCCCTTCGGTGATCATCGACGACGTCCGGGGAGCCCAGAAGATGCTGTCCGGGATCGCCCGGGTGACCCCGATGGAGGGCAGCCGCCACCTCTCCTCGCTCGTCGGCTCCCCGGTGCACCTGAAGTGCGAGAACCTCCAGCGCACCGGGTCCTTCAAGCTGCGCGGCGCGTACGTGCGCATCGCCGGCCTCACGCCGGTGCAGCGGGCCTTCGGGGTGGTCGCGGCCAGTGCGGGCAACCACGCGCAGGGCGTGGCGCTGGCGTCCTCCCTGCTGGGGGTGCGGTCCACCGTGTTCATGCCGGCCGGGGCCCCGCTGCCGAAGGTGGCCGCGACCCGCGACTACGGCGCCGAGGTCCGCCTGCACGGCACGGTCGTCGACGAGACCCTGGCCGCCGCGCAGGAGTACGCGGAGAGCACCGGGGCGGTGTTCATCCACCCCTTCGACCACCACGACATCATCGCGGGCCAGGGCACCGTCGGCCTGGAGGTCCTGGAGCAGTGCCCGGAGGTGCGCACCATCGTCGTGGGCGTGGGCGGGGGCGGCCTGGCCGCCGGGATCGCGGTGGCGGTGAAGGCGCTGCGCCCGGACGTGCGGGTGGTCGGGGTGCAGGCCGCGGGCGCGGCCGCGTACCCGCCCTCGCTGTCCGCGGGCCACCCGGTGTCCGTGGACGCGCCGGCGACCATGGCCGACGGGATCAAGGTCGGCCGGCCCGGGGACGTACCGTTCAAGATCATCTCGGAGCTGCTGGACGAGGTGGTGACCGTCGGCGAGGACGCGCTGTCGACGGCGCTGCTGCTGTGCCTGGAGCGGGCGAAGCTGCTGGTCGAGCCGGCCGGGTGCAGTCCGGTCGCGGCCCTGCTCGCCGAGCCGGAGCGGTTCGGCGGCGGGCCGGTGGTCGCTGTCCTGTCCGGCGGGAACGTGGACCCGCTCCTCCTCCAGCGGATCCTGCGCCACGGCATGGCCTCCGCGGGCCGCTACCTCTCGCTGCGGCTGCGGGTCGCGGACCGGCCCGGGGCCCTGGCGGGGCTGCTGGGGGTGCTGTCGACGGTGGACGCGAACGTCCTCGACGTGAGCCACGTGCGGACCGATCCGCGGCTGGGCCTGACCGAGGTGGAGGTGGAGCTGCACCTGGAGACCAAGGGCCCGGAGCACTGCGCGGAGGTCGCGCGGTCGCTGCACGCGGCGGGATACCAGGTCATGTCCTGACCCGGCCGCCCCGGCCGACCGGATACCCGTCCGACCCGTCCGACCCGTCCGCCTCCTCCACCACTCCCCCGCCTCCTTTCCCGTAAAAGCCGGGCGGGAAAGTAGCGGCGCCCATACGATTTGCCTAGGAAACACCCAATTCACAAGGGGAGGATCCTTTATGCCAGGCGCGATCTACGCCGAGGGACTGGTGAAGACCTTCGGCGAGGTACGGGCGCTGGACGGAGTGGACCTCGACGTCCCCGAGGGCACCGTGCTGGGGCTCCTCGGGCCCAACGGCGCGGGCAAGACCACGACCGTACGCGTCCTGACCACGCTCCTCCAGCCCGACAGCGGCCGCGCGGTCGTCGCCGGGATCGACGTGCTGAAGCAGCCGAACGAGGTCCGCCGCTCCATCGGGCTGTCCGGCCAGTTCGCGGCCGTGGACGAGTACCTCACCGGCCGCGAGAACCTCCAGATGGTCGGCCAGCTCTACCAGATGCGCGCCCGGGAGGCGAAGGTGCGGGCCGGCGAGCTGCTGGAGCGCTTCAACCTCGCCGAGGCCGCCGACCGGCCCGCCAAGACCTACTCGGGCGGCATGCGCCGCCGCCTCGACCTGGCCGCGGCCCTGGTCGTCCGCCCGCCCGTGATGTTCATGGACGAGCCGACCACCGGCCTCGACCCGCGCAACCGGCAGGCCCTCTGGGACGTGATCGAGGAGCTCGTCGCGGGCGGCACCACCCTCCTGCTCACCACCCAGTACCTGGAGGAGGCCGACCGGCTCGCCCACGACATCTGCGTGGTCGACCACGGCAGGGTGATCGCCCGCGGCACGTCCGACCAGCTCAAGGCCCAGACGGGCGGCGAGCGCGTCGAGGTCGTCGTGCACGACCGCGGGCACGTCGCCACCGCCCGCGAGGTGCTGGCCGGCTTCGGCAGGGGCGAGGCCACCCTCGAGGAGCACACCCGCAAGCTGACCGTCCCGGTCGCCGGCGGGGCCAAGCTCCTCGCCGAGGTCATCCGCGAGCTCGACTCCCGCGGGATCGAGATCGACGACATCGGCCTGCGCCGCCCCACCCTGGACGACGTGTTCATCTCCCTCACCGGCCATGCGACCGCCCTCACGGAGGACGAGGACACGGGCCCGGCCGGGAACCGGAAGGAGGACGGCGCGTGACCGCCGCGACCACGACCCCCGCCGAGCCCGCCGCCCCGCGCCCGCGCGGGGGGATCGCCCAGTCCGTAGCGGACTCCCTGGTGATCGCGAAGCGGAACCTGATCCGGATGTCCCGGATCCCCGAGATGATCATCTTCGGCGTGATCCAGCCGGTGATGTTCGTCGTGCTGTTCAGCTACGTGTTCGGCGGCTCGATCAGCGTGGAGGGCAACACCTCCCCGCAGGCCTACCGCGAGTTCCTGATGGCCGGCATCTTCGCCCAGACCGTCACCTTCGCCACCGCCGGCGCCGGCGCGGGCATCGCCGACGATATGCACAAGGGCCTGATCGACCGGTTCCGGTCCCTGCCGATGGCCCGCGGCGCGGTCCTCACCGGCCGCACCCTGGCCGACCTCGTGCAGACCACGCTCACCCTGGTCGTGCTCGCCGTGGTCGCCCTGATCGTGGGCTGGCGCACCCACACCTCCTTCCTGGAGGTGCTGGCCGGCTTCGCCCTGCTGCTCCTGCTCGGGTACGCGTTCTCCTGGATCGGCGCCCTGATCGGGCTGTCCGTGCGGACCCCGGAGGCGGCCACCTCGGGCGGACTGATCTGGCTGTTCCCGCTGACGTTCATCTCGAACGCCTTCGTCCCCTCCGACAACATGCCGACGTTCCTGCGGCACATCGCGGAGTGGAACCCCTTCAGCGCCACCGTGCAGGCCGCCCGCGAGCTCTTCGGGAACCTGCCCCCGGGGTACGAGGCACCGGCCGCGTGGCCCATGCAGCACCCCGTGGCCGCATCCGTCCTGTGGTCGCTGGTGATCATCGTGGTCTTCCGGACCCTGGCCGTCCGCAAGTACCGCTCGGCCACCGTGTGAGGCGTCCGGCGCCCGCCCGCAGCGGGTACGCCGGTGCCCCCGGACCCGCGAGGGGTCCGGGGGCACCGGCATCCGTGCGCGCTGCGGTCCGGCTCAGCCGGTGTACGGCTTCACGTCGAGGATCTTGACCATCGCCGTCTTGCCGTTGGGCAGCTCGTACTGGGCCTCCTCGCCGATCCGCTTGCCGTCCACGCCCTTGCCCAGCGGGGACTGCGGGGAGTACGTGTCGATGTCCGAGGACGCGTACTCGCGGGAGGCCAGCAGGAAGGACATCGTGTCGTCCGGGTCGCCGTCGAAGGCGATGGTGACGACGGTGCCGGGGGCCACGGTGCCGTCGGACTCCGGGGCCTCGCCGACCTTGGCGTTCTCCAGCAGCTGCGTCAGCTGCCGGACCCGCAGCTCCTGCTTGCCCTGCTCCTCCTTGGCGGCGTGGTAACCGCCGTTCTCCCGCAGGTCACCCTCTTCACGGGCCGCCGCGATCTTCGCCGCGATCTCGGTGCGGGCGGGACCAGACAGGTACTCCAGCTCGGCCTTGAGCTGGTCGTAGGCGTCCTGGGTCAGCCAGGTGACGCTCTCGCTCGTCTGGGTCACAGGTGCTCCTCGTCGGTACATGGAATACATAGCCGCCAGCTGTGGGCGAAACCACGAGCCTAACAATCGGCGACGGAAAGGGGGAGCACATAAGCCGTACGAACTACGTCATGGCCATATGCTCCCCCATCCGTCGGCCCGGGGTCCGCCGGGCCGGGACGCGTCAGCCGAGGGCCTGCGTCAGGTCCGCGATCAGGTCGTCGGCGTTCTCGATGCCCACGGACAGGCGCACCAGGTCCGCCGGGACCTCCAGCTCCGAGCCCGCCACCGAGGCGTGCGTCATCCGCCCGGGGTGCTCGATCAGGGATTCGACACCGCCCAGCGACTCGCCGAGGGTGAACAGCTGTGCGCGGTTGCAGACCTCGACCGCCGCCTCCTCGCCGCCCGCGACCCGGAAGGAGACCATCCCGCCGAAGGAGCGCATCTGCTTGGCGGCGACCTCGTGCCCCGGGTGCTCCGGCAGCCCCGGGTAGAGCACGCGGGTCACCTTCGGGTGGCGGGTCAGCATGTCCGCCACGCGCGTGGCGTTCTCGCTGTGGCGGTCCATGCGGACCGCGAGGGTCTTGATGCCGCGCAGCACGATCCACGAGTCGAAGGGGCCGGCCACCGCGCCCATGGCGTTCTGGTGGTAGGCCAGCTCCTCGCCGAGGGCCGCGTCCGCCGTCACCAGCGCGCCGCCGACCACGTCGGAGTGCCCGCCCATGTACTTCGTCAGGGAGTGCACGACCACGTCCGCGCCCAGCGCCAGCGGCTGCTGGAGGTACGGGGAGGCGAAGGTGTTGTCGACGACCAGCTTCGCGCCCGCCGTGCGCGCCACGTCCGCGAGGGCCGCGATATCGCTGATCCCGAGGAGCGGGTTCGAGGGGGTCTCGACCCAGATCGCCTTCGTACGGCCGGTCACCGCGGCCCGTACCGCCGCCGGGTCGGAGGTGTCGGCCACCGACCACTCCACGCCCCAGCGGGCGACGACCTTCGCGAACAGGCGGAAGGTGCCGCCGTAGGCGTCGTTGGGGATGACCACGTGGTCGCCGGGGGCGAGCAGGGTGCGCAGGAGGCAGTCCTCGGCCGCCAGGCCCGAGGCGAAGGCGAGGCCGCGGCGGCCGCCCTCCAGCGCGGCGAGGTTCTCCTCCAGCGCGGTACGGGTGGGGTTGGCGCTGCGGCTGTACTCGTAGCCGCCGCGCAGACCGCCGACACCGTCCTGCTTGTACGTGGAGACCTGGTAGATCGGGGGGACGACCGCACCGGTGAGCGGGTCCGCCGTGTTGCCCGCATGAATGGCGCGGGTCTCGAAACTCTGCTGCTCGTGGCTCATGGTCAGAGCCTATGCCGCCGCGAGCAGCAGGGCCCGCCCCGTCAGCCCCAGGCGTGCAGGAAGTCCGCGGCGGGGGTTGCCCCGAGAACGCGGGCGGCGCGGGCGAGGGCCCGGTCCTCCGCCCCGTCGGCGTAGTCCGCCTCCCCGTCCTCCCCGCTCCCGTCGGCGTCGGCGTCCTGGTCTTCGTAGTCCTCGTCGGAGCCCTCATCCGAGCCCTCGTCGGACTCCTCCTCGGCGTCCGCCTCGTCCGCTTCCTCGGCCTCACCCGGCTCTTCGGCCTCTTCGGCCTCCTCGGCCTCTTCGACGCCCTCGGTCCCCTCCTCCGCCGGCTCCTCCGCCTCCGCGGGCTCCTCCGCCGGCTCCTTCTCGTCGGGGTGCACGAAGCGGACGGACTTGGCCTCCGTGTACTCGTCGAGTTCCGCGGCCTCCTCCGGCGCCAGTTCCAGGACCGCGTCCCCCGTGCACTTCTTCTTCGGGTAGACGAGGGCCGTCATCGCGGTGCGGTTGTGCAGGCGGTCGGCGAACTGCCCGTCCGGGAGCCCGCCGAAGTCGTGGCAGGTGTCCTGGCGGGGGTTGGCGATGCGGACCGCGATGTCCTTGGAGGACCCGGGGTAGCTGTACGTGAAGGTCCCGTTGTCGGCGGCGGAGGCGGCGCCCGGCAGCGCGGCGGCGATCACCAGGGCTCCGAAGGTCGCGGTCACAGCGTGGCGCATGGTCATGGCGCGAAGTTAAGGGCGCATAAGAAAGCAGAAACGATGCTGCGCAGCGCCGCGTCCACGAGTTCCCCCGTTGGGGCCTGACGGCGCCACCGCCGCCCCGCCGCCCGCAGCGCCCCGGGCCCGCCCCGCGGAGCTGCGGGGATGTGGAACGCTTGAGGCATGGAGATTCTGTGGTTCCTGTTCGCGATGGGCATGCTGGCGGCCGTCCTCGTCCCGTACCTCCGCCGCCGGCGCGGCGGGATCCGGCTGGTGTCCCCGGGCGCGCCCGACGCCGCCGACCCGGCCTCCTACGGCTTCGTACGGCAGGAGCTCCTCGACATCCGCGTGCCGGGCCCGGACCAGGACCTGATGGACGTGCTCGGCCTGGTGCAGAGCAGCCGGGACTGGCGGGCGGCCTCCCAGCTGCTGGCCGGCACCCCCAAGGACGGGGAGGTCCGCTGGCAGCGCGTACAGGCCTTCGCGGGCGCCGCGGCCCTGGAGCTGTCGCAGCAGCCCGGCACCGGCGCCGGCTGGCTGCGGGCCTGGCGGCTGGAGTCCCCGAAGGACGCGGGCGGCGCGCAGGTGCACGCCGAGTTCCTGGTGCAGCAGGCCTGGCGGGCCTCGGGCGGCGTGGGCTCCGACGACCACCGGATCATCCTCGAAGAGGCCCGTACGGCCTGCGGTGACGCGGCGCTGCTCGCGCCCGGCGACCCGGTCCCGTACATCACGGAGCTGGCGGTCGCCCGCGGGCTGGCGTACCCGGAGCCGCAGTTCGACGAGCTGTGGGCCAAGATCCTCGACCGCGCCCCGCGGCACATGGGGGCGCACCTGGCGGCCCTGCACTACTGGTGCGAGAAGTGGCACGGCTCGCGCGGGCAGGCCGACGCCTTCGCGCACGCCGCCGCGGCCCGCGCCCCGCAGGGGTCCCTGCTGGCCGCGCTCCCGCTGTTCGCGGTCTTCGAGCACCTGCCGGAGATCACGCTCTCGCAGAACTTCTACCAGAGCGCCGTGGTCACCCGGGCGATGGACGGGGCGCTGTACGCCGCCCAGTCCGCGCGCGCCGACGACCCGGTGCTGGCGCACGTGCGCCACCTGCTGCTGTTCTTCCTGGTGCGGGCCGAGCGGTGGGCGGAGGCCATGGAGCAGCTGAAGCGGGTGGACGGGTACGTCGGCGCCCTGCCCTGGTCGCACAGCCCGGACCCGGCGGCGGAGTACGCCGTGTACCGCGCCCTGGCCGTGGCCGGGTACGAGGCGAACGGCGGCTCCCCGGCGACCCTGTCGCGCTGAGGCGCGGGATACGGGCGGGCGGCCCCCGTCTTCCCGGCGGGCGGGGGCGGGAATCAGCCCCGCCCCCCGCACGTTGTACGACTGCCGCCCGCACCACAGGACCGCCCCGAGGAGCACCCATGCTGTACGGCCGCCGCACCCCCGAGCTGCCCACGCCCGAGCAGGCCCTCAAGGGCCGCCCGTTCCCGGACTTCGAGCTCCCGGCGGCCCACACGGTCCTCGGCAACCCGCTCGCCGGGCCGTACCCGCCCCACCTGGAGACGGCCGACTTCGGCCTGGGCTGCTTCTGGGGCGCCGAGCGCAAGTTCTGGCAGACGCCGGGCGTCTGGACCACCCTGGTCGGCTACCAGGGCGGGTACACGCAGAACCCGTCGTACGAGGAGGTCTGCTCGGGCCTGACCGGGCACACCGAGGTGGTCCGCGTGGTCTTCGACCCCTCGCTCGTCTCCTACGAGGCCCTGCTGAAGGTGTTCTGGGAGAACCACGACCCCACCCAGGGCTTCCGCCAGGGCAACGACGTCGGCACGCAGTACCGCTCGGCCGTCTACACCCACTCCGAGGCCCAGCAGCAGACCGCCGAGGCCTCCCGGGCCGCCTACGGGCAGGCCCTGGCCGCCGCGGGCCACCGGTCCCCCGTGACCACGACGGTCCTCCCGGCCGCCGACCGCCCCTTCTGGCCTGCGGAGCCTTACCACCAGCAGTACCTGGACCGCAACATCAACGGCTACTGCGGCATCGGCGGGACGGGCGTGGCGTGCCCGATCGGCATCGCCGAGGCTCCTGGGGAGTGACCGACGCCCCTCTCCCGACCCGGCGCACGAGCGGCTGACCAGGCACCGGCATGCCCACAGGCGTGCCGGGCCGATGCTGCCGCCGGTGCTGAAAGCGGTCTGCGGGGGGCACCAGCCGGATGACCGTGCCCCTTTCCGTTTCAGCTCCCTGTCAGTCGCGCCACTTCGGGACCAGCAGGTCAGGGTTGAAGGGGCGTCGGCCTCCGCCGCCCACCGGCAGGACGATCACCGCGTGCAGTGCCTCCCTGATCAGGGCTCGCTTCTGCGTGAGGTCCAGCCCGCCGCAGGTCCAGCGCTCGCGTACGTCGCCCGTGACCCGGGCCGCACGCTGCTGGTTGAGGACGTGGCGCGTACGGTCCGCACGTAGTTCCTTGACCAGAGATTCCATCCTCTGGCTCTCAGGGAAGAACAACTCATCCGAGATCTGGTCCTCCTGCCAAGCCTGGAGGAGCTTGCGCTGCTTCCGCGTCAAGCGTTCCAGTTCGTCTTCCCCGGTCCATTTCTCGTCCGCGTGCGTCGTCCTGGCCGCCCGTTCCTCCAGCTTCGCCAGAACCGCCTCCGTGATGAATTCGTCAATCTTGGCACCGTTGCGTCCCGTGCCACCGCACCCGCCCATTTCCTTGCTCGGACACTGGTAGAGATAGCCGCCGGAGAGATCCGGCCGCGCGGTTGCACGGAGGGGCGCGTTACAGATCTGGCCGTCCCCACCGGGCTTTCCGCAACGGAGAATTCCGGTCAGCAGGTACGACGGGGTGCGGTAGTCCGTGACCGTCCCGTCGGACTTCAGGTTGGGACCGACTCGGGCCGAGAAGACGGCATCGATGGCCATCCACTCCTTCGGGGTGATGATCGGCTCCCAGCGACCCACAACCGGCACACCGTTGGCATCGCGGACCAGCTCGCCGTTGTGCTTCCGCCAGCCACACAGCCGCGGGTTCCACAGTGCGAGCTTCAGCGAGCGGCTCGCCCACTCCTTGTCGTTGATCGTGCGGACGCCTGCCTCCCGCCACTCGCGGAGGATCGAGTGCATGGACTTGCCCGCGATCACCTCACGGGCACCCTTCGCCAGCCACGCCGCTTCCTCAGGCTCCAGCGTGAGCTTGTCGTCCTTCCAACCGAACGGACGCTTGCCGCCTACCGGGATGCCCAGCTCCGCGCGGGCGCGGTGAGAGCGGCGCGCACGCCGCTGCATCTTGCGCACCTCCATCTTGGAGATGACGACGCCGAAGAGGCCCATGGACTCCACGTCCTCGCTATAGAGGTTCTTCGACCCCTTGGCGTCGGCGTAGACGCGCCCTTCCTCGTACGTGAGCGCGTCCACGAACCGTTCGTAGTCGCCCGCCCGGCGCGTGAGCCGATCGTCCGCGACCACGATGACGCCGCGTACGGGCTGCCCGTCCGGCATGTGCCCTGACTTGAGCGCCTTCACCATGGCCTCGAAGTCCGGGCGCACCACACCCGCCTTCGCCGCCGACAGGTCGTTGTCGGTGTAGCGGTGGACGATCGTCCAGCCGAGACGGGCCGCAGTCTCCCCGTTCACCTTGTGCTGGTCCTCGACGCCGCGGCCGTCCCCGGCCGTGTCGGCGGAGATACGCGCGTACGAGACCACCGGGATCGCCGGTGCCGCTCCGCTCACTTCCCACCCCTTTACGAAGAGTCACTAATTCTACGCAATGAGAAGTGGAATGACCCGCAGTACTTGGACAAGAACCCCGGCGGCTACTGCGGGATCGGCGGGACGGGCGTCTCCTGCCCGGTAGGCGTGGCCGGGGTGCCCGCGGCCCCGGAGGAGTAGGCCGGGCACCCCGGCCCTGCCGTCGCCTGGCGGGCAGACGGGCGTCAGACGGTCAGATCGTCGAGGCGTCGATCACGAAGCGGTAGCGGACGTCGCTGTTGACGACGCGCTCGTACGCCTCGTTGATCTGGTCGGCGCGGATCAGCTCGATCTCCGAGCCGAGACCGTGCTCCGCACAGAAGTCCAGCATCTCCTGGGTCTCCGCGATCCCGCCGATCATGGATCCGGCGAGGGACTTGCGGCCGCCGATCACCGAGAACAGGTTGAGGGAGACCGGCTCCTCGGGGGCGCCGACGTTGACGAGGACCCCGTCGGCCTTCAGCAGGCCGAGGTAGGCGTCCAGCGCGAGGGGGGCGGAGACGGTGGAGACCACCAGGTCGAAGGCCCCGGCCAGGTCCTCGAAGGTCTTCGGGTCGCTGGTGGCGCGGTAGTCCGAGGCGCCGAGCCGCAGCCCGTCCTCCTTCTTGCGCAGGGACTGCGAGAGGACGGTGACCTCGGCCCCGAGCGCGGCCGCGATCTTCACGCCCATGTGCCCGAGCCCGCCCAGGCCCACGACGGCGACCTTCTTGCCGGGTCCGGCCTTCCAGTGCCGCAGCGGGGAGTACAGGGTGATGCCGGCGCACAGCAGCGGGGCCGCCGTGTCGAGCGGGAGGGCCTCGGGGATGCGGACCGCGTAGTTCTCGTCGACGACGATGTGCGTGGAGTAGCCGCCGTACGTCGGCTCGCCGCTGCGGTCCCGGCCGTTGTACGTACCGGTCATGCCCTCGGTGCAGAACTGCTCCTGCCCGGCGAGGCAGTACGCGCAGGTGCGGCAGGAGTCGACGAAGCAGCCGACGCCGACCCGGTCCCCGGCCGCGTACCGGGTGACCTCCGGGCCGGTGGCCGCGACGATCCCGGCGATCTCGTGGCCGGGCACCATCGGGTAGATGCCCTCGCCCCAGCCGTCGCGGGCCTGGTGGATGTCGGAGTGGCAGATGCCGGAGTACTTGATCTCGATCAGGACGTCGTGCGCACCGAGCGGGCGGCGCGGGACGGTGGTGCGCTCCAGCGGCGCCTTCGGAGCGGGTGCGGCGTAGGCGGCAACGGAGGTGACGGACATTCCGGGGGCTCCTCGTCAGCAGGGCTCGCGGGACTCGGGTGCGAGCTGTCGGAAACGATGCCGCAGGGGCGGGCGCGGGCCCAGACTCCTGCCGCGCGTACGACTGCTGGTCCTACCCCTGGCAGGGTCAGGATCACCCCCGCGCGCCCCGTGCGGCCCGGCGATACTTTCCCCATGGATCAGCGAGCCGAACTGGGTGAGTTCCTCCGCTCCCGCCGCGCCCGCCTGCAGCCGGCGGACGTGGGCCTGCCGGACTTCGGCCGGCACCGGCGCGTGCCGGGGCTGCGCCGCGAGGAGCTGGCCCAGCTCGCCGGGGTGTCGGTGGCGTACTACACGCGCCTCGAGCAGGGGAACGGGCAGAACGTGTCCGCCGAGGTGCTGGACTCGATCGCGCGGGCCCTGCGGCTCGACGGGGCCGAGCGGGACCACCTGACGCACCTGGCGAAGCCGAAGGCCCGGCGCAAGCGGGTCAGCAGCCGCCCGCAGCAGGTGCGTCCGGAGCTGCTGACCCTGCTGGAGGCCATGGAGGGCGTCCCGGCGTACGTGCTGGGGCGGCGGCTGGACGTGATCGGCTGGAACCGCATGGCGCGGGCCGTGTTCGGGGACTTCGCGGCCATGCCCGCCGAGGACCGCAACCTCGCCCGGCTGGTCTTCCTCGATCCGGCCGCTGGCGACCTGTTCGCGGAGTGGGAGTGCCAGGCCTGCTACGTGGTCAGCCATCTGCGGCTGTACGCGGGCTGCCATCCCGACGATCCCCGGCTGTCGGCGCTGGTCGGCGAACTGTCCGTGAAGAACGCCGAGTTCAGGACCCTGTGGGCGGCCCATACGGTGGCCAGCAAGACCCACGGGACAAAGCAGTTGCGCCACCCCCTGGTGGGTGAGCTCTCCTTGTCCTTCGAAACTTTCAACCTGCCCGACGACACCGAGCAGTCGCTGGTCGTCTTCCACGCCGAGCCGGGCTCCCCCTCGGCCGACGCCCTGCGGCTGCTGTCCTCGTGGGGCGTGGACACGGAGGCCCTGAGCCTGTGAGCGGCTTCTCCCTCTCCCCCGCCACCGGTGCGGACGCCGCGGAGCTCGCGGAGGTGTGGCTGCGCGCGTACGGTGCGGCGCTGCCCACCGTGCGCCGGGCGCACTCGGACGAGGAGGTGCACGGCTGGTTCCGGCACGTGGTGGTGCCCTCCGGGAGCGCCTGGACCGCGCGGGACGGGCAGGGCGCGGCCGTCGGGGTGATGGTGCTGGAGGACGGGGTGGTCGAGCAGTTGTACGTGGCGCCGGAGCGGCGCGGGCAGGGGCTGGGCGACCTGTTCGTGGCGCTGGCGAAGGAGCGCTCGCCGCAGGGGCTGGAGCTGTGGACCTTCCAGGTCAACGGTCCGGCGCGGCGGTTCTACGAGCGGCACGGCTTCACGGCGGCGGAGCACACGGACGGCTCGGGCAACGAGGAGCGGGAGCCGGACGTCCGCTACGTGTGGGCCCCGTAGGACCCGTGAGGGCTCTGGGGCCCCGTAACGGACGCCCGGTGCCGGGCAGGCCGACCGGCCGGCTCAGAGGGCGAGCTGGAAGTACCCGCAGGCGCGCTCGCGGACGTATCCGAGGCGCTCGTTGATGGCGAGCATCGCCGTGTTCCCGTCGGCGACGGTGGTGGCGAGGGTGCGGACGCCGGGGTGGCGGTCGGCCAGTTCGGCGGTCATCCGCAGTTTCACGGCCCGGCCGAGGCCGTGGCCGCGGTGGGCGGGGACGACCACGGTGTCGTACTGGACCGCCCGCCCGGTGTCCGGCTCGGGCAGCACCACCTCGGTGTACGCGGCCACGTCGCCGGCCGGGGTGAGCGCGGCCACGGTGTACATGCGGCCGCCGCGGTCGAGGACCAGGCGGGCGGCGGAGCGGAGCCGTTCGGCGTCCCAGCGGACGGTCTGCTCGTCGAGGTCGCCGGTGGGGGCGTCCGCCATGGCCCCGTGGGCCGCCGCCGCCGCGTCGGCGAGCTCGTCGGGGACGATGCCGGGCCAGCCGGTGAAGCGGTAGCCCGCGGGTTCGGCGACGGCGGCCGCGGCCTCGCGCAGTCCCGGCCGGCCGAGGTCCTGCACGTACCAGGCGAGCGGCAGCACGTTCTCGAAGCCGAGGCGGCGGGCGAAGGCCTCGCCGGGGCCGCCGAGGTCCACGAGGGCGGACACGGACGTGCGCCCGTCGGCGGCCAGTTCCTCCCGCAGCCGCTCCCACAGGGCGGTGGCCGCGCCGCGGCGGCGGGCCTGCGGTCGGACGGCGAGGAGGTCCAGGAAGGCGGTGTGGAGGTTGCCCGGGTCGGAGTAGAGCAGCAGGGCCGCCACCGCGTCGTACGCCGTGCCGCCCGCGCCCTCCGCACCGCCCGTGCCCTCGGGGGCCTCGACGGCCAGGCACAGGGCCCGGCCGCGCGCGGGCGGGACCCGCAGCCGGCCGGCGGTCTCGACCCGGCCGGGGGCGGGGAGGCCGGGGAGGTGCCCCAGGTCGTGGGCGTGGGCGGCGGTCGTGACGGCGAGCCAGGCCTCGACCTCGGGGTCGGAGGGCGGTGCACCGAGCACGGTGATCTTCGGATCGCTCATGCACCCGACCCTACGCAGGGCGGGCGCCGGACCGCGCGGCCGGTGCACGCCGGGCGGCCGGATCGCGCCGGGAGGCTCTGGACGGGGGCCGGGCCGCGCCGGAGCGCGCCCCCCGAAACACCGGCGGCGGGACCCCGGCCCGGGTGGGCAGGGGTCCCGCCGGCGGCGGAGTGGCGGGGTGCGGGCCGGATCAGACGGCCGAGCCGGCCTTCCAGGCGGACCAGTCCATGTTCCAGCCGTTGAGGCCGTTGTCCGGCTGGATCTGCTTGTCCGGGGAGTTCTGGACGGTCACCACGTCACCGATGAGGGAGTTCTCGTAGAACCACGCCGCCTCGGTGTTGGGGTCGTTGGCGCCCTTGGTGTCGTTCAGGCCCACGCAGCCGTGGCTGGTGTTGACGCTGCCGAAGATCGAGTCGGATCCCCAGTAGTTGCCGTGGATGAAGGTGCCGGAGGTCGACAGCCGCATCGCGTGGGGCACGTCCTTGATGTCGTACTCGCCCTTGCCGTCGGCGTCGGTGAAGCCGACCGTGGCGCCGTTCATCCGGGTCTCCTTGAACTTCTCGGAGATCACCATCTGGCCGTTGTACGTCGGGGTCTCCGGCGAGCCCGCGGAGATCGGGATGGTCTTGACGACCTGTCCGTCGCGCGTGACCGTCATCTTCTTGGTCTTCGCGTCGACCACGGAGACCTGGCTGCGGCCGATGTTGAAGGTGGCCGTGCGCTCCTGGACCCCGTAGACGCCGGGGGCGCCCTCGACCCCGTCCAGGGACATCTTCATGGTGACGGTGGAGTTGGCCTTCCAGTACTCCTCCGGGCGGAAGTCGAGCCGCTGGGAGTTGAACCAGTGGCCGACGACCTCCTGGCCGCCGGTGGTGTTCACCGTGATCGCGGACTGGACGGCCTTGCGGTCCTTGATCGGCTTGTCGAAGGTGATCGACACGGGCATGCCGACGCCGACCTTGGAGCCGTCCTCCGGCGTGAACGTGCCGATGAAGCTGTTCTCCGGCGAGACGGTGGTGAAGGAGCTGTTCTCGTGGGCCTCGCGGCCCTCGGCGTCCTTGGCGGTGGCGGCCAGCGTGTACTTGGTCGCGCGCTTCAGCTTGTCCTTCGGCTCCCACTTCTTGCCGTCGGCGGAGATCTCGCCCTCGACGGCGGTGCCGTCGGCGGTCTTCATCTCGACCTTGGTGAGGGTGCCCTCCTCGACGGTGACGAGCGCGGAGCTGTTGATGCCCACGTTGGTCTTGCCGTTCTCCGGCTTGATGGCTATTCGGGCCTTCGAGGCGTCCTGGGCCGCCGCCGCATCGGCGTCCGCCTGCGACTTCCTGCCCGGGTCCGATGCCCCGCCCTTCGTGTCACCGTCGCTGCACGCCGTCAGCACCAGTACGCCGCCGAGCAGGGCGGAAGCCGCCGCCAGGGCCCTGCGCCGCCGCTTGCTGTCCGTCCTCACACGCTTCTCCATCGTTGCCGATTCACCCCAAGCATCCCCGGGCAGGGAGTCGCAAGACCTCCCTGCCTCGTTGTGACAACGCACGTGCGCACGGTTTCGGTTCCACGTCCGGACGGATGTGGGCCATCCCACGGCCGCTCCGCGGCTACCGGTCGTCCTCCGCGCTGTCTCCCCCATCTTCCTCGTCGAGGTCCCACTCCATCGACTCGGGGTCGTATTCGACGGGCTCGGTGCTCCAGGAGGCCTGGGCCAGTTCCACACCGGGGACCTCGGAGACCAGGTCGAAGGGGTCGACCAGGTAGGCGAGGGCTTCCGCTTCGTCTTCCCGTACGGCCGCCTCGGCGTGCCCCCGCTCCTCGTCCGGCATGAACTCGTCGGCGGCGATGTGCGCCAGTGCGGCCCCGGTCAGCTCCTCGGGTCCCGACACCTCCAGCACCAAATCAACCCTAAGACGTACGTATCGTGATGACTCAGAAGTGCTCATGGCACGGAGCGTACGGCCGCGGACCCCCTGGCTTTCCCACGACCCGCCCCTTTCATTAGCATCGGCGCACACGGCCAATTCGCTGCTGCCACAAGGGGGATCGCTCCGTGTCCGCACGTCGCCCGCTGCTCACCGCCATCGGTGCGGGAACCCTCCTCGCCGCCCTCTGGTTCGTCCCCTCGGCGAACGCCACCACGGACCGGGCCGGCTCCGCCCCGCAAGGCCGCGCCGTGCTGTCCGCACCCGGCCCGGAACCGGCCGCACAGCAGGTCAGCCTGGCTGACACCGGCAGTGCGGACACCACTCCGTACCTGCTCGGAGGGATGCTCTGCCTGGGCATCGGGGCCGGTTTCGTCACCTTCTCGGCCACCCGCCGGCAGGGCTCCTGAGCCCCGCCGGCCCGCCGGCCCGCGGTCCTGCCGGCGGCTGCCGGCCGGGCCCGCGGGGAGACCCCGAAACGCCCGGAGGGCCGCCCCCGGTCGATCCGGCGGCGGCCCTCCGGCCGTACTGAGTGCTCCCTGCGGGTGTTTCCCGCGCGTGTTCCGCTTTCCGTTCCGGATGGGCCGGACCCACGGACCGGCCGGACCCGCCGGGCGGCCCGTACGGGTCAGGCCAGCGGGCCGGTGACCGGCTCCACGGCGGCGACGAGGCCGCCCGCGCGGACGAACGCGTCCGCCGCCGCCAGGTCGGGGGCGAGGAAGCGGTCCGGACCCGGGCCCTCGACGCCCGCGGCCCGGGTGGCCGCGATGGCGGCGCTGCTGGCGGGGGCCGGGGTGAGCCCGCGGCGCAGCTCGATCGCGCGGGTGGCGGCGTACAGCTCGATGGCGACGATCCGGGAGAGGTTGTCGACGGCCGTGCGCAGCTTGCGGGCCGCGGACCAGCCCATGGAGACGTGGTCCTCCTGCATGGCGGAGGAGGGGATGGAGTCGGCGGAGGCCGGTACGGCCAGCCGCTTCATCTCGCTGACCAGGGCGGCCTGGGTGTACTGGGCGATCATCAGGCCCGAGTCCACGCCGGCGTCGTCGGCGAGGAAGGCCGGCAGGCCGTGGCTGCGGTTCTTGTCGAGGAGCCGGTCGGTGCGGCGCTCGCAGATGGAGCCGAGGTCGGCGGCGACGATGGCCAGGAAGTCCAGGACGTAGGCGACCGGGGCGCCGTGGAAGTTGCCGTTCGACTCGACGCGGCCGTCCGGGAGGACGACGGGGTTGTCGACGGCGGCGGCCAGCTCGCGGGAGGCGACCAGGGCGGCGTGCGCGAGGGTGTCGCGGCCGGCGCCGGCCACCTGCGGGGCGCAGCGCACGGAGTAGGCGTCCTGCACGCGGGGCGCGGACTCCTCCTGGAAGTGCCGGACGAGCCCGGAGTCCTTGAGGACGGCGGCCATGTTGGCCGCGGAGGCGCCCTGGCCGGGGTGCGGGCGGATGGCGTGCAGCTCGGGGGCGAGGACCTTCTCGGTGCCGAGGAGGGCCTCCAGGGACAGCGCGGCGGTGATGTCGGCGCTGGTGTAGAGGGTGCCCAGGTCGGCGATGGCCATGACGAGCATGCCGAGCATGCCGTCGGTGCCGTTGAGGAGGGCGAGGCCCTCCTTCTCGCGGAGCTCGACGGGGGTGATGCCGGCCTCGGCGAGGAGTTCGCCGGCGGGGCGCACGGTGCCGTCGGGGCCCTCGGCGTCGCCCTCGCCCATGAGGGTGAGCGCGCAGTGCGAGAGCGGGGCGAGGTCCCCGGAGCAGCCGAGGGAGCCGTACTCGTGGACGACGGGGGTGATGCCCGCGTTGAGCACGTCGGCCATGGTCTGGGCGACCTCGGGGCGGACCCCGGTGTGGCCGGAGGCCACGGTCTTGAGCCGCAGGAACATCAGGGCGCGGACGACCTCGCGCTCGACGCGCGGGCCGAGGCCGGCCGCGTGGCTGCGGACGATGTTGCGCTGGAGCTGGGCGCGCAGCTCGGGGCTGATGTGGCGGGTGGCGAGGGCGCCGAAGCCGGTCGAGACCCCGTAGACGGGATCGGGCTTGGCGGCGAGGGCGTCCACGATCTCCCGGGCGCGGGCGAGGGCGTCCAGGGCCTCGGCGGACAGCTCGATCCGTGCGTTGCCGCGGGCGACGGCGATCACGTCCTCGGCGGTGGTGCCGGAGGTCCCCAGCACGACAGTGTGCATATCCATATTCAGCACCCTACGGATTGAATCCCTACATGTCACTAGTGAGTTCGGAGGGTGCCCCTTACCGGCCGCCGCGAGGCCCTTCCCGGCCCGGGGAGGCGGCAGGGGGCGGGTCGCACGCCGGCGCCGGGGGCCCCGCCCGCCGGCCCGCAGGCGGCGCGTGCCGGGCGCCGGGGAGCCCGCCTACCGCCCCCGGAAGCGCCGCCGCTCCCCCGTCCCGGGCTGCGCGCTGTCCGCGAGCGGTACGACGGCGTGGTCGCGGCCCGCGACCACCGGTTCGGCGGAGCGGGCCGCCTTGGCCCGGTACTGCGCCGCGTCGGCGAGGCGGAACAGCCGCCGGGAGGACTTCACCTGCCCGATGGGGTCGCCGGTGGAGGCGATCCCGCAGGCCACCCCCTCGCCGAGCTCCAGGGCGGCGGCCCGGGTGCACAGCTCCGCGGCGACGGCCACCACCTCGTCGGCCGCCGGACCCACCGCCACCAGGCAGAACTCGTCCCCGCCGAGCCGGGCGGCCAGCGCCCCGGGCAGCCGCGCCCCGCAGCGGCTCAGCACCGAGCCGAACCGTTCCAGCAGCCGGTCGCCGGTGGCGTGCCCGAGGGTGTCGTTGACCTTCTTCAGGCCGTTCAGGTCGCAGACGACCAGGCTGACGACCGTGCCGTCCGCGCGGTGCCGCTCCAGGGCCCCGTCCAGGCTCACGTCCACGGCCCGGCGGTTGGCCAGCCCGGTCAGCGGGTCGGTGAAGGCCAGTCTGCGGGCCTCCTCCAGCCGCTCGTTCTGCGCCAGCCCCGCCGCGACCACCGCGGCCAGCACCGCCGCGAACTCCGCGTCCCCGGGCCCGAAGGGCGGCTCCCCGGCCTCCCGGGCCACGTACAGCTCGCCCCACGCGCGCCCGCGCAGGACCACCGGCGCCACCACGCAGCTGCCGCGCCCGCGCCGCCGCAGGGAGGCCGACCTGCGGCCCGTACCGCCCGCCTCCTCCACCCAGGCGTGCGGACCGCCGCCGCCGGCCCAGCGCTCGTGCAGGACCTCGGTGATCTCGGGGAAGTCGTGCACGGGGTACGACTCGTCGGCGGGGAACTCCTCCTCGCCGGGCCGCCGCTCCCCCTCGTTCACCAGCACCCGGAGCCGGCCGCGCTCGCGCTCCCAGGCGGAGACGGCGGCGAAGGAGCCGCCCATCGCCACCCGCGCACCGCCCGCGGCCGCCCGCACGCTCTCCTGCGGCGTGTGCGCCGCGGCCATGGCCTGGGCGAGGCCCACGACGGCCCGCAGCCGCTCGTCAAGTCCCATCACTCAAGGCTAAACACCGCTGAGAAGTTTTGTCCGAATTCATCAGGACAAATGCGGCAGTCGGTCGACCCGCCGCCGCATCCGCCCCGCCGCCCTACTCGCCGGGCCAGTTCGGCCGGCGCTTCTCGTTGAAGGCCGCCACGCCCTCCGCCCGGTCCCCGGAGAAGGCCACCGAGCGCCAGGCCGCGTCCTCGACCTCCAGCCCGGCCCGCAGGTCCATCCCGTGCCCCAGCCGCAGCGCCCGCTTCGCGGCCCGCAGCCCCACGGGCGAGTTGCCCGCGATGGCCCGCGCCAGCTCCAGGGCGGCCGTACGGGCCTCCCCGGCGGCCACCAGGGAGTCCACCAGCCCCAGCGACAGGGCCTCGGCGGCCTCCACCCGGCGGGCGGAGAAGATCAGCTCGGCGGCCCGCGCGGCCCCGACCCGGCGCGGCAGCAGCTGCGTACCGCCGCCGCCCGGGATCACGCCGACCGAGACCTCCGGCAGGCCCACCAGGGCGTTCCCGTCCGCCACGATCAGGTCGCAGGACAGCGCCAGCTCGAAGCCGCCGCCCAGGGCGAAGCCCCCGACCGCCGCGATCGAGGGCATCGGGAGCTCCAGTACGCCGGTGTAGGCGGCCCGCGCGGTCGGCCGCTGGCGCACGAGGTCCGCGTCCGTGAAGGAGTTGCGCTCCTTGAGGTCCGCGCCCACGCAGAAGGCCCGCTCGTGGGTGGAGGTCAGCACGACCACCCGCGCCGAGGGGTCCGCCGACAGGGCGGCGCAGGCGGCCGCGATGGAGCGCGCCATCTCGGTCGAGACGGCGTTCATGGCCTTGGGGCGGTCCAGCACCAGCTCGGCCACGTGCCCGCCGTCCCCGTGCCGGCGCACCTCCACGAACTCCCCGAAGCGCTCCCCCGCGCTCCGCCCCGCCGCGTCGGATGCGGATGCGGCGGCCTGCTCGTGCGGTGCGGACGTCATGGCGAACCCTCCCGGTTAACGATCGTTACCCGGGGAGCTTAGGGGCTCGGCGCGTGAGCAGCCAGGGCTCCACGATCCCGAGCCCGCGCACCGGCCGCTGCCACATCGGCTGGAGTGCGAAGCGGTACGGCTTCGAGGTGCCCGGGGCGGTGTCGCCCGCGAGCTCGGCGTCCTTCTCCGACAGCGGGGACTCGCCGGTGCGGCCGAGCTCCTCCGCGAGCGCACCGTCCACCAGCACGGTGTTCTTCGGGGCTATCGAGGTCAGCCGGCTGGCCAGGTTCACCGTGGTGCCGAAGACGTCGCCCATGCGCGTGGTGACCGTGCCGAAGGCGATGCCCACGCGCAGCTCGGGCATGGACTCGTCGCTGTCCATGGTCTCGATGAGCCGCAGCGCGATCTCGGCGGCGGTCCCGGCGTCGTCGGCCGCGTACAGCACCTCGTCGCCGAGGGTCTTGATCAGCCGGCCGCCGTGCGCGGCCACCAGGTCCGCGGCCGTGGTCTCGAAGGTCTCGACGAGCTCGCCGAGCTCCTCCTCCTCCAGCCGCCGGGTCAGGCGGGTGAAGCCGACCAGGTCGGCGAAGCCCACCGCGAGCCGCCGGTCCACCATCTCCTCGTCGTCGGCGACCTGCACCACGCGCCCGGTGGCCGCGGCCAGCTGCCGCCGCCACACGTAGACGAGGAACTCCTCCAGCTCCGGCAGCAGCAGCTCCACCAGCGGGTACGTCACCTCGGTACGGGTCATCCCCGGCTCGGGCGGCTCGGTCAGCCCCTCCAGGAAGGAGTCGATCTGCCACTCCGCGAGCCGGGCCGTGGTCTGCCCCGTGGACCGCGCGACCTGCACCGCCATCGGCTCGCTGAGCAGCCCGGCCTCCACCAGGCCCGCCAGCCGCCGCAGCGCCAGCACGTCCGCCTCGGTCAGCGCCCGCGCCTGCCCGATGTCCGCGAAGCCCATCGCGCGCCAGAAGCGCGAGGCGAGCTCCATCGACACCCCGGCACTGCGGGCCGCCTGGAAGGGGGTGTACCGGCGCTCGGCGCCGAGGATGAGCTGCTCCAGCCGGATGGCGAGCGGGTCCGCGGTCGGTTCGGCCGTGTGGTCGACCTCGTGCATCGGGGTGTGCTGGTCCCGCCCGATCGGCGTGGCCGGGGCGGATCCGGGTCCGGGCGCGCTGGAGCCGGTGTCGTCGACGGTCAAGGGCCGCCTCCTGTCCATTCCGCGCGCTCTGGCCTGCCGATCCAGGTGATCACCGACGGGACCGGCGATCGCCTAAACCATACGGCAGGTGTGCCGTAGCTCACTCCCCACCGGCCGTACCTACTGACCGGCGCGCAGGTGAACCACGTCGCCGGCCCCGACCCGCTCCCGCTCCCCGTCCGCCGTACGGACCACGAGCCGGCCGTCCGCGTCCACCGCCTCGGCCGTCCCGGTGAGCTCCCGGCCGCCGGGCAGCTCGGCCCGCACGTGCCGCCCGAGGGTGGCGCAGCCGGCCGCGTACGTCTCCTGGAGCCCGCTCTCGGAGGGGTCGCCCCCGGCCTCCTGCCAGCGCCCGTACCACTCCTCCAGGGAGCGCAGCACGGCCTTGAGGAGGGGTGCGCGGTCCGTGACGGCGGCCTTGGCGAGGGCCAGGGAGCCGGCGGTGGGGACGGGGAGCTCGTCCTCGGTCAGCGTGACGTTCAGCCCGATGCCGACGACCACGCCCTCGCCGCCCGGCCCGGCCCGCTCGGCGAGGATCCCGCCGGTCTTGCGCTCGTGGCCGTCGACGGTGACCAGCAGGTCGTTGGGCCACTTGAGGGCGGTGTCCACCCCGGCCGCACGGGACAGGGCGGTGGCGGCGGCGACCCCGGCCAGCAGGGTCAGCCAGCCCCAGCGCTCGGCGGGCACCCGTGCCGGGTCGGGCTTGAGCAGCACGGAGAAGAACAGCCCGGAGCGGGCGGGGGCGCTCCAGGTGCGGTCGAGGCGGCCGCGGCCGGCGGTCTGCTCCTCGGCGACCAGGACGGCGCCCTCGGGGAGTTCCGCGGCGCGGGCGGCCAGGTCGGTGTTGGTGGACCCCGTGCGCTCGACGAGCTCGACGGAGGTCCACAGGCCGCCGGGGGTGAGCAGCGAGCGCCGGAGCGCGGCGAGGGCGAGGGGCGGCCGGTCGAGGCTGGACCAGCGGCCGGACGGTGCGGGGGATGGGGCATCCGATGGCGTCATGCAAGCCACATTAGGTGTGGGAAACGCCGCACTGCCGCGCGCCATGCGCGCCGTTACGCTACGTGCCAGTAGCCATCAGTAGTCATGAGAGTTGACCCAGTGCAGGGAGCCGCGACGCCGATGTCACACCCCTCCGAGCCGTCCTCCGGGACGCAGATCGACATCCACACCACCGCGGGGAAGATCGCCGATTTCCGGCGCCGCACCGAGGAGGCCGTGCACGCCGGCTCGGCGCGGGCCGTGGAGAAGCAGCACGCCAAGGGCAAGCTGACGGCGCGTGAGCGGGTCGAGCTGCTGCTGGACGAGGGCTCCTTCGTGGAGCTGGACGAGTTCGCCCGGCACCGCTCCACCGATTTCGGCATGGAGAAGAACCGCCCGTACGGCGACGGGGTCGTCACCGGGTACGGCACCGTGGACGGCCGCCCGGTCGCGGTGTTCTCCCAGGACTTCACCGTCCTCGGCGGCTCCCTCGGCGAGGTCTTCGGCCAGAAGATCATGAAGGTCATGGACTTCGCGCTGAAGACCGGCTGCCCGGTCGTCGGCATCAACGACTCCGGCGGCGCCCGCATCCAGGAGGGCGTCATGGCCCTCGGCATGTACGGGGAGATCTTCCGCCGCAACACCCACGCCTCCGGCGTGATCCCGCAGATCTCGCTGGTCGTGGGCCCGTGCGCGGGCGGTGCGGTGTACTCCCCCGCGATCACCGACTTCACGGTGATGGTCGACCAGACCTCGCACATGTTCATCACCGGCCCCGACGTCATCAAGACGGTCACCGGCGAGGACGTGGGCTTCGAGGAGCTGGGCGGCGCGCGCACCCACAACTCGACCTCCGGCGTGGCCCACCACCTGGCCGGGGACGAGAAGGACGCCATCGAGTACGTCAAGTCGCTGCTGTCCTACCTGCCCTCGAACAACCTGTCCGAGCCGCCGGCCTTCCCGGAGGAGGCCGACCTCGCGGTCACCGATTCGGACCTGGAGCTCGACACCCTCATCCCGGACAGCGCCAACCAGCCGTACGACATGCACACCGTGCTGGAGCACGTGCTCGACGACGGCGAGTTCCTGGAGACCCAGGCGCTGTTCGCCCCGAACATCGTCACCGGCTTCGGCCGGGTCGAGGGCCACCCGGTGGGCGTGGTCGCCAACCAGCCCATGCAGTTCGCCGGCTGCCTGGACATCAACGCCTCCGAGAAGGCCGCGCGCTTCGTGCGCACCTGCGACGCCTTCAACGTGCCCGTCCTGACCTTCGTCGACGTCCCGGGCTTCCTGCCGGGCACCGACCAGGAGTACAACGGCATCATCCGCCGCGGCGCCAAGCTCATCTACGCGTACGCCGAGGCGACCGTCCCGCTGATCACCGTCATCACCCGCAAGGCCTTCGGCGGCGCGTACGACGTCATGGGCTCCAAGCACCTGGGCGCGGACCTCAACCTGGCCTGGCCCACCGCGCAGATCGCCGTGATGGGCGCCCAGGGCGCGGTCAACATCCTGCACCGCCGCACCATCGCCGAGGCCGGCGACGCCCAGGCCCAGGAGGCCGTGCGCGCCGAGCTGATCGCCGACTACGAGGACACCCTCCTCAACCCGTACGTGGCGGCCGAGCGCGGCTACGTCGACGCCGTCGTCCTGCCGTCGGACACCCGCGGGCACATCGTGCGGGGCCTGCGGCAGCTGCGCACCAAGCGCGAGTCCCTGCCTCCGAAGAAGCACGGCAACATCCCGCTGTAGCAGAAGGGCTGTTCGCATGATCAAGGTCGTCAAGGGCAACCCGACCCCCGAGGAGCTGGCCGCCGCCCTGGCGGTGGTCCAAGCGCGCGCCGCGGCGCTGGCCGCGGCGCCGCAGGGCGCCTCCCGGACCCCGGACGGGTGGTCGGACCCGGCGCGCGTGGCCCGCCGCCGGCCCCCGCACCCCGGCCCGGGCTCCTGGGCCCGCACGTACTGGCCCGGATAGGCCCCGGCACCGGGGCCGCACCCGTACGGGTCCCCACCCGTACGGGACCTTCGGCCCGGGTGGAGATGATCCTCCGGGACGGTGGCGCCTGAGTACCCGTACTCAGGCGCCACCGGCGTCCCGCGGGCCAGGATCGGCACATGCTCTGGTCCGACCCGAAGAACGAACCCCCCGAGGACATGCGCGAGGCCCAGGCGATGATCCGCCGGATGACCGTGGTCCTGGTGATCGCCATGCTGGTGGTCGTCTACCTGCTGGGGGTCTGACACGCCCCCGCGCCGCTCCCTACGATGGCCGCATGACCAACCAGCCCGCGCGCTCCCTGGTGCTCGCCTCCGCCTCCCCCGCCCGCCTCAACCTGCTCCGGCAGGCCGGACTCGCCCCGCACGTGATCGTGAGCGGGTTCGACGAGGACTCCGTCACCGCGGACAGCCCCGCCGAGCTGGCCCTCGCCCTCGCCGAGGCCAAGGCCGGCGTGGTCGCCGCCCTGGCGGAGGCCGCGGGCGCCCTGGTGGTGGGCTGCGACTCGGTGCTGGAGCTCGACGGCGAGGCCCTCGGCAAGCCCGCGGACGCCGAGGAGGCCACGGCCCGCTGGAAGGCCATGCGGGGCCGCAGCGGGGTGCTGCGCACCGGGCACTGCGTGATCGACACGGCGACCGGCCGGCAGGTCTCGGCGACCGCCTCCACCACGGTCCGCTTCGGCGAGCCGACGGACGCGGAGGTCGCGGCGTACGTGGCCAGCGGCGAACCCCTGCACGTGGCGGGCGCGTTCACCCTGGACGGCCTCTCGTCCCCGTTCATCGACGGCATCGACGGCGACCCCGGCAACGTCATCGGCATCTCGATGCCGCTGCTGCGCTCGCTCCTGGGCGAACTGGGCGTGTCCGTCACGGACCTGTGGGCCTGAGGGGTTCCTGAGGCCTGAGGGGCCTGAGGGGCCCCGGCCTCCCGCCACGGCCCGCCAAGGCCCGTACGCCCCTCCCAGAGCCCCCGGGGCGGCTAAGCGGCGGCGGGCGGGGGCACCCCGTCCGCCACCGCGTCCCCGGGCCCGGCACCGTCCCCGCCCCCGGCGGGCGGCCCGGCGGGGGCGTACAGCGTGAGGCCCAGGACGAGCAGGGTGAGGACGAGCGCCATGAAGAGGAAGCCTCCCCAGCCCACGAGCCCGACGGAGAGCGCGCCGAGGACCGCGTGGGTGACCGCGCAGGCGATGAGCAGGATCCGGCCGGCGCGGCCCGGGGGCCGGTCGCGCAGGGCCGCGCGCAGCAGGACCGCACCACAGCAGGCGAGGTAGCCGCCCAGGGCCGCCCCGAGCACGTATGTTGTCGTGGTCATGACATCCGGATCGATACCGGCGATCGACATCGACTGGCGCCGGGTGACCGTGCCGAGCACGTGGTGGACGAGGACGGAGCCGAGCGCCTCGGCGAAGAGCAGGAGGGCGGCCGCCCCGGCCGTGAGTCTGCGCACCCCAACGCCCCCATCCCCGCCCGACGACACGTCCGCAGTGTGTTCGACCCGGAGGCTACTGCCGGGTACCCCCGACGACAAGAAGAGTGACGGCGGCCGTGCCCGCGGCCGCCCCGGCGCAAAGAAACATTCGCCCGTTCGTAGGGACTCCACAAAGGATCCCCCCGGGGCGGTGACCCCGTGGACAGAGACCTTGACCACAGGACGGGGTTACTGTGCAGTCGGGGATTCCCCTGGTCCCGGGCGCCACAAGGGTTTTCGAAACTGGAGCGGCACTCGCATCACGCTGTGTGTGGGCAAGGTCACCTCCGGGGACGGGTCGAAAGGCCGTGTCGGCTGTCCCTAAACTCAGCTTGTTTCAAGGAGGGAGCCATCGTGCGCAAGGTGCTCATCGCCAACCGTGGCGAAATCGCTGTCCGCGTTGCCCGGGCCTGCCGGGATGCCGGGATCGCGAGCGTAGCCGTCTACGCAGATCCGGACCGGGACGCTCTGCACGTCCGCGCGGCAGACGAGGCATTCGCCCTGGGCGGTGACACCCCGGCCGCGAGCTACCTGGACATCTCCAAGGTGCTCCAGGCCGCCGCCGATTCCGGTGCCGACGCCATCCACCCGGGTTACGGCTTTCTCTCCGAGAACGCCGAATTCGCCCAGGCCGTCATCGACGCGGGCCTGACCTGGATCGGCCCGCCCCCGCAGGCCATCCGCGACCTCGGCGACAAGGTGGCGGCCCGTCACATCGCCCAGCGCGCCGGTGCCCCGCTGGTCGCCGGCACCCCGGACCCGGTCTCGGGCGCCGAGGAGGTCGTCGCCTTCGCCGAGGAGCACGGCCTGCCGATCGCCATCAAGGCGGCCTTCGGCGGCGGCGGCCGCGGCCTGAAGGTCGCCCGCACCCTCGAAGAGGTGCCCGAGCTCTACGAGTCCGCCGTGCGCGAGGCCGTGGCCGCCTTCGGCCGCGGCGAGTGCTTCGTCGAGCGCTACCTCGACCGGCCCCGCCACGTCGAGACCCAGTGCCTGGCGGACAGCCACGGCAACGTGGTCGTGGTCTCGACCCGCGACTGCTCGCTCCAGCGCCGCCACCAGAAGCTCGTCGAGGAGGCCCCGGCCCCCTTCCTGAGCGAGGAGCAGAACGCCGAGCTGTACCGCGCCTCCAAGGCCATCCTCAAGGAGGCCGGCTACGTGGGCGCCGGCACCGTCGAGTTCCTCGTCGCCGCCGACGGCACGATCTCCTTCCTCGAGGTCAACACCCGCCTCCAGGTCGAGCACCCGGTCACCGAAGAGGTCACCGGCATCGACCTGGTCCGCGAGATGTTCCGCATCGCCGACGGCGAGGAGCTCGGCTACGGGGACCCCGAGCTGCGCGGCCACTCCTTCGAGTTCCGCATCAACGGCGAGGACCCGGGCCGCAACTTCCTGCCCGCCCCCGGCACCGTGACCCTCTTCAGCCCGCCCACCGGCCCCGGCGTCCGCCTGGACGCGGGCGTCGAGACCGGCTCGGTCATCGGCCCCGCCTGGGACTCCCTGCTGGCGAAGCTGGTCGTCACCGGCGCCACCCGCGAGCAGGCCCTCCAGCGCGCCGCCCGCGCCCTGGCGGAGTTCAAGGTGGAGGGCATGGCCACGGCCATCCCGTTCCACCGCGCGGTCGTCGTCGACCCGGCCTTCGCGCCCGCGGACGGTACGCCGTTCACGGTGCACACCCGCTGGATCGAGACCGGTTTCGTCAACGAGATCCCGGCGTTCGCGGCCCCCGCGGCCGAGGAGACCGAGGACGAGCCGGGCCGCGAGACCGTCGTGGTCGAGGTCGGCGGCAAGCGCCTGGAGGTCTCGCTGCCCTCCTCGCTCGGCATGACCCTGGCCCGCACGGCCGCCGCGGGCGGTGCCAAGCCCAAGCGCCGCGTGGCCAAGAAGTCCGGCCCGGCCGCCTCCGGCGACACCCTGGCCTCCCCGATGCAGGGCACGATCGTCAAGGTCGCGGTCGAAGAGGGCCAGCGGGTCGAGGAGGGCGAGCTGGTCGTCGTCCTGGAGGCCATGAAGATGGAGCAGCCGCTCAACGCGCACCGCTCCGGCACCGTCGTCGGCCTGACGGCCGAGGTCGGCGCCTCCCTCACCTCCGGCGCCACGATCTGCGAGATCAAGGACTGAGGCCGTACGGTCCGGCGGGCGCACCCCGCCGGACCGTACGCACCCGAAGGCCCCGCCCGGTTCGGAACCGGACGGGGCCTTCGGGCTTCCCGCGTGCGTACGGTGCTCAGCGCCTGCGCAGGTCCGCGACCCGGGCCCGCTCCCCCGGGTCCACGAGGGCGGCGGCCCGCAGCGGGGCTGCGGTACCGGCCCGGCGCTGGACCGGCAGCGGCGACTCCCGGCGCTGCGGGCGGCGCCCGCCGCCCAGCCCGTCGCCCCCGGCGGCGCCCGGCAGCCCCGAACCGGCGACCGTGATCTGCACCCCCTGGTCCGCGAGGGCCTGGAGCTCGGTCTGCGAGCGGTCGTCGTGCGGCGGCGGCTCGTCGGTGACCAGACGGGTGATCACATCGGTGGGCACGGTCTGGAACATGGTGTCCGTACCGAGCTTGGTGTGGTCCGCGAGGACCACGACCTCCGCCGCCGCCTGGACGAGCGCCCGGTCCACGCTCGCGGAGAGCATGTTGGACGTGGACAGCCCGCGCTCGGCGGTCAGGCCGCTGCCCGACAGGAAGGCCCGGGAGACCCGCAGCCCCTGGAGGGACTGCTCGGCACCGCTGCCGACCAGCGCGTAGTTCGAACCGCGCAGGGTCCCGCCGGTCATCACGACCTCGACGCGGTTGGCGTGGGCCAGGGCCTGGGCGACCAGGAGGGAGTTGGTGACGACGGTCAGGCCGGGCACCCGCGCGAGCCGGCGGGCCAGCTCCTGGGTGGTGGTGCCCGCGCCGACGACGATGGCCTCGCCCTCTTCGACGAGTCCGGCGGCGACATCGGCAATGGCGGTCTTCTCCGCCGTCGCGAGATGGGACTTTTGCGGAAAGCCGGACTCCCGCGTGAAACCGCCCGGCAAGACCGCACCGCCGTGCCGGCGGTCGAGGAGTCCTTCTGCCTCCAGCGCCCGCACGTCCCGCCGTACGGTCACTTCGGAGGTCTGGACGACGCGGGCGAGCTCACGGAGCGAGACGGCTCCGTTGGCGCGCACCATTTCGAGGATCAACTGGCGACGTTCTGCAGCGAACACGAAACCGACAGTAACGCCAACGACCGTCTGCTTTCAGCTCCTTGCGCCGGATTTCCGAAGTTGTCCGCACCGTGGGGCGAGTAGTGGTATACGCGCGGCCCGGACCCCGCGGTCCGGGCCGAACGTTTCGGCAGGGCGCCCCAAAACCCCTTCCACCAGTGGCGGTTGGCGGTGCGGACGGTCCCCGCTAGGCCTTGCGGGTGTGCAGCTGGCGGGCCACTTCGGCGATCGAACCCGACAGAGAGGGGTACACCGTGAACGCGTTTGCGATCTGCTCCACGGTCAGGTTGTTGTCGACCGCGATCGAGATCGGGTGGATCAGCTCGCTCGCGCGCGGGGAGACCACGACGCCGCCGACGACGATCCCGGTGCCCGGGCGGCAGAACAGCTTCACGAAGCCGTCCCGGATGCCCTGCATCTTCGCGCGCGGGTTGCGCAGCAGCGGGAGCTTCACGACCCGGGCGTCGATCTTGCCCGCGTCCACGTCCGCCTGCGTGTAGCCGACGGTCGCGATCTCCGGGTCGGTGAAGACGTTGGACGAGACCGTCTTCAGGTTCAGCGGGGTCACCGCGTCGCCGAGGAAGTGGTACATCGCGATCCGGCCCTGCATCGCCGCCACCGAGGCGAGGGCGAAGACGCCGGTCACGTCACCGGCCGCGTACACGCCCGGGGTGCTGGTCCGGGAGACCTTGTCGGTCCAGATGTGGCCCGACTCCTTCAGCTTGACCCCGGACTCCTCCAGGTTCATGTCGCGGGTGTTCGGGACCGCGCCGACCGCCATCAGGCAGTGCGTGCCGGAGATCACGCGGCCGTCGGCGAGGGTGACCTCCACCCGGTCGCCCACGCGCTTCGCGGACTCCGCGCGGGCGCGGGAGATCACGTTCATGCCGCGGCGCCGGAACACGTCCTCCAGGACCGCCGCTGCGTCCGGGTCCTCGCCCGGGAGCACCCGGTCGCGGGAGGAGACCAGCGTGACCCGCGAGCCCAGGGCCTGGTAGGCGCCGGCGAACTCGGCACCGGTGACGCCGGAGCCGACCACGATGAGCTCCTCGGGGAGCTCGTCCAGGTCGTAGACCTGGGTCCAGTTCAGGATGCGCTCGCCGTCGGGCTGGGCGTCGGGGATCTCGCGGGGGGTGCCGCCGGTGGCGATCAGCACCGCCTCGGCGGTCAGGATCGTCTCGGTGCCGTCCGCAGCGGTGACGATCACGTCGCGGGTGCCGTCGATGCCCTGCGGGCCGCCCAGCTTGGCGCGGCCGCGCATCACGCGGGCGCCGGCCCGGGTCACGGAGGCGGTGATGTCGTGCGACTGGGCCAGCGCCAGCCGCTTCACGCGCCGGTTGACCTTGCCGAGGTCCACGCCGACCACGCGGGCCGACTGCTCCAGCGGCGGGGTGTCGTCGGCGACGATGATCCCCAGCTCCTCGTACGAGCTGTCGAAGTTGGTCATCACCTCGGCGGTCGCGATGAGGGTCTTGGAGGGCACGCAGTCGGTGAGCACCGACGCCCCGCCCAGACCGTCGCAGTCGACGACGGTCACCTCCGCGCCGAGCTGCGCACCTACGAGCGCCGCCTCATAGCCGCCGGGTCCACCGCCGATGATCACGATCCGGGTCACGAAAAGCCCACCTCACGTCTACCCGGCCGGCTGCCGCCCCGGCCGGCGGTCCGGGGGGTGTCCCCGGGGGATGCATTCCGTACGCCATTGTCCCGCACGCGCCAAGGTGCTTCACTCCAGGCCCGGCCATCCGGTAGGTCCACCACGGCCGACCCTCCCGTACCCTCGATCCCATGTCGCTCTACGCCGCGTACGCCGGCAACCTCGACCCGCGGCTGATGACGCGCCGCGCCCCGCATTCCCCGCTGCGCGGCACGGGCTGGATCAACGACTGGCGGCTCACCTTCGGCGGCGAGCAGATGGGCTGGGAGGGCGCCCTCGCCACGGTCGTCGAAGCCCCGCGCTCCCAGGTCTTCGTCGCCCTCTACGACATCGCGCCCCTCGACGAGGACTCGATGGACCGCTGGGAGGGGGTCGGGCTCGACATCTACCGCCGCATGAGGATCAGGGTGCACACGCTCGACGGCGAGGAGGCGGCCTGGTGCTACGTCCTCAACGGCTACGAGGGTGGTCTGCCCTCGGCCCGGTACCTCGGCGAGATCGCCGACGCCGCCGAGTCCGCCGGCGCCCCCCACGACTACGTGATGGAACTGCGCAAGCGCCCCTGCTGAGCACCGCCCCGGCGGGCCGGTCCGCCGGGGTCCATCCACGGCATTCGCAGCCGTTCGTCGGAAACGACAACGCAACGATCTGAAGTACGTAAGCCTGGTCATCTACGCGCGTAGGACTCGAGCGGTTACCCTCATCCGCGTGAACGCATCTGCTACCGACCCCCACGCCTCCGCCGCTGCCGCCGCGGCCCGCCTGCGTGAGCTCACCGGCGCCGAAACCCACGACGTCGCGCTCGTGATGGGCTCCGGCTGGGCCCCCGCCGCCGAGGCCCTCGGCGCCCCCGAGGCCGAGTTCCTCATCACCGACCTCCCCGGCTTCCCGCCCGCGGCCGTCCAGGGCCACGGCGGCAAGGTCCGCTCGTACAAGATCGGCGACAAGCGCGCCCTGGTCTTCCTCGGCCGCACGCACTACTACGAGGGCCGCGGCGTCGCCGCCGTCGCCCACGGCGTGCGCACCGCCGTCGCGGCCGGCTGCAAGACCGTCGTGCTGACCAACGGCTGCGGCGGCCTCCGCGAGGGCATGCGCCCCGGCCAGCCGGTCCTGATCAGCGACCACATCAACCTCACGGCCACCTCGCCGATCGTCGGCGCGAACTTCGTGGACCTCACCGACCTGTACTCGCCGCGGCTGCGCGCGATGTGCAAGGAGATCGACGAGACCCTCGAAGAGGGCGTCTACGTGCAGTTCCCCGGCCCCCACTACGAGACCCCGGCCGAGATCAACATGATCCGCGTCATGGGCGCCGACCTGGTCGGCATGTCCACGGTCCTGGAGGCCATCGCGGCCCGCGAGGCCGGCGCCGAGGTCCTGGGCATCTCCCTGGTCACCAACCTGGCCGCGGGCCTGTCCGGCGAGCCGCTGAACCACGAAGAGGTCCTGCAGGCGGGCCGCGACTCCGCCGCCCGCATGGGCGAGCTGCTGACCCGGGTCCTCGACCGGATCTGAGCGGGACCGGCAAGACCAGTGGGACCACCCGTACGGAAGGGGAACCAGTGCAGGACGATCTGATCGCACGCGCCGAGGCCTGGCGGGCCGAGGACCCGGACGCGGAGACCGCGGCCGAGCTCGCCGCGCTCATCGCGTCCGCGGACGCGGGCGACGCCGCGGCCGGGACGGAGCTCGCGGACCGCTTCTCGGGCACGCTCCAGTTCGGCACCGCCGGACTGCGCGGCGAGCTGGGCGCGGGCCCGATGCGGATGAACCGCTCCGTGGTCATCCGCGCCGCGGCCGGCCTCGCGGCCCACCTCAGGGCCGAGGGCCACGGGGGCGGGCTCGTCGTGGTCGGGTACGACGCGCGCTACAAGTCGGCGGACTTCGCCCGCGACACGGCCGCCGTCATGACCGGCGCCGGGCTGCGCGCCGCCGTCCTGCCGCGCCCCCTGCCCACGCCCGTCCTCGCCTTCGCGATAAGGCACCTGGGCGCCGTCGCGGGCGTGGAGGTCACGGCCAGCCACAACCCGCCCCGGGACAACGGCTACAAGGTCTACCTGGGCGACGGCTCGCAGATCGTCTCCCCCGTGGACGCGAAGATCGCGGCGCAGATCGCGGCGGTGGGCGACCTGGCCGGCGTACCGCGCCCGTCCGAGGGCTGGCAGGAGCTCGGCGACGAGGTCCTGGAGGCCTACCTGGCGCGTACGGACGCCGTCCTGACCGCCGGGTCCCCGCGCGGGGTGCGGACCGTCTACACGGCCATGCACGGCGTCGGCAAGGACGTGGTCCTGGCCGCCTTCGCGCGGGCCGGGTTCCCCGAGCCGGTGCTGGTGGCCGAGCAGGCCGAGCCGGACCCGGCCTTCCCGACGGTCGCGTTCCCGAACCCGGAGGAGCCGGGGGCCATGGACCTGGCCTTCGCGAAGGCCGCCGAGGCCGCCCCGGACATCGTGATCGCGAACGACCCCGACGCGGACCGCTGCGCCGTGGCCGTCCCGGACGACTCCGCGGCGGGCGGCTGGCGGATGCTGCGCGGGGACGAGGTGGGCGCCCTGCTGGCCGCGCACCTGGTCCACAAGGGCGTCTCCGGGGTGTTCGCGGAGTCGATCGTGTCCTCCTCGCTGCTGGGCCGGATCGCCGAGGCGGCCGGGCTGGGCTACGAGGAGACCCTGACGGGCTTCAAGTGGATCGCCCGCGTCGAGGGCCTGCGCTACGGCTACGAGGAGGCCCTCGGCTACTGCGTGGACCCCGAGGGCGTCCGCGACAAGGACGGGGTCACCGCCGCCCTGCTGGTGGCCGAGCTGGCCTCCGAGCTCAAGGAGCAGGGCCGCACCCTCACCGACCTGCTGGACGACCTGGCGATGGCCCACGGCCTGCACGCCACCGACCAGCTGTCGGTCCGGGTGCAGGACCTGTCCGTGATCGCCGACGCGATGCGGGCGCTGCGCGAGCAGCCGCCGGTCTCGCTGGCGGGCCTGCGCGTGGTCTCGGCCGAGGACCTCTCCGAGGGCACCCCGGCCCTGCCGCCCACCGACGGGCTGCGCTACTACCTGGACGGCGACTTCAAGGCCCGGGTGATCGTCCGCCCGAGCGGCACCGAGCCCAAGCTCAAGTGCTACCTGGAGGTCGTGGTCCCGGTGGCGCACGCCTCGGAGCTCGCGTCCGCGCGGGCCCGCGGCCAGGAGGTCCTGGACGCGGTGAAGAAGGACCTGGCCGCCGCCGCGGGGATCTGACCCCCGGCCCGCGGCGCACCGGCCTCCCCGAGGGCCCCCGGACCGAGTGGTCCGGGGGCCCTTCCCGTGGTGTCCTCGTTAGGGGGGTCTGGGGGCCGGTTCACGGGCGCGGTGAGCGCCGCACGGACGGAGGCAGGGCCATGACCAAGGACATGCGGGCCCGGGACATGATGACCGCCGGGGTGCAGTGCGTGGGCGAGCACCAGTCCCTGCTGGAGGCCGCGCGCATGATGCGCGACCTGGGCGTGGGCTGTCTGCCGATCTGCGGTGACGACGAGCGCCTGAAGGGCATGGTCACCGACCGCGACATCGTGGTGAAGTGCTGCGCGGAGGGCATGGACCCGGCCGCGGTGGAGGCCGGGTCGCTGGGCGGCACCCTGCACTGGGTGGACGCCGAGGCCCCCGCGCGCGAGGCCGTGGACACGATGGAGGTCCACCAGATCAAGCGGCTCCCGGTGATCGACGTGGTCAACGGCCACCGCCTGATCGGCATGATCACCGAGGCGAACCTCGCGAAGAACCTCAGCGACGAGGACATCGCCGAGTTCGCCGTCCGCGTCTACGCCGCCAACTGACCCTCACCGCGGGGCTGCGGGGGCTCCGGCCTGAGGACCCCGCCGCCGCGCCGGGGAGCCCGTACGGGAACCGCCCCGGGCCCGCGGCAGGCCGTACGGGAGCCTCAGGAGGCCGCCGGCGAGGGGGTGGGCGTGACCCGGACGATCTCCCCGAGGGTCGGGACGGCCTCGGGGCGGTTGCGGACGGCGTCCGTGCACTCCCAGGCCCGCGGCGGGTCCGCGTCCGGGCCGCCCAGCACCACCGGGCCCGCCGGCCCCGCCGGGGTGACCGCGGCGCTCCCGGCGAGGGTGCACACGGTCTGTGCGAGCGCCAGCGGCGGCAGGTCCTCCGGCTTGCGGCTCAGCCGCAGCGTGCCGGCCGGGTCCCGGGGCCGCGGCCGGGACACGTCGAGGTCGTCGGGGACCACGGAGGAGAAGCCCGCGTCCCGCTCGGCCTGCGGCAGCGGCCGGGCCAGGGCGTCGAGGAGGGCCTGCGCGACCGCGGTCCGCTGCTGTCCGGCGGGCCGCTTCTCCGACAGCGGCACGATCCGCTCCACCCCGACGAGTTCGGAGCCGCACACCATCTCGACGGTGGCCCGGAAGCCCTCCACGAGGTCCGGCGACGGCTTGTCCGGCGTATCGCAGGACACCCGCGAGGGGGCCGGGCCCACGTCCACGGGAACGGTGGTCGCCCGGATTCCGCAGCCGGCCGACAGGGCCGCTGCGAGGGGTGCGATCAGGGCGGCGGCGGCCAGCCGCCGCAGCCCGCCGGCCGGGTTCACGCGCTGGTCTCCTCGGCGGTGAGGTCGGTGGGCAGGCGCAGGGTGAACAGCGCCCCGCCCTCCGGGGAGTTCTCGGCGGTGATGTCCCCGCCGTGGATGTGCGCGTTCTCCATAGCGATGGACAGGCCCAGGCCGCTGCCGTCCGACTTCGGCCGGGAGGCGCTGGCCTTGTAGAACCGGTCGAAGACGTGCGGCAGGACCTCCTCGGGGATGCCGGGGCCGTTGTCCTTGACCGCGAGGACCAGCGTCGGGCCCTCCGTGCGCACGGAGACCCGCACCGGCGAGCCGCCGTGCTTGAGGGCGTTGCCGATGAGGTTGGCGAGGATGACGTCGAGTCGGCGCGGGTCGAGGCGGGCCACGATCCCGCGCTCGGCGTCCAGTTCGACGGCGTCGAGCCAGGCGCGGGCGTCGATGCAGGCCGTGACCTGGTCGGCGACGTCCACGTCGTCGAGGACCAGCCGGGCGGTCCCCGCGTCGAAGCGGGTGACCTCCATCAGGTTCTCGACGAGGTTGTTGAGCCGGCGGGTCTCGCTGACGACCAGCTCCACCGCCGGGGCGATCATCGGGTCCAGCCCGTCGATCTCCTCCTCCAGCACCTCCGTGACCGCGGTCAGCGCGGTCAGCGGGGTCCGCAGCTCGTGCGACATGTCGGCGACGAAGCGGCGGCTGGACTCCTCGCGGGCGCTCATGTCCGCGACCTTCTTCTCCAGCGCCTCGGCCGTCATGTTGAACGTGTGGGAGAGGTCGGCCAGTTCGTCCGTACCCGATACGTCGAGGCGGGTGTCGAGCTTGCCCTCCCCGAGCCGCCGCGCGGCCTCCCCGAGCCGCTGTACGGGCCGCAGCACCGTGGTGGCCGCGGCCTGCGCGAGCAGCGCCGAGCCCAGCAGCGCGAGCGCGGTGGCGATGCACAGCGACCAGGCCAGGGCGTTGAGGTCGTCCCGCTCGGTGGCCAGGGACTTGTACATGTAGCCGGTGGGCCCGCCGCCGACGATCCGGGTGCCGCCCACGAGGTACGGCTCGCCGCCGGGCTTCGTGCGCTGCCAGTACACGTGGTACTCGGAGTCGTTGGCCGCGGTGACCTTCTGCCGGTCGTTGACGGCCCGCTGGAGGGACTGCGGCACGTCGGACAGCTTGAAGGCGCCCGGCCCGTCGGAGCCGAAGACCGTGCGGCCGTCCGGCTTCTCGTCCACGAGCAGCACGCTGTACCCGGGGCTGCTGCCCGCCATCAGCTCGGCGGTGCGCTGGAGCTCCTCGGGGGTCGGGTCGCCGGGCAGGGCCGCGGCCCGGTTCTGCATCTCCTGCCGGAAGTCCCGCAGCGCCGCGTCCTGGGTGCGGCTGAGCACGGCCTCCCGGTTGAGCCAGTACGCGATCCCCGAGGCGGAGACCGCCGCGGTCAGCGCGACCAGGCCGAAGACGACTATGAGGCGCAGCCGCAGGCTGGTCCAGCGCCGGCCACCGGGGTGCGAACGCCTCACTGCGGGGAGTCCAGGCGGTAGCCGACGCCGCGCACGGTGCGGATCAGGGTCGGCGAGGAGGGCACGTCCTCGACCTTCGCGCGCAGCCGCTGGACGCAGGCGTCCACGAGCCGCGAGTCACCGAGGTAGTCGTGCTCCCACACCAGCCGCAGCAGCTGCTGGCGCGACAGGGCCTGGCCGGGCCGGCGGCTGAGCTCCAGCAGCAGGCGCAGCTCGGTCGGGGTGAGCTGGAGGTCCTCGCCGTTCTTGGTGACCGTCATGGCCGAGCGGTCGATGACCAGGGAGCCGAAGGTCGCGGAATCGCTGGCCTCGCGCTCCCCGCGGCGCAGCACGGCCCGGATGCGGGCGTCCAGGACCCGGCCCTGGACGGGCTTGACCACGTAGTCGTCGGCGCCGGACTCCAGGCCGACGACCACGTCGATGTCGTCGCTGCGCGCGGTCAGCAGGATGATCGGCAGCTGGTCGGTGCGGCGGATGCGGCGGCACACCTCGAAGCCGTCGATGCCGGGCAGCATCACGTCCAGCACGATCAGGTCCGGGCGCTGTTCCTTGAGCAGCTTGAGCCCGTCCTCGCCCGATGCCGCCGCGGCCACACGGTGGCCCTGGCGGGACAGGGAGAGTTCGAGCGCCGTACGGATGGCGTCGTCGTCCTCGATCAGCAACAGGAAAGGCACGCGCACATTCTGTCCCATGCCCGGCCCGGCGGGGACCGGCGCGGGCCCGTCCCGTTGCCACAGGCCGCTGTGACAGGGCTGTGACAGTCGGCGGACACCCCGGTTAAGTGCGGCGGGCAGTCTTCTTCACAACGGCAACACCACACTCCACGACGGGGGGCGCGAGATGAACACGCTGCACAGCACCAGCACCAGCGCGGTTGTCACGCGGCTGCACGAGATGAACCGCCACGCGGGCGTCCGCAGCACCACCGTCGCCCGGGCGCGGGCCGCGCACCTGGTGGCCGTGGACGCCGCCGCGTACACCGTTCCCGCCCAGCGCACGCCCGCCGCCCTCCCGGAGTCCGCTCCGGCGGGCCCGTCGGCCGCCTCGGAGGCGGAGTTCACCGCGTACGTCCGGGAGCGCCGCGCCTCGCTGTTCGCCACGGCGTACCACCTGACCGGTGACCGGTACGAGGCCGAGGACCTGCTCCAGAGCGCGCTGTTCTCCACGTACCGTGCCTGGGACCGGATCAGCGACAAGGCGGCCGTGGGCGGCTACCTGCGCCGCACGATGACCAATCTGCACATCAGCGCCTGGCGCCGGCGCAAGCTGAACGAGTACCCGACCGAGGAGCTGCCGGAGACGGTCGGCGAGACGGACGCGATGCGCGGCACCGAGCTGCGCGCGGTGCTGTGGCAGGCGCTGGCGAAGCTGCCCGAGCCGCAGCGCACGATGCTGGTGCTCCGCTACTACGAGGGTCGCACCGACCCCGAGATCGCCGACATCCTGGACATCAGCGTCGGCACGGTGAAGTCGAGCATCTGGCGTTCGCTGCGCCGGCTGCGCGACGACGAGTCCCTGAGCTTCGGCGAGACCGGGGCGGACTCCTTCGGCGAGCTGGTCGCGTAGTCGCACACGCGGCCGGCCTTGACCAACAGGGCCAAGGGGGCCCGTCCTGCGGGGGTGGGACGGGGGCCATGGGGGAAGGAAGCGGGATCAGACGGCCGGGGGTCCGTCTGGTCCCGCTTTCGCGTGCCCGGTGGCCGCGGCTCAGGCCGCGGCGGCCTCGCGGGAGGGGGCGGGGGCGCGGTGGCGGCCGGCGGCCGCGGCGGCCAGCCGGCCGAGGGCCTCGTCGCGGGCGCAGGGGTACGCGCCCAGGGCGGTGTGCCGGGCCACGATGCCGCGCTCGGCCCGCATCAGCCGCCAGCCGCGGCGGACCAGGACGAACACGGACTTGCGGCCCTCGCGCAGGTCGCGCAGCAGGCGGCGGCGGAAGGTCGTGGACGGCCGGCCGCGCAGGCACAGGGCGTCGGCGAGCAGGCCGAGCTCCTGGCAGCGGGCGGCGATGTCCGCGGCGAAGATGCCCTCCGCGATGAACAGCGGGGTGCGGGCGGCGGAGATGTCCAGGGTCTCGCTGCCCGTGCGGGAGCTGGTGGCGATGTCGTACACCGGCACCTCGGCCCGGCCGGTGCGGCACAGGGAGGCGACGGCCGCGACGGCCGTGTCGGCGTCCCAGGACTGCGGGGAGTCCCAGTCGGTGTCGGAGCTGCCCTCGACCCGCGGCAGGGAGGGGTCGCCCTGCTCCTTGTAGAAGTCGTCGAGGCGCAGGACGGGCAGGCCGCTGCGGGCGGCGAGCGAGGACTTGCCGGAACCCGACGGACCCGTCAGCAGGACGACGCGGGTGGGAAGGGGAGATGAACTGCTCACGGAACACCAGTGTGAGGCATTACCCCGCGTAGGGGACCCCCGGGGACGCCCGTTGGTATTCAGCATCACATGTCAACTACGCTGCGTGCCCATCCGGTTACCCGACCAGGTGGGATTCCCATGGCACGTCATTCAGCAGCCGGCAGCACCCGTCGCACGCTCCTCGTCCTGCGCAAGGCCGGCCTGACGGCCACGCTGGCGGGGGCCGCCCTGGCCGCGGCCGCCTCGGGGGCGCAGGCGGGCGAGGTCTCCATCCCGCACGCCCTGGGCGGCGCCCTGGGGCCCGTACAGAACCTGCACCCGTACCCGCTGGCCAATACGGGCGTGGACCCGCTGGACAACGGGGTGGCGACGAAGGTGTCGGACCTGCCGTCGGTGAGCACCACCGCCGTCACGGACACCGTGACCCGCGGCCCGAGGGTCGCGGAGCTGCCGGGCGTCTCCCTGGTCGCCCCGCTGCTGCCGAAGCTTCCGCAGTAGGGGCAGGGCGGAGCCCCCGGTCGTACGCGGTGCGGTGGCGTACGGCCGGGGGCTCGGTGTGCCCGGACGGCGGGTCCGGGGCGGGCTCAGTAGGAGGAGCCGGAGGCGCCCAGGGAGCCCGTGGGGTGCCAGACGGTCTTCGTCTCCAGGAACGCCGTCATGCGGTGGGTGCCCGGGTCGGCGCTCCAGTCGTCCACAGGCTGTGGACGCAGGACCCGCTTGAGGTTGTCGGCCGCGGCGATCTCCAGCTCCCTGGCCAGGTCCGCGCCGGCGCCGGCCAGGTCGATCGCGTTGACGTCCTGGTGGGCCGCGAGGTGCGGGCCCATTTCCGCAGCCTTGCCGGAGAGGATGTTGACCACGCCGCCCGGCAGGTCGGAGGTGGCCAGCACCTCGCCCAGGGACAGCGCGGGCAGCGGGGCCCGCTCGCTGGCGATGACGACCGCGGTGTTGCCCGTGGCGATCACCGGGGCGATCACCGAGACCAGGCCCAGGAAGGACGAGTCCTGCGGGGCGACGACGGTGACGACGCCCGTCGGCTCCGGGGTGGACAGGTTGAAGAACGGGCCCGCGACCGGGTTGGCCCCGCCCGCGACCTGGGCGATCTTGTCCGTCCAGCCCGCGTACCAGACCCAGCGGTCGATGGCCGCGTCCACGACGGCGGCCGCCTTGGACTTGGACAGGCCCTCGGCCTCGCCGACCTCGCGGACGAACTGCTCGCGGCGGCCCTCCAGCATCTCGGCGATGCGGTAGAGGACCTGGCCGCGGTTGTACGCGGTCGCGCCGGACCAGCCGCCGAAGGCCTTGCGGGCCGCCACGACGGCGTCGCGGGCGTCCTTGCGTGAGGACAGCGGGGCGTTGGCCAGCCACTTGCCCTTGGAGTCGCTCACCTCGTACACCCGGCCGCTCTCGGAGCGGGGGAACTTGCCCCCGACGTACAGCTTGTAGGTCTTGAAGACGTTCAGGCGGTTGGTCGACTCAGACATCGAGGTAGGCCTCCAGACCGTGGCGGCCGCCCTCACGGCCGAAGCCCGACTCCTTGTAGCCGCCGAAGGGCGAGGTCGGGTCGAACTTGTTGAACGTGTTGGCCCAGACGACGCCGGCGCGGAGCTTGGAGGCGACCGCGAGGATGCGGGAGCCCTTCTCCGTCCAGATGCCGGCCGACAGGCCGTACTGGCTGTTGTTGGCCTTGGCGACGGCCTCGTCCGGGGTGCGGAACGTCAGCACGGACAGCACCGGGCCGAAGATCTCGTCGCGGGCGATGGTGTGCGCCTGGGTGACGTTCGTGAACAGCGTCGGGGCGAACCAGTAGCCGGACGAGGGCAGCTCGCAGGCCGGGGACCAGCGCTCGGCGCCCTCCGCCTCGCCCTGCTCGGCGAGGGCGGTGATACGGGCCAGCTGCTCGGCGGAGTTGATCGCGCCGATGTCGGTGTTCTTGTCGAGCGGGTCGCCCAGCCGCAGCGTCGACAGGCGGCGCTTGAGGGAGTCGAGCAGCTCGTCGTGGATCGACTCCTGGACCAGCAGGCGCGAGCCCGCGCAGCAGACCTGGCCCTGGTTGAAGAAGATGCCGCCGACGATGCCCTCGACGGCCTGGTCGATGGGCGCGTCGTCGAAGACGATGTTGGCGCCCTTGCCGCCCAGCTCCAGGGTGACCTTCTTGCCGGTGCCCGCGACCTGGCGGGCGATGGCCTTGCCGACCGCGGTCGAGCCGGTGAAGGCGACCTTGTTGACGTCCGGGTGCTCGACCAGGGCCGCGCCCGCGTCCCCGTACCCGGGGATGATGTTGACGACGCCCTTGGGCAGCCCGGCCTGGCGGCAGATGTCCGCGAAGAACAGCGCCGACAGCGGGGTGGTCTCGGCGGGCTTGAGGACCACGGTGTTGCCCGCGGCGAGCGCCGGGGCGATCTTCCACGCGAGCATCAGCAGCGGGAAGTTCCACGGGATGACCTGGCCGGCCACGCCGAGCGGGCGCGGGTCGGCGCCGTAGCCCGCGTGGTCGAGCTTGTCGGCCCAGCCCGCGTAGTAGAAGAAGTGCGCGGCGACCAGCGGGAGGTCCGCGTCGCGGGTCTCCTTGATCGGCTTGCCGTTGTCCAGGGTCTCCAGGACGGCCAGCTCGCGGCTGCGCTCCTGGATGATCCGGGCGATGCGGAAGAGGTACTTGGCGCGCTCGGAGCCGGGCAGCGCGGACCACTTCTCGAAGGCCCTGCGGGCGGCCTGCACGGCGCGGTCCACATCGGCGGCACCGGCCTGGGCGACCTCGGCGAGCACCTCCTCGGAGGAGGGCGAGACGGTCTTGAAGACCCGGCCGTCGGCGGCGTCGGTGAACTCGCCGTCGACGAAGAGGCCGTACGACGGCGCGATGTCGACGACCGAGCGGGACTCGGGCGCCGGCGCGTACTCGAAAAGGGAAGCCATGATGATCAGTCCACCGTCACGTAGTCGGGACCGGAGTAACGCCCGGTGCTCAGCTTCTGGCGCTGCATGAGCAGGTCGTTCAGCAGGCTGGAGGCGCCGAACCGGAACCACTCGTTGGTCAGCCACTCCTCGCCCGCGGTCTCGTTGACCAGGACCAGGAACTTGATCGCGTCCTTGGTGGTCCGGATGCCGCCGGCCGGCTTCACTCCCACCTGGACTCCAGTCTGCGCCTTGAAGTCGCGGACGGCCTCGAGCATCAGCAGGGTGTTCGCCGGGGTGGCGTTCACCCCGACCTTGCCGGTGGAGGTCTTGATGAAGTCGGCGCCGGCCAGCATGCCGATCCAGGAGGCGCGGCGGATGTTGTCGTACGTCGACAGCTCGCCGGTCTCGAAGATGACCTTCAGGCGGGCGGCCGTGCCGTCCTCGCGGACGCAGGCCTCCTTCACCGAGCGGATCAGCTCGTACGTCTCCAGGTAGCGGCCCGCGAGGAAGGCGCCACGGTCGATGACCATGTCGATCTCGTCGGCGCCCGCGGCGACGGCGTCGCGGGTGTCGGCCAGCTTGACCGGGAGGGCCGCGCGGCCCGCCGGGAAGGCGGTGGCGACGGAGGCGACCTTGACGTCGGCGCCGTTCAGCCCGGCCTTGGCGGTGGCCACCATGTCCGGGTAGACGCAGACGGCCGCGGTCATCGGCGTCGTGCGGTCGGTCGGGTCGGGGTTGACGGCCTTGGCGGCGAGCGCCCGGACCTTGCCCGGGGTGTCCGCGCCTTCCAGCGTCGTCAGGTCGATCATGGAGATGGCCAGGTCGATGGCGAAGGCCTTGGACGTGGTCTTGACCGAGCGGGTGCCGAGCGCGGCTGCGCGGGCCTCCAGGCCGACGGCGTCGACGCCGGGCAGCCCGTGGAGGAAGCGGCGCAGTGCGCTGTCGGACGTCGTCACGTCAGCGAATGCGGGGGATGTGGTGGGCATGGTCACCAGATGAGCATATCTACGCGCGTAGCTGCCTGTCACCCCCCTGCGCTCGACCGAGCCGGCCGTGACACATCTGTGACGGGAGGCGCATGGTCCGGTCGTACGGGATCCGTACGTTCGCACGTACGACACCCCACCTCTCAGGGAGACCCAGTGCGCAGCGCCGTCCGGACCAGCCTCGTCACCGCCGTACTGGCGGGCGCCCTGCTCGCGCCTGCGGCGGGCACGGTCTTCGGCGCGGCGGACGCGGCGGCGGACACGACCGCGACGACGTCCGTGTACGGCACGGTCACGGGCCCGGCGCCGTCCTCCCCGACGGTGGTGACCGTACGCCCTCCCGCCTCCGCGGACCCGGCGGCCCGCCCCGGCTCCGCGGCCACGGCTGCCGGCGACGCCCCCGGCCGGGACGGCAACGGCACCACCAAGGCCGCAGGCGCCGGCCTCCTCGCGGTCTTCGCCCTCCTGGGCGCAGGCGCCGTCCACCACGGCCGCCGCCCCACCACCTGACCCGCCTCCCGTCCCGGGCGCTCCGCGCCCGGTGCGCTCAATCGCCGCGCAGGCTTGATTTCGCTGCCCTGCGCCGACACAGTGCCGCGGCGATTTCCAGCCACCCGCCTCGCCAGGGGCCGGCATATCCAGCCCCGCCGGCGCTTGAGGCGCGGGGTCCGGGGCGGAGCCCCGAAACCAGGCCGACACCGGCCAGCCCCCATGCCATCCCGGCCGGCAAAATCCAGCCTCGCCGGCGCTTGAGGCGCGGGGTCCGGGGCGGAGCCCCGAAACCAGGGCGACACCGGCCAGCCCCCCAAGCCACCCAGGCCCGCAAAATCCAGCCCCGCCGGCGCTTGAGGCGCGGGGTCCGGGGCGGAGCCCCGGAATCAGGGCGATACCGGCCGGTTCCGCGGACGGCCCGGGCCCGCGGAATCCAGCTCCGCCGGCGTTTGAGGCGAAGGGGGCGGGGCGGAGGACCGGGGGCAGGCGGTCGGCGCCCGGGGCGGGACGCACCGGGGCGGCTCCGGTCCCGGAGCCCGTCAGGGCGTGAGGCAGAATCGTCCGCATGACGAGCCCCCAGCAGCCCTCCGAGGAACCGGTCTACGCCGACCGGGTCTACCGCTCGACCGCCTCGCTGGTCTCCGGCGCGCTGCTGATGGCCCTGCTGCTGTGGGTCTGCGGGGACGCCGTGGTCCGCGGCACCGGCCGCACCCCCTGGTTCGCGCTGGCCGCCCTCCTGACCGCGGCCCCCCTGGTCTGCGCGTACACCCTGCGCCCCGCCGTGTACGCGAACGACGACCGGCTGCGGATCCGCAACCCCTTCCGCACGATCGAGCTGCCCTGGGCCCGGGTGGACGCCCTGCGGGCGGGTTTCTCGGCCGAGGCGCTGTCCGGGGGCAGCACGTACCAGCTGTGGTCGATCCCCGTCTCGCTGCGCCAGCGCAAGTCCGCGAACCGCCGCAACTCCCGGGCGCAGGCCACCGGCGGCACCGGCGAGCCCGCGGTGACCCGCTCGGACGCCGACCAGAAGATCGCGGAGCTGACCGAGCTCCAGGAGCGGGCCGTCGCCGATGCGCGGCCGGGCGCGCAGGGCGAGGTCTCGGTGCGCTGGTCGTACGAGCTGATCGCCCCGGCCGTCGCCGGAGCCGTCCTCCTGATCGTGCTCTTCGCCACCCGCTGACCCGGACCCGGTGACCGGCACCCCGGCCCGGGTCGCCTCCGTCACACCGGCGGCCGGAACCGCCGCCGCCGGGCGGGGCGTCCCTGGTGGTGTGCAACAGCGTCATGACGTGGGCGGCAGCGCCGCCGTACGACTCCGGGCCGTGAGCGCCGTCCTGCTCTTCGCGCATCTCGCACTCGTCGGCTGGTTCACCCTGCGGCCCCTGGACGTCCCGTGGGCCGCCGCCGCCAATTTCACCCCCCTGGAGGGGATCCGGGCCGATCTCGCGTACGGGCCCCTGGAGGCCGCCCGCCGGATCGGCTCGGCGCTGGTCCTGCTGGCCCCGCTCGGGGTGCTCCTGCCGCTCGCGGGCGGGCGGCTGACCGTGTCCCCGCTGGCCTCCCTGGTCCGTACGACCGGTGTCGGCGCCGCGGTGTCCCTGGCCATCGAGATGCTCCAGGCGGGCATCCCGGGGCAGGTGGTGGACGTGGACTCGCTGCTGCTGAACTCCGCCGGCGTCGCCCTCGCGCACCTGGCCGTCGTACCGGCGCTGCGGGCGAAGCTGCGCCGCGGCCGGGCCGCGGACCCCGCGCCCCCGGCGTCTCCTGCCTCCGCCGCGGGTTCTCAGGGGTCGACCCCGAGGATTCCCAGGGTCGGGATCGCCCCGTGGAGCGAGGTCCTGTCCGCGGTGCCGCGGGAGTATTGAGGCATCGCAGAAAGCGACCCGACGAAGGAGAAAGCCATGGCCGCCGCTCTTACTCGCCCCCGTGACGGACGGATGATCGGCGGAGTCTGCGCCGGGCTGGCGCGCCGGTTCGGGATCTCCGCCGCGACGATGCGGGTGATCTTCGCGGTCTCCTGCATCCTCCCGGGGCCGCAGTTCCTGGTCTACATCGCGCTGTGGGCGCTGCTGCCGGAGGACCGGACCGCGACCGCGAAGACCTCCTGGTAGAGACGGGCCGGGACGGGCAGGGCCCGTCAGGTCCCAGCCCTCCCCGCTCAGCCCCGGCTCAGCCCCGGCTCTGCGCCAGTTTGGCGAGCTGCTTGTCGGCCAGTTCCTTCGGGACCAGCGCCGGCTCCCGGGAGGCCACGTTCAGGGCCATGAGCCGGACGATCGTCGCCCCCTCGCGGACGACGACCACGTGCACCGGCGCGGAGACCCCCTCGGCCGCCGCGGTGGTGGTCCAGCTGACGGTCTCGTCGCCGGAGGTCTCGTACGGGACGGTGCGGACGTCCTTGTAGGTGCCGGTGTGCTTCTCGACGGTCGCGGCGAAGCCGTCCCCGCAGGCCGCGAGGGCCGCGCGCAGCCCGGCGAGCAGCCGCTGCGCGTCCTGGGTGGCGTACGAGCTGACCGAGGCGGAGACGGCGAGGCCGACCTGCTTGCGGGAGCCCACGCCCCGGTTCACGGTCTCGCGGGCCGCGGGGTCGGGCTCGTCGCCCATGATGTCGGCGAGCGGCTGGCAGGGCTTGCGGTCCGCCTGGGGCTGGCCGTCGGGGGCGGAGGGGTTCTTCGCCTGGGCGGAGATCTCGTAACCGTCGAGGTCGCCGCGGGCGAGCGCAGCCCTCTCCAGGGGGGTGCCGGCGGCGGACCCGGGACCGGGGGCCCCGGAGGCGCCGGGGGCCGGCGCGGCGCTCCCGGACGGGGGTGCGCCCGCGGACTGCTGCGCGCTCTTGCCCTCCTCCGCCTTCGCGCCCGCCGCGCCGTCCGCGGAGCAGCCGGCGGCGAGCAGCAGGACGGGGGCGGCCAGCAGTGCGAGCACGGCCCTTGCCTCGGCGGCCTTCACAAGCATGATCGTCGCAACCTCACAGCCCGTACGTGTTCCGGCAGTTGGGGGCGATGCTGGCACAGCGCACGACAAGGCGCACACCCGGTCGAAGGGGTGTGCGCCCGTCGCGCCCGCGTACGGAACGGGGCGATGTCAGCCGCCGAGCGGCAGGCCACCGGTGGGCAGGCCGCCGTTCAGCGGCAGGCCGCCGAGCAGACCGGAGACCGGGTCGGAGGACTCGCTCTGACCCTCGGCCGGGGCGGCCTGGTTGGTGACCTTGCCGAGCGTGTCCGCGACCGGGGCCGCGCTGGCCACGCCGGTGACGGTGCTGAGCGCGTCCGCGACACCCACGGCGGGGGTGGCCGAGGCGGTGCCGGCGGCGGCTGCGGCGAAGGCGGCACCGAGAGCGGCGACACCGAGGGTCTTGGCAGCTGACTGCTTCATGAAATCTCGTCCTTGCGACGGGGAATTGAGCGGCTCCGCAAACTAGCCACCTCAAACACCCTCCCGCAAACATCCTTAAATACGAGAAAGCGTCCGGGGATTCACGCTCCCGGACGCTTTCCGTTGGTGACGCTCTGGCCTAGGCGGAGACAGAACCGCTGGTAGAGGCGGTCTGCTTGAACAGCCACTCCGACTTCAGCTCGGCGTAACCGGGCTTGATCACGTCGTTGATCATGGCCAGTCGTTCATCGAAAGGAATGAACGCGGACTTCATCGCATTGACGGTGAACCACTGCATGTCGTCGAGCGAGTAGCCGAAGGTGTCGACCAGGTGCTCGAATTCGCGGCTCATGCTGGTGCCGCTCATCAGCCGGTTGTCGGTGTTGACCGTGAGGCGGAAGTGCAGGCGGCGCAGCAGGCCGATCGGGTGCTCGGCGTACGAGGCGGCGGCCCCGGTCTGCAGGTTCGAGGTGGGGCACATCTCCAGGGGGACGCGCTTGTCCCGCACGTACGAGGCCAGGCGACCCAGCTTCACGCTGCCGTCCGCGGCGACCTCGATGTCGTCGATGATCTTCACGCCGTGGCCGAGGCGGTCGGCGCCGCACCACTGGAGGGCCTGCCAGATCGACGGCAGGCCGAAGGCCTCGCCCGCGTGGATCGTGAAGTGGTTGTTCTCGCGCTTCAGGTACTCGAAGGCGTCGAGGTGGCGGGTGGGGGGGAACCCGGCCTCGGCGCCGGCGATGTCGAAGCCGACGACGCCGTTGTCGCGGTAGCGGTTGGCCAGCTCGGCGATCTCCAGCGCGCGGGCGGCGTGGCGCATCGCGGTGAGCAGGGCGCCGACGCGGATGCGGTGGCCGTTGGCCTTCGCGCGGCGCTCGCCCTCGCGGAAGCCGTCGTTGACGGCCTCGACGACCTCTTCGAGGGTCAGGCCGGCCTCGAGGTGCTGCTCGGGGGCGTAGCGGATCTCCGCGTACACCACGCCGTCCTCGGCGAGGTCCTCGGCGCACTCGGCGGCGACCCGGAAGAGCGCCTCCTTCGTCTGCATGACGGCACAGGTGTGCGCGAAGGTCTCCAGGTAGCGCGGCAGCGAACCGGAGTCGGCGGCGTCGCGGAACCAGACGCCGAGCTTGTCGGCGTCGGCCTCCGGGAGCTTGTCGTAGCCGACCTCGGCCGCCAGCTCGATGATCGTCCCGGGGCGCAGGCCGCCGTCCAGGTGATCGTGCAGCAGCACCTTCGGGGAGCGGCGGATCTGATCGGGCGTGGGCAGGTTGGGGGTCTCGCTCGTCATTTCCGCACTCTAGCCCCTACGCGCGTAGAACGCCCGGGTGGGCCTCGCGGTCGATACCTAACGGTGACCGTGCGGACGGGTGGCGTACACCCGGCCGTCTGAGACTGTTTGGCCATGGCACAGCATGCGCAGCCGGCGCGCGGGGCCCGCCTGGGACGGGCGGCCCGCGCCAGCGGCTCCGAGGTGGTCAGCGGCGTCGTCCTCTTAATCCCCGGCTCCTCTCGGCTCTCCCCCGGACCGGTGCGCCGCCTCGGCCGGGCCCTGGCCAGGGCGGGAGCGGCGGAGGGGCTGGCCGCACACCTGGTGCACGGCGGCTCCGCCGAGTGGGCCGCCGACGAGTCCGTACGGCGCTACGGGGACGTGCCCGTCTGCCTGGCCGGGTACGGGGCCGGGGGGCTGGACGCCCTGCGCGCCGGGGGCCATCCGGCCGTCAACTCCGTTCTGGCACTGGCCCCTTGCCTGCCGGAGCCCGCCGCGGCCGCCTCCCCCGAACCGGTGAAACAGCTCGCCGGGCGCCAGGTGTTGATCGTGCACGGCACCAACGACGCGCGTACGGACCCGGAGTTGTCGTTCCGGCTCGCGGAGCGGGCGAAGAAGGCGAACCGCTCCACCTGCCGCTTCGAGGTCCACTCCGACGGCCACTCGCTGCGCGAGCACCGTTCCGAAGTCGTCTCCCTCTCCGTGGACTTCGTCCTCGGCGCCCTGTTCTCCGGCCGCTACTCCCGCCCGGTCGCCGACGCCCTCGCCGCCCCGCCGCCGCTGGGGCTGCGGATGCCGCTGGCCTCGGGGTTCGGGAAGTCGCTGCGGGGGTGAGGGGGGCGGGCCCGGTGTGCCGTGCGTCCAGGCGGGCTCAGCCGGGGACCGAGACCGCCTCCAGCAGGCCCGCGGCCCGGTCCAGGGTCCAGGTCAGCTCCCGCGGGTCGGACGCGGTGGCCAGGACGTACCCGTGGTGGAAGGCGCCGGTCGGGGGGCGGTGCACCGTCGTGCCCAGCGGGACCTGTACGCGGATGCGCAGGACCCCCGGCAGGGCGCGGGCCTCGGCGAGTCCGGCGACGGCGTCGAGGCGGCCGGGCGGGAAGTCCACGTACCGCAGTCCCGCGTGCGCGATCCGCGGGGTGCGGACCGGCTCGGGCAGGCCCAGCCCGGCCGCCAGGGCGAGGCCGAGCACATCGGTGCCGAGCGCGAGTCCCAGCAGCTGCGCCAGCTCCGGCGGAGCGGGGCGGGCCTGCGCCTCGACGAGCCGGGGGCCGCGGTCCGTCAGGACCACCTCCGTCTGGCCGGGGCCGTCCCGGTGCCCGGCCAGGTCCAGCACCCGGCGGACCAGGGCCCGTACGGACTCGGCGGCGGCCGGGTCGAGGGCGGCGGGCAGCTCGTGTCCGGCGGCCGCGAGGCCCGGGTCGCCGGGGCGGGGCAGCCGGCGGGTCCAGCCGAGGATCCGGTGGCGGCCTGCGCGGGAGAGGGTGGCCACGGCCAGTTCCGGGCCCTCCAGGAACTCCTCCACGATCAGGTCCGTGACCTCCGGGTAGGCGCGGACGGCCCGTGAGGCCGCCGCCGCGTCCACCACCTTCCGCACCCCCTCCCCGTCCGAGCCCGACCGGGGCTTGATGACGCAGGGGTAGCCGATGAGGGTGGTGAGGAAGGGGAGCAGGGAGGCCCGGCCGCAGCGGGCGAAGGAGACCGTACGGCCTTCGGCGGCGTTGACGCGGGCGCGCAGCGCGGCCTTGTCGGCCAGGGCCGCCACGGCGGCGCCGGGGGTCCCGCGCAGGCCTAACTCCTCGTTGGCGCGGGCGGCCGGGAGGGCGCTGGCCGCGGCGAATCCGAAGACGGAGGCGTTCCCCTCCCGCACCTCCTCCAGCCGGGCCAGCGCCGCCACCAGACGGCGGTGATCGCGCCAGTCCGCGCGTACCAGCCGTACCGCCCCCTCACGGTCGGTTGGCTCCGCCGGACCGGGCGCGACCACCACGGTGTGCGCGCCCGCCCTGCGGGCGGCGGCCACCACGGCGGGGTGCGGGCTCAGCAGAACGGCCACGGGCTTCCCCTGTCGCATCCCGCGCTCCCCCCTCACGCCGTGGGATCCACTCTGCCCCGCGGGGATTGGTCCGGACCGCGTACTTAGGCTTCCTGTTCGTGCCGTGCGGGAACACGAGGGGTTTATAAAGCGCCACAGACAGGGACGAATAGGCACATGCCTGCCGACTATGTGAGCCCGGCGGCCGGGCGCCTCTACGCGTACGCCGCCGACCGGCACGCGTTCCGGGCCGAGGAGGCCCTCGATGCGCTGGGCCCCGAGGCGGACCAGGCCCTGGCCGAGCTGGTCGCCCTCCACCTGCTGCAGCGCGCGGCCGGCACCGAGGACGCGTGGAGCGCGGTGGCACCGCGGGCCGCGGCCGCCCGGGCCCTCGCGCCGCTCGCCCTGCGGATGCGGGACACCCAGGAGGAGATGGACCGGCTGCGCTGCCGGCTCGACTCGCTCACCCCCGCGTACGAGGCGGGGGCCGCACAGCGCGACCCGGAGCGCTCGGGCAGCCTCGAACTCGTCACCGACCTGGGCGCCGTACGCGCGATCATCGCCGAACTCGCCGCCGGCTGCACCGAGGAGCTCCTCACCTCCCAGCCGGGCGGCGGACGGCCCGTCGAAACCCTGGAGGAGGCCATCGGGCGCGACGAGTCCATGCTGGCCCGCGGGGTCCGCATCCGCACGATCTACCAGCACACCGCCCGCTACAACCGCCCCACCGCCGCCTACGTCGAACGGGTGACCGCCCTCGGGGCCCAGGTCCGCACCCTCGGCGACGGCCTGATGCGGATGCTGGTCTTCGACGGGCACACCGGCCTGATGGCCGTACGGGGCTCCAACGGCACCCCCCTGAACGGCGCCGCCCTCGTCGTCCGCGAACCGAACGTCGTCGGCTTCATGACCGCCGCCTTCGAGCGCTCCTGGCTCGGCGCCCAGCCGTTCCCCACCTCCGTCGGCCCCGACCTGGCGCGCTCGATCTCCGAGGAACTCCGCCAGACCATCGTGCAGTTGCTCTCCGAGGGCACGGAGGACAAGGTCATCGCCCGCCGCCTCGGCATGTCGGAACGCACCTGCGCCCGCCACATCGCCGAGATCATGCGCGCCGCAGGCGCCAGAAGCCGCTTCCAGGCCGGCTGGCTCCTCTCCCCGGACCGGCCCCACGCCTGCCCGTCCGCCTCCGCCGACGGCTGACGCAGACGCCTACGCCCGCCCCGGCACGAGGAACCCCCGCGCACCGCACCGACGGCGCGCCGCGGCCACCGCCGCCACCGCCCCCGGCGTGACGTCCCGCCGGGTGGCGGGGTCACTCCCGTCGAACACCAGTCAGTCCCCACAGCCCCTTCCCGAAACTGGGGCTCCGCCCCGGACCCCGCGCCTCAAACTCCCCCAGACTTCGTCCGGGGGACCCCCTGGCGAGGCTGGGTAGACGGGGTCGGAAGGCAATTCGGGGGTGGGCCGACCGCGCGCCGTGACACAGACCGCCCACCCAACCCCGTACGGGAGCTGAGCACCGTACCCCGGCCCACCCCGGGGGCGGTGGGCAAAGACGGGTCGGCGGGGTAAACGGGCGGGGGAGGAGACCCCGCCCCGGGGGGTGGCGCCCGTACCCCTACACGTGCGGCAGCAGGTTGCCGCGGCGGCTGAGGAGGAAGCGTTTGAAGGCGGCTACCGGTGGGGTGTCGGGGTGGCCGTCGAGCCAGGCGACGCCGATTTCGCGGACGGCGCGGGGGGCCGTGACGGTCAGTTCGACGACTCCGGGGCGGGCCACCGCCGGGGGCGGGAGGAGGGCCACGCCCAGGCCGGCGGCGACCAGGCCGCGGAGGGTCTCCGCCTCCTCGCCCTCGAAGGCGACCCGGGGGGTGAACCCGGCCGCCGCGCACAGGTCGTCGGTGATGCGGCGCAGACCGTAGCCCGGTTCCAGGGTCACGAAGGTCTCGTCGGCGGCCTCGGCGAGGCGGACGCGCTTGCGGGCGGCCAGGCGGTGGTCCTCGGGGACGACCAGCCGCAGGCGCTGTTCGTCGAGGCGGCGGGCGACGAGGTCGGGGGCGTCGGGGACCGGGGAGGTGAGGCAGAGGTCGAGTTCGCCGGCGCGCAGGCGCTCCAGCATGGCCTCGCCGTAGTTCTGCACGAGCGAGAACCGCACCTTGGGGTGGTCGACGCGGAAGGCCCGGATGAGCTCGGGTACGGTCTCGGAGCCCATGGTGTGCAGGAAGCCGAAGGCGACCTTGCCGGCCGCGGGGTCGGCGTCGGCCTGGACGGACTCGGCGGCGCGGGCGAGGTCGGCGAGGGCCCGTTCGGCGGCGGCGTGGAAGGTGCGGCCGGCCGTGGTGAGGACGAGGGCGCGGCCGCGGCGGGCGAACAGCGTTACTCCCAGGTCCTGTTCGAGCCGGGCGATGGAGCGGGACAGGGTCGGCTGGGGAACTCCCAGTTCCTGGGCGGCGCGTGTGACGTGCTCGTGGCGGGCCACGGCGGCGAAATGGGTCAGGCGCGGGGCGATGATCGTTGTCACGGCCATGTCTTCTTCGTAACTACTCAATGACAGGCACCTCCCTGAGCATTGCTTATACGGCTGTGCATGGATTATCGCGATTCATTGCATTGGACGCATGAAGGCGGGCCGCCCTACCGTCGACGCATGCCTCCCGCTCATACCGGGGCACCCGCCACCGCGGGTGCCTCTCCCCTGCCGTCCCCCGCACCCCTCACCCCCGCACCGGCCGCCCCCGAGCCCCTCTCCCCCGGCCGTCCCGGCTACCGCCGGCTGAGCCTCGCGCTCTTCGCCGCCGGTCTGGCCACCTTCGCCCTGCTGTACTCCACGCAGGCGCTGCTCCCGGCCCTCTCCGCCGGCTTCGGCGTGACGGCGGGCCAGGCCAGCTGGACGGTGTCCGCGGCCACCGGTGCGCTCGCCCTCTTCGTCCTCCCGCTGAGCGCCCTGTCCGAGCGCTTCGGCCGGACCCGGATGATGACCTGGTCGCTGGCCCTCGCGGTCGGCGTCGGCCTGCTGGTGCCCCTCGCGCCGAGCCTGGAGGCGCTGACCGTGCTGCGCGCGGTGCAGGGCGCGGCGATCGCCGGCATCCCGGCCTCCGCGATGGCGTACCTGGCGGAGGAGGTCAAGCCGCGGGCGCTGGTGGCGGCGATCGGGCTGTTCGTGGCGGGCAATTCGATCGGCGGCATGAGCGGGCGCCTGGTCACGGGCTGGGGCGCCCAGCTGTGGGGCTGGCGCGGCGGGCTGGCCGCGGTGGGCGTGCTGGCGCTGCTGTGCGCGGTGGTGTTCCGGATGCTGCTGCCGAAGGCGCGGTTCTTCCGCCCGGCCTCGCTCCAGCCGCGGGCGGTGGGCCGTACGGTCGCCGGGCACCTGAAGGACCCGCTGCTGCTGCGCCTGTACGGGATCGGCGCGCTGTTCATGACGGTGTTCGGGGCCGTGTACACGGTGATCGGCTACCGGCTGTCGGAGGAGCCGTTCTCGCTGGGGCAGGGCGTGATCGGCTCGGTGTTCCTGGTCTACCTGGTCGGTACGGTCTCCTCGGCCGCGGCCGGGCAGCTCGTGGCCCGGCTCGGGCGGCGCGGGGCGCTGTACCTGGCCGTGTCGACCACGGCCGCCGGTCTGCTGCTGTCGCTGTCGGACCGGCTGGGGGCGATCGTGGCGGGCCTGGTGCTGATCACGGCGGGGTTCTTCGCGGGCCACGCGGTGGCCTCGTCCTCGGTGAGCCGGACGGCGAAGACGGGCCGCGCGCAGGCCTCGGCGCTGTACCAGTCGGCGTACTACCTGGGCAGCAGCGCGGGCGGCACCCTCGGGGCGGTGGCGTACCACGCCGGGGGCTGGGAGGCGACGGTGCTGCTGGGGCTGCTGGCGGTGCTGGGCGTCGTATCGATCACGCTGTACGGGTCGCGGGTGGCCCGCGCCGAGCGGCTGGCACTGTCGGCGGCGCGCTGACCGCGCGGGCGCGGGGCTCCTACGGGGTCCCCGGCCGTCCCCACCCCTCCGTCCCTCCGCGCCTCCATCCCTCCACCCCCTCGATAAGCCCGAATATCCGAAAAATACGTGCGCGGAACGCAACCCTCCCCACCCCCTCGTGCGTCACCCATCCGAGGGCCCGCCCGGGGCCCGCGAGGGGAGGACGACGAGATGGACGTGAAGGCCGGAATACGGTCGCGGGCAGCGGTCCGGGGGGACGGTACGACGGGGCGGCGGCTGCGACTGCGTGCCGCTGCCGTGGGTGCGGCGACGGCGCTGGTCGTGCCGCTGACCCTCGCGGCCACGGCGGCTCCGGCACAGGCCGCCTCCTGCACCACGAGCACGGGCCCGTACCAGAAGCAGGTGGAGAAGTTCCTGGGGCGGACGGTGGACGGCCGCCAGTCCGCCGGTGACTGCCAGGCCATCAAGGCCTTCCAGGCCAAGCACGGGATCACCCCGACCATGGGGTACGCCGGGCTGGTGACCTGGCGCACGATGGAGACGATGATCGCGCAGAAGGCCGCGGGCAAGAACCCGAACAAGGCCGGCAAGTGTCCGACCAACAAGGGCCGGATCGCCTGCGTGGACCTGACCCGCCAGCTCAGCTGGATCCAGGACGGGTCGGTGCTGAAGTTCGGTCCGGTGCCGGTGCGCACGGGCAAGGACGGTACGGAGACCCGTACCGGCCTGAAGAAGATCTACCACCGGAACATCAACCACTGGTCGTCGATCTACAAGGTGTGGATGCCGTACTCGCAGTTCTTCGACGGGGGCCAGGCCTTCCACTCCACGAAGAAGAGCATGTGGAACCCGCCGGGCTCGGGCGGCTGCGTGAACATGACCCCGGCCGACGCCAAGGTGTACTGGAACATGCTGAAGAAGGGCGACGACGTCTTCGTGTACGGGCGCAAGCCGGGTACGTGACCGACGGCCGGAGCGCGCGGGCCGGATCGTACGGTCCGGCTGCGCGTTCCGGCTGCCGCTGTCAGTGCCCTCGGGTAGTTTCCGGAGTACCGGGTGTGCGGCGCCGCGCGTCCGGTCACCGCAGAACCGATCCTGGGGGATTGAGCACGATGAGCGACCTCGGCCTCGACCTGGACCTGATCCGCGAGCCCGACCCGGTCGGCGGCCCCGGCCCCGGCCCTGCGGACCGGCCGGCGCTGGACGGGGTGCTGGAGCGGCACCGGACCGAGCTGCGCGGGTACTGCTACCGGATGCTCGGCTCGGCCTTCGACGCCGAGGACGCGGTGCAGGAGACCTGCATCCGGGCCTGGCGGAGCTACGAGAGGTTCGAGGGCCGCTCCTCGGTGCGCTCCTGGCTGTACCGGATCGCGACGAACGTGTGCCTGGACCTGCTGAGCGCGGGCAGCAAGCGGGCCCGCCCGATGGACCTGTCGGCCCCGCAGGCCCAGTCCTCCGCGGTGCTGAACACCCTGCCCGAGGTGACCTGGCTGGAGCCGGTGCCGGACGGGCGGGTGCTGCCGCAGACCGCCGATCCGGCGGAGATGGCCCTCGCGAAGGAGTCCGTGCGGCTGGCGTTCGTCGCGGCCCTCCAGCACCTGCCGGCCAAGCAGCGGGCCGTGCTGATCCTGCGCGAGGTGCTGGCCTGGAAGGCCGACGAGACGGCGGAGCTGCTGGGGACCACGGTGGCCTCGGTGAACAGTGCCCTCCAGCGGGCGCGGGCCACGCTCGCCGCCCGGCCGGTGCGCGAGAGCGAGACGGCCGACCCCCTGGACGAGGAGCAGCGCAAGCTGCTCGACCGGTACGTGGCCGCCTTCGAGGGCTACGACATCGCGCAGCTGACCTCGCTGCTGCACGAGGACGCGGTGCTGTCGATGCCGCCGTTCGACCTGTGGCTCCAGGGCCCGGCGGACATCGCGGCCTGGCACCTGGGGCAGGGCATCGGCTGCAAGGGCTCGCGCCTGGTCCCCACGGTGGCGAACGGACTCCCGGCCTTCGCCCAGTACCGTCCGGCGGAGGACGGGCGGGGGCACACCCCGTGGGCCCTCCAGGTGCTGGAGATAGCGGACGGCCGGATCGTCGGGCTGAACGCCTTCCTGGACACCGACCGGTGGTTCCCGCTGTTCGGGCTGCCGGAGCGGCTGGCGCCGGAGCCGGCCGCCGGTCCCGCCTGAGGGTTCAGTCACTGCCGAGTACGCCGGTCAGCCCGGTCAGGACCAGGAGGCTGCGCAGTCCGCCGCCCGCGCCCGTCACCCGCATCCGGGTGCCGTGGCGGCGGGCGGTGAGCGCCATGCGCGCGAGGGCGTTGACCGCGCCGAGGTCGGGCCGGACGAGGGCGGCGGCGTCGCACAGCAGCTCGGCGGGGCCGTCGCGGCTCAGCTCCCGCACCCGTTCGCACAGGGCGGGTACGTCGCTCTCGGGCAGCCCGGGGCCGGGCAGGGTCAGGATCCGGGGTGTCTGGTGCCCGTACGGGCTCGGATTGGTCTCCACGGGGTAGAGACCCCGCCCGGCCCCCCGATTCATCGGTGGGCCGGGCGGAAAGGCGCCGGAGGGGCGCCGGAAGTCGCTGCGGGCCGCCGCGGGGCGGCCGCGGGACGTCAGGCGATCCGGTCGAGGACGATCGGGTCGGCGGTGAAGGCCGTGCCCGCGGGGGCGATGTCGTAGCCGCCCTCCAGGGCCGCGAGGGCGTAGTCGAACTTCTCCGGGGTGTCGGTGTGCAGGGTCAGCAGCGGCTGGCCGGCCACGACGGTGTCGCCGGGCTTGGCGTGCAGCTCGATGCCCGCGCCCGCCTGCACCGGGTCCTCCTTGCGGGCCCGGCCGGCGCCCAGGCGCCAGGCGCCGACGCCCACGGCGTAGGCGTCCATGCGGGTCAGGACGCCGGAGGCGGAAGCGGTGACCACGTGCTGCTCGCGGGCCACCGGCAGGGCCGCGTCCGGGTCGCCGCTCTGGGCGGAGATCATCCGGCGCCAGACGTCCATGGCGGAGCCGTCCGCGAGGGCCTTCGCCGGGTCGGCGTCCTTGATGCCGGCCGCGTCGAGCATCTCCCTGGCCAGGGCGAGGGTCAGCTCGACCACGTCGGCGGGGCCGCCGCCGGCCAGGACCTCGACGGACTCGCGGATCTCGAGCGCGTTGCCCGCGGTGAGGCCGAGCGGGGTGGACATGTCGGTGAGCAGGGCGACGGTCTTGACCCCGGAGTCGGTGCCGAGGCCGACCATGGTGCGGGCCAGCTCGCGGGCGTCCTCGATGTTCTTCATGAAGGCGCCGGTGCCGACCTTGACGTCGAGGACCAGGGAGCCCGTACCCTCGGCGATCTTCTTCGACATGATCGAGGAGGCGATCAGCGGGATGGCCTCGACGGTGCCGGTCACGTCGCGCAGCGCGTAGAGCTTCTTGTCGGCGGGGGCGAGCCCGTCGCCGGCGGCGCAGATGACCGCGCCGGTGGTGTCGAGGACGTGCAGCATCTCCTCGTTGGAGAGCAGGGCGCGCCAGCCGGGGATGGACTCCAGCTTGTCCAGGGTGCCGCCGGTGTGGCCGAGACCGCGGCCGGAGAGCTGCGGTACGGCGGCGCCGCAGGCGGCGACGAGCGGGGCCAGCGGCAGGGTGATCTTGTCGCCGACGCCGCCGGTGGAGTGCTTGTCGGCAGTGGGGCGGGAGAGGGAGTCGAAGTTCATCCGCTCGCCGCTCGCGATCATCGCGGCGGTCCAGCGGGCGATCTCGGCGCGGTTCATGCCGTTGAGCAGGATGGCCATGGCCAGCGCGGACATCTGCTCGTCCGCGACCGCGCCGCGGGTGTACGCGTCGATGACCCAGTCGATCTGCTCGGGGCTCAGCTCGCCGCGGTCGCGCTTGGTCCGGATGACGGAGATGACGTCCATGGAGGTACTTCCTTCTACGCGCATAGAGAGGGGTGTCAACGGTACTGCGGGGAAGTGCGACGGCCCCCCGCCCGGCAGGGGGCGGAGGGCCGTCCTCTTACGGCTTTCTCAAGTGGTCGGGCCCGAAGGCCTGCGGCAGCATCGCCGCCAGCGGGAGCACCCCGTCGGGGGTCTCCACCAGCAGCTCGGGGCCGCCGAACTCGTAGAGCAGCTGGCGGCAGCGGCCGCACGGGACCAGGATCTCGCCCTTGCCGTCCACACAGGTGAAGTGCGTCAGGCGGCCGCCACCGGTGGCCTGGAGCTGCGAGACCAGTCCGCACTCGGCGCACAGGCCCAGTCCGTAGCTCGCGTTCTCCACGTTGCAGCCGGTGACCGTGCGGCCGTCGTCCACCTGGGCGGCCACGCCGACCGGGAAGCCCGAGTACGGGGCGTAGGCGCGGGACATCGCGTCCCGGGCCAGCTCCCGCAGGGCCTCCCAGCCGATGGCCGGCCCGGCGGACGCCGTCACTTGCCCTGGCCCTTCCGGTACGGCATGCCGTCCGCCTTGGGCATCCGCAGGCGCTGGGCCGACAGGGCCAGCACGAGCAGGGTGGTGACGTACGGGGCCGCGTCCACGAACTGGCTCGGGACCTCGTCGGTCAGCGCGTACCAGACGAAGAGGCCGGCGGAGCAGGCCGCGGAGACCAGGGCCGCCGTGTACTTCTTCTTGTACAGCTGCCAGGCGAAGGCGATGACCAGCAGCAGGGCGATCAGCAGCAGCATCGCGTGGACGTTCTCGGCGCCGCCGCGCAGCTTGAGGCTGTCGGTGAAGCCGAAGAGTCCGGCGCCGAGGGCCATGCCGCCCGGCATCCAGTTGCCGAAGATCATCGCGGCGAGGCCGATGTAGCCGCGGCCGCCGGTCTGGCCCTCCTGGTAGATGCCGGTGGACACGATCGCGAGGAACGCGCCGCCGAGACCGGCCAGGGCGCCGGAGATGACCACGGCGATGTACTTGTACTTGTACACGTTGACGCCGAGGGACTCGGCGGCCACCGGGTTCTCACCGCAGGAGCGCAGGCGCAGGCCGAAGGACGTGTGCCACAGCAGGTAGATCGACGCGGGGATCAGCAGCAGCGCCACGATGGTGAGCAGCGACAGGTTGGTGATCAGGCCGCCGAGCACGCCGGCGAGGTCCGAGACGAAGAACCAGTGCTTGGCCTGGAGGTCGGCCAGCCAGTCGGACAGCCCCGGAATGGTGACGTCCGTGATGGGGTCGATGCGCGGGGACTGCTTGGAGGAGCCGCCCGGGGCCTCGTTGAACGTGTAGTTCGAGAGGTACTGGGTCATGCCGATGGCCAGGATGTTGACGGCGACACCGGACACGATGTGGTTCACGTTGAACGTGACCGTGATGATCGCGTGCAGCAGGCCGCCGAGGGCGCCGCCGACGATGCCGAGCAGGACGCCGGTCCACGGGCCCCACTGGTAGCCGGCCCAGGCGCCGAACCAGGTGCCGAGGACCATCATGCCCTCGAGGCCGATGTTGACCACGCCGGCCCGCTCGGCCCAGAGGCCGCCGAGGCCGGCCAGGCCGATCGGGATGGCGAGCTGGAGGGCGCCGGAGACCTGGCCGACGGAGGTCAGGTCGTTCGCGCCGCTGACGAGGCGGACCAGCGACACCAGGGCGAGGCCGCCCGCGATGATCAGCAGGATCCAGGGCAGGGTGAGCTTCTTGCGGCCCGAGTCCTTCTTGGGCGCGGAGCTCTTGGCGGAAACGGTGCTGGTGCTCACGCCGAGGCCTCCTTCTCGGTCTTCATCGCGAGGCCCGCGGCCAGTTCCTCGCCGACCTTCTGCTGCTGGCGGCGGATGCCGTAACGGCGGACGAGTTCGTAGGACACGACGACCGCGATCACGATCAGGCCCTTCATGATCGTGGCGATCTCCTTGGCGTACCCGTACTGGTCCAGGGAGGCGGACGCCTTGTCGAGGAACGCGATCAGCAGGGCGGCGAAGAAGATGCCGACCGGGTGGTTGCGGCCCAGGAGCGCGATCGTGATGCCGGTGAAGCCCACGCCCGCCGGGAAGGACAGGCTGTACGTGTGGGTGTCGCCGAGCAGGGTGGGCATACCGGCGAGGCCGGCCACGGCGCCCGAGATGAGCATCGAGGTGAGGATCATCTTCTTGGCGTCCACACCGGAGGCCTGCGCGGCGGACTCGCTGGCGCCGGTGGCGCGCAGGTCGAAGCCGAAGCGGGTGCGGTTGAGGACGAACCAGTAGACGACGCCCAGGGCGAAGGCCACGAAGGTGAACCCGTAGATCTCGCCGGAGTCGCCCATGCTCACGCCGGGGAACCAGCCGGATTCGGCGATCTCGCCGGTGGTGAGGTCGTTGGAGCCCTCGATCTGCACGCCGAAGTTCTTCGGCAGGAGCAGCCAGGCGATCAGGCTGGTCGCGATGGCGTTCAGCATGATCGTGGAGACGACCTCGCTGACCCCGCGCTTGGCCTTCAGCAGACCGGCGATGCCGGACCAGAAGGCGCCGACGCACATGGCGACGAGCACGATCAGCAGGATGTGCAGCGGGCCCGGCAGGGTGACGGCCGCACCGACAACCGCCGAGATCATCGCGGCGAGGCGGTACTGACCGTCCACGCCGATGTTGAAGAGGTTCATCCGGAAGCCGATGGCCACGGCCAGGGCCGCCAGGTAGTACGTACCCGTCTGGTTCAGGATGAGGACCTGGACGTCCTCGTAGCCGGCGTTCTCCACCATCAGGCGGATCGGCTCGATCGGGCTCACGCCGGTGGCGAGGAGCACCAGGGCGGTCAGCAGGAAGGCGCTGACCAGGGCCAGTACCGGACCGGCCGCCCCCAGGATCAGCTTGTCCTTGTCAAAGCTCTTCATCGGGCCTCGCCCTCCGGCGCGTCGCCCTCGGCGGCGGAGTTGTCGTCGTTGGCTTCCAGGTGGCCCCGGGCCGCGCCGGTCATGGCGGTGCCCAGCTCCTCCGGGGTGATGGTCGCAGGGTCGGCGTCCGCGACGAGGCGCCCGCGGTAGATGACCCGCAGGGTGTCGGAGAGGCCGATCAGCTCGTCCAGGTCCGCGGAGATCAGCAGGACGGCCAGGCCTTCGCGGCGGGCCTCGCGGATCGCGTCCCAGATCTGGGCCTGCGCGCCGACGTCCACACCGCGGGTGGGGTGGGCGGCGATCAGGAACTTGGGGTTGTGGCTCATCTCGCGGCCGACGATCAGCTTCTGCTGGTTGCCGCCGGAGAGCGAGGCCGCGGTGACCTCGATGCCGGGGGTGCGGACGTCGTACTCGCGCACGATCCGCTCGGTGTCCTTGCGGGCCGCCTTCGGGTCCAGGATGCCGCGCTTGGAGTTGGGCTCCTCGGTCACGTGCCCGAGGATGCGGTTCTCCCACAGCGGGGACTCCAGCAGCAGGCCGTGCCGGTGCCGGTCCTCGGGGATGTACCCGATGCCGCCTTCGCGGCGCTTGCGGACCGGGGTCTTGGTGATGTCGGCCCCGTCCAGGGTGATGACGCCGGCGTCGGGCGTGGTCATCCCCATGAGGGCTTCGATCAGTTCGGTCTGGCCGTTGCCCTCGACACCGGCGATACCGAGGATCTCACCCTTGTGGATCGTGAAGCTCAGGTTGTCCAGCAGGAGGCGGCCGACCTCGGCGCCCTCGTGGATGTAGGTGTCGCTGAGGCCGATCACCCGCTGCGTGGACACCTGCGGTACGGCACGGACACCGCTTTCGGCAAGGGTCAGACCCTCGACCTTCAGCATCGGCACGTCGGTGACCGTGGACTCGCGGGTCTCCGGGGAGGGCAGCTCGCTGCCGACCATCAGCTCGGCGAGCTGCTTGGTGGTGGCGGTCTTCGGGTCGGCGGTGCCGACCGTGGTGCCCCGGCGGATGACGGTGATGTCGTCGGCGACCTTCAGGACCTCTCCCAGCTTGTGGGAGATGAAGATGACGGTCAGGCCCTCGGACTTCAGCTCGCGGAGGTTGTCGAAGAGCGCGTCCACCTCCTGCGGGACGAGCACGGCGGTCGGCTCGTCGAGGATGAGGATCTTCGCCCCGCGGTACAGGACCTTGAGGATCTCCACGCGCTGGCGGTCGGCGACGCCGAGGTCCTCGACCAGGGCGTCCGGGCGCACGCCCAGACCGTAGGCGTCGGAGATCTCGACGATCTTCTTGCGGGCCTTGGCACCGATGCCGTACAGCTTCTCGCCGCCGAGGACCACGTTCTCGAGGACGGTGAGGTTGTCGGCGAGCATGAAGTGCTGGTGGACCATGCCGATGCCGCGGGCGATGGCGTCGCCCGGGGTGTTGAAGGCGACCTGCTCCCCGTCGATGGCGATGGTGCCCTCGTCCGGCTTCTGCATGCCGTAGAGGATCTTCATCAGGGTCGACTTGCCGGCACCGTTCTCACCGATCAGGGCATGCACGGTGCCCTTGCGGACGGTGATCGCGATGTCCTTGTTGGCGACGACGCCGGGGAAGCGCTTGGTAATGCCGTGCAGTTCTACGGCGGGAGGCGGGCTGGACGCGTTGATGACGCACTCTCCTTGACGGAAGGAGCGGGGAGCAGGAGAAGGACAGGCGGGTCGTGAAGGTATCGCGTCCACGAGACCTCTACGCGCGTAGCACTGTCGAAAGTGAAAACTTCAGGCCACAAAAGCGGCCCGGGGTCCGGGAGCGGCTGTGCCGCGTTCCCGGACCCCGGGGACCGTCAGATCGAGACGACCTGCCCTTACGGGGTGGTCTTGACCTTGATCGTGCCGGCGATGATGTCGGCCTTCGCCTTGTCAACGGCGGCGATCAGGTCGGTCATCTTCTTGTACTCGGGGTTGGAGTCGGCCAGGCCGACGCCGTCCTTGTCCAGGCCGTAGCGGATCTCACCGGTCTCCGGCTTGCCGTCCTTGACCGACTTGATCAGGTTGTAGACGGCGTCCGAGACGTCCTTGGTGACCGAGGTCAGGATCTGGTTCTTGTACTTCGCCAGACCGGCCTGGTTGTACTGGTCCGAGTCCACGCCGATGGCCCACTTGCCGGCGGTGGAAGCGGCCTCGATCGCACCGGAACCGGCGAGACCGGCGGCGGCGTAGACCACGTCGGCGCCCTTGTCGAGCTGGCCCTGCGCGGCGGCCTTGCCCAGGTCGGGCTTGGCGAAGCCGTCGAAGTTCGGCGGCTGGGTCAGGTACTGGGTCAGCACCTCGGCCTTGGGGTTGGTGTCCTTGACGCCCTGGACGTAGCCCGCCTCGAACTTCTTGATCAGCGGAACCTCGACACCGCCGATGAAGCCGACCTTGCCGGTCTTGGAGGCCTTGGCGGCGGCGACGCCGGCCAGGTAGGAGCCCTGCTCCTCGTTGAAGACCATGTTGGCCACGTTGGCGCCGGTCACCGAGGTGTCGTCGATGATGCCGAAGGTGGTCTTCGGGAACTTCGGGGCGACCTTCTTGATGGCCGGGGCGTACGCGAAGCCGACACCGATGACCGGGTTGGCGCCGGAGCGGGCCAGCTCGGTGAGGCGCTGGACCTTGTCCGCGTCGCTCTCGCCCTCGGTGGGCTCGGCTTCCTTGCCCTTGACCTGGAGGTCCTTCTCGGCCTTCTCCAGACCCGCGTAGGCGGCGTCGTTGAAGGACTGGTCGCCGCGGCCGCCGATGTCGTAGGCGATGGCGGCGGTGGCGTCCTTCGCCGACGGGTCCGAGGACCCGGCGTCGGTGGACTTCTTACCGCCACACGCGGTGGCGGACAGCGCGAGGGCCGCGGACGCGATGCCCACGGTGGCGATCCTGGTGATCCGGCGCAAGGGGAGGCTCCTTCAAAACCTGACCGAAGCGCCACTGACCGGCGCTGGTTTCGCCGCGATCGTAACGCGCGTAGATGTCAGTTAAAGGCCCGTTCAGGAGTCGTTATCGGATCGTCGCGAACCGGACAGTGACCGGCTGGTAACCCGAAAGGCCCAAAACCTTGTGGTACCTGGGCTCTCTCCGGCCCGTCCCGGGCCCCCGCCCGGTCCGGGGGCGGCCGAAAAAAATCCGGGGAAATCTGCGGCAAACCCTGGAAGCGGCGCCCGGGGCCCGCTCCGGCCGCGGGGTGTGCGGCGGACCGGGCGGGTCCGGGCGGGTCCGGGACGGACCGGCGGGGACGGGTCAGCGGCCCGGCCGGGTGTGGCGGGCGTCGAGCAGGGCCGCCGCGGTGAAGAGCTCCACGCCCACCGCGATGGCGGACTCGTCCACGTCGAAGTCGCCGCGGTGCAGGTCGCGCTTGACCGGGTCGCCGGGGGTGCGGACGCCGAGCCGGGCCATGGCCCCGGGCACCTGCTCCAGGTACCAGGAGAAGTCCTCCCCGCCGAGGCTCTGCTCGGTGTCCTCGACCGCGCCGGGGCCGCGGCGGGCGGCCATGGAGTCCCGGAGCAGGTCGGTGACCACGGGGTCGTTGACCACGGGCGGCACCCCGCGCACGTAGGTGATCTCCGACTTGGCCCCGTGCAGGGCGGCGACCTCGTCGATGGCCGCGTGGATCAGGTCGGGGGCCTCGTGCCAGGCGTTGATGTCGAGGCAGCGGACGGTGCCGGAGAGCTCGGCGGTCATCGGGATGACGTTGCAGGCGTGGCCCGACTCGATGCGGCCCCAGGTCACGGAGAGTCCGGAGCGGGTGTCGATGCGCCGGCTGAGGAGGGCGGGCACGTCGACCGCGACGCGCGCGGCCGCGGTGACCATGTCGGTGGTCAGGTGCGGCCGGGCGGTGTGTCCGCCGGGCCCGGAGAGGCTGACCTCCAGCCGGTCGCAGGCGGAGGTGATGGGTCCGGCCCGCAGTCCGATCTTCCCGGCGTCGACGCGCGGGTCGCAGTGCACGGCGATCATCCGGCCGATCCCGTCGAGCACGCCCGAGGCGATGGCGTCGGCGGCTCCGCCGGGCAGCACCTCCTCGGCGGGCTGGAAGAGCAGCCGTACGGGCCGGGGCAGCAGGCCCTGCCGGTGCAGCTGGGCCAGGACCAGGCCGGTGCCGAGCACGGTGGCGGTATGCACGTCGTGCCCGCAGGCGTGGGCCCGGTCGGGGACGGTGGACCGGTAGGGGGCCGAGAGCTTGGCGTCGGGGATGGGGAGGGCGTCGATGTCCGCGCGGATGCCCAGCATGGGCCGCTTGCCGTCCCATACCCCGATATCGCAGACGAGTCCGGTGCCGGTGGCGAGTACGCGCGGGCGCAGCCCGGCTTTCTCCAGTCTCGCCTTGATCGCGGCAGTGGTACGGAACTCCTGGTGGCCCAGCTCGGGGTGCATGTGCAAGTCCCGGCGGAACGCGATCAGTTCGGCTCGCAGGTTCTCCGGGAGCTTGCCGGGCAGCGCGGGCTCGGCCGGCGCTCCGGGCAGGACGGTCTCAGATTCGCGGGACATCAACTGGTTCACCCGTTTAAGGGTAGGCGCACGCAGCACCCAACTGGCTGGAGATCACGAAAAGTTCAGCCCGTTAGGGGAAGAAAAACCGGCTTCCAGACGCATAGCCCCCTACCCGTAGGGGTAAACTCCGCCGCTCATCCGGCCGGGGAGGGGGTCCTCGGACCCGCCGCCGTGGCCGCGAGCCTGCGCACGTCACGTGCGGTGTCGGTGACCCCGGCGAGGAAGCTCTGGGCCCGCGGGGAGGCCGTGCCGGTGAGCCAGTCCGGATCGATGTCGATCACGCCCACGGTGACCCCGGTGCCCGCGAGTGCGTAGGGCAGGGTGTGGACGACCGTGGACGGAAAGCTGACGATCGTACGTCCGACCGGTCCACGGCGGGCAATGAGTTCGAGCGGCAGGTCGGGGCGGACGATCTCCATGCCGGTGGCCTCGGCCAGCTCGCGCAGTTTGGCGCTGCTCTCGCGGCGGTGCGCGAAGTAGCGGCCGGCCCCGTGGGTGCGGGCCAGGGCCCCGACGGCGGCCAGGTAGCGGGCGCCGTCGACCACCCCGGTCTCCACGAGCGAGGTGCCGACCAGGTCGGTGCCGGGGAGGACCCTCGGCGGGCCGAAGGCGCTGCGGGTCCACGCGAACTCGTTGACCCGCAGCCGGACCCCCTCGGGGGCGGTCACGGGCATCGCGCTGAACACCTCGACGCGCTGCCCCGGGCGCGGGGTGAAGCGGCGCCGGGCGGTGGTGGACACCGGGGCGTAGGCCAGCTCGCGGGCCCGCCCGGCCAGGCCGGACCCGGCCCGGTGCCAGCGCACCAGGCGCTCGCCGCGGGCGATCTGGGAGACGAACTCCATGGTCGCGGTGCCGTCGTCGACGACGACGAGCTCGTCGGCCCGTACGAGGGTCAGCAGCAGCTGGACGTACCGCGAGAAGGGGTCGCCGACCACGATCCGGTCGGCGCGGCGCACGTCGCGCGCGAGGGCGGCGAGCGCCTTGAAGGGGGCGGTGCCGGAGCCCCGGGCCTCCTGCCACTGGACGCGGTGGCCCGCGTCCCGGGCCAGTGCGGCCATCCGGCGCAGCTGGCCGCGGGACATCGGGTCCACGGGCGGCAGGACGACTATGCGCAGCTCCTCCGCGCCGGGTGCGGGCTCCCCCGCCCCGCCCCGGGCCCCCGCCCCGCCCGGCCGGGTGCCGCCGGCGGGCGGCTGGGCCGGTACGCCGTCCAGGAGGACGGTGTCGGGGGCGGGCCCGGACGGGGCGGCCGCCCCGTCCCGCCATGCGTGCGCATGGGCCCATTCCAGTACGTTCAGCAGCTGGACCGGGCTCTCCACGAAGGCCAGGGTCGTCACGTGCGCGGTCACCGGGTTCTCCTCGGGTCGGGGACGGGCCGTACGGGACGGGCGGTTCGGAGGACGGGGCGGGGCGGCGGGGTGCGTGGGCGGTGCGGGTCAGACGCCCGCGGTGGCCGGCACGGGGGCGGCGGTCCCGCCCTGGACGCGGCGGAGCTTCTTCATCGGGCCGAGCTCGGACTCGTAGACCTTCTTGACGCCGTCGCCGAGGGCGGTCTCGATGGTGCGGATGTCGCGGACGAGGCGGGTGAGGCCGCCGGGCTCGACGGAGGCGGCCTGGTCGGAGCCCCACATGGCGCGGTCGAGGGTGATGTGGCGCTCGACGAAGGTGGCGCCGAGGGCGACGGCGGCGAGGGTGGTCTGCAGGCCGGTCTCGTGGCCGGAGTAGCCGATCGGGACGTTGGGGTACTCCTCCTGGAGCGTGTTGATCACGCGCAGGTTCAGCTCCTCGGCCTTGGCCGGGTAGGTGGAGGTGGCGTGGCAGAGCAGGATGTTCGCGCTGCCGAGGACCTCGACGGCGTGGCGGATCTGCGCCGGGGTGGACATGCCGGTGGAGAGGATGACGGTGCGGCCGGTGGCGCGCAGGGCGCGCAGCAGCTCGTCGTCGGTGAGGGAGGCGGAGGCCACCTTGTGGGCGGGGACGTCGAACTTCTCCAGGAAGGCGACGGCCTCGGTGTCCCACGGGGAGGCGAACCAGTCGATGCCGCGCTCCTTGCAGTGCTCGTCGATGGCGCGGTACTCGTCCTCGCCGAACTCGACGCGGTGGCGGTAGTCGATGTAGGTCATGCGGCCCCAGGGGGTGTCGCGCTCGATGTCCCACTGGTCGCGCGGGGTGCAGATCTCCGGGGTGCGCTTCTGGAACTTGACGGCGTCGCAGCCGGCCTCGGCCGCGGCGTCGATCAGGGCGAGGGCGTTGCCGAGGTCGCCGTTGTGGTTGATGCCGATCTCGCCGACCACGTAGACGGGGTGGCCGGGGCCGGCGGTGCGGGAGCCGAGGGTGCGCAGGCGGGGCGAGGCGGTGGCGGTCATGGCAGGTGGTGTCCTTCGGGGGTGAGTGGTTCGGGGTGCCGGGGGGCCGGGGACTGCTTCGGGGTGGCCGGGCACTCCGGCGGGGTGGAGCTGCGGGTCGTCCGGGTGGTTCTGGTGGTCCTGTTCGCGCAGGTCGGCCCCGTGCTGCGGGTGCTCGCGGGCCGGGCCGTCCAGGAGGGGGGCCAGGGCGCGGGCGCGGGCCAGGTCGTGCGGGTCGTCGATCTCCAGCACGCGGGCGGGGTCGGTGTGGACGGGCACGATGTGCCCGAAGAAGCGGTGGCGGGCGGTCCGGAAGCCGGCGGCGTCCATGGCGTACGCGGCGCCGGTCTCCAGCAGGTCGAGGGGGCGGTCCTGGCGGCGGGGCCGGTGGGACTCGTCGTGGTTGACGCCGTAGCCGGTGCGGCCGGAGGGGACGGGGCTCTCGCGCCACAGGAAGCCGTGGAAGGGGGCGACGGTCATCGCGCAGTCGGCGCCGCCCCGGACCACCGCGGCGGCCACGCCCCCGACGTCGCCGGGGGTGAGGAAGGGGCTGGTGGCCTGGACGAGGAGGACGACGTCCGCGGCGGGTCCACCGAGGGCTTCGAAGGCGTCCATGGCGTGCAGGACGGCGGCCTCGCTGCTCGCGGTGTCCCCGGAGAGGGCGGCCGGGCGGGGCAGGGCCTCGGCACCGGCGGCGCGGGCCGCGGCGGCGATGTCCGCGTCGTCGGTGGAGACCACGACGTGCGTGACGTGCCGGGCGGCCAGGCAGGCGCGGACGGCGCGGGCCACCAGCGGGCTGCCGCCGACCTCGGCGAGGTTCTTGGCCGGTACGCCCTTCGAGCCGCCCCGGGCGGGGATGACGGCGAGGACCACGGGGGCGGCAGCGGCGGGTGCCGTGCCGGGGGTCGCGGCGGGGGTGTTCACAGGTCTCCCATCCGGCGGATGGCCGGGGCCACCCGCTGTACGCCGTGCCGGTAGGCGCCGCGCGCCGCATCCCGCAGTGCGGAGCGGACGTAGCGCCGCATCCGCGACTGGCCGGCCGCCGGGCGGGCGGCTCCGGGCAGCGGGATGCCGTCCGGGCCGAGGTGGTGGCGGGCGAGGATGCCGGGCAGGTAGCCGGGGGCGGTGGCGAGCGTGTAGTAGGGGGCGATGGCGGGCAGTTCGGGGCGGGCCGCGAGGGCGGCGACGCGCTGGCGCGCGGTGTCGAAGGCCCGGTCGTACGGACCGTCGGAGGCGACGCCCTGGCGGGCGAGCCAGCCGGGGTCGGCCTGCGGGCGCAGTCCGCGGTCGAGCTGGTCCCAGGAGGCGAGGCAGCCGGAGCCGAGGAAGTGGTGGTTGCCGAGGGCCTCGCGGACGCCGAGGTCGGTGAGGACGGCGGTGGGGATGCCGCGGTGCAGGGATTCGAGGGCGGCGGTCGAGGAGACGGTCACCAGCAGGTCGGTGCCGTCCAGGACCTCGCCCATGTTCCCGTACACCAGGCGGCAGTTGGCGGGCAGGCCGCCGGGGAGCTGCTCGGCGAGCCGCTGGTAGGGCAGCTCTTCGAGGTGGGTGGTGTGCTCGCCGGGCCTGCTGCGGAGTTTGACCAGCACCTGCCGGCCGGGGTGCAGCCGGGCGTGTTCCGCGGCGCGGCGCAGGATGTAGGTGCGCTCGGCGCGGGTGGCGGGCACGGAGGGCTGGGCGGCGAAGACCACGGTGTGGGCGCGCTCGCCGGCCTGCTCGTACGGGGCTCCGCCGAGGAAGGGCAGCGCGGTCTCGGTGACCGCGCCCGCGTCGGCGCCCACGCCCTCGTACACGGCGCGGAACCGGTCCGCGTCGTGGCGGGAGTTGGCGAGGACGAGGTCGGCGCCGTGCCGCAGCAGCAGCCCGTCGGAGAGCTTCTCGTAGACGACGCCCACGTAGCCGGTGACGACCACGGGACGGCGGGCGGGGGCGGGCCACAGGGCGCGCATCCCGTGCAGGACGGCCTGGACCGCCCCGCCGACCAGGGCGAGGACCACGGCGTCGTACCCGCCGCGCCCGACCTCCGCGAGGAATTCGGCGCAGGTGACCTCGGAGAGCCGGTCCGTGTGCACGCCGACCTCGCCGAGCTGCCGCGCGGTGGGCGTGGCCCGGCCGCGCAGCAGGAACCCCGAGACCACGGCGGGGGTGTCGGCGGCGGGGGCGAGGCGGCGGGCGGTGAGCGCGCCCCATTTCCATCGCGTATCGGAATCGGCGATTACGGCGATCCGCATTGTCCCGGGAACGCTCGAGCCGTTGGTACTTGCTGGCACGGGAAGGAAGCTATGCCGGAATTCCAGTGATCGGCCCAACGACCGCACAACAGACGGTTAACAGCCGGTCTACGCGATGCGAATCCGCAGGCGGCGGGGGCCGGTTAACAGTTCCGACCCCCGGAGTTCACCGAAAGGCCTTGCCCGGTCCATGGTGAATGCCGCCCCAAGTCCTAGTGTCACTCGGGTGGTCAAGCTCTCTGTCGTCGTGCCGTTCTTCAACGTGCAGACATACGCACCAGATGCCCTCCGGAGCCTGCGCGCCAATGCGCGGGAGGACTTCGAGTTCGTCCTCGTGGACGACTGCTCCACGGACGGGACGCCCGGTCTCCTGGAGCGCGCGGCCGCCGAACTGCCCGGCGCGGTGTACGTACGGCACGAGGTGAACGGCGGTCTCGCCACCGCCCGCAACACCGGGCTCGACGCGGCCCGCGGCGAGTACCTGGCCTTCATGGACGGGGACGACTGGCTGGCCCCCGGGCACCTGGCCCGGGTGCTGTCCGCCATCGAGACCCTGGGCTGCGATTTCGTACGCACCGACCATGTGCAGTGCACCGGGCGCAACCGCAGCGTGCAGCGGGTGCCGCACGGCCCGCAGGGAGAGGTGCTCGACCCGCGCGAGGCCATCCTGCCCGCCGACCGGTCCACGTCGGTGGACTACCCCTTCGCCTGGGCCGGGATGTACGCCCGGCGGCTCGCGGACCGGGGGCTGCTGCACTTCACGGACGGGCTGCGGACGGCCGAGGACCGGCCGTGGATCTGGCGGCTGCACCGGGAGGCGGAGAGCTTCGCCGCCGTGGGGCTGCCGGGGCTGTTCTACCGGCGCGGGGTCGCCACCTCGCTCACGCAGATCGGCGACGTGCGCCAGCTCGACTTCATCCGGGCATTCGACCAGGTACTGGCCGATACGACCGGGGACCGGGAAGCCGACCGGCTTATGCCCAAGGCCGTGCGCACCTATTGCGCGATCATCGCCCATCATGTCGGCAATATCGAAAGGTTCGAACCGGCCGTGGCCAGAAAACTTCGCTCCATGGCCTCGGCTGCATTGCGGAGAATGCCTCAGGACGTTCTCGACGAGGCATTGAATTCCATGGATGCGGAGCGGGCGGTGCGGCTGCGCCGGCTGCGCCGCCGTCCGGCCGGCCCGGAGGGCCAGGGCGGCCCGGAGGTGGCCGCCTGATGGCCGCGCCCCGCACCACCCAGATCTTCCTGGCCTCCACCCTCTACGGCATCGCCACCCTGGCCGCCGCCCTCGACGCGGGCTGCTTCCGCCCGGCCGACCGCCGGATCCTGCTCGTCAGCAACAACGCGGCCGTGCCGGAGACCACCCCCGGCCCCGCCGAGATGCCCGGCTTCGGCCTGCTCGCGGGCCGCTTCGACGAGGTCCTCGACTGGAACGCCGTCATCGCGCCCTTCCACCCGGGCGGCTGGCAGCCCCGCACCGAGGACGCCCCGCTGTGGGAGCGGCAGTTGAGGCACCTGTGGGGGCTCGGCGAGGACCGCGTCGAGCTGGTCGTCGAGTCCATCCAGGTCGCGCCCGCGCAGGCCCTCGTGCAGCTGTTCGCGGGCGTGCCCGTGGAGGTCTACGCCGACGGGCTGATGAGCTACGGCCCCACCCGCAACAAGCTCGACGCGCTGACCGGGCTGCGCATCCGGCGGCTGCTCCACCTCGACCTGGTGCCGGGCCTGGAGCCGCTGCTGCTCGGGGAGTTCGGCGTACCGGCCGAGGTGGTGCCCACCGCGGCCTTCCGCACGGTGCTCGACGAGCTCGCCGCCGACCCGGAGTGCGCCCCCGGGCCGGGGGCCGGCGCCCGGCCCGCCGTACTGCTCGGCCAGTACCTGTCCGCCCTCGGCCTGATCACCCCGCAGGAGGAGGAGGAGCTGCACGTCCGGATGGTCCGCGGCGCCCACGCCCTCGGCCACACCGAGCTCGTCTTCAAACCCCACCCCAGCGCCCCGGCCCGCTGGTCGCGCATGGTCGAGGAGGAGGCGGAGCGGCTCGGCGCCCGGCTGCGGGTGGCGGACCGCCCGGTCCTGGCCGAGGTGCTGTACGCGCAGCTCGAACCGGCCCTGGTCGTCGGCTGCTTCTCCACCGGCCTGCTCACGGCGGCGAGCCTGTACGGGATCCCCGTGGCCCGCACCGGCACCGGCCCGCTGCTCGACCGGATCACCCCGTACGAGAACAGCAACCGCATCCCGCTCACCCTCGTCGACGCCCTGCTGCCCGACCTGGACGCGGGGCGGCCCGTCGGGGACTGGAGCCCGCCCGGGCCCGCGGCCCTGGAGGAGCTGACCGGCCTGGTCACGGCCGTGGGGTACGCCATGCAGGCGCAGATCCTGGCCGGGCGCCGGGCGGCGGCCGAGCAGTACCTCGCCACCCGCCTGGACGAGCGCACCTGGCGGTACTTCAAGAAGCGCCGCCTGACGGCGCTGGGGCTGCCCGGCGCCGTACCGCCGCAGCTGGCCTTCATCCCGCGCAGCCCGGCCGTGCGCCGGGTGGTGCGCCGGGTCCGGCACCTGCGCCGCACCGCCGCCCGCCGGTGAGCGCCCCCGGGACCGCACCCGCGCCGATACCCTCCCCCGCCGGGGCGGGCGGGACGGCCGGGGACACCGCGCCCGCGCCCGTACCCGCTGCCGGTGCTCCCGGTGCTCCCGCCCCCGGCGGGAAGCGGCGGGCTGCGCCGCCGCGGCTGCGGGCCCTGGACGGGCTGCGGCTGCTGGCCGCCCTGATGGTCGCGGGCTACCACTACGCCGGGCGCGGCGGCGAGGTGGCCCGGTCCTGGGGGGCCTCGCCGCGCGAGCTGTTCCCCGGGTCCTCGCCCTGGCTGGCGTACGGCTGCCTCGGGGTCCAGATCTTCTTCGTCATCAGCGGTTTCGTCATCTGCATGAGCGCCTGGCAGCGGCCCCTGCGCTCGTTCTTCGCCTCGCGGGTGTCCCGGCTCTACCCCGCGTACTGGGCCGCCCTCGTGCTCGTGACCCTGGTCTTCGCCCTGCCCTGGGCCGGCCGGTCCGCCGTGCCCGCCTCGGACTTCCTGGTGAACCTGACCATGCTCCAGCAGCCCGTGGGCGCCGACCGGGTGCTCGGCGTGTGCTGGACCCTCTGGGCGGAGCTGCGCTTCTACGCCCTCTTCGCGCTGTTCGTGGTGCTGCCGGGCGGCGGCCGGCAGCGGATCCTGCTGTTCTGCGCCGCGTGGACGCTCGCGGCCGCACTCGCGGACGCCGCCGGCAGCGAGCTGCTGCGGCAGGTGCTGATGCCGGAGTACGCGCCGTTCTTCATCGGCGGTATCGGCCTCTACCTCGTCCACCGCAACCACCGCGACGCCCTGGCCTGGGGCGTGGCCCTGTCGGGCTGGCTGATCGGGCAGCACTACGCCGTGGCCGGGCTCTGGCACGCCCCGGACCCGCGGTTCTTCTCGTACCGCAGCGCGGCCGTGATCGTCGCCGTGGTCACCGCGGGGTTCGCGGCCGTCGCCCTGATCGCGCTGGGCCGGCTCGACCGGCTGAACTGGCGCTGGCTGACCGTGGCGGGCGCGCTCACGTACCCCTTCTACCTCGTGCACGAGCACCTGGGCTGGGTGGCCATCGCGTACCTGCACCGCACCCTCGGGCTGCCCCCGACGGCCACCCTGCTGGGCACGACCGCGCTCATGCTGCTGCTGGCCTGGCTGCTGCACCGGCTGGTGGAGAAGCCGCTCACCCCGCTGCTGCGGCGGGCCCTCAGCTGACGGCGAGCTTGGCCGCGAAGCCGAGGAAGAGGACGCCCGCGGCCGAGGTGACCCCCGCCGAGAGCCGGCGGCGCCGCCGGAAGGCCTCCGACAGCCGGGCGCCGCTGAAGATGAGCGCGCTCAGGTAGGTCATGCTCGCGATCTGCGACAGCGTGCCCAGCAGCAGGAAGGACAGGGCCGGGTACGGGTACGCGGGGTCCACGAACTGCACGAAGAACGACAGCAGGAAGAGGATGGCCTTCGGGTTGAGCAGGCTGACCACCAGCGCCCGCCGGTACGGCCGCTCGCCCGAACCCGCGCCCCCCGGGGCTGCACCCGCACCCGCCGCGGCCCCGCCCCGGTCCTCCAGCGGGTCCACGCGGGCGGCGCGGGTGCGCCACAGCCCCCACGCGGCCCGCATCATGCCGACGGCTATCCAGGCCAGGTACCCCGCGCCGAGCACCTTCACGATGCCGAAGAGCAGCGGGCTGGCCTGCAGCAGCGCCCCGGCACCGACGGCGGCGAGCACCATCAGCACCGTGTCGCCCGTGAAGACCCCCGCGGCCGCGCGGTAGCCGTCGCGGACCCCGCGGCGGGAGGCCACGGAGAGCACGTAGAGGGAGTTGGGTCCCGGCAGCAGGACGATCAGCACCAGCGCCGCGACGTACGTCGGAAGATCGGTCACACCCAGCATGTCCGGAGTGTCGCACGGAGGTACGACAACGGCGCCAGTCAGTTTCGTCACGTGAGATGACACCTGACAGCCGGGGCCTGCGCACGCCGTCTCCGGGGCCGCCCCGGAGCAGCCCCCCGGGCAGCGCCCGGAGCCCTCAGAACGTGTCCGCGGGCACGTACGTGCCCCACACCTCCCGCAGCGCGTCGCAGACCTCGCCGACCGTGGCCCGGGCCCGCAGGGCCTCCTTCATCGGGTACAGCACGTTGTCCGTGCCCGCCGCGGCCTCCCGCAGGCGGGCCAGCTCCCGCGCCACCCGCTCCCCGTCCCGCCCGGCCCGCAGCCGGGCCAGGGCCGCCGCCTGCCGCTCCTCGATCGCGGGGTCCACGCGCAGCGGCTCGTACGGCTCCTCCTCGTCGAGGGCGAAGCGGTTCACGCCCACGACCACCCGCTCGCCGCCGTCCGTCTCCAGCGCGATCCGGTAGGCGTTCTGCTCGATCTCCGCCTTCTGGAACCCGGCCTCGATGGCCGCCACCGCCCCGCCGAGGTCCTCGACCCGCCGCATCAGCCCGAGCACCGCCTCCTCCAGCCCGTCCGTCAGCGCCTCGACCGCGTACGAGCCCGCGAAGGGGTCCACGGTCGCCGTCACGTCCGTCTCGTACGCCAGGACCTGCTGGGTGCGCAGCGCGAGCCGGGCGGACTTCTCGGTGGGCAGGGCGATGGCCTCGTCGAAGGAGTTGGTGTGCAGGGACTGGGTGCCGCCGAGCACGGCGGCCAGCCCCTGCACGGCCACCCGCACCAGGTTCACCTCGGGCTGCTGCGCGGTCAGCTGCACCCCCGCGGTCTGGGTGTGGAAGCGCAGCATCATCGACTTGGGGTCGCGGGCCCCGAACTCCTCCTTCATCACCCGCGCCCAGATCCGCCGCGCGGCCCGGAACTTGGCCACCTCCTCCAGGAGGGTGGTGCGGGCCACGAAGAAGAACGACAGCCGGGGCGCGAACTCGTCCACGTCCATGCCCGCCGCCAGGGCGGTGCGGACGTACGCGATCCCGTCGGCCAGGGTGAAGGCGACCTCCTGCGCGGGCGAGGCCCCCGCCTCGGCCATGTGGTAGCCGGAGATGGAGATGGTGTTCCACTTCGGCAGCTCGGCCCGGCAGTAGCGGAAGACGTCGGCGACCAGCCGCAGCGAGGGGGCCGGCGGGAAGATGTACGTCCCGCGGGCGATGTACTCCTTCAGCACGTCGTTCTGGACGGTCCCGGTCAGCCGGTCCCCCGGGACGCCCTGCTCCTCGGCCACCAGCTGGTAGAGCAGGAGCAGCAGGGCGGCCGGGGCGTTGATGGTCATCGAGGTGGAGACCCGGTCGAGGGGGATCCCGTCGAACAACACCCGCATGTCCTCGACCGAGTCGACCGCGACCCCCACCTTGCCGACCTCGCCGTGGGCGGCCGGTGCGTCGCTGTCGTAGCCCATCTGCGTGGGCAGGTCGAAGGCGACGGACAGGCCGGTGGTGCCCTGCCCGATCAGCTGCCGGTAGCGGGCGTTGGACTCGGCGGCCGTGCCGAAGCCCGCGTACTGGCGCATGGTCCAGGGGCGGCCGGTGTACATCGTGGGGTACACCCCGCGGGTGTAGGGGTAGCCGCCCGGCTCCCCGAGCTGCCGCTGCGGGTCCCGTCCGGGGTGGTCCGCGGGACCGTACACCGGCCGGATGGGCAGTCCCGACTCCGTCTCGCGCGCCATGTGCGTACCTCCGTGCGGGGTCCGTGTCACGTACTGGCAACATCGTCGCGCCGTCCGCAACCGTGCACGTCCGGGCGGCATCCATTACGTACACACGCAGATATTCGGGGGAGACCAATGCGCCGCAAAACCGTCATATTCCACACGTTCGCGGCAGTCGCCGCCATGGCCGTGGCGGTCGGCTGCGGTCCGTCGGACGAGCCCGGCCCGGCCGGTACGGACAGCGGGGCGGTCGGCGCCGCGCCCAGCCCCTCGACGGACGACAAGCCGGGCGGCGGCCCCTCCGCCTCCGCCGAGCCCTCCGCCTCCGCGCCGGCCTCCAGCGGCCCCCTGATGGCGGACGGCACGGAGAGCGAGCAGGTGCGCGAACTCCAGGCCCGGCTGCGGCAGCTCGGCCACTTCAAGCGCAGCCCCACGGCCTTCTACGGCACCCTCACGGGCGCGGCGGTCAAGGCCTTCCAGGAGGACAAGCAGCTGCCGGCCACGGGCACCGTGGACGGGAGGACCTGGCAGGTGCTGCTGGAGTCCTCCCGCAAGCCCACCGGGAGCGAGCTGAACCCGCCCACCACCAAGGAGCTGGCCGCGCCCGACCCGCGGTGCCTGACCGGCCGGGTGCTGTGCATCAGCAAGGAGAGCCGCACCCTCGCCTGGATGGTCGACGGCAAGGTGGTCTCGGCGATGGACGTCCGCTTCGGCTCCGAGAACACGCCCACGCGCGAGGGCGAGTTCAAGGTGGACCGCAAGGAGGTCGAGTGGACCTCGACGCTCTACCACACCGAGATGCCGTACTCGATGTTCTTCAGCCGGGGCCAGGCCGTGCACTACTCGGCCGACTTCGCGGCGCGCGGCTACTCGGGCGGTTCGCACGGCTGCGTGAACGTCCGCGACAAGGCGCGGCTCGCGTCGGTGTTCAAGCAGGTCAACGTGGGTGACAAGGTCGTCGTCTACTGGTGAGCCGACGGCGGCCGCAGGGCGGCGGCCGGGCGGGACGCAGGGGGCGCGGGCAGGGCCGGGGGAACGTGCCCCGCCCGCGCCAGGTGCGCAGAGCCCAGGGGTACGGGGGGAACCCCGGCTCATGCGCGGCCGATGACCAGTCGGCTCACTAGGTACTGCGCCGACGGGTCGGAAAGTGTTACAGCCGGGTGCGGGGGCCCGCCGGAACCGGAGTGTCCGGCCTGTTTCCGGGCGGCCGGGCCGGGCTGCGGTACGGGTCCCGCTCAGTCCTCGCCGCTGCCGAAGCCCAGCTTCGGGAGGTCGCCGTCCCCGCCGCCGCCCGGCCGGGAGCCGGCGGGCGGGGTTTCGAGGATCTCGTTGTCGCCCGGGTCGGCGGGCTCCCGGCCGCCCGAGCCGCCCGTACCCCCGGAGCCGCCCGCGGCGGAACCCGCGTCGGCTCCGGTGCGGCCGGTGATCCGCTCGCAGAACTTGTCCAGGCGGGTGCCCTGTGCGGCGCGCTCCAGCCGCTTGCGGCGCTCCCGGTCCAGCCGGCCCGCCTCCAGCTCCCGGCAGAAGGCGGCCAGGGCGGTGCGGCTCAGGACGCTGTCCCCGCCGTCCCCGTCCCCGCTGCCCGCGCCGCCGGAACCGCGCTCGCGGTCCTTGCCCTTGGCCTCGTCGTCGCCGGCGGCGCCGGCGTCGGTGCCCGCGTCCGGGGTGGGCGTGGCCTGCGGGTCCGGGGACTCGGAGCTGCCCGAGGCGCCGCCGACGGCCTGCAGCCGGTCCGCCGGGACCCCCTCGACGGGGTGTCCGGTGGCGCCCGGTGCGGTGGTCCCGGGTACGGGTGCGGGGCCGACGGACAGGGCGGGGCCGGTGCCCGCGACCTCCCGCCCGTCGCGCAGCATCCCGCTGCCCGCGGCGAAGGCGGCCCCGCCGAGGGTGGCGGCGGCCAGGGTCGCGGCCAGGGCCAGGCGCACCGGGCGGGCGGAGCGGCGGCGGCGCACCGGCGCGCCGCAGTTCCCCGCCGGGTGCGGTGCGCCGAGGCGGACGGTCAGGGGGGTGTCCGCGGCGGGGCCTGCGTACAGGTCGTGCACGTGCGGGTCGGCGGGGTGCGGGGCGGCGTACGGGTCCGCGGTGCGGCCGTCGGCCGCGTGCGGGTCAGCGGCGTACGCGGCCGGGGCCGCGGGCCGGGCCGCGCGGAAGGCGGCCAGGGCGGCCGCCTCGCCGGGGAGTTCGCCGGAGCCGGGGGCGCGCGGTACGGGTACACCGGAGCCGAGCGCGCCGAGGGCCTGCGCCAGGCGTTCCGCTTCGGCTTGCGCACGGGGGCCTTCGAGGGGCTCGAGCGGTTCGCCGCGCAGCAGTTTCTCCGCCGCGGCTCCGTCGAGCCACCTGTAGCGATCGTCGGCCATCACATGTCCTTCTGCGTACGCCAACGCGAATGCGTCACACCGGTGCGCGCCACCGGGCCTTCGCGGTGGGCCCGCTGCGCCGGTACGGCGTCGAGCTCCCCGGGGTCTGCCTGGCCCCGGGAACCGCCGGGTTCGCCGGGCGGGCCGTGGGCCTCCGCATTATCCCCGAATTCGCCGCCGATCATCTCGGCGAGCCGCTTGAGCCCGCGGTGGGCGGCGGTGCGGACGGCTCCGGGGCGCTTGCCGAGGGTCTCGGCCGCGCTCTTGGCGTCGAGGCCGACGACCACGCGCAGGACGACGGCCTCGGCCTGGTCCTGCGGGAGTTTCGCGATGAGGGCCATGGTGCGGCCGGTGGCGAGGGCTTCCATCGCCTCGCCCGCGGTATCGCTGTCGGCGGCCCTGCCGGTGAGTTCCGTTTCGTCTCCGCCGACGGCCGGCCGGCGGCCGCGCATCCGGACGTGGTCCAGGGCGCGGTTGCGGGCTATTCGGGCGGCCCAGCCCCGGAAGCGGTCGGCGTCGCCGCTGAAGGAGCCGAGGTCCCTGGCGATCTGCAGCCACGCCTCCGAGGTGACGTCCTCGGCGTCGGCCTCGCCGACGAGCGTGCGTACGTATCCGAGCAGCCGTGGATGCACGGCGCGGTACACAGTCCGGAAGCCGTTCTCGTCGCCGCACTGTGCCGCGAGCACCGCGGTGGTCAGCTCCGCGTCGTCCCCCAGCAAAGTCCCCAACCCGTTCACTGTCCTGTTACGTCCTGCGCAAATCAGCACGTTACGGCTTTCACGTACCCGCCGTCCATGTGTAGTACAACCAGCAACCATCCGTACGCGAAGCGGGGTGTGACACAAAACGCACCCGCGGCGCTGTAGGGGGTACGGGCTTGTCGCACGAGCCCGTGTCGGACGGCGGCCGGGGCCTCTCCTGTGGGGGGTGGCGGCCTCGGCTGTCGCTCCGGACCCCCGGGTCCCGCCCGCGCCGGCCGCACCCCGCACGTCCCGCCCCCTGCGTGCACCACACCCCCTCCCCCGGCACCGCCCGGTCCACTCCCCCTCGTACGGGTGAAATCCGCGTATCCGTACGACGCCGCCGCCCCGCCCTCGATAGCGTGGCCGCACACCCCCCGCTGCGCCGCCCCGAGGAGCCCCCTGCTGTCCAGCCACTTCCCGGCCCAGGTCCGCGGCAGCTCAGGGCTGGCCCGGTTCAACGCCGCGCCGGCCGCGGAGGCCGAGGAGGAGCTGCTGCACTGCTGCGGCAGCCGGCGCTGGGCCCACCGGCTGGCCGCCCACCGCCCCTACCCCGACCTGGGATCCCTCCTGGCAGCCGCCGACGAGGCCGGGTACGACCTGTCCCCCGCGGACCTCGCGGAGGCGCTGGCCGACGAGGACTCGGCGGAACTGCACCACGGCGCACCGTACGCCGCCCACCTCGCCCTCGGGGCCGCTCACGCGGAATACGAGCGGAAATTCGGCCACGCCTTCGTCATCTGCCTGGACGGCCATCCGGCGGAGGAGCACCCCGACCAGGTGCTCGCCGGGATCCGGCACCGGATGGCCCACGAGCAGGAGGAGGAGCGGGCCGTCTCGGCGGAGGAACTGCGGCGGCTCGCCCGGTCCCGGCTGACCGCGATGGTCGGCGGAGGGGCTCCGGCCGGCCCGGCGGCCCCGGTACGCCCGGAACACACCGGTTCCGCCCTGTCGGATAGCCCGTCCGTGCCTGTTTGATCACACCAGAGGCCCCCGCGCGAAGGAACCGACAACTCGTCGCTACGATGTCCGGGGCCGGAGGACCGTACCCGGCCGGGCCCGACCGACAACGAAGCCGGCAGGCCCCCGCCCCGCTTCCGGAGGGTTATTCCGTGCCGGCTGGAACGTTGTACCGCGGCCGGGAAGGAATGTGGTCCTGGGTGGCTCATCGAGTCACCGGCGTCCTCATCTTCTTCTTCCTGTTCGTACACGTCCTCGACACCGCTCTCGTCCGCGTCTCCCCCGAGGCGTACGACGATGTCGTGGCGACCTACAAGACCCCGATCGTCGCGCTGCTGGAGTACGGCCTCGTCGCCGCCATCCTGTTCCACGCGCTCAACGGTCTCCGTGTCATCGCCGTGGACTTCTGGTCCAAGGGCCCGCGCTACCAGAAGCAGATGCTCTGGACCGTCGTGGGCATCTGGGTCGTGCTGATGGCCGGGGCCCTGTACCCCGTGCTCGGCCACGCAGCCGCTGAACTGTTCGGGAAGTGACGCCGATGTCCGCAGACACCTCTTCTTCCGCCGTCGGCGATGTCGAGGGCGTAAGCCTGTACGACGTCGACAACCCGGCCCCGTACATCGAGGCCCCGCGCAAGCGCACCGGCAAGACGCCGCGCTCGACCCGCGGCAACTTCGAGATGGCCGCCTGGCTCTTCATGCGCCTGTCGGGCATCGTGCTGGTCGTCCTGGTCATCGGCCACCTCCTGATCCAGCTGGTGCTGGACGGCGGCGTGTCGAAGATCGGCTTCGCCTTCGTGGCCGGCCGCTGGGCCTCCCCGTTCTGGCAGATCTGGGACCTGCTGATGCTGTGGCTGGCCATGCTGCACGGCGCGAACGGCCTGCGTACCGTCATCAACGACTACGCGGAGCGCGCCAACACGCGGCTGTGGCTGAAGGGCCTGCTCTACACCGCCACGGTGTTCACCATCCTTCTGGGCACGCTGGTGATCTTCACCTTCGACCCGAACATCCGCTAGGCAACGGGGCTGAGGCGAAACACTGATGAAGATCCACAAGTACGACACCGTCATCGTCGGCGCCGGCGGCGCGGGCATGCGCGCCGCCATCGAGGCGACGAAGCGCAGCCGCACCGCCGTGCTGACCAAGCTGTACCCCACCCGCTCCCACACGGGCGCCGCGCAGGGCGGCATGGCCGCCGCGCTGGCCAACGTGGAGGAGGACAACTGGGAGTGGCACACCTTCGACACGGTCAAGGGCGGTGACTACCTGGTCGACCAGGACGCCGCCGAGATCCTGGCGAAGGAGGCCATCGACGCCGTCCTCGACCTGGAGAAGATGGGCCTGCCGTTCAACCGCACCCCGGACGGCACCATCGACCAGCGCCGCTTCGGCGGCCACTCGCGCAACCACGGCGAGGCCCCGGTCCGCCGGTCCTGCTACGCCGCGGACCGCACCGGCCACATGATCCTCCAGACGCTGTACCAGAACTGCGTCAAGGAGGGCGTGGAGTTCTTCAACGAGTTCTACGTCCTGGACCAGCTCATCACCGAGGTGGACGGGGTCAAGCACTCCGCGGGCGTCGTCGCGTACGAGCTGGCCACCGGCGAGATCCACGTCTTCCAGGCGAAGGCCGTGATCTACGCCTCCGGCGGCACCGGCAAGTTCTTCAAGGTGACCTCCAACGCGCACACCCTCACGGGTGACGGCCAGGCGGCCTGCTACCGCCGCGGCCTGCCGCTGGAGGACATGGAGTTCTTCCAGTTCCACCCGACGGGCATCTGGCGCATGGGCATCCTGCTGACGGAGGGCGCCCGCGGTGAGGGCGGCATCCTCCGCAACAAGGACGGCGAGCGCTTCATGGAGAAGTACGCGCCGGTCATGAAGGACCTCGCGTCCCGTGACGTCGTCTCGCGCTCCATCTACACGGAGATCCGCGAGGGCCGCGGCTGCGGCCCCGCCGGCGACCACGTGTACCTGGACCTGACCCACCTCCCGCCGGAGCAGCTCGACGCCAAGCTCCCGGACATCACGGAGTTCGCGCGCACCTACCTCGGCATCGAGCCCTACACGGACCCGATCCCGATCCAGCCCACCGCGCACTACGCCATGGGCGGCATCCCGACCAACGTCGAGGGTGAGGTCCTGTCGGACAACACCACCGTCGTCCCGGGCCTGTACGCCGCCGGCGAGGTCGCCTGCGTCTCCGTGCACGGCGCCAACCGCCTCGGCACCAACTCGCTGCTGGACATCAACGTGTTCGGCAAGCGCTCCGGCATCGCGGCCGCCAAGTACGCGGCCGAGGCCGACTACGTCGAGCTGCCGGAGAACCCGGCCCAGCTCGTCGTCGACCTGGTCGAGCAGCTGCGCAACTCCACCGGCAACGAGCGGGTCGCCGACCTGCGCCTGGAGCTGCAGGAGACCATGGACGCGAACGTCATGGTGTTCCGCACCGAGCAGACGATCAAGACCGCGGTCGAGAAGATCGCCGAGCTGCGCGAGCGGTACAAGAACGTCTCGATCCAGGACAAGGGCAAGCGGTTCAACACGGACCTGCTGGAGGCCATCGAGCTGGGCAACCTGCTCGACCTGGCCGAGGTCATGGCGGTCTCCGCCCTGGCGCGCAAGGAGTCCCGCGGCGGTCACTACCGCGAGGACTACCCGAACCGCGACGACGTCAACTTCATGCGCCACACCATGGCGTACCGCGAGGTCGCGGCCGACGGCTCGGACTCGGTCCGCCTGGACTACAAGCCCGTCGTCACCACCCGCTACCAGCCGATGGAGCGTAAGTACTGATGGCTACCCCGACCCTGGACAAGGTGGAGTCCGAGGCAGCCGCCTCGCACAACATCACGGTCACCTTCCGGATCCGCCGCTTCAACCCCGAGGTCTCGGACCAGGCGGAGTGGCAGGACTTCCAGATCGAGATCGACCCGAAGGAGCGCGTGCTCGACGGTCTCCACAAGATCAAGTGGGACCTCGACGGCACGCTGACCTTCCGCCGCTCGTGCGCGCACGGCATCTGCGGCTCCGACGCGATGCGGATCAACGGCAAGAACAGGCTCGCCTGCAAGACGCTGATCAAGGACATCAACCCGGAGAAGCCCATCACCGTCGAGGCCATCAAGGGCCTCACGGTGATGAAGGACCTCATCGTCGACATGGAGCCCTTCTTCCAGGCGTACCGGGACGTCATGCCGTTCCTGGTCACCAAGGGCAACGAGCCGACGCGCGAGCGCCTGCAGTCCGCCGAGGACCGCGAGCGCTTCGACGACACCACCAAGTGCATCCTGTGCGCCGCGTGCACCTCCTCGTGCCCGGTGTTCTGGAACGACGGCCAGTACTTCGGCCCGGCGGCGATCGTCAACGCGCACCGCTTCATCTTCGACTCGCGCGACGAGGCCGGGGAGCAGCGCCTGGAGATCCTGAACGACAAGGACGGCGTGTGGCGCTGCCGCACGACCTTCAACTGCACCGACGCGTGCCCGCGCGGCATCGAGGTCACCAAGGCGATCCAGGAAGTCAAGCGCGCGCTGATCACGCGCCGCTTCTGACCCGCCCGGCCGCCGTGCGCAGGCCCGCACCCCCCGGGGGGGGTACGGGCCTGCGCCGTATCCGCCGCGCCCGGGGGCCTGGGCCCTGCCCCTGCCCCTGCCGTACGGGGATTCGCCGGTCGGCAATTCGCTGGTCGGCACTGCATGGACCTGCCAGGATGCCGCCATGATCATTTCTCATGACGTGGACGGCCCGCTCGACGGCCCCGCCGTACTGCTCCTGCACTCGACCGTCTGCGACCGCCGCATGTGGGACCCCCAGATCGGGCCGCTCACCGCGGCCGGATACCGGGTGGTGCGCCCCGACTTCCGCACCTGCGGGGCGTCCCCGGCGGCCACCGCGCCGTACTCCGACGAGACCGACGTACTCGCCCTCCTGGACCACCTGGGCATCGAACGGGCCGCCGTCGTCGCCGCCTCGTACGGGGGCCGCGTCGCCCTGCGCGTGGCGGCCCTGGCCCCGGAGCGGGTCACCGCGCTCGCCCTGCTGTGCGCGGGCCGGCCGGGCCAGGAGCCGGGGCCGGCGCTGCGGGGCTTCTGGGACGAGGAGAACGCCCTCCTGGAGGCCGGCGACGTCACCGGCGCGGTCGACCTCAACGTCCGCACCTGGCTGGGCCCGGACGCCGCACCGGAGGTACGCGCGCAGGTGGCCGACATGCAGCGCCGCATCTTCGACACCGCCCTCGCCGCGCACGCGGCCGGGGCGGAGGACCACGAGCTGCCAGAGCCGGACCTCGACCTGAAGACCGTGACGGCGCGCACGCTGGCGGTGGGCGGCGCGCACGACCTCGCGGACTTCCGCGAGGTGGCCGCGTCCCTCCCGGCCCTCCTCCCCGACGCCCGCCACATCGAACTCCCCTGGGCCGCCCACCTCCCGTCCCTGGAACGCCCCGAGGAAACCACGTCCCTCCTCCTGTCCTTCCTGAACCCCCAGGACGGGTAACCCGCGGGCCGGGGCGGGGTACGGATCCCAGCTCCGGGCCGGGGTCTCCACCCCCGGAGCGGGCCGGGGTACGGCGCCCAGCTCCCGGCCGGGGTCTCCACCCCCAACCGTCCACCCCCGCCGACCCGTCTTTGCCCACCGCCCCCGGAGCGGGCCGGGGTACGGCGCCCAGCCCGTACGGGGTTGGGTGGGCGGCCCGTGTCGCGGCGCGGGGTCGGGGCACCCCCCGGGGCCCGTTCCGACCCGGCTGTCCGGCCCCGTCAGGGGCTGGCCCCCGGGACGAAGTCCGGGGGGTTCGTTGCGCGGGCTTGGTCCATCCCCAAGTCCCGTCTCGACCCCGTCTATCCAGCCTCGCCAGGGGGTCCCCCCGGACGAAGTCTGGGGGAGTTTGAGGCGCGGGGTCTGGGGCGGAGCCCCAGTTTCGGGAAGGGGCGGGTAGGGGAACCAGCACCGCGCAGCGGCCCCCGCTACCCCCGGCCCACCTCTCTGACCCCTTACCCGGGTCGGGAAGGCTCTCCGGTGTCTGCTCGCATGTCTGAGGGTGCGGCCGTCCCGCGGCACCCTGTCAAGGGCGCTCCCTTCGGTCGCGTCGCTGCGCGACTCCGCTTCGCTCCGCCCTTGACAGGGCACCACGGGACGTCAAGTCCCAGACTTGCCAGCAGCCACAGGAGAAAAAGCAGCAGGGGGACCAGGACCCCGGCCGGTCCGGATAGCCAGGCGGGCCCGAGCCCGCCGGACCCCCGCCCCCCGGGCGGAAAGACAACCGACACAAGCCGCGACGGATCGCTACACAGCCACGGCCGACTCAGCGGCAGCCGGACCGCCCGGGGCCGGGCAACGGCCGCCAACGACCGCTACGCGCTCCGCCCGGCCAGGCGGCCTGCGGGCCGCCCTCGGCTGGGCAAAGGCCGCCAGGGATCGCTACACGCTCCTGCCGTCCCGGCGGCAGCCGGACCGGCAGGGGCCGGGCAACGGCCGCCAACGACCACTGCGCGCTCCGGCCGTCTCAGCGGCCTCCGGGCCGTCCCGTGTCCTGTGAGCCGCTGGACGGGACTCAAGGCACAGCACCCGGCAGACAACCACCCCGCCACGGGACCCAAGGCCGCCTCCCGTGCCCTGAGATCCGCTGAACGAGCCTCAGAGCACGGCAGGACCACTGCTGTCGCGAGGCGGCGGGGCCGGGGGCCGCCGAACAGCCCCTGCTGCGTAGCGATCCGCCGCGCACCCGCCACCATCGACTTGAACGTGTTCAACCCCGAGCTTGAACGCGTTCAAAGAACCCCCTACAGTGAGTCCCGTCAGCCTTTTGAACACGTTCAAGGAGGCGGGGGGCATGGACCTCACCGTGGTCGCGTACGTCATCTACCTGCTCATCAGCGTCGGACTCACCATCTGGGTCGCGCGCACGCTCAGCCGCAACGGACGGATCTTCATCTCGGACGTGCTCCAGGGGAACGAGAAGCTCGCCGACGCCGTGAACCACCTCCTGGTGGTCGGCTTCTACCTCGTGAACTTCGGCTTCGTCACGCTCTACCTCCGCGCCGCGGAGAGCATCACCGACGCCCGCGGCCTCTTCGAGGCCCTCTCGGTCAAGCTCGGCGTGGTCCTGCTCGTCCTCGGGTTCATGCACCTCGCGAACGTCTACGTGCTGAACAAGATGCGCCGCCGCAGCACCCTGGAGCGCCAGAACACCCCGCCCGTGGCCCCGCAGGGCTGGACCACCCCGGCCGGAGCCTGAGCCGTGACCGCGCCCGCGCCCGCGTACGGACCGCAGCCCGTCAGGCGGCTGACCGTCCTCTACGACGCGAACTGCCCGCTCTGCGTACACATCAGGCAGTGGCTGCTGAGCCAGCGCTGGCTGGTCCCGCTCTCGCTGGTACCGGCGAACTCCTTCGAGGCCCACCGCCGCTTCCCGCAGCTCGACCACGCCGCCACGCTCCGCGAGATCACCGTGGTCGGCGACCGCGGGCAGGTCTTCACCGGCACCAGCGCCTTCATCGTCTGCCTCTGGGCCCTGACCGAGTACCGGCCGAAGGCGTACTGGCTGGCCACCCCGGCCGGTGCGCCCTTCGCCCGGGCGACCATGCTCGCCGCCGCCAAGTGGCGCGAGGCCACCCGGGACGGGGGCGGACCCGCCGGACCCGGCGGCACGGCCTGCGAGGACGGCGCGTGCCACGCGCCCGGTACGCCCGGATAGGCTCGGGAACCGTGACAGACACGAAGCCCGTGGACGCGAAGGCGGCCAAGAGCGAGCAGACCCGCACGCTCATCCTCGAAACCGCGCTCCGGCTGTTCCAGGAGCGCGGTTACGACAAGACGACCATGCGGGCGATCGCGAAGGAAGCCGGAGTCTCGGTGGGCAACGCCTACTACTACTTCGAGTCGAAGGAACACCTCGTCCAGGGGTTCTACGACCGCATCGGCGCCGAGCACCTGGAGGCCGTGCGCCCGATCCTGGCGCGCGAGACCGACCTGCAGGCCCGGCTGTCGGGGGTCCTGACCTCCTGGCTCGACATCGCGGCGCCGTACCACGAGTTCGCCGCCCAGTTCTTCAAGAACGCGGCCGACCCGCAGAGCCCGCTCAGCCCCTTCTCCGAGGAGTCCGAGCCGGCCCGCAACCAGGCGATCCGGATGCACCGCGAGGTGCTCGCCGGTTCGAAGACGAAGGTGCCGGCGGAGCTGGCGCAGATCCTGCCCGAGCTGATGTGGCTCTCGCAGATGGGCCTGGTCCTGTACTGGGTCTTCGACCGCTCCGAGAACAGCGAGCGGACCCGGCGGATGGCCGAGCGCGGCGCCGCGCTCACCACCCGCGGCATCCTCCTGGCCCGCTTCCGGATCCTGCGCCCGCTGGTGCGCGAGCTGCACGAGCTGTTCGACGACTTCCTGCCGGGGATGACCGGGCCGGCGCAGGAGCCCGCCCCCGCAGCGGATCCGGAGGACGGCGCGGAAGTCGGCGCGGGCGACGGCACGGAAGACGCCCACGACGGCGGCCCCGGGACCGCCGCGAAGCCCAGGGCGACGCGGCGGGCGGCGAGGACCGCACGCAAGGCCGGGCAGTAGCCGGGACGCCGGGCCGGGCGGCAGGCCGTCCCGGGCGGGCGATGCCGCAGCCGGCCTCGAAGATCACGAGTGGTAGGAGGCGAGTTCCACGACGGTGATGTCGGACGGTGCGCCGACCCGGACGGGCGGCCCCCACGCACCGGCTCCGCGGGAGACGTAGAGCTGCGTGTCGCCGTAGCGCTCCAGCCCGGCCACGGTGGGGTTGGCGAGCTCGGCGAGGTAGTTGCCGGGCCACAGCTGGCCGCCGTGGGTGTGCCCGGACAGCTGGAGGTCCACCCCGTGCCGGACCGCGTCGTGGATGACCACGGGCTGGTGGGCGAGGAGCACGGCGGTGCGGCCCCGGTCGCGGTCGCCGAGGGCCTTCGCGAAGTCGGGTCCCTGCCCCTCGCTCTCGCCCGCGATGTCGTTGACCCCGGCGAGGTCGAAGCCGGGCAGCTCGGTGCGGGCGTTCTCCAGCGGGTGCAGGCCGAGTTCGCGCACGTGGTCCACCCACTGCTGCGCGCCCGAGAAGTACTCGTGGTTGCCGGTGACGAAGAAGGTGCCGTGCCGGGCGCGGAGCCGGGCCAGGGGCTCGGCGGCCGAACCCAGGTCGGCCACGTCCCCGTCGACGAGGTCGCCCACGATGGCGATCAGGTCGGGCTGGGTGGAGTTGACCGTACGGACGATCCGCTCGGTGTGGGCCCGGCCGAGCACCGCGCCGATGTGGACGTCGCTCACTACGGCGATCCGGAATCCGTGCGCCGCCCGCGGCAGCTTCGCCAGCGGTACGGTCACCCGCTTGACCGAGGGCCCGTTCAGGACCCCGTACGCCCCGGCCCCGACGGTGCCGGCCGCGGCGGCCACGGCCGCTCCGGCGAGGGAGCGGGCCACGAAGGTGCGGCGGGTGAGGGAGGGGCGCTGCGGCCCGGGGTCCGGGGGCGCGGCCGCGGTCTCCGTGGCGGCGCCCGCGCCCGCTCCCGTACCGGCGGCGGAAGCGGAGGAGGTGTCGGCAGCAGAAGCGGAGGAAGCGGTCCGGGGGGCCGCCGCCACGGTCTCCCGGGCCGCCGACCGGCGCAGCCACAGGGCGCGGACCGGCTCGGCCACCAGCAGGGCCAGGACCAGGTACAGCAGGAACGGCAGCCACAGGTACCCGGGCCACGCGACGGCCTGCTGGACGGCGAACGGCATTCCGGCCCGGCCCGCGGTCAGGGCCGCGAGGGAGAGCAGCGGGAGGACGATCAGCGCCCAGGTGCCGGCCCTGCGGGCGGGGCTGCCGGGGGCGGTCGTATCGCGGACGGTGCGGATCCACACCCAGCGGTGTACGAGGGCCAGCACGGCCAGGACCGCGAGCACGGCCGCCACGGCGATCACCACGCTCATGCCGCAGCCCCGGAGGACTCGGAGGAACCGGCGTCCCCGTCACGTGATCCCCGCCGCAGCGCGCGTACTCCGCGCAACCCGATCAGGCCCACGGCCGTCCCCAGGAGAAGGGACGTGACGGCGAGGGTGAGGTGCACCCAGAAGTACGCTGTCGGGTCCCCCGCGTCGTCGAAGGCCTGGCCGCTGCCGTCCTTCCAGAGGTTCCGTACGAAGGACACCCAGATGAACCAGCTCCACACCCCGAAGGCGAGCAGGAACCAGGATGCGGCGCGGCTCAGTCTCATGGTTCCAGTATCGGTTCCGTCCCCAGGACGGCCGCGTCGGGGTGGGCTGTCCCGGCGTCCCTTGCGGCGGGTTTTCCGGAGCCGCTCGGCATCCCCGCAGACTGCATGTACTTTCACCTGCGTGTCTGCCAAGAAGACCGCGCTGACGGTCCTTACCGCCGCGCTGCTGCTGCCCGCCCTGGCGGCCGGCCCGGCCTCCGCCGCACCCACTCCGCCGCCCGCCGACGCCAAGGGCCAGACGAAGAAGGAGCCCGCGCCGCCGGCCTCGATGTCCACGGTCGGCGGGGTCCGGCTGGGCCAGCCGGGCACCCAGGTGAACCTGGTGCCCGGGGTGCCCGCGCTGCCGGCGAAGCTGACCGGCCGTTCGTGGATCGTGGCGGACGCGGAGTCGGGCGAGGTGCTCGCCGCGCACAACGCGCACTGGCGGCTGCCCCCGGCCTCCACGATGAAGATGCTCTTCGCGGACACCGTGCTGCCCGCCCTGCCCAAGGAGCAGGTGCACAAGGTCACGGACGCCGAGCTCCAGGGCATCGGCGCGGGCAGCAGCCTGGTCGGGGTCAAGGAGGACCAGGAGTACTCCGTCCACGACCTGTGGCTCGGGGTCTTCCTGATGTCGGGCAACGACGCCGTGCACGTCCTGGCCTCGATGAACGGCGGGGTGGAGAAGACCGTGCGGGACATGCAGGCGCACGCCGAGGAGCTCCAGGCCCTCGACACGCAGGTGGTGTCCCCGGACGGGTACGACGCCCCGGGGCAGGTGAGCAGCGCGTACGACCTGACGCTGATCGCGCGCTCGGGGATGCAGAAGAAGGACTTCCGGGAGTACGCGGCGACGGCGACCGCCCAGTTCCCCGGGGAGGCGAAGCCGGGCAAGAAGCGGCCCACCTTCGGGATCCAGAACACGAACCGGCTGATGACGGGCGCGCACCAGGTCACCCCGTACAAGGGGATCGCCGGGGTGAAGAACGGCAATACGACGATGGCGGGGTCCACCTTCACCGGCGTGGCCCAGCAGGGCGACCGCAAGCTGCTGGTGACGGTGATGAACCCGAGCGCGGGCAGCGGGAACCCGGTCTACGAGGAGACCGCGGCCCTGTTCGACTGGGGGTTCGCGGCGGCCGGCAAGGTGAAGCCGGTCGGTGAGCTGGTGCCGCCGAAGAGCGCGGACACCCGCCCGCACGGCTCGCCGGCCCAGTCGCACGAGGACAACTCCGGCGACACCCCGGAGACGGCGCAGGCCGTGGAGCAGCAGGGCGGCGGCTTCGCCACGGCCCTGGCGGTCACGGGCGGGGTGCTGGCGCTGCTGGCGGGCGGCGGCTTCGCCGTCAACCGGCGCTGGCCGCGGAGCCGCCGGACGGCCGCGGGCGGGGAGTGACGGACGGGGGCCCCTCGGGCTCCCCCTCCGCCGGTTCCTTCCTTGGTCCCTCCGCCTGCGCCTCCGTCTCCCCCGGCTCCGGCGCCCCTTCCTCCCCGGCCTTCGGCGTGGCCGTCCAGGCCGCGCAGAACAGCAGCAGTTTCGCCGTGAAGCTGATCCACAGCAGCAGGGCGATCGGCACGCCGAAGGCCCCGTACATGCTCTTCGCCGCCACCTCGCGCATATAGCCGCTGAGCAGCAGTTTCAGCAGTTCGAACCCGGCGGCCCCGATGAGGGTGGCGACCACGAGCCGGCCGCGCGGGGGCTGCACCCCGGGCAGCAGGGTGAGCACGTACAGCAGCAGCAGGAAGGCCGCGAGCACGCCGACCCCGAAGGCGGCGGAGCGCAGGACCGCGCCGCCCGCCCCGTCCCGGGGTACGCCCAGCCATTCGGCGCCCTTGCCGACGGCGCTGGAGCCGATGACGGAGGCGGCGGCGGAGGCGAGTCCGGCGGCGCCGAGGCCGAGGAGCACCGCGCCGTCCTTGAGCTTGCGGACGACCGGGTTGCCCTCGTCCTCGTCGTCCTTCTCCCAGACGGCGCGCAGGCAGTCGCGCATGGAGCCGACCCAGCTGATGCCGGTGACGAGGAGGACGGCGCCGGCGACGAGTCCGACCGTGCCGGCGTTGTCGACCAGTCCGGAGATGTTCAGCTGGTCGGAGATGCCGGGGACCTGCTCGGCGAGGCTGTCCTCCAGCTTGTCGAGCTGCTTGGGGGTGAGGAGGGCGGCGCCGACGGCCGCGGCCACGGTGAGCAGGGGGAAGAGGGAGAGGAAGCTCGTGAAGGTGATGGCGGCGGCGAGCCGGGTCCACTGGACCCGGTCGAGGCGCTCGTACGCGAGCCAGGCGCGGGTCCGCATCAGCTGTGTGACGAGCGGGCCGACCACGGGGAGCTTCTTCAGCCAGTCCATGGGCTCACGGTAGACGCGAACGGCCTACGGGGCGGGGAAGCCGGACCGGGCGGCTCCGGGGTGCCGGACGGCCCGGGGTGGATCGACCCGATGCGCCGGAAATCACCGGATTTGTCCCTATTGGGCGCTACCGTCGGGCGCATGAGGAAGTCCGCAGCCGTCCGACCGTTCCGCACCCTGGTACTGCGGTCCCTCCGCTTCCGGGCCCGCCGGGCCCGTCAGGCCTGCTGCCTGGTCGGCTCGTCCAGGTGGGCCGGCACCTGCGCCGGCACCGCGGCCGGACCGGTCCCGAAAGGGTAGTCGCGCAGCTTGCGCCAGATCCCGTCCGCGCCCTGCTCGTAGAGGGCGAAGCCCTCGGAGGTCCACTCCGCCTCGAAGCCCGCCAGCTCCTCGTGGGCCAGGTCCATGGCCTCCTCGGAGATGCCGTGCGCCACCGTGACGTGCGGGTGGTACGGGAAGAGGAGCTCCCGCTGGAGGGGGCCCTGCGGGTCCCGGACCAGCTCCTGGAGCCGGGTGCAGCCCGCCCCGCCCTCGACGACCTTCACGAAGACCACCGGGGACAGCGGGCGGAAGCTGCCCGTCCCCGCCAGCCGCATCACGAAGGGCCGGGTGGCCGCGGCCACCCGGTCGAGGTGGGCCCGGATCGCGGGCAGCCGCTCGGGCGCCACCTCGGTGGGCGGTACGAGGGTCACGTGCGTGGGGATGCCGTGCGCGGCGGCGTCCCCGAAGCCGGCGCGCCGCTGCTGGAGCAGGCTGCCGTACGGCTCCGGGACCGCGATCGAAACGCCGAGCGTTACGGTCCCCACGGGTTCTCCTCAGTCGTCGGTGTGCGGGCCTCGGTACAGGCGGGTCGGTACGAGTGTGCTGCCGCCCAGTGTGGGGGCAGCACCCCCCTTACTGCCAGGGTCGCAGGTCCGCGGGTGTGGCTGCGCACCCGGCGGGCCCCGGCGGTGCCCCGTCAGCGCTTCGGGGGCAGGAAACCGATCCGCTCGTAGGCCTGTCCGAGGGTGTCGGAAGCGACCGCGCGGGCCTTCTGCGCGCCCTTGGCCAGCACGTTGTCCAGCTCCGCCGGGTCGTCCAGGTACTCCTGGGTGCGCTGCTTGAAGGGTGTGACGAACTCGACCATGACCTCGGCCAGGTCGGTCTTCAGTGCGCCGTAGCCCTTGCCCGCGTACTTCTCCTCCAGGACCGGGACGGCGGTGCCGGTCAGGGTGGAGTAGATGGTGAGGAGGTTGCTGACGCCGGGCTTCTTCTCGGTGTCGAAGCGGATCTCGGCCTCGGTGTCGGTCACCGCGCTCTTGATCTTCTTCTCGGTGACCTTGGGCTCGTCGAGGAGGTTGATCAGGCCCTTGGGCGTGGAGGCGGACTTCGACATCTTGATCGCCGGGTCCTGGAGGTCGTAGATCTTCGCGACCTCCTTGACGATGTGCGGCGCCGGGACGGTGAAGGTCTTGCCGAAGCGCTGGTTGAAGCGCTCCGCCAGGTCGCGGGTCAGCTCGATGTGCTGGCGCTGGTCCTCGCCCACCGGGACCGCGTCGGCCTGGTAGAGCAGGATGTCGGCGACCTGGAGGATCGGGTACGTGAACAGGCCGACGGTGGCGTTGTTCGCACCGGACTTCGCCGACTTGTCCTTGAACTGGGTCATCCGGCTGGCCTCGCCGAAACCGGTGATGCAGTTCATCACCCAGCCGAGCTGCGCGTGCTCGGGCACGTGGCTCTGGACGAAGAGGGTGCAGCGGTCCGGGTCCAGGCCGGCGGCCAGGAGCTGCGCCGCCGAGAGGCGGGTGTTCGCGCGCAGGGCCTCGGGCTCCTGCGGCATCGTGATCGCGTGCAGGTCGACGACCATGTAGAAGGCGTCGTGCGTTTCCTGCAGGGCGACGTACTGGCGAATCGCACCGAGGTAGTTCCCGAGGTGGAACGAACCGGAGGTGGGCTGGATACCGGAGAGCGCGCGGGGACGATCGAAGGCCATGCGCCCATTCTCTCAGGTACGGGGGCTGACTCCGGCCCCCGCTGGCCGGAACCCGGCGGGTCAGCGGGGCGGGTGAGGCGGGGATCACACCCCGCCCGCCGCGCGGGGGCGGGGGGCCCGCCAATAACCGGGCAGTAGCGGCGCGGCCGGAATGCGCCCCGGCCGAGCGACCGCTTTGACGACCGCCGCGGCGGGCTCTCCGGCGACCCCTCCGACGACTCTTCGAGGAGCGTTCCGGCCATCGCTCCCGCCGCAGCCCGGCCGCTGCCCGGACACCGCCCGGCCGCCGCCTCCCGCGGCAGCCGGGCGGCCGGCCCCTCAGTCCTGCGGCAGGCCCGGGGCCGGGTACGCGGCCATCAGCGCGGCGACCTCGGCGCGGACCGCGGCGAGGGCGCCCCCGTCCTCCTTGGCGGCGGCGGCCACCGCGCGGGCGATCCAGTCGGCCACGGCCGGCATGTGCTCGGCGGTGAGTCCGCGGGAGGTCAGCGAGGGGGTGCCGATGCGGATGCCGGACGGGTCGAACGGCTTGCGCGGGTCGTACGGCACGGTGTTGTAGTTGACGACGATGCCCGCCCGGTCCAGGGCCTTGGCCGCCACCTTGCCCGCGACCCCCTGCGCGGTGAGGTCGATCAGGATGAGGTGGTTGTCCGTACCGCCGGAGACCAGGTCGAAGCCCCGCTCCAGCAGGGCCGCGGCCAGCGCCCCGGCGTTGTCCACCACCGCGTGCGCGTACGTGCGGAAGGCGGGCTGCGCGGCCTCGTGCAGGGCCACCGCGATACCGGCCGTGGTCTGGTTGTGCGGGCCGCCCTGGAGGCCCGGGAAGACCGCCTTGTCGATGGCCTTCGCGTGCTCCGCGCGGCACATCAGCATGGCGCCCCGCGGGCCGCGCAGGGTCTTGTGGGTGGTCGTGGAGACCACGTCCACGTGCGGTACGGGCGAGGGGTGGGCCCCGCCCGCGATCAGGCCGGCGATGTGGGCCACGTCCGCGACGAGTACGGCGTCCACCTCGCGCGCGATCTCCGCGAAGGCGGGGAAGTCGATGGTGCGGGGCAGCGCGGTGCCGCCGCAGAAGATCACCTTGGGGCGCTCGGCGAGGGCCAGTTCGCGGACCTGGTCGAAGTCGATCAGCCCGGTGTCGGCGCGCACGCCGTACTGGACCCCGCGGAACCAGGAGCCGGTGGCGGAGACGCCCCAGCCGTGGGTGAGGTGGCCGCCCATGGGCAGGGCCATGCCCATGACGGTGTCGCCGGGCTTCGCGAAGGCCAGGTAGACGGCCAGGTTGGCCGGGGAGCCGGAGTACGGCTGGACGTTGGCGTGGTCGACGCCGAAGACGGCCCTGGCGCGGGCGACCGCCAGGGACTCGACCTGGTCGATGTTCTGCTGGCCCTCGTAGTAGCGGCGGCCGGGGTAGCCCTCGCTGTACTTGTTCTGCAGGACCGTGCCGGAGGCTTCGAGCACGGCGGCGGAGACGTAGTTCTCGCTGGGGATCAGGCGCAGGGTCTCGGCCTGCAGGGTCTCTTCGGCCCCGACGAGCGCGGCGAGCGCGGGGTCGGTGGCGGCGAGGGCGGGGTGGCGCGGGGTCATGGCGCGTCCTCCGGGGTCGTTGTCGATGCGTACCCCGCGACGGCCCAGGCGAGCGGCCCGCGAATGCGGTCGTGCGCGCGCGGCTCCCCCGGAGTTGTTTCCCCGTACGCCAGTCGCCGCGCGTGGTGCCACCCTAACGGGCGCGCCGGGCGGACAGGTTTCCCCGTCCACGATGCGAGCGACGATAGGAATTGACGCCACCCACGTCGCCGGCCAGGACGAACGGAGATCCCGTGTCGACTACAGCAGACGCCATCCGCTCCGCCGAGGCGCACAGCGCGCACAACTACCACCCCCTCCCCGTCGTGGTCGCCTCCGCCGAGGGCGCGTGGCTGACGGACGTCGAGGGCCGCAGGTACCTCGACATGCTGGCCGGCTACTCGGCCCTCAACTTCGGCCACGGCAACCGCCGCCTGGTCGAGGCCGCGAAGGCGCAGCTGGAGCGGGTCACGCTCACCTCCCGCGCCTTCCACCACGACCGCTTCGGCGAGTTCTGCGCCCGGCTGGCGCAGCTGTGCGGCAAGCAGGCGGTGCTGCCGATGAACACGGGCGCGGAGGCCGTGGAGACGGCGGTCAAGACGGCCCGCAAATGGGGCTACGAGGTCAAGGGGGTCCCGGACGGGCACGCCAAGATCGTGGTCGCGGCGAACAACTTCCACGGCCGTACGACCACCATCGTGTCCTTCTCCACGGACCACGAGGCCCGCGACCGCTTCGGCCCGTACACCCCGGGCTTCGAGATCGTCCCGTACGGGGACCTGACGGCCATGCGGGAGGCGCTGACCGCGCACACGGTCGCGGTGCTGATCGAGCCGGTGCAGGGCGAGGCGGGGGTGCTGGTGCCGCCGGCGGGCTACCTGGCCGGGGTGCGGGAGCTGACCCGGGAGCGGAACGTGCTCTTCATCGCGGACGAGATCCAGTCCGGGCTGGGCCGCACCGGGCGCACCTTCGCCTGCGACCACGAGGGCGTGGTGCCCGACGTGTACGTGCTGGGCAAGGCGCTGGGCGGCGGGATCGTGCCGGTGTCGGCCGTGGTGGCCGACTGGGACGTGCTCGGGGTGTTCAGACCGGGCGAGCACGGCTCCACCTTCGGCGGCAACCCGCTCGCGTGCGCGGTGGCGCTGGAGGTGGTCGCGATGCTGGAGACCGGCGAGTACCAGCAGCGCGCGGCGGAACTGGGCGACCACCTCCACCGGGAACTGGGCCTGCTCCTGCACACGCCCCCGGCGGCAGGCGCACCCGGCCCGGTCACGGCGGTGCGCGGCCGCGGCCTGTGGGCGGGCGTGGACATCGCCCCGGCCCACGGCACGGGCCGGCAGGTCTCGGAGAAGCTCATGGAACGCGGAGTCCTGGTCAAGGACACCCACGGCGCCACCATCCGCCTGGCCCCGCCCCTGGTCATCTCCAAGGAGGACCTGGACTGGGGCCTGACCCAGCTCCGGACGGTCCTGACCACCTGACCTCCGCCCTCCCGGCTCCGGGAGGGCGGCGGTTCAGAGGATGACGTGGGGGATGAAGCGGGCGTACTCGTCCGTGACCGGGCCCGCCGACTCGCGGATGCCGAGGCCTGCGGCCTCGTCCTCGACCACCCAGGCGCCGAGGACGACGTGGTTGCCGTCGAACTCGGGCAGGGTGGCGAGGGCCTGGTAGCAGCAGGGCTCGTCCTCCCGTACGGCGGGCGCGCTGCCCGCGGCGTGCAGGGTGACCCCGGCGCCCTCGCGCCCCAGGAGGGGTTTCGACACCCAGCCCGCGCCGTCCGCGGCGGCCAGTTCGCGCGGGCCGTCGAGGTAGGCGGGCAGCAGGTTGGGGTGGCTGGGGTAGAGCTCCCACAGCACGGCCAGCAGGGCCTTGTTGGACAGCAGCATCTTCCAGGCCGGTTCGATCCAGCAGGTGCTGCCGGAGCCGCCCCCGTTGTCGAGGGTGGCGAGGACCTGCGGGCCGAAGGCGTCGGTGGCCAGCCACTCCCACGGGTAGAGCTTGAAGCAGCTGCGGATGAAGCGGAGCCGCTCGTCCACGAACCGCCCGGTGATCCGGTCCCAGCCGATCTGCTGCACCGGCAGCGCGGCGGTGTCCAGGCCGGCCTGCTCCGCGGTCTCCCGCAGGTAGGCCACCGTCATCAGGTCCTCGCCGAGCTCGTCCGCGTCCGAGTGCGCGAAGTGGACGGGCCCCGGGGGCAGCAGGCGGGCCTGCCTGCGCCAGGCCTCCACGAGCCGCTCGTGCAGGGAGTTCCACTGGTCGGCGCCCGGGAAGCGCTCCTCCATCCAGAACCACTGCGGGCCGGCCGCCTCGACCAGCGAGGTCGGGGTGTCGGCGTTGTACTCCAGCAGCTTCGCCGGGCCCGTGCCGTCGTAGCGAAGGTCGAAGCGCCCGTAGAGGGAGGGCAGTTCGGCGCGGCGCTGCCAGGACTCGGTGACCAGCGCGGCGAGCAGCGGGTCGGTGATGCCGAGCTCGGCGAAGCGGTCCCGCTCGACGATGTGCGCGGCGGCCGCCAGGCACATCGCGTGCAGCTCCTCGACGACCTCCTCCAGCGCCTCCACCTCGGGCAGGCTGAAGGAGTAGTACGCGCTCTCGTCCCAGTACGGGCGCAGGGAGCCGTCGGGGTAGCGGGTGAGCGGGTAGATCAGGCCCTGCTCCTCGACGGTCTGCTGCCAGCCGGGGCGGGGCTCGATGGTGTGCCGGCGCACGCTCAGCCGCCGGAGGAGCCGGAGCCGGACTTGCCGATGCCGCCGCGGGTGACGGCCGACTTGTCGAAGCTGCCGCCGGAGATCTTGCCGTCGCGGACGGTGCCGCCGTAGTAGTACGTGCCGCTGCCGCCCTTCCTGCTGCAGTCGCGGTCCGGCAGCTTCTTCATGGTCTTGCGGTCGGCGCAGCGCCTGTCGGGCTCGCTGTCGGAGCCGCAGGCGACGAGGGTCGCGGCGAGCAGGCCCATGCCGCCGAGCACCACGGCGCCGGAGCGGAAGCGGCGCTTCGCGCTGCGGCGGCCCTCCGCGGGCCCGGCTGCGGCGCCCGCCGTCCCGTCCGTACCGCCCGCGGCCCGGGCCACCTGACCGGTCTGCTCCATGACTGTTCCTCCCCCGTACGCGCCGATGTCCGCCACCAGAGTAGGACCGGCCGCGGGGGCGGCGGAATCCGGCCGCCCGGATCTCTCTGGACTACAGTCGGTTCGTGCTGTTGGGGATGGTTTGCGCACTCGGTTCGGCGGTCTGCTTCGGCACGGCCTCGGTGCTCCAGGCCGTGGCCACCCGCGCGACCGGCCCCGGAACCGGCTCCGGCGTGGACGCCCGGCTGCTGCTGCGCGCCCTGCGGCAGTGGCGGTATCTGGCCGGACTGGCCCTGGACGGCTGCGGTTTCGTCCTCCAGATCATCGCCCTGCGCTCGCTGCCCATCTACGCCGTCGGGGCGGCCCTCGCCGCGAGCCTCGCCGTGACCGCGGTGGTCGCCGCCCGGCTGATGCGGGTGCGGCTCAGCGGGACGGAGTGGGCGGCCGTCGGGGTGGTCTGCGCGGGCCTCGGCATGCTGGCCCTCGCCGCGGGCGAGGAGGGCTCCGACCCCGCCCCGGAGGCCCTCCGGTGGGCCGTGCTCGGCTGCGCGGCGGCGGTCCTGCTGCTCGGCGCGGCCGCGGGCCGGCTCCCGGACGGGCCGCGCGCCCTGGTCCTGGGCCTGGGCTCCGGCACGGGCTTCGGCGTGGTCGAGGTCTCGGTCCGGCTGATCGACAGCCTGTCCCCCGCCCACCTGCTGGCCAACCCGGCGGCGTACGCGCTCCTGCTCGGCGGCGGCGCGGCCTTCCTCCTGCTCACCTCGGCCCTCCAGCGGGGCTCGGTGACCACGGCGACGGCGGGCATGGTCCTCGGCGAGACGGTCGGCCCGGCCCTGGTCGGCGTGGTCTGGCTGGGCGACCGCACCCGCGGGGGCCTGGGCTGGCTGGCCGTCACGGGCTTCGCGGTCGCGGTGGCGGGCGCCCTGGCGCTGGCGCGCTTCGGCGAACTGCCGCAGGAGCGGGCGGGCGTCGGGGCGGGGGACGCCGGACCTCCGGAGGCTTCCGGAAAGGCGTGAACTGCCCCCGAATTCCGGACAGAGCCCTGCCCAAGGTCCTACAGTCCGTGGCATGTTGGAGCTCTTCCAGATCCTCGGCGGCATCGCCGGATTCGGCGGCCTGGCCCTCTGCGTGTACTTCCTGATCTACCGCGACTTCGTCCGCGGCCTCATCCAGCAGCGCCTGTTCCGCACCCTGACGGCCGCCCAGGCCACCGGCCTCTTCGCGGGGGTCATCGTCCTGACCTTCGTCATCGCCGTCCTGGGCGTCTTCGCCACCGTGGGCGGCGGGGCGGCCTCGCAGCCCTTCCTGATCCTGGTCGGCATCGTGCTCGTGTTCATCCTGCTGGTGCTGCTGCTGGCCGGCCGCTACCTGGCCCCGGCGCGGGTGCCCGCCGCGGGCGGCGCCGGGCCCGCCGAGCGGCCCCTCGCGAAGGTCGAACGGCTGCTCGCCGCCAAGGAGCCGCAGCAGGCCGACCGGGCCCTGCGGGCCGCCGGTGCCGACCGCGAGTCCGAGGAGTACTGGTACTGGAAGGGCCGGATCGCCCTGGCCCAGGGCAACCCGGCCGCGGCCGCCGGGTACGCCGACGAGGCCCTGAAGATCGACGCCCGCAACCCGTACGGCCTCGCCCTCAAGATCCGGGTGCTGCTGGTCGGCAGCGACCCGGCCGACCTGGAGCGGGCGCGGGCGCTCGCCGCCGGGGCGGAGGGCGTCAGCACGGGCTTCGACTCCTGGCTGCGCAGCCTGCGGGCGGAGGGCATGTTCGCGGCCCGCGTCAGGACCGCCACCGACCTGGACGAGCGCTTCCCGCTGCCGACCCGGTACGGCCCGGCGGCCTGACCCGGCCGCCCCTCCCGGCGGCGGAACACCCACGGAATCGGAGAAGGTGCGCATGACGAACACCCCCGGCGGACCCGCGGCGGGCACCCCCGCGGTCCTGTACGTGCCCGAGCCGCTGCCGGACGACCCCGGCCCCTGGTACTGGGCCTCCGAGGAGGCCGTACGCCGGGCCCGCGCGGACGCACGGGCGCGGGGCCTGGACCTGGCACCCCGCACGGCCCGCGAACCCGGCGAAGTGGAGTCCCTGGCCGGGGATCCGGGGACGGTCATCGTGGTCCAGCCGCCCCTGCGGGACGGCTGGCTGCACGCCTGCGTACAACGCCCCGGCACCCTCCTGTCCGCACTGCTCGGCCTCGGCGCGAGCCTGCGGATCTGCGGCGGACCGGCTCAGGCCCCCTTACCCCGGCACGACGGCCTGGCCGCCGACGGCGCCGTACTGCTCGTCGGGAACCCCTACGCACCCGCCCCGGCGGACCCCGCCACCGCCCGGCGGCGCCTGGCGGAGTGCCGCGCCCAGACGCGGGCACCGGGCTGGGACCTCGACGTCCACGAGGTGGTCACGGACCTGCGGACCTTCGCCCGGTTCGCGGTACCGGCGCTCAGCGAGCGGTACCGGGCCACCACGGTCGTGGTCCACCCCGACCTGCTCCCGGCCCTCACGGACCTGCACGCGTACCCGCCCCGCACGCCCGACGCGTGGATCGCGCGCTGGCTGCTCCGCGGGTACGTGGTCCACTCCGCGGGCCCCGCGCCCGAGGGCAGCGACGGGCTGCTCAGCCTGACCCACGGGGACCGGCTGGACAGCCCGGCGCCGGAGAGGGTCCGGCTCTCCGAAACAGTGCCGCAGCCGAGCATGCAGGGCGCCGTTCGCCGCCGGGTGCAGGTCCGCGGCTTCGACAGGGAGGACGTCGGCTCCCCTGATTTCCACGTATCCGCGTCCCGGGTGCGGAGGCGGACGACCGGGTCCGGAGCCCAGCCCCGAGGCGCCGCCAACCGCCGGACCGCGGCCGGCACCCCGCGGGCGGCCGAGACCGGTCCCGGCCGCCCGCCCGGGCAGCCGCTCCCCCGCGACGGCCTGTTCATCCGGCGCAGTTCGGCCTTCGGCACCCGGTCCGTGCTCGGGGTCGGGGAGCTCATCGACCAGGGGATCCTGATCGGCCAGGAGCAGATCCGCTTCGACGACTTCGTCGCCTCGCGCAGCGACCAGGTGCCCGCCCCGGCCGCGGGCGAGGCCGTCGCCGTCAGCCACGGGTTCGTCCCCGTACCGGCCGACGCGAAGGCGCACCCGGAGACGACGCACTTCGTGGAGATCGCCCTCAAGGCGGCCGCGGGGCCCGGGGCCGGGTCTGCGGCCGGGGCCGCGACCGGCGGCACCGCCCCCGACCCGCTCCCCGTCAACTTCGTCTTCGTCGTGGACACCAGCATCTCCATGGCCGGGGAGAAGCTGGACACCGTGAAGACCTCCCTCCAGGAGATCTACGACCGGCTGCGCCCCGGGGACTCCCTCGGCATCGTCACCTTCGCCACCGACGTCTCCACCCTCCTCCAGGCCACCCGCAAGCAGGACCTGCCTCCGGAGCGGTTCGCCGCGGTCGTGGCGGGCATGACCGCGGGCGGCGGCACCGACATCAACCTCGGCCTCCAGTACGGCATCGCCGAGATCGCCCGGCGCGGGGGCGGCGGCCGCACGGTCAACCGCCTGTACCTCTTCTCCGACGGGGACCCCACCTCCGGCGAGCGCAGCTGGATCACCATCCGCAGCAACGCGGCCTCCCGGATGCGGGGGGACCTGGCCCTGTCCTGCTTCGGGTTCGGCGCGGACGCGCGGATGCCCGAGCTGTCCGCCCTCGCGGGGGCGGCCGGCGGCCACTCGACCTTCGTCACGCGGCCCGAGCAGGTGCGGGCGGGGCTGCTGGAGGACCTCGGGCGGCGCGACCACCTGGCCGCCGTCAACATCCAGCTGCGTCTGGACATCGACCCGGCGGTGACGGTCTGGCACCTGTACGGGCACGACCACGTGACCGATCCGGCCGAGCGGGCGCGGGTCTTCCAGGAGGCCGGGGACGCGGCGCGGACCGGGCTGCGGGAGTACGGCACGCGGTCCCTGCCCGACCTGGTCACCGGGGAGGAGGGCATCCGGATCTTCGCTCCGGACCTGGCCTTCGGGGAGACGTACTGGGTGGTGCTGGAGGTCCAGGTGCCGGAGGGTGCGGGGGCCGTGGGGACGGCCGCCGTGCAGTACGTGGACGCCGTGGCCCGGGACAACCGGTCCCGGACCCTCACGCTGTCCGAGGACCCGACGCTGTCCGCGGAGACGGTGACCGTGCACGCGGTCGGGCTGCGGACCAGCGAGGTGGTCTTCCATGCGCTGGACGACCTCTACGAGGACGACCGGGACGCGGCGGGGCGGCGGCTGGACCGGCACGGGCAGGTGCTGATGCGGGTGCACGGGGCGGTGCCGTGCGAGGAGTTCGTGGAGGACCGGGTGACGCTGGAGAAGCTGGGGATTCTGGCGGGGGCGCTGGGGACGCTGGCGTACGGGACGGATGACGCGGGTGCGGTGGGGGTTGCCGGGTACGCCGGGTCCGGAGCGGGACCCGGCCCCGCCGCACCGGCCGCCCACACGATCCGGGTGATGAACCGCTTCGGCCGCGTCCGCTCGGGCGTCACCTTCTGACCCCGGTTCCCGCTGCGCGGGGTGTGGTCACGGGGAGCCGTGTGGGGGGAGGCTCGCGCAGAGGGCGGTCAGGGTCGCGGCCCACGCACTGTCCGGCGGCGTGCCGAAGCCGATGACCAGGGCGTCGCGGGGCGGGAGCTCCGCGAGGGGGTGGCGGTAGGGGCCCAGCCCGCAGACCGTCAGGCCGCGCCCGGCTGCCGCCCGGACCGTCGCGTCCTCCCTCCCCCCGGGCAGGTCGAGGACCGCGTGGAGCCCGGCCGCCACCCCGGTGACCGCCACCGCCGGCGCCGCCGCGGCGACGGCCGCCACCAGCTGGTCCCGCCGCCTCCGGTACCGCAGCCGCATGGCCCGGACGTGCCGGTCGTACCCGCCGGAGGCGATGAACCGGGCCAGGGTGAGCTGCTCCAGCGCCGACGAGTACCGGTCCGCGCCCGCCAGTTCCGCCACCGCCTCGTCGACCGCGCCCGGCGGCAGCACCATCCATCCGATCCGCAGCCCGGGCGCCAGCGACTTGCTCGCCGTACCGAGGTACACGACCCGGTCGGGGTCCAGGCTCTGGAGGGCGCCGATCTGGCGCCGGTCGTAACGGAACTCCCCGTCGTAGTCGTCCTCCAGGATGAGCCCGCCCGTCTCCCGCGCCCACCGCAGGAGCCGTTCGCGCCGCGCGGGCGGCAGGGCCTCCCCGGTGGGGAACTGGTGGGCCGGGGTGAGGAGGACCGCGCCCGTGCCGGGCCCGGGCAGGTCTCCGGGCGGCACCGGCACGGTGCGCATCCCGGCCCGGTCCAGGACCGCCCGGTGCAGGTCGAGCATGTACGGGTCCACGCCGACCGCCCGTACCCCGCGCGCCTTCAGCATCCGGGCGGCCAGCGCCAGCCCGTGTCCGAAGCCCGCGCACATCACCATGTGCGCGGGGTCGGCGAACACCCCGCGGGCCCGGGCCAGGTACTCGGCGAGGACGGTGCGCAGTTCGGTGCGCCCGCGCGGGTCCCCGTACCCGAAGGCGTCGTACGGGGCCGCGGTGACGGCCTGCCGGGCGGCGGCCAGCCAGGCCGCGCGCGGAAAGCCGGAGAGGTCGGGGGTACCGGGGACCAGGCTGTACGCGGGCCCGCGGGCGACGGGGGTGCGGCGCGGCGGCGCGGGCCGGTCCGCGACCCGGGTGCCGGAGCCCTGGCGGGCCGTCAGCCAGCCCGCGGCGACCAGTTCGGCGTACGCGTCGGCGACGGTGTTGCGGGCCAGTCCGAGATCGGCGGCGAGCTGCCGGGAGGAGGGCAGCCGGGTCCCGGCGGCGAGGCGCCCGCCGCGCACGGCCTCCCGCAGCGCCGCGACCAGGGCGGCCCGTACCCCGCGGGTACCGGGTCCGGCGGGTCGGCGCGCGTCGGCGGCGGCTCCCGGTGGCCCACCGGCGGCCAGTTCCAGATGCAGGTCAGCGCCGAAAGTGGCCCACGTTTCCGTCACGGGAATGGACCATATCGCCCCGCCGGGCGGCTCGTACGGTGGGACGCATGACGACGACGACCACGCACGAGACCCCCGCCCCCGCCGACCGCGCCCCCGAGCAGCCGGCCCGGCTGAACTGGACCAGGTACGCCCCCGAGGCATTCAAGGCCATGCTGGCCCTGGAGAACGCCTCCAAGAAGCACCTGGACCCGTCCCTCGTCGAACTGGTCAAGATCCGCGCCTCGCAGCTCAACCACTGCGCGTACTGCCTGGACATGCACACGGCGGACGCGCTGGAGCACGGCGAGACCCCGCAGCGGATCGTGCAGCTGGCGGCCTGGGAGGAGTCCCGGCACTTCTACACCGAGCGGGAGCTCGCGGCCCTCGAACTGACCGACGCGGTGACGGTCCTGACGGACGGCTTCGTGCCGGACGGGGTCTTCGAGCGGGCGGCCGGCCAGTTCGACGAGCGGGAACTGTCCCACCTGCTCGCGGTGATCGCCACCATCAACGCCTGGAACCGCTTCGGAGTCGCCTGCCGCCTGGTGCCGGGGCACTACACGCCGGGCATGTACGCGTAACACCCGCCTCCCGCCCCCGCCTGCCTCAGGGCTTGGTGAAGGATCCGACGGCCGCGGCCAGCACCTCCTGCTGGCGCGGCCATTCGGCGGCCGGGGCCCGGACCAGCACGGCGTACTTCTCCCCGCCGGGGGTCACGAACACCCGCTCCACGCCGCGCCGCCGGACACCGGTGTCCCTGCCGTCGTACTCGTAGACGAGCTCGGCGGCGGGCCGGCCGCCGGCCGCGGCGGGCAGTTCGCGGACGGACACCTCGGTGTAGCCCGGGTTCGGGGACAGGGTCCGGGAGGCCCCGCGGACCGCCTCCAGCGGGCTCATCCCGGCCTCGTCCACGCGGAAGACCTGGAGCAGGGACTCCCGGTCGGCGGACCGGAAGAACACCCCGGTCGGCTCCCTGCTGCGCTCCCACTGCTCCGGGACGGCGAGGGTGAAGCCCTCGGGGTCCCGGGCCAGCCGGAACCCGGCCGGGAGGACCGGGACGCCCGCGGAGGGCGCGGCGGAGGCGGGTGCGGAGGGCGCGGCGGCGGCCGGGTCCCCGGACGGGGCCGCCGGGTCTTCGCCCGGCCGGGCACCGGCCGTCCCCCCGGTCGCCGCCGGGGCCGGGGCCGCCTGCCCGGCGGGCTCCCCGTCGCCGCGCTGCACGAGCCACACGGCAGCCGCCCCGCCCAGCAGGGCCGCGACCGCCACGGTCGCCAGCACCGGGGTGAACCGTGCCCCCTTCCGCGCGGGCGGCGAGGGCGGCGGAGGCAGGGGCTGCGGGTAGGGGGACCCCGCGGGCCGGTACGGGCCCGGGCCGGGGGCGATCGGCGGCAGCGGGGGCACGGGCGGCAGCCCGGACGGTACGCCGGGGGCAGCGGGCACGGGGGCAGCGGCCTGAGCGGGGCCGGGCGCCGGCTCGGGGTACGGGAGCCGCGAGGCCTCCGCAGTCGCCGCGGTCTCCGCGGGTGCCGATGCCTGTGCTGCCTGCGCCGGGCGGGGCTGGGGCAGCGGGGGGAGCGGGGGCAGGACGGGCAGGGGCGTGTCCTGCCGGAAGCCGAGGGCCGGGGCGCTCGCCTCCGGCCCCGGCGCCGCCTCCGGCTTCGGCCCCGGCTCCGGCTTCGGCCCCGGCTCCGTGTCCCAGCTCTGCGTGGCCGGGTTCCAGCGGGGGACCCCGGCGCCGCCCCGGCTCGCGGCCACGGTCAGCTCCCGAGGAGGGTCGCGAGGGCGGCCGTCACCGCGGCCCCCGAGGCGAGGAACTCCGCCACCGGGCCGGCCTCGGCCAGGGCGGTGCGCAGCCGGGCCAGCCGGCCGGGTGCGGCGGCGCCCTCGTCCTCGATCTCCTCGGCCGTACCGGCGAGTTCCGCCTCCAGCGCCTCCGTGCCCGCCGTCCGGTTGACCCGCGCGAGGTCGGTGCGCAGGTCCCGTACGGCGGCGAGCAGGGCCAGCTGGTGCGGGTCGGGGGCGGGTGCGGCGGCCGGGCCCGTGTTCACGTGGTTGACGGCGGAGCCGCCCTGTCCGAAGTTCACGGCGCCGCCGGAGATGCCTCCGACGTGGAAGACGGGCCCGGGCCCGTTCTCCCCCGCCGCCCCCTGCTGGTTCCCGCTGCTACTTGCCGCCACCGGCTCCCCCGTTCATCGGTCCGCCCTGCTGGTTGGTCACGTTCCTCGCGGAGCCGCCCTGTCCGAAGTTGACGGCGCCGCCGGAGACCTCGCCGACGTACGCCGAACCCGCCCCCATGTTGATGATCTTCTGCTCGAACTCGCCGGTCTGCCAGCCGTTCTGGTGGAGCGCCGTCTTCACCCCGCTCTGGATGCGGTCCTCGATGGTCTTGAGGTACCGGTCCACGTCCATGCTCTGGAAGAGGGACGCGTCGTCGGTGGAGCCGAGTTCCCGTACGGAGGCCGCGGGGCCGGCGGGCCGGGCGCCGCCGTTGCCCTCGACCAGGATCCGCCAGCTGCTGACCAGTCCGCGGCCGAGGGTGGCGAAGGCGCCGCCGAGGGCGCGCGGGGCGTGGGTGAGGGCCCAGACGGCCTTGCCGACGTGGTTGTTGTGCAGGAAGCGGTACGCCTGTTCGTCGGCGTCCTGGAAGGCCTCGCGCACGGGCGGCAGCACGTGCGGGGCCACCTCCAGCATGAGCATCCCGCCCTGGGTGTGGACCCGGACGAAGACGGTGACGACGATCTCCTCGTCCCAGCCGCCGACCCGGATCCGCAGGAAGTGCCGCCGCTTCTCGCCGCCCTCCTCGACGGACTCGCCGCGGTGGCGGGCGAAGTCCTCGGCGGTGAAGGGCACGGCGTCCCGGTGCGGGAGGCCGCGGGCGGGCAGGAAGACGCACTCGTCGACGGCCAGTTCGCGCAGCCGGTCCGCCACCGCCTCGGCGGCCTGCGGGGAGCCGTGCGGGGAGGGCACCCGCAGCCGCTCCAGCAGCGGCAGGACCTGGCGGAGGATCTCGGCGTTGTCGACGGCCTTCGCGCCGGTGCCGGCCGGCAGGTCGGTGCGGGGGACCAGTTCGACGGCGAGGTTCCAGGTCCGGTAGGCCAGGCCCGCCCCGCAGAAGGGGTCGTGGACGTCGTACATGACCAGCGGCCAGTGCTGTTCGGCGCGGATGCGGGTGCGGGCGCGGGCGAACCGGGCGCCCGCGGCCTTCTCGGCCGGGTCCGCGGACAGGTCCGGGTAGCGCTGCGGGGACAGCTCGGCGGTCAGCACCCGCGCGAACTGGCCGCGCTGGAGCCACTTCAGGGCGGCGACGCCGGTGAAGAGGACCAGGACGCCCCAGGCCGTGCCCCTCGGGAGGCCGCCGCCGTCCTGCGGCAGCAGCAGCCCGCCGGCCAGGTCGAAGAGGTCGTCGCCGGAGCCGTACGGCTCCCCGGACCAGCCCGGGGAGCCGTCCCCGTAGCCGTACCCGTCCCCGTCCGAGCCGCCCGCGAAGCCCGCGAGGAGCAGTCCGGCGAGGACGAGGAGGAGGAGCAGCCGGGACCACAGCCGCAGCAGGAGGACCGGGAGCCGGATCCAGGCGGCGGCCCTGCGGGTGCGGTCGGTGAGCCAGCCGGCGAGGCTGAGCCACAGGCAGGGGCCGAGGAGCAGCAGGAAGACGTAGTCCGTGACGAGGGCGGCGAAGACCCACAGGGCGACGACGGCCGCGGCCCACAGCAGTTCGAAACGGCGGGCGCGCAGCGCGTGCGCGAGGACGCGGGCGGCGTCGAAGCCGTAGGAGGGGGCGGCGATGCGCTCCTCGTGGACGTACAGCTCGTCGATGACGCGGTCGCGGTACGCACCGTCGAGGTACGTGCCCGCGCACAGCAGGCGGCCCGCCTCGCTGGCGGCCGGGTGGACGGGCGTCCGGCCGGGGCGCGGCCGGGGGTCGTCCCAGGCGCTGCTGGGCTGAGGGGGAACGGCACTCTGGGTCACCGTCGGCACCTTAGAGCGACGGGGTGGGGGCCGACAGTCGTATTCGCGCCAAAGCGCCCCGGCGAGGTTTACCGGGGCGCTTCGGGTGGTTCAGCAGGGTGCGGCGGCCGGGTGGGCCGCTGCGGGGGTCAGAGCAGGCCGAGCTCGCGGACCGCGTCGCGCTCCTCGGAGAGCTCCTGCACCGAGGCGTCGATGCGGGTGCGGGAGAACTCGTTGATGTCGAGGCCCTGGACGATCTCGTACTTGCCGTCGGTGCAGGTGACGGGGAAGGAGGAGATGAGGCCCTCCGGGACGCCGTAGGAGCCGTCCGAGGGGATGCCCATGGAGGTCCAGTCGCCCGCGGCGGTGCCGTTGACCCAGGTGTGGACGTGGTCGATGGCGGCGTTGGCGGCCGAGGCGGCCGAGGAGGCGCCACGGGCCTCGATGATCGCGGCGCCGCGCTTGGCGACGGTCGGGATGAAGGTGTCGGCCAGCCACTGCTCGTCGTTGACGACCTCGGCGGCGTTCTTGCCGGCGATCTCCGCGTGGAAGATGTCCGGGTACTGGGTGGCCGAGTGGTTGCCCCAGATCGTCAGGCGCTTGATGTCGGAGACGGCGGCGCCGGTCTTGGCGGCCAGCTGCGAGATCGCGCGGTTGTGGTCCAGGCGGGTCATCGCGGTGAAGCGCTCGGCCGGTACGTCCGGGGCGGCGGCCTGGGCGATCAGGGCGTTGGTGTTGGCCGGGTTGCCGACGACGAGGACCTTGATGTCGTCCGCGGCGTTGTCGTTGATGGCCTTGCCCTGCGGCTTGAAGATGCCGCCGTTGGCGGAGAGCAGGTCGCCGCGCTCCATGCCGGCCGTACGCGGGCGGGCGCCGACCAGGAGGGCGACGTTGGCGCCGTCGAAGGCCTTGTTGGCGTCGTCGGTGATCTCGATGCCGCGGAGCAGCGGGAAGGCGCAGTCGTCGAGCTCCATGGCGGTGCCCTCGGCGGCCTTCAGGCCCTGCGGGATCTCCAGGAGGCGCAGGTTGACCGGCACGTCCGCGCCGAGCAGGTGACCGGAGGCGATGCGGAAGAGCAGCGCGTAGCCGATCTGGCCGGCGGCGCCGGTGACGGTGACATTCACGGGAGTGCGGGTCATGGCCTTCTCCGTTAGACAGCTGGCGGTGGGGGCGGCTCCGCCCCGGTGCTGGGGGACGCCGCTTCGCCGTGAATCTTGATGTGAAGAGACATCCGCGGTCAGGCTATCCGACCCGGACTCCGGCGAATCCCCACCCCCGTGTGGTCCGGCGCACACGGCGGCCGTCCGGGCGGCCCGGATTCGAAGGCGGGGCGCTGCCCCGGCCACCGGAACGGGTGGCCGGGACGGGTCCGGACGGCGGAAACCCACCCGTACGGCGGCCGGAACCGGACGCGGTACGGAGGGGGGCCGGACGCGGCGCGGCCGGGAAGGCGGCCGGGAAGGCGCCGGGGACGGCCGGTCGCGTCAGCGGACGGTGATGCGGACCGCTTCCTCCAGGAAGGGCAGGTTCAGCAAGGGCTTCGGCTCCGCGGCCAGGGCCAGCAGCGTGATGGTCACGCCCAGCAGCCCGTACGTGACCATGTCCGTGAACCGGGACCGCACCGCGAGCATGCCCACCGAGGGCACCACCCGGCGCAGCACGGCCGCCGCGATCAGGGCCGCTCCGATGATCACGCAGCCGATCCGGAACTGGTCGAAGGCCGTGACGAGCAGCCCGGCCGCCGTGGCGGACAGCACCGCGAGCATCGGCCACTGGCGGGCCGGGGCCGGGGCGTCCCCGGGCGCGGCGCGGCCGCCGCCCTCGGGGCGGGCGGTGTCGCGGGTGATGGAGGGGAAGCGCCGGGAGCGCCTGGGCTCGGGCTCCGGGCCGGGGCCCGGCCCGGCCGCTGAGCCGCCCGGACCGCCCGTACCGCGCTCAGCCAACACGGGGTCCGCCCTGCGCCTCCGGTGCGGCGGCCGCCTGCGCCGCATCCCGCTCGGCCGCCTCGACCACGTTCACGAGCAGCTGGGCCCGGGTCATCGGGCCGACTCCGCCCGGGTTCGGGGAGAGCCAGCCGGCCACCTCGGCGACCCCGGGGTGCACGTCCCCGACGATCTTGCCCTCGTCGTTGCGGCTGACGCCCACGTCGAGCACGGCCGCGCCCGGCTTCACGTCCTCCGGCCGGACCAGGTGCGGGACGCCCGCCGCCGCCACGATGATGTCGGCCGTCCGCAGGTGGGCTGGGAGGTCGCGGGTGCCGGTGTGGCAGAGGGTCACGGTGGCGTTCTCGGACTTGCGGGTGAGGAGGAGTCCGATGGAGCGTCCGACGGTGATGCCCCGTCCGACGACGACCACGTGCGCACCCTTGATCTCCACGCCGTGGTGGCGCAGCAGTTCGACGATCCCGTACGGGGTGCAGGGCAGCGGTCCGGGCTCGTTGAGGACCAGGCGGCCCAGGGACGTCGGGTGCAGCCCGTCCGCGTCCTTCGCCGGATCCATCAGCTCCAGCACGCGGTTGGTGTCGATGCCCTTGGGGAGCGGCAGTTGGACGATGTACCCCGTGCACTCGGGGTTCCCGTTGAGTTCACGTACGACCGCTTCGATGTCCTCCTGCGTGGCCGTGGCGGGCAGTTCGCGCTGGATGGATGCGATGCCCACTTCGGCACAGTCCCGGTGCTTGCCGTTGACGTACCAGCGGCTGCCCGGGTCGTCGCCGACCAGGAGGGTTCCCAGGCCGGGGGTGACGCCCCGTTCCCTGAGCGCCGCCACGCGGGCGGTCAGTGCGGACTTGACGGCCGCGGCCGTTGCCTTGCCATCGAGAATCTGGGCGGTCATGACCCCCATCCTCCCGGATGAGGGCACCCCGGTTCCAGTTGGTGGCGCACAGCGGTCGCGGAGGTTGCACTTGCACAACGGGTCCTGCACCCGGCTGGACAAGAACGGCGCCGCCGGACCACGATGGCCGAACTTAGTAGTACCGCGGGCAGTGCCGGGGGGCGGACCGCTCAGTTCGTTTAGTTCCTCCACACGGGCCGCGCGTCCCCGCACTTCCATTTCGGAGGAACACCCCAAGATGAGCTTCGGCGACCCGAACAACCCGTACGGCCAGCCCCAGCAGCCCCAGCAGGGCCAGCCCGGTTACGGCTACCCGCAGCAGGCCCCCCAGGGCGTCCCGCAGCAGGGCGGCTACGGCTACCCCGCCCCGGGCCAGCAGGCCTACCCGGCCGCCCCCGGCTACCCCAACCAGGCCGCCGTCCAGCAGCAGTACGCCGGCTGGGGCTCCCGCTTCGTCGCGCGCATCATCGACGGCCTGCTGATCGCCGTGGTGCCCCTCATCCTGATGTTCACGGGCGGCATCGACCCGGAGACCGGCGAGATCGGCGCCCTGTACTGGGTCGGCATCCTGCTCCTCTTCGGCGGCCAGATCTTCCTGGCCTACATGCTCGGCACCACCGGCCAGACCCCCGGCCGCAAGGCCGTCAGCATCCAGGTGCTGAAGGAGTCCACGGGCCGCCCGATCGGCTTCGGCATGGCCTTCGTCCGCTTCATCCTGGACTTCATCAACGGCCTCCCCTGCTACCTCGGCTACCTGTGGCCGGCGTGGGACGCGAAGAAGCAGACCTTCACCGACAAGATCGTCGGCAGCGTCGTCGTCAAGAAGTTCTGACGGCAGGACGCCGCAACGGCCGAAGGCCCTGCTCCCCTCGGGGGGCAGGGCCTTCGCCTCGTGCGGTGCCGGCGGGTCCCACCGGTGCGGGCTCAGTGGAAGAAGTGGCGGGTCCCGGTGAGGTACATCGTCACTCCCGCGGCCTTCGCGGCCTCGACGACCTGGTCGTCGCGCATCGAACCGCCCGGCTGCACGACGGCCTTGATGCCGGCCGAGGTCAGGATCTCCAGCCCGTCCGGGAAGGGGAAGAAGGCGTCGGAGGCGGCGTACGAGCCGCGCGCCCGCTCCTCGCCCGCGCGCTCCACCGCGAGCTTCGCGGAGTCCACGCGGTTGACCTGGCCCATGCCGACGCCGACCGAGGCGCCGTCCTTGGCGAGCAGGATGGCGTTGGACTTGACGGCGCGGCAGGCCTTCCACGCGAAGGCGAGCTCGGCGAGCTCCTCGGCGGAGAGGGCCTCGCCGGTCGCGAGGGTCCAGTGCGCCGGGTCGTCGCCCTCGGCCTGGAGGGTGTCGGTCTGCTGGAGCAGCGCACCGCCGCTGATGACCTTCAGCTCGCCCGGCTGGTAGGGGTCTCCGTCGACCTTCAGGACGCGGACGTTCTTCTTCCTGGCGAGGACCTCGAGGGCGCCGTCCTCGTACCCGGGGGCGGCGACGACCTCCGTGAAGATCTCGGCGATCTGCTCGGCGAGCTCGACGGTCACCGGGCGGTTGACGGCGATGACCCCGCCGAAGGCGGACAGCGGGTCGCAGGCGTGCGCCTTGCGGTGGGCCTCGGCCACGTCCGCGCCGACCGCGATACCGCACGGGTTGGCGTGCTTGATGATCGCGACGCAGGGCTCGGCGTGGTCGTACGCGGCGCGGCGGGCGGCCTCGGTGTCCAGGTAGTTGTTGAAGGACATCTCCTTGCCGTGCAGCTGCTCGGCGTTGGCGAGCCCGCCCGGACGGCCGTCGGTGTAGACCGCGGCGGCCTGGTGGGGGTTCTCGCCGTAGCGGAGGGTGGCCTTGCGGTCCCAGGCGCCGGCCAGGAACTCGGGCAGGGCCGCGCCCTCCTCGGGGGCGTACGCGCTCGTGAACCAGGAGGCCACGGCCACGTCGTAGGCCGCCGTGTGCTGGAAGGCCTCGGCCGCCAGGCGCTTGCGGGCGGTCAGGTCGAACCCGCCGCTCCCGACCGCGGCCAGCACGTCGGCGTACCGCTCCGGGCTGGTGACCACGGCCACCGAGGGGTGGTTCTTGGCGGCGGCGCGCACCATCGAGGGGCCGCCGATGTCGATCTGCTCGACGCACTCGTCGGGGGTGGCGCCGGAGGCGACCGTCTCCCGGAAGGGGTACAGGTTCACGACGACCAGGTCGAAGGGCTCCACGCCCAGCTCGGCCAGCTGCCGCTGGTGGTCCTCCAGGCGGAGGTCGGCGAGGATGCCGGCGTGCACGCGCGGGTGGAGGGTCTTGACCCGGCCGTCGAGGCACTCGGGGAAGCCGGTGAGCTCCTCGACCCTGGTGACCGGCACGCCGGCGGCGGCGATCTTCGAGGCGGTGGAACCGGTGGAGACCAGCGTGACGCCCGCCTCGTGCAGCCCGCGCGCGAGCTCCTCCAGCCCCGTCTTGTCGTAGACGCTGACGAGCGCACGGCGGATGCCGCGCTTGGTACCTTCGGCGGTCACTGGATCGTTACCTTTCGTCCCTCAATGCGGTAGCCGTGCCGGGCCAGACGCCCCACGACATCGACGAGCAGCCTGCGCTCGACTTCCTTGATGCGCTCATGGAGAGCGGCTTCGCCCTCAGGCGTGTCCTCTTCCGTCACCTCGACCACACCCTGGGCGATGATCGGACCGGTGTCCACGCCGTCGTCCACGAAGTGGACGGTGCAGCCGGTGACCTTCGCGCCGTACGCGAGGGCGTCGCGGACCCCGTGCGCGCCGGGGAAGGCCGGCAGCAGGGCGGGGTGCGTGTTGACGAAGCGGCCGCCGAAGCGGGACAGGAACTCCTTGCCCACGATCTTCATGAACCCGGCGGAGACCACCAGGTCGGGGGCGTACCCGGCGGTCCGCTCGGCCAGGGCCGCGTCCCACTCACCGCGGGTGGCGAAGTCCTTGACCGCGCACACGAAGGTGGGGATGCCGGCCTTCTCGGCCCGCTCCAGACCGGCGATCCCGGGGCGGTCCGCCCCGACGGCCACCACCTCGGCGCCGAAGCCGTCGGCGCCTTCCGGGTGGGCGGCGATGGCGTCGAGCAGGGCCTGGAGGTTGGTGCCGGAACCGGAGACCAGCACGACCAGGCGGGAGGCGGCCATGGGAGGCCCTTTCTCGCAGGTGCAGCGTGGAGCGTGCAACGGGATGCAACTTGTGTGGTCGTACAAAAACATAGACCCCCGCCATACGGGGGACTCTACGAAGGAGCCGACCGCCTGCAACGATACCGGCACACCGGACGGGCCCCGGGGGACGGGGGCAGGGCCGGGGGGTAGCGTCTGGGTACGGACCGCCCGCCGGTCCGTACGGCCCCGACGGGCCCGCCCGCTCACCCGCCCGACCCACCCGCCGACGACTCAGGGGAAGAAACGCACCCGATGCCGGACCCACGCCAGTCCCCCACAGACGACAACCCCTTCGCGGCCCCGCCGGAGGACCGGCCCGACCAGCCGTGGCAGCCGCGCGGCGGCGCTGCGGAGGAGAACGGCGGCGACGGCTCCGGGAACGGCTCCGGGTCCGGGAACGGCGGGCGCCCCTCGCCTGACAGCGGCAACGGCCCCGGCGGCCCGGGCCGCTGGGACCCGAGGGACCCGGCCCAGCGCCGCGCCCGCTACGCGCTGCTCGCCGGCATGTGGGCCTTCTTCTTCGCCCTGTTCGGCATCCCCGCCATGGGCCTGCTGCTCGGTGCGCTGGCCCTGTACTGGGGCATCAGCTCGGTCCGCGCGAAGACCCCCCCGGAGGAGTCCCGCCCGCAGCTCACGGCAGCGATCGGCGGCCTGCTGACCGCGGCGGTGGCCCTGGTCCTGACGGTGGGCACGTACACGGTGCAGCTGGTCTACAAGGACTTCTACGTCTGCCGCGACGACGCCCTGACGCAGCAGGCGGAACTCCAGTGCAACGACCTCCTCCCCACCCCCCTCCGCGACCTGATGGGCGTCAAGAACTAACCCCTTCCCCACCCCGGGGCTCCGCCCCGAACCCCGCCCCCGCGCGCTCCGCGCCCGGAGCGCTCAAACGCCGCGCAGGCTTGATTTCCCCCCACCAGCCCTTGAGGCCCGGGGCGGACCCCACCCCGCCCCGGGGCTCCGCCCCGAACCCCGTCCCCGCGCGCTCCGCGCCCGGTGCGCTCAAACGCCGCGCAGGCTTGATTTCCCCCGCCGACGCTTGAGGCGCGGGGCGCGGGCCCACCCCACCCGGGGCTCCGCCCCGAATCCACCCACCCACCCATCCACCCGCACTCGACCCACCCACCCCGGCAAAATCCAGCCCCGCCAGGGGGTCCCCCCGGACGAAGTCTGGGGGAGTTTGAGGCGCGGGGGTGTGGGGGCGGAGCCCCCGCTTCGGGAAGGGGCGCGTCGGGGAACAGGCCCCGCGCAGCGGGGTGGTGGGTGACGGTCAGGACGGCGGGGCGGGGTCTCGACGCGGACGACGCGAGATCAGCCGCATCCCGGTAGCTCCGGCCACCACCCCTCCGGCCGCCCCCGGCGCCGAACCCGCGGCCAGGTCCGGGTTCAGGGACGAGTCCGGGTCCGCGTACGGGCCAGCCCCCGCACCGGATGACCCGGCATCGGACACGGCGCCACCGCCCGACACGGCCTCAACCCCCGCCACCGCGGGCCCGGTCGAGGCCAGCACCTGGCTGGTAGGGGACAACACGGTCGGATCCGGGGCAGACCCGGCGGCCGCCCCCGGAGGGGCGGAAGGTACGGCCCCGCCCACCGGCCCCCCGGCCCCTGCCGTGGGCACGGGCAGCAACACCCCCGACTCCGCCCCACCCGCCGTCGGCACCACCGGCCCCGCCACCGGCGTCAACCCGCTCGCCTCCACCCCACCCCCGGCCCACCCGGATCCGGAGGCCCCGGACCGGGCCCCCGCCCCCGCCGACCCCGCCCTCAGGTCCGGGAACAGCGTTCCGGCAGACCTCCGCAGCGTCTCCCACCGCAACTCCCGCACCCCGCTGTCGTGCCAGTTCCCCACACCGGGAACGTCCGCCGGATCCAGCGGCCCCCCGGCCGCCCCCCGCTCCCGCCAGGCCGCGACGACCAGCGCGACCGGCACCGACACCACCAGCGTCCACCCGAACGCCGCCGCCCCCACCGCCCACCACACCGGTCCGAACCGCGCCAGCTCCCCCGAGCCCATCGGCCCCCCGGCGGCGGCCGCCAGCCCCGCGGCCAGCAGCCCGCAGACGAGGGCCCCGCAGGCGGCCGTGGCCGCGGTCTCCCTGAACCGCCGCGACTCCCGGCCCGCCTCCACGGCGAACCGCCCGACCACCACCCCCGCCAGCACCGGGATCCCGGCCGCCGCCCAGGTCAGCGGGGTCCCCGGCCCCTCGGCCGGCAGCGCCGCCAGCAGCGGGAAGCGCGGCAGCGCCGGCTCCCCGGCGAAGCCGAGCGGGGTCACCGCGGCCCCGGCGCCCAGGGTGAACCCCGGCCCGAGCCCGTACGAGGCCCCCCACACGGCCGCGTTGGGGATCAGCGCGAGCGCGAGCAGCAGGACCGCGAAGCGCCCGGACCAGACCCCGGTCAGTTCGAGGAAGGTCTGCTGCGCCGCCCCCGCGTGCCAGACGAGCGACAGTCCGACCAGCAGCGCCCCGCCGCCCAGCAGGGTGAGCACCCCGGCCGTCCCGGCGCGCAGCGCCAGCGCGTACCGGGGGCGCTCGAGGTGGTCCCGCACGCCCCAGGGGAGCCAGGCGGGCAGGGGCCCGTACGGGCGTCCCCGCACGGCCCAGACCCCGCCCGCGGCCGCCGCGACGGCGACCAGCGGTACGTGCCAGGCCGCGCTCAGCGGGTCGGCCGGCATCGGGCCGCCCGCCGCGTAGACGGTGGCGGCGGCGCCGACCAGCAGGTATCCGCAGGTCACAGCGGAGAAGACCACGACGGGCGGCAGCCCGTCCCCGTCCTCCGCCTCGTCCTCGTACACGGCGAGCCGGGCCGCCCTGCGCATCAGCCAGACCGGCAGGGCCACCAGCAGCAGGGGGGTCATCCCGACCGGAGCGGGCACTCCGGAGAGCGTGTCGTACCTGATCAGCTCGGTGCCGTGGGCCAGCAGCCACAGCCCGGCGGCCACGTGCAGGGCGCCGTCCGGACCGCTGTCGGGATAGGGCGAGCTGATCCAGAGGACCATGACGAGGACGGCCAGGGAGCCGAGCCCCAGCCCGGCGGCGACGGCCCCGCCCAGTACACAGGCGACGGCCGCGGGCGAGCGGCGGCGCCCGGACCGCTGACCGCTCGTAGCGGAGGGGACGCGTTCGGTCACGTGGGTCACTCCGCCATGGTCCCAACGACACGCGCTAAGGCCGCGTAACAGGCGAACGATCGTTGTGTCGCCCAATATACGTTTATGTACTTTTTTGCCCAGTGCTGCGCCACGGGGGGTCAGGCATGACACAGAGCGTCCACACCGCCTCCGACATGTCCCTGCCCTCCCCCAAGGAGCGGCGCAGGCTGCGGGAGTCCCGGGACCTCAGCCACGAGGAGGTCGCGGCCGCGGTCGGGGTGACGGCCACGACGGTCCGGTCCTGGGAGACCGGGCGCACCGACCCCCGCGGACGCAAGCGCGAGGCCTACGTGAAGCTGCTGGAGCGGCTGCGCGTCCTCGACGAACTGTCAGCGGAGGAGCGGGAGGGGGGAAATGGGGCGGATGAGGCGGCTGAGGCGAGTGAGACCATCGTCTCCGGACCCCCGTTCGAGCCCGAGGCCGAGGCAGCGGACGAGGCTCCGGTACGGCGCTCCGGCCCCGCCCCGAAGCCGGGGGCGGCGGGGGCCGGCACCCGGCCGCGGCCCGCGGCCAAGCGCGCTGCGAAACCCCCGTCCGGGACGGGACGGCAGCAGCATCCCCAGCCCCAGCAGAGCCCGCAGGCTCCGGCCCCAGCCCCGACCCCTTCTGCCGCGTGGGCCGCGTGGGCCCCGTCCGCCCCCTCAGCCGCGTCAGCCCCTCCGTCGCCCGCCCCGGGTACGCACACGGACACGGCCACCGACACCGACGGGCCCGCGGGTACGGATACCGGTACGGCCCCCCGTACCGGAGACGCCGCCGCCACCCCGCCGGCCGCGGGGAGCGACCAGCCCTCCGTCCGGCCCGAAGAGGCCTTCGACGCGCTGTACGCGTTCACCGCGGCCTCCCTGGTCCGGCAGGCGTACCTGCTCACCGGGCGCCGCTCGCTCGCCGTCGAGGCCGTGGAGCGGGCCTTCCAGCAGGCCTGGGAGCGCTGGCCCGAGGTGGCCGTGGACCGGGACCCGGTGGGCTGGGTGCGCGCCGCGGCCTACGAGTACGCGCTCTCCCCCTGGCACCGGCTGCGGCGGGCCCACAAGCACCCCGACCGGGCCCCCGCCGCCCCCGCGGACAGGGCCCTGCTGAACGCGATGCTCGCGCTGCCGCCCCGGCAGCGGCGCACCCTGCTCCTGTACGACGGGGTGGGCCTGGACCTGCCCGATACGGCCGCCGAGACCGAGGCCAGCACCCCGGCCGCCGGCAACCGGCTGCTGTGCGCCCGGGCCGAACTCGCCCGGCGGCTGCCGGAGCTGGGGGAGGTGGCGGCCGGGTCCCCGTCGGCGGTGCTGCGCGAGCGGCTCGGGGCGCTGGCCCCGGCGGTGCGGCTGGAGGCGCGCCCGGCGCGGGCCGTGCGCGCGGCGTCCGAGCACCGGGCGAAGCGGTGGACGCGGGCGGCGGTCGGGCTGACGGCGGTCATCGCGGTGGCGACCGCGTACACCGCCTTCACCGCCCCGACGAAGTACGAGCCGGCCCCCGCACCCGGGGCCTCCGTGACCGGCGTGCCACCGAACATGGGGCCGCAGCGGCTGACGGAGGAGCGGCGGGAGCTGCGGGACAAGCTGCGCTCCGAGACCAGCAGCGGACCGGAGCGGCTGGTTCCCCAGCTGTCCTGAGGGCGCCCCGGTACCGGGACACAGCGGAAAGGCCGCGGGCCCGCACCCCTTGACGGGGGTGCGGGCCCGCGGCCTTCGAACGTGTGCCGTCCGGACCCGGATTACAGGCCGAGGATGGCGCGCGCCAGCTTGGCGGTCTCGGTGGGGGTCTTGCCGACCTTCACACCGGCGGCCTCGAGGGCCTCCTTCTTCGCCTGCGCGGTGCCGGAGGAGCCGGAGACGATGGCGCCGGCGTGGCCCATGGTCTTGCCCTCCGGGGCGGTGAAGCCCGCGACGTAACCGACGACCGGCTTGGTGACGTTCTTCGCGATGAAGTCCGCCGCCCGCTCCTCGGCGTCGCCGCCGATCTCGCCGATCATGACGATGAGCTCGGTCTCCGGGTCGGCCTCGAAGGCCTCCAGGGCGTCGATGTGCGTGGTGCCGATGACCGGGTCGCCACCGATGCCGACGGCCGAGGTGAAGCCGATGTCGCGGAGCTCGTACATCATCTGGTACGTCAGCGTGCCGGACTTGGACACGAGGCCGATCTTGCCGGGCTTGGTGATGTCGCCCGGGATGATGCCGGCGTTGGACTGGCCGGGGGTGATCAGGCCGGGGCAGTTCGGGCCGATGATCCGGGTCTTGTTGCCCTTGGCGGTGGCGTACGCCCAGAAGGCCGCGGAGTCGTGGACCGCGATGCCCTCGGTGATGACGACGGCCAGCGGGATCTCGGCGTCGATGGCCTCGACGACGGCGGCCTTGGCGAAGGCCGGCGGCACGAAGAGGACGGACACGTCGGCGCCGGTCTTCTCCATGGCCTCGGCGACGGAGCCGAAGACGGGGACCTCGGTGCCGTCGAAGTCGACGGTGGTGCCGGCCTTGCGCGGGTTCACGCCGCCGACGATGTTGGTGCCGTCACCGATCATGAGCTTGGTGTGCTTCATGCCGGTGGCGCCGGTCATGCCCTGGACGATGACCTTGCTGTCCTTGGTGAGGAAGATAGCCATGGCTGTGTGTTCCCTCTTCCTTACTTCGCAGCCGCGAGCTCGGCGGCCTTGTCGGCCGCGCCGTCCATGGTGTCCACGCGCTGGACCAGCGGGTGGTTGGCGTCCGACAGGATCTTGCGACCCAGCTCGGCGTTGTTGCCGTCGAGGCGCACGACCAGCGGCTTGGTGACTTCCTCGCCCTTGGTCTTGAGGAGCTCCAGGGCCTGCACGATGCCGTTGGCGACCTCGTCGCAGGCGGTGATGCCGCCGAAGACGTTGACGAACACGGACTTGACGTCCGGGTCGCCCAGGATGATCTCCAGGCCGTTCGCCATGACCTCGGCGGAGGCGCCGCCGCCGATGTCGAGGAAGTTGGCGGGCTTGACGCCGCCGTGGTTCTCACCGGCGTACGCGACCACGTCGAGGGTGCTCATGACGAGGCCCGCGCCGTTGCCGATGATGCCGACCTCACCGTCGAGCTTGACGTAGTTCAGGCCCTTGGCCTTGGCCGCCGCCTCGAGCGGGTTGGCCGCGGCGTGGTCCACGAACTCCTCGTGGCCCGGCTGGCGGAACTCGGCGTTCTCGTCCAGGGAGACCTTGCCGTCGAGGGCGATGACCTGGCCGGACGCGACCTTGGCGAGCGGGTTGACCTCGACGAGGAGGGCGTCCTCGGCGATGAAGGTCTTCCACAGGGTGACCAGGACCTCGGCGACCTGCTCGGCGACCTCGGCCGGGAACTTCGCCAGGGCGACGATCTCGCGGGCCTTCTCGATCGTGACGCCCTCGTTGGCGTTGACCGGGACCTTCGCGAGCTTCTCCGGGGTCTCCTCCGCGACCTGCTCGATGTCCATGCCGCCCGCGACCGAGGCCATGGCCAGGAAGGTGCGGTTGGTGCGGTCGAGCAGGTAGGAGACGTAGTACTCCTCGACGATCTCGGGAGCGGTCTCCGCGATCATCACCTTGTGGACCGTGTGGCCCTTGATGTCCATGCCCAGGATGTCCGTCGCGCGGGCAACGGCCTCGTCCGGGGTCGCGGCCAGCTTGACGCCGCCGGCCTTGCCGCGGCCGCCGACCTTCACCTGCGCCTTGACGACCGACTTGCCGCCCAGTCGCTCGGTGGCCTCGCGAGCCGCCTCAGGCGTGTCGATGACTTCACCGGCCAGCACCGGTACACCGTGCTTGGCGAAGAGGTCCCTCGCCTGGTACTCGAACAGGTCCACGCGCGTCCGTCCCTTGTCTTAAAGATTCGCAGTGTTCGCGGTTGTCTGCGTGGGCGTGCCGCGAGGGCAACGTGACGGCGCTGTCACAGGGGATGCGCACACGGTGACCGTGGACGCGGCATGTCCGTCCGGCAGGTTATCCCCGCAGGACGTAGGTCCCTAAATCGCAGCTCACACCGGCGCGGTGATTCCCCTCACAGATCGCCTCACCGGTGAGCTGCACCTTCGTGCGATCTCACGAATTCTCGCCGGTGGGCAGGGGGCGCTTCTCGATGGCCGCCGCCATGACCTCCGGGAAGAGGCCGGGGGTGCAGGCGAAGGCCGGGGCGCCCAGGGCCGCCAGCGCGGCGGCGTGCTCGCGGTCGTAGGCGGGGGCGCCCTCGTCGGACAGGGCGAGCAGGGTCACGAACTGCACGCCGGCGCCCTTCATCGCCGCCACCCGCTTGAGCATCCCGTTGCGTATCCCGCCCTCGTAGAGGTCGCTGATGAGGACGACCACGGTGTCGGCGGGCCGGGTGATCTTGGACTGGCAGTAGGCGAGGGCCCTGTTGATGTCCGTACCGCCGCCGAGCTGGGTGCCGAAGAGCACGTCCACGGGGTCGTCCAGCTCGTCCGTGAGGTCCACGACCGCGGTGTCGAAGACGACGAGGCGGGTGGAGAGGGAGCGCATCGAGGCGAGGACGGCGCCGAAGACGGAGGCGTAGACGACGGAGGCGGCCATCGAGCCGGACTGGTCGATGCAGAGGATGACGTCCTTCTTGACCGACCGGGCGGCGCGGCCGTACCCGACGAGCCGCTCGGGGACGACCGTGCGGTGCTCCGGGAGGTAGTTCTTCAGGTTGGCCCGGATCGTGCGGTCCCAGTCGATGTCCCGGTGGCGGGGGCGGCTGATCCGCGCCGAGCGGTCCAGGGCGCCGGTCAGGGTGGCCCGGGTGCGGGTCGCGAACTTCTTCTCCAGCTCCTCCACCACCTTGCGGACCACCGCGCGCGCCGTCTCCCTGGTCGTCTCGGGCATCGCCTGGTGCAGGGAGAGGAGGGTGCCGACCAGGTGCACGTCGGGCTCGACGGCCTCCAGCATCTCCGGCTCCAGCAGCAGCGCGGACAGCCCCAGCCGCTCGACGGCGTCGCGCTGCATGACCTGGACGACCGGGCCCGGGAAGTACGTGCGGATGTCACCGAGCCAGCGGGCCACGGACGGGGCCGAGGCGCCGAGCCCCGCCGAGCGCTCGCCGGAGCGCCGGCGGGTCCCGCCGGTCCCGGCCCCCGCGCCGTAGAGCGCGGCGAGCGCGGCGTCCATCGCCGCGTCCCGCCCGGTCAGCGCGCAGCCCGTCCCCTCGGCCCCCTCGGCGCCGAGCACCAGCCGCCAGCGCCGCAGCCGCTCCCCGGCCGGGTCAGGCGCCGGTGCGCCTGCTGCTGCCGGGTCCCTGTGGTCCATCGGTCCTCCCCCTGCTTCGTCCCTGTCGGCTTCGTGCTGTGAGCTGCTGCTGCGGTGCGCCGGCCCGGATTCCCGCGTGCGGTCAGGCCGGGCCGGCGGCGGTCAGGAGCAGCCTGACCAGCGGGACCACCGCATCGGCGCGGACCGGGTCCAGCTCCGGTGCGAATCCGGGCGGGGCCTCGGCCGCGGGCCCGGCGCCCGGACTCCCGGGGCCGCCCGGGCCGCGCCGGACCAGCTCCCCGAGGCTGCGGCGCACCCCGGGCTCGTACGCCCCGAAGGTCCGGCGCAGCAGGGGCAGTACGTCGTTAAAGGCCTGCGCCGGTATGCCGCTGAGCCAGGCGTCGACCAGCCCGAGCAGCCGCTCGTCGTGGACGAGGAGGGTGCCGCCGCCCGAGGCCCCGCCGGCGAAGCCCTCGATCCAGGCGGCGGCGTCGGCCGGGGCGGCCGCCGGCGAGAGGGCCAGTCCCATCAGCCGGGCCGTCCCGGGCGCGGACAGCCGGCCCTCGTCCAGCAGCAGCCGGGCGGACCGCCCGCGGATCCCGCCCGGTACGGTCTCCCGCCCGGCCAGGGTCCGCAGCACGGCCGACCAGCGCTCCCGCAGGCCGGGCTCGGCGAGCAGCGCGACGGCCGCGTGGACGGCGTCCACGTGCCCGCACAGCTCGGCCGCGCCCTGTGCGTCGAGCCCCGCGCAGGCGGGCGGCAGGCCGACGCAGATCCGCTCGGCGAGTCCGGCCGCGACCCCGGCGAGGGCTCCCGTGTCGGTGCCGCGGACGTCGCCGTAGCGCAGGGCGCGGGCCAGGGCGGGCAGGGCCCGGGCCAGCTGGCCCACGTCCGTGCCGAGCGCCGCGCGGTCGGCCAGCACCCGCATCACGGCCGGCAGGGCCTCCGGGAGCCCCGCGCGCAGGCAGGTCTCGGCCAGGGCCGTGACCTCGGCGAGCCGGTCGGCGGCGGCCGCGTCGGACTCCGCCTTCGCGGCGGCCGCGGCCCGCACCGTGGTCCCCCAGACGGCGGCCTCGGCGACCCGTACGGACAGCTCGGGCTCCCAGCGCAGCCGCCAGGTCTCGCGGAAGGTGCCCGTGCTCCCGCGGGAGGCGGCGGGCTCGCCCCAGCCGATGCCCAGCAGCCGCAGCCGGTGCAGGAGCAGGCTGCGGGCGGTGTCGGTGTCCTTGCGCAGGTCGAGCTCCAGCTCCCGCTCCAGCGCCTCCGGCTTCAGCTGCAGCGAGCGCTGCCGACGGGTCAGGTCGCGCTGGAGGGGCACGGCCGGGGCCCCTTCGGGCACCTCGCCGAGCTCGTCCCCCACCACGAGCCGGTCCCCGATGAGGGCGAGGGGCAGCTCCGACCCCTCGCACATCACGGCCCGTACGGCGTCCAGGGTTTCGGAGAGGCCGGGCAGCGGGCGGCCGCGCATCGCGGCGAGGGCGTCGGCGAGCCGGACCGCCTCGATGACGTGCGCCGAGGAGACCGGGCGGTCCTCGGCGCGCAGCAGTCCCGCGACCCTGGTCAGCCAGCGCTCGACGGGCCGGTCGGGGGCGGTGAACAGGTGCCGGTACCAGCCGGGCGAGGAGATCCCGGCGCCGTACCCGCCCGCGCGCGTGAGCCTGCGGTGGGTCCAGGGGACCCAGGCGGTCTCGGTCTTCACCCTGGGCAGGCCGGTGAGCAGGGCGCGGTCGGCCGCGGCGGTGGTCCGGGCGCGCAGCGCCGGGACGTGCCAGGCCCCGCAGACCACGGCGTAGTCCTCGCCGAACTCCCGGCGGGCGGCCCGCATCTTCTGGCGCATGTACGCCTCGCGGACCAGGTCCCGGGGGTCGCCGGGGACCGGGCCGGCGGCTCCTCCCCCGCCGCCGCTCCCGCCGCTCCCGCCGTCCCCTTCGCCGGCCGCCCCGCGTGCTGCCCCGCGGTGCTCCGTGCGGAGTACGGCCATGGCCTCGCCGACGGCCTCGAAGGCGGCGAGGGCGTCACCGGGGCCGGGGCCCGTGCCGCGGTGCTCGACGGCGTCCTCCCACCACCGCTCGGGGTCCTCGTACCCGGCGGCCTCCGCGAGGGCGGCGAGCGGGTCCAGGCGCAGGGCCGCGGCAGCTCCGTCACCCGCGTCCCCCTCCGGACCCGCGCCCTGGGGAGCGGCTCCCCCGGGGGGCGCGTCCGGCCCGGCCGCCCCGGCGCCCGGTGCGTCCTCCGCACGCGGGCCCGGGCCGGGTCCGGGTCCGTCGGCCGCGCCCAGCGCCAGGGTGTGGGCGGCCGGGAGGTCGATGAAGCGGACCGGCACCCCGTGCGCGAGCGCCCAGCGGATGGCCACCCATTCCGGCGAGAACTCGGCGAGCGGCCAGAAGGCGGCGCGCGCCGGATCGTCGGCCACGTGCGCGAGCAGGGCGACCGGCGGGCGCATGCCGGGGTCGGCGGCCAGCGGCAGCAGGGCGTCGCCCTCGGGCGGGCCCTCGACCAGCACGGCGCGCGGCCGGGCCGCGTCCAGGGCGGTCCGGACGGCGCGGGCGGAGCCCGGCCCGTGGTGCCGGACGCCGAGCAGCAGCGGCCCGCTGCCCGCCGCCGCCCTGCCGCCCGCACCCCGTGCGCCGGCCGCGCCGCCCGTACCCCCTGCGGCGCTCATACGGAGACCTCCCGGCAGGCGCGGTAGAAGTCCTTCCATCCCTCGCGCTCGCGGACCACGGCCTCCAGGTACTCCTGCCAGACCACCCGGTCGGCGGCGGGGTCGCGGACCACCGCGCCGAGGATGCCCGCGGCCACGTCGGAGGGGCGCAGGACGCCGTCGCCGAAGTGGGCGGCGAGGGCGAGGCCGTTGGTGACCACGGAGATGGCCTCGGCGGTCGAGAGGGTGCCGCTCGGGGACTTGACCTTGGTGCGGCCGTCGGCGGTGACCCCGTCGCGCAGTTCGCGGAAGACGGTGACGACGCGGCGGATCTCCTCCAGCCCCTCGGGGGCCGGCGGCAGGTCGAAGGAGCGGCCTATCTGGTCGACCCGGCGGGCCACGATGTCCACTTCGGCCTCAGGGCTCTCCGGCAGCGGCAGGACCACGGTGTTGAAGCGCCGGCGCAGGGCGCTGGAGAGGTCGTTGACCCCGCGGTCGCGGTCGTTGGCCGTGGCGATCAGGTTGAACCCGCGGACGGCCTGGACCTCCTCCCCCAGTTCGGGAATGGGCAGGGTCTTCTCCGAGAGGACGGTGATCAGGGTGTCCTGCACGTCGGCGGGGATGCGCGTGAGCTCCTCGACGCGGGCGGTCATGCCCTCGGCCATGGCCCGCATGACGGGGCTGGGCACGAGGGCCTCGCGGCTGGGGCCGTGTGCCAGGAGCCGGGCGTAGTTCCAGCCGTAGCGGATCGCCTCCTCGGGGGTGCCCGCCGTGCCCTGGACGAGGAGGGTGGAGTCCCCGCTGACGGCGGCCGCGAGGTGTTCGGACACCCAGGTCTTGGCCGTGCCGGGGACTCCGAGGAGCAGCAGGGCGCGGTCGGTGGCGAGGGTGGTGACGGCGATTTCGACGATGCGGCGCGGGCCCACGTACTTCGGCGTGATCACCGTGCCGTCCGGCAGGGTGCCGCCGAGGAGGTACGTGGCCACCGCCCAGGGCGAGAGTTTCCAGCGGGTCGGGCGGGGCCGGTCGTCGGCCGCGGCCAGGGCGGCGAGCTCGTCCGCGAACGAGTCCTCCGCATGAGGCCTCAGCACCTGCTCGGCCGGGCTGTTTCCGGGCGTGGTCATGGCTCCCCCTCCAAGTGCCCTCAATGGGCTTCGACCGGTTCTCCCCGTCGCTGCGGGGTGTGCTGCCACGGTGCACCACGGCACTGACAACGGCCCCCGCTGTCTGCGGCAACCCCGGCCGCGGGGAGTGTTGTTGCAGGTCGGGGCCGTTGTCAGTGGGGCCCTCTACCTTCGTGGACATGACTGAGGAGGCGGTGCGCTGGACTGCCGAGCAGGTGCTGTCGCTGGCGCCTGACGAAGCGTCGCGCAGGGCGGGGAGCAGGCTCGGCAGTGCCGGGCCGTGGTCGGGGGCGGGGTGTTCCGCTTCGGGTGCGGTGTGGGGGCTGTGCAAGGGGAGCGGCAGCAAGCCGTACCAGACGGTGGTGGACCTGGGGGGCGGGGCGTACAAGTGCTCCTGCCCGAGCCGGAGGTTCCCGTGCAAGCACGCGCTGGGGCTGCTGCTGCTCTGGGCTGCGGACGAGGGGGCGGTGCCGCGGGGGGAGGCGCCCGACTGGGCCGGGGAGTGGCTCGGGCAGCGGGCGCAGCGCGCGGAGCGCAGGAAGGAGGGGACGGCGGGCGGGGGCCCGGGCCGGACCGCCGATCCGGAGGCGGCGCGCAGGCGGGCCGACCGCCGGGCGGAGCGGATCGGCGCGGGCGTGGCCGAGTTGGAGCAGCGGCTGGCGGACCTGCTGCGCGCGGGGCTCGCCGGGCAGGAGCAGGCGGGGTACGGGGCCTGGGAGGAGACGGCCGCGCGGATGGTCGACGCGCAGGCGCCGGGACTGGCATCGCGGGTGCGGGAGTTGGGGGCGGTGACGGCTTCGGGGCCGGGCTGGCCGGTGCGGATGCTGGAGGAGTGCGCGCTGCTGCACCTGCTGGACCGGGCCTGGCTGGGGGTCTCGGAGCTGCCCGAGCCGCTGGCGGCGACGGTGCGGACCCGGGTGGGCCTGCCGGGCGCGGTGGCGGAGGGGGTGCCCGCGGTGCGGGACCGGTGGCTGGTGCTGTCGCAGTACGACTCGGCTTCTGCGGACCGGCGGCTGACGACGCGGCGGATCTGGCTGCACGGGCTGCGGAGCGGGCGTCCGGCGATGCTGCTGGACTTCGGCCCGCCGGGCCGGCCGCCGCAGCTGAGCCTGCCGGTCGGGCTGGTGGTGGAGGCGGAGGCCGCATTCCATGCGGGTGCGGGCCAGGTGCGGGCCGAGCTGGGCGAGCGGTTCGGGGTGCCGTCGCCGGTGCAGGCGGGGCCGCCGCCGGGGGTGGACACGGGGGCGGCGCTGGACCGGTACGGGGCGGCGCTGCGGGAGGACCCCTGGCTGGATGCGTGGCCGGTGGTCCTGGACGGGGTCATACCGGTGCCGTCCGACGACGGGGGGTGGCAGCTCGCCGACGCGGACGGGAAGTTCGCCCTGCCGCTGAGCCGGTCCGCCCGCGCGGGCGCCGGGCGGTGGCAGCTCGCGGCGCTGTCGGGGGGCGGCCCGCTGACGGTCTTCGGCGAGTGCGGGCACACGGGGTTCACCCCGCTGACCGCCTGGCAGCCGGGTTCCCCGGAGGCCGTCCCACTGGGCTGATCCGGCCCGGCACCGGGCCGGATCGGGGCCCGCCGCGACGGGCGGGCCCGGGTCGTCTCCTCCGGATCTTCGCGGCCCCGCCGCGAACCGAAGGGGACGGCCTACGGGGGAGCACGGGCGCCCCGGTCCCGCGGAGGGGGCGGGACCGGGGCGCAGCACCCGCGCCGGGGTGCACGGGGACGGGCAGCACGGGGAGCGGGGGCGCAGTGCAGCAGGTGCAAGCGGCGGAACGGGCGGGGCGGGCCGGACAGGCCGGACAGGGGGGTGTCGTGGAGCGGGAGGGCATCGTGGAGCAGGCGGTCGTGGAGCAGGCGGGTGTCGTGGACTGGGAGGCGCTGGTGACGGCTGCGCTGCTCGGGACGGAGCGGCGCAGCGGGGGGCCGGGCACCGGCAGTCCGGAGGAGCTGCTCGACGCGGCGGCCCTGCAGACCGTACGGCGGCGGGCGGGGCTGCGGCCCGCGGCGGCGGGACCGCTGCCGGAGCCCGCGGCCACGGATCCGCGTCCGGAGCTGCCGGAGGCGGCGCGGCGGCGGCTGGCGCAGCTGCTGGCGGGCCGGGCCGCGGGCGGGGCCACGGGCCGCGGGAGCGCCCCGGACCTGGCGGAGCTGCTGCCGCAGTGGCTCGCGGCGGCGAACGGGCACGGCTACCGGGCCCCGGCGGCCCTGCTGCCCGCCCTGCTCGACGCGGCCCGGGCCCGTACGGACCTGCGGCCGCCGGCCCTGGTGCTGGCGGGGGTGCGCGGGCTGTGGCTGGCGCGGCTGAATCCGGACTGGCGGTTCGCCCTGCGCAGCGGCAGCGGGGGTGCGGCGCTGCCCGAGCCGGGGGACGCCCCGGCCGTGGAGCGGCTCTGGCAGGAGGGGCTGTTCGCGGAGCGGGTGGCCCTGCTGGCCCGACTGCGGGGCCGGGACCCGCAGGAGGGCCGGGCGCTGCTGCGCAGCACCTGGTCGACGGAGCGGGCCGAGGACCGGCTGATGTTCCTGGACTCGCTGCGCACCGGGCTGTCGGACGCCGACGAGCCGTTCCTGGAGGAGGCCCTGTCGGACCGCAGCCGCAATGTCCGCGCCACGGCCGCCGAGCTGCTGTCGGCCCTGCCGCGGTCGGCGCTGGCGGCGCGGATGGCGGAGCGGGCCCTCGCCTGCGTGGGCCCGGAGGGGGTGGTGCCGCCGCGCGAGTGCGATGCGGGGATGCTGCGGGACGGCGTGGTGCCGAGGCCGCCGGCCGGGCGGGGGGAGCGGTCCTGGTGGCTGGGCCAGGTCGTGGAGGCCGCGCCGCTGTCCTGCTGGTACGAGCGGTTCGGCGGGCGTACGGCGGAGGAGATCGTGGCCCTGCCGGTGGCGGAGGGCTGGGCGGAGGACCTGCACGCGGCCTGGTGCCGGGCGGCCGTGCGCCAGGGCGACGCGGACTGGTCGAAGGCGCTGCTGGGCTCGCCCGCGGACCCGCCGGCGGCCGGGCCGGGGACGGCCTCGCTGGCCGAGCGGGCGAAACTGCTGGAGACCCTGCCGGATGCGGCGCGGGCGGCCTGGGTGGCCGGGTTCGTGCGGGCGCACGGCCTGTCCGAGGCCTTCCAGCTGCTCGGGGTGTGCGCCGTACCGTGGGCCGCGCCGCTGGGGCGGGCGGTGGTGGACGCGCTGGACGGTGCGCGGGACGCGGGCAGCTACCCGTGGAGCTTCAGCGGGGTGATGGGCCTGGCCGAGCGCTGCCTCGACCCGGCGGAGGCGGGCCGGCTGGAGTCCCTGGCGGCGGCGTACGAGGATCCGCCGGAGGGCGCGGCGGGGGCGGCCGGGTACTGGGCGGAGGCCTTCCAGCGCCTGGTGGCCACCCTCCACCTGCGGGCGGCCCTCCACGCGGAACTGGCACCGGTCCTGGCACCGGCGGCGGACGGGCTGGCCGCTTAGCCGCCGCCCCTTCCGGTTCGGGGCCGGGTTCCCGTTCCCGCTCCCGCTCTCGTTCCCGTTCCCGGTCCCGCTCCCGGTCCTGCCGGGGGCGGACGCAGCTCTGCGCCCCTCGCCGGTACGGGCCGGGAGGGGCGGGGCACGGCGCGGCGGGCGGGCCCGGTGGACGGGCGGAGGAGCGGCCCGGCGGCAAGGCAGGCGGGCCGCCGGGTGACCGGACGGCCCTACGGCCGGGTGACCGGGCGGTGAGATGACCGGACAGCCCTACGGCCGGACGGTCCTACGGCCGGTGACCGGGCGGTCGAGGATCAGGCCCCGGCGGGCTGGCGGACGTTCGCGCGGACCCAGTCGACGATCGCGGTGGTCGTGGCGCCCGGGGTGAAGATCTCGGCCACGCCCTTCTCCTTCAGCGGGGGGATGTCCGCCTCGGGGATGATGCCGCCGCCGAAGACCTTGATGTCCTCCGCGTCGCGCTCCTTGAGGAGTTCGAGGACCTTCGCGAAGAGGGTGTTGTGGGCGCCGGAGAGGATGGAGAGGCCGATCGCGTCGGCGTCCTCCTGGATCGCCGTGTCCACGATCTGCTCGGGGGTCTGGTGGAGACCGGTGTAGATGACCTCCATGCCCGCGTCGCGCAGCGCCCGTGCGATCACCTTGGCGCCGCGGTCGTGGCCGTCGAGACCCGGCTTGGCGACCACGACTCGGATCGGACCGGTCACACCCATCACTACCTCCAGGTGAACGAACGTTAAGCACAGCATCCCGCACGCCGCCGTTTCGCGGTGCACGGCATGGGGGAAATCACACCTGACACGTTTCGGTCATTGACAGAGCCGGTCGCAAGGGGAGCCGCGACGAGGTCGCCCCGCCATCGTGCCGACAGCCGCACGGCACGGCGGCGGGGGCCGACCCCGGCCGGGCGCCCCGCGAGGAGCCGTCCGGGAGCCGGTATGGGCCTGCCACTGAAGTTACCCGCGGGGGGCCTCGGAGCCCCGCCGTCCGCGGACGGCCTGCGCGCCGCGGTCCTGGAGCTCGCGGTCCTGGCCGCCCACCTGCTCGTGTACCCCACCGGGGTGCTCCCGGAACGCCGCGCGGCGGGGGCCGCGCCGCAGACCCGCCCGCCCGTCCTGCTGCTGCACGGGTTCACGGACAACCGCTCCGTGTTCCTCCTGCTCCGCCGCACCCTGGCGGCGCACGGCCCGCGCTCCGTCGAGGCCCTGAACCACTCCCCCTTCACCACGGACCTGCGGGCCGCGGCCCGCGGCCTCGCCGAGCGGGTCGAGGAGACCTGCGCCCGTTCGGGACACGCCCGGGTGGACCTGGTCGGCCACAGCCTCGGCGGGCTGATCGCCCGCTACTACGTGCAGTGCCTCGGCGGCGACACGCGGGTGCGCACGCTGGTCACGCTGGGCACCCCCCACCAGGGCACCCGCGTCGCCCCGCTGCTGGACGCGCACCCGCTGGTCCGCCAGCTGCGCCCGGACTCCCCTGTACTGGCGGAGCTCCGGCGGCCCGCGCCCGGCTGCCGGACCCGGTTCGTGAGCTTCTGGAGCGACCTCGACCAGCTGATGGTGCCGGCGGGGACCGCCCGGTTGGAGCACCCGGACCTCGACTGCACGGACGTGCCCGTCACCGGGATCGGCCACCTCGCCCTCGCCGTCCACCCCGCGGTCACCGCCGCGGTCCTGCGGGCCCTGGACGGCCCCGGTCCGGTCGCGGCCAGCGGCGCCGGTGCGGTCGCGGCCGCCTGAGGGCCGCCGCACGACCGCCGCAGGACCGCGCAGGGCCCGTCATTTCTTCGAACGTTTTTCGAACGCAGGGCCAAGGCTTTTCCCGGTCTCGGCCGAAAGGCGGCCGAATGCCCGGTTCCTGAGCAACCGAAACCCGCCGAAGATTGTCGAGGCCGCGAACCGCCGGGTACAGTCACGCCACTGCTCTCCTCCGGGGAACCACGCGTTCCCCGGCCACCCAGGCCCCCACTGCCGAGGCGAAAGAGAAGTTGGTGAACGACCGCTCCTCGTCGGGCCCGTACCCGGAATCCGGATACGAAGGCCTTTCCACCACCACTTTCGCCGGTGATCCGCTCTACGGGTCCCTCGACGGCGGTTACGAGGGCGGGCAGCCGCAGCAGGCGCCCGACCACGGTTACGGGTACGACCCCTATGCCGCTGCCGCGTACGGCGCCCAGCAGGGTTACGACACCGGCAGCCACGACGCCACCGCGTGGGCCTCCCCCGAGGGCTACCTCTCCTCGATCCCGGCCCAGTCGGCCCCCGAGGACACCACGGGCCAGTGGGACGCGAGCGCCTGGAACAGCGCGCACGCCGGCGAGTACCAGCAGCCCTCCTTCGGGTACGAGACCTCCGGCCAGGACTCCGGCCACTGGGCGATGCCCCAGTTCGCCGCCGCGGGCACCGACACCGGCTCGTACGACGCGACCGCGTGGAACGCCCCCGCCGAGGAACTCCCCCAGGAGTACGCGCAGGGCTACGAGGCGTACGACACCGCGCCGCAGGCCCAGCCCGCGTACGAGACCCCCCAGACCTACGAGGCGTACGAGACCTACCCGGCCTACGAGGGCCAGGAGCACGCCGCGGCCTACGAGGCCTACGACCCGTACGCCCCCTACGCCGCGGCCGCTGCCGAAGCCGCCGCGGCCGAGGCGGCCGGAGCCGTGGACTCCACCGCCGCCTTCGAGATCTCCTTCGACGGGGAGGGCGAGGAGCCCCCGGCCGCCGGGAGCGCGCACCCCGCCGGGGCCACGGCCCCGCACCAGCCCCGTTCGGCCCGCCGCGGCGCCGCCGCGGCGAACGGCTCGGCGGGCGGCCGCGCCCGCCGCCGCACCCCGGCCAAGCGCTCCGCCCTGCTGACCGTGGCCGTGCCCTCGGCCTGCGTGATGGGGGTCGCCGGAGTGGCGGCCGCCTCCGTCGGCGGGCTCACCGGCCAGCAGCCCGTGGAGGACACCACCACGCTGGCCGCGCCGGACCCGGCCTCCGTGAAGCCGGTGGCCTCCAACACCAAGCTGGACACGCAGCTCGCCGCGCTCAGCGCGGACGCGGGCGATTTCGCGGACCGCGCCAGCCGCACCCAGGAGCGGATCGACCTGAAGGTCCGCCAGGAGGCCGAGCGCAAGAAGCGCGCCGAGGAGGCCGCCCGCAAGGAGGCCCTGCGCCCCAAGTTCGCCCTCCCCGTAGCCCAGCACGGACTGAGCGCCAACTACGGCCAGTCCGGGGTCAACTGGATGTCGCTGCACACCGGCATCGACTTCCCGGTCTCGTACGGCACGCCCGTGATGGCGGCCACCGACGGCACCGTGCGCACCCAGTGGAACAGCGCCTACGGCAACATGGCCATAGTCACCGCCCCCGACGGCACGGAGACCTGGTACTGCCACCTGAGCAGCACCAAGTTCCGCTCCGGGACGGTCAAGGCCGGCGACGTCATCGCGTACTCCGGCAACTCGGGCAACTCCACCGGCCCGCACCTGCACTTCGAGGTGCGCCCCGGCGGCGGCTCCGCGATCGACCCGCTGGCCTGGCTCCGCAGCCACGGCCTGGACCCGACGTAGGACCCCCCGGCCGGACCCGATCCGGGCCCGGCCCGCGGCCCCACCGAGAACTTCTAGAGCTTCTGCACCGGCGCGTACCGCAGCAGCAGCCGCTTCGGCTTCTCGTCCCCGAAGTCGATGGTCGCCTGCGCGTCCGCGCCCGCGCCCGTGACCTGCATGACCGTGCCCAGACCGAACTGGTCGTGGGTGACCCGGTCCCCCACCGCCAGCGCGATCACCGGCTTGTCGGCGGCCCGGCGGGTGGCGAAGCCCGAGGGGCCCGAGCGGGTCCGCGAGGAGGACAGGAAGGCCTCGGGCGAGGTCCCGAAGGAGGCCTTGCCGCCCCCCGGCCGCGAGCCCGCACCCGACACCGGGCCGGCGGGCTTCTGCGCGCCGGTGCGCTTCCAGTGCAGGTACTGCTCGGGGATCTCGTCCAGGAACCGCGAGGCCGGGTTGTACGAGGGGGTGCCCCAGGCGCTGCGCATGGCCGAGCGGGTCAGGTACAGCCGCTCGCGGGCGCGCGTGATGCCCACGTACGCGAGGCGGCGCTCCTCCTCCAGCTCCTTGACCTGCCCGAGGGCGCGCATGTGCGGGAAGACCCCGTCCTCCATGCCGGTCAGGAAGACCACGGGGAACTCGAGGCCCTTGGCGGTGTGCAGGGTCATGAGCGTGATGACCCCGGAGCCGTCCTCGTCCTCGTCGGGGATCTGGTCGGAGTCGGCGACGAGGGCCACCTTCTCCAGGAACTCCGCGAGGGTGCCCGCGCCCTCCTCCTCGCCGCGCTCCTGCTCGAATTCGAGGGCGACGGCGGCGAGCTCCTGCAGGTTCTCGATGCGGGTCTCGTCCTGCGGGTCCGTGGAGGCCTGGAGCTCGGCCAGGTACCCCGTGCGCTCCAGGACGGCTTCGAGGACGACGGCGGGGCCGGCCCCGGACTCGACGATCGTGCGCAGCTCCTCCATGAGCGCGTTGAAGCGCTTGACGGCGTTCACCGAGCGGGCGGCCATGCCGTAGGCCTCGTCCACCCGCTTGAGGGCCTGCGGGAAGGTGATCCGCTCGCGCAGCGACAGGGCGTCGACCATCGCCTCGGCGCGCTCGCCGATCCCGCGCTTGGGCACGTTGAGGATCCGGCGCAGCGGGACGTTGTCCTCCGGGTTGGCGAGGACGCGCAGGTACGCGAGGACGTCCCTGACCTCCTTGCGCTCGTAGAAGCGCACCCCGCCGACGACCTTGTACGGGAGGCCGACGCGGATGAAGATCTCCTCGAACACGCGGGACTGGGCGTTGGTCCGGTAGAAGACGGCGACGTCCCCGGCCCTGGCGTCGCCCGCGTCCGTGAGCCGGTCGATCTCGTCGGCGACGAACTGGGCCTCGTCGTGCTCGGTGTCGGAGACGTAGCCCGTGATGCGGGCGCCGGTGCCGGCGTCCGTCCACAGGTTCTTGGGGCGGCGGTTCTCGTTGCGCTCGATGACGGCGTTGGCCGCGGAGAGGATGGTCTGCGTGGAGCGGTAGTTCTGCTCCAGCAGGATCGTCACGGCCTGCGGGTAGTCCTCCTCGAACTGGAGGATGTTGCGGATCGTCGCCCCGCGGAAGGCGTAGATCGACTGGTCGGCGTCGCCGACGACGCAGAGCTCGGCCGAGGGCAGGTCCTCGTACCCGGGGCCGACCAGTTCGCGCACGAGCGTGTACTGCGCGTGGTTGGTGTCCTGGTACTCGTCCACCAGGACGTGCCGGAAGCGGCGGCGGTAGTGCTCGGCCACGTCCGGGAAGGCCTGGAGGAGGTGGACCGTGGTCATGATGATGTCGTCGAAGTCGAGGGCGTTGGCCTCGCGCAGGCGCGACTGGTACATCGCGTAGGCCTGCGCCAGGGTCTTCTCGAAGCCGTCGACGGCCTGGGCGGCGAAGGCGTCCTCGTCGATGAGCTCGTTCTTCAGGTTCGAGATCTTCGCGTTGAAGGACTTCGGGGGGAACTTCTTCGGGTCCAGGTCCAGATCGCGGCAGACCAGGGCCATGAGGCGCTTGGAGTCGGCGGCGTCGTAGATCGAGAACGAGGAGGTGAACCCGAGCCTCTTGGACTCGCGGCGCAGGATCCGCACGCAGGCGCTGTGGAAGGTCGAGACCCACATGGCGTTGGCGCGCGGGCCGACGAGGGACTCCACGCGCTCCTTCATCTCGCCCGCGGCCTTGTTCGTGAAGGTGATCGCGAGGATCTGGCCGGGGTGGACCCCGCGGGCGCCCAGCAGGTGCCCGATGCGGTGCGTCAGCACGCGGGTCTTGCCGGATCCGGCCCCGGCGACGATGAGCAGGGGGGAGCCGGCGTGCACCACGGCGGCCCGCTGCTGCTCGTTCAGCCCGTCGAGGAGGGCCGCCGGGTCGATGACCGGCTTGGGGGCGCCGTCGCGGTAGTACGCGTCCCCGGACATGGGTACGTCGAAATGCCCGCCGAACAGGTCGTCCGCGGGCTCCTCCGGGCCGTACTCCTCCGGGGGCGGCGGGGGCTCCTCCGCCGAGGGCTGCAGGTCCGCCAGGAAACTGTCGTCAAAGAGGCTGCTCATCGCCTTCCGAGTCTAGGCCCCGGGACCGACACTCCCGGCCCGGGTGCGGGAAATCACCCGGGCCCCGGCCGTCAGGTCCAGAGGACCGCGAGGAAGATGTTGAGGACGGTGAGCCCGCCGACCGCGGCGAAGAGGCCCTTGTCCACGCTCTCCTCGTCCCGCTTGACGTACACGAGGGCCATGACCACGAAGAGCACGGCGAGCTTCACGCCGATCTTCACGTGGTTGAGGGTGTTGCCCTGCATCTCGTTGAAGCCGACCAGCGCCACGCCCGTGACGAGCATGGTCAGCGCGCCGTGCCACATCGCGGGCACGAAGCGCGCGGTGCCGGCGCCCATCGCCTTCATCTGCGTGAGGAACCCGCCCAGCAGGGAGGCGATGCCGATGATGTGCAGGCCCACGAAGACATGAATGAGTACGTCCATGGAGCCGAGCGTAGCCAGCGCACCGGAACGGATCCGACACCGCCCCCGGTGGATCAATTCCGATCATCGCGCTTAAGGGAACCGGCAATTTCCGGTCATTGCGATATCCGCCCGTTACCTGCGCCCCTAGCGTCCTCCCCCATGAAGCATCGAAAGCCGAGGCAGCTCCCGCTTGCCGGTGGCCCGGTACGCACTGCCGCCACCACTCTCGCGCTCGCGGGCGCTGCCACCGCCACCGCGTTCGAGGGCTCCTCCTCCGCGGAGCCCCGCCTCACCCCGGCCCAGGTCAAGGCCCAGGTGGACGAGCTCCACCAGCAGGCCGAGGCCGCCGCCGAGCGGTACAACGGGGCGAAGGAGAAGTCCGGGCGGGCCCAGCGGGCGCTCGACGCCCTGCGCGACGAGGCCGCCCGCAAGACCGCGAAGCTCAACACCGCGCGCACCGCCCTGGGCTCGATGGCCGCGGCCCAGTACCGCACCGGTGCCCTCGGGCCCGCCGTGCAGCTCGTGCTCTCCGGGGACCCCCAGGAGTACCTGGAGCGGGCCTCGCGCATGGAGCGGGCCGGGGACCGCAGCGCCGCGGACATCGACTCCGTACGCCGCAGCGTCGACGAGGTGCGGGCCCTGCGCGAGAAGGCCGCCGGCACCCTCGCCGAGCTGCGCACCCAGCAGGCGGCCCTCGCCCGCCACAAGGACACCGTCGAGTCCCGGCTGGCCGCGGCCGAGCGGCTGCTGGACCGGCTCACCGCCGAGGAGCGCGCCCGGTACGAGGCCCGGCAGGCCGCCGGGGAGCAGCGGGCCGCGGACCCGCGGGGACCGGCCCGCCCCGGCACCGCCGCACCCGGCCGCCCCGCGGCCCCCGCCGCCCCGGCCGCGCCCGCGGCGACGGGGTCGCGGGCGGCGCAGGCGGTGGCCTTCGCCTACAGCAAGATCGGCAAGCCGTACGTCTGGGGGGCGACCGGCCCGAACGGCTACGACTGCTCCGGCCTGACCCAGGCCGCCTGGCGCTCGGCCGGGGTCGCCCTGCCGCGCACCACGTACACGCAGATCAACGCCGGGCGCCGGGTCTCCCGCTCCCAGCTGGCCCCCGGGGACCTGGTCTTCTTCTACTCGGGCATCAGCCACGTCGGGCTGTACATCGGCAACGGCAAGATGATCCACGCCCCGCGCACCGGGTCCACCGTGCGCATCGCCCCGATCACCGAGATGCCGTGGGCGGGCGCCACCCGGCCCGCCTGAGCCCCGTACCCCTGCCCGTACCCCGTGCCCCCGCCCGCCCGGCGGCCGTCAGACCAGGCGGCGGGCCGTGGCCCAGCGGGTCAGCTCGTGCCGGTTGGACAGCTGGAGCTTGCGCAGCACGGCCGAGACGTGCGACTCGACGGTCTTGACCGAGATGAAGAGCTGTTTGGCGATCTCCTTGTACGCGTACCCGCGGGCGATCAGCCGGAGCACCTCCCGCTCGCGCTGCGTGAGCCGGTCCAGGTCCTCGTCCACCGGCGGGGCGTCGGTGGAGGCGAAGGCGTCCAGCACGAACCCGGCGAGCCGGGGCGAGAAGACCGCGTCCCCGTCCTGCACCCGGAAGACCGAGTCGACGAGGTCGGTGCCCGTGATGGTCTTGGTGACGTACCCGCGGGCGCCGCCGCGGATCACACCGATGACGTCCTCGGCCGCGTCCGACACGGACAGGGCGAGGAAGCGCACCGGCCGCTCGGCCGCCGCCATCAGCGGGGCGCAGCGGCGCAGCACCTCGACCCCGCCGCCGCCGGGCAGGTGCACGTCGAGGAGGACCACCTCGGGGCGCGTGGCCGTGATGACCGTGACGGCCTGGTCCACGTCGGCGGCCTCGCCGACGACCTCGACGCCGGTGCGCGCGGTCTCGCCGATCTCCGCCTGGACACCCGCGCGGAACATCCGGTGGTCGTCCACGAGCACCACCCGCACCCGGCGCTCCTCGGCCGCGGCCGGGTTGATCTCGTGCTGCTCCGTCATGACGTGCTCGCCCTCTCCATCTCCAGCTCGACCTCCGTGCCCCCGTCGGGCGCGGAGCGCAGCCGCGCGGTCCCGCCGTTGCGCTGCATGCGGCCGATGATCGATTCTCGTACGCCCATCCTGTCCCCGGGGACCTCGTCGAGGTCGAAGCCCGGCCCCCGGTCCCGTACGGACACGAACACGGTGCGGCCCTCCACCTCGGCGTAGACCTGCACCGGCCCGCCCTCGCCACCGTACTTGGCGGCGTTGACCATCGCCTCGCGCGCGGCCTGGACCTGGGCGGCGAGCTTCTCGTCGAGCGGGCAGTCGCCGACGACCACGACCTCGATGGGGACGCCGTGGTGGTCCTCGACCTCCGCCGCGGTCTTCTTGACGGCCTCGGCGAGGGTGTCGGGCTCCTCCGACTCCTCCTTGCCCGTCCCGGCGGGCTTGTAGAGCCAGTTGCGCAGCTCCCGCTCCTGGGCCCGGGCCAGCCTGCGGACCTCCCCGGGGTCGTCGGCGTTGCGCTGGATCAGGGTCAGGGTGTGCAGGACGGAGTCGTGGACGTGCGCGGCGACCTCGGCGCGCTCCTGGGCCCGGATGCGCATCAGGCGCTCCTCGGACAGGTCCTGGGTCATGCGGATGAGCCAGGGGCCGGCGAGCAGGGCGATGCCGACGAGCACCGCGAGCGCGGCCGTGAGCACGTTGCCCAGCTGGGCGGCGGAGCCGCGGACCACGATGAACACGGTCAGGCCGACGCCGACCAGGGCCACGCCCGCCAGGGCCCGCGCCGTGGTGAGCAGCCGCCCGTGCCTGCGGGAGACGCTGGTCCAGTGCGCCCGGCGGGCGTTGTCGGCCTGGCGCCAGACGAGGACCACGCCGGCGCCGACGAGCAGCATCGGCCAGACGTACCGGCCGGACTCGGCGCCGCTCTGCACCTGCGAGACGAAGATGCCGGAGCCGATGAACAGGGCGATCAGCGCGGCGATCTGCCCCCGGTCGGGCTTGCGCAGCCTGCGGCTGCCGTCCTCCCGCGTCTCGAACAGCGACCGGTCCGCGGCCCGCCCGCCCACGCCCAGCGGTACGAACACCCAGAACGCCGCGTACAGCAGCACCCCGAGGCCCTCCCCGAACATGGACATCCCGAGGAAGGCCAGCCGCACCCAGACCACGGGCAGCCCGAGGTGCCCGGCGAGCCCGCGCGCGACGCCGCCCAGCATCCGCCCGTCGGCGCTGCGGTACAGCTTGCGCAGCGGCTGCTCCTCGGACTCGGCGGCCGGGGCTCCCGGACTCCCGGGGCGGGGCTGCTGGCTGGGCGGGGACGCTGCTCCTGGCATGCCCCGATGGTCACACGCACCGGGGGGCCGGGACATCAGGGCATCCCCCCAGTTCTGCGGCCCGGATATCAGGGTCGGGCCAGGGTCGGGCCGGATACCGGGGCCCGCGGCGGCCCGTCACCATGGAGCCATGACCGAAGCACAGGACTCCCCCGCGGCGCCCGCCGCCGATCCCGCCGCCCCGGGTCCGGAGCGGCCGCTGCTGCGCCGCAGCCGGCGCAGCACGGCGGTCGCGGGCGTGTGCGGGGGCCTGGGCCGGTACTTCGACGTGGACCCGGTGGTCTTCCGGGTGGTCTTCGGGGTGCTCACCGTCACCGGCGGCGCCGGGCTGGTGCTGTACGGGTTCGCCTGGCTGCTCGTCCCCCTGGAGGGCGAGGAGGACAACGAGGCGCGGCACCTGCTGACCGGCCGGATCGAGGGGTCGACGCTGGCGGCGGTACTGGCGGCCCTGGCGGGCTGCGCGCTGTTCCTGTCGATGCTGAACAACGGCGGCACGGCCGTGTTCTCGCTGCTGGTGGTCGTCGGGCTCGGGGTGGTGGCGCGCTGGTCGCGGCGGCGGCGGCAGGCCGGGCCCGCGGAGAGCGAGCCGGCCCATCCGCGGGCCGAGGCCCCGCCGGAGACGCAGGCCCCGCCCGCCCCCGCGGTGGTGTCGTGGTGGCGGGACCCGCTGGTCAAGGACGGGACGACGGGCCCGGTGTCCTTCGGGTACCTGTGGGGTCCGGACCCCGACGCGGAGGCCGGCCCGCGCGGCGAGGGCTCCGCCGCGGCCCGGCACGCGGCGGCGGCCCGGGAGTTCCCGGACGGGAAGTGCGGGTCGGCGGAGCGCCGGCCGCGCGAGGGCATCGGCGGGCGGATCTTCGTGGCCGCCCTGCTGGCCGCGGTCGCGGGCACGGCCGCCACCTGGCACGGCAATCCGCTGGGACAGGCCCTCCAGACCGGTCTGGCCGCGGCCCTCGCCGTGTTCGGCCTGGGCCTGGCCTTCAGCTCGGTCAAGGGGCGTACGGGCTTCGGGACCCTGCTGCTGTCGGTCGTCACGGCCGGGCTGCTGCTGGGGGCCGCGGTGCTGCCCCGGGACATCGGCACGCTCTGGCGCAACACGGTGTGGCGGCCCGCCTCGGTGGCGGCCGTGCAGCCGCAGTACACGGCGGGTACGGGCCTGGCCACGCTGGACCTGGGCCGCATCGACGTGCCCGAGGGCACCACCCTGGCGGTGCGGGTGTCCGTGGACGCGGGCCGGCTGAAGGTGGTGCTGCCGCCGGAGGCCGCGGCCACCGCCGAGATCCGGATCGGGCTGGGCGACGTACAGCTGCCCGGGGAGCGGGCGGACGCGGTGGACCCGCACCGGGACCTGGTGCGGAAGGTGGACCTGCCGCCGGTGCCCGGCACCGCGGCGGGCGGGAAGATCGAACTGCGGCTCGAAGCGGAGCTGGGACAGGTGGAGGTGGCCCGTGCGGCGTCATGAGTTCCAGCCCGGGCGGCTGCTGGCGGGGCTGGTCCTGCTCGCGGCGGGGCTGCTGTACCTGGGGGACGCGACCGGCGGGGGCGACCTGCCCTGGTACACGATCGTCCCGCTGACCGTGGGCGGGCTGTCGCTCGCGGCCCTCGTGGGCCTGGTCGCCTACTCCGTGCGGCGGGACCGGCGGGACTGAAGGCGCCCGTCCAGTGAGAGGTACGGGGCCCCGGCCAGCACGAGGGGCACCCAGCAAAGCATGTACGGGAGGTCGTTGCCGTAGTAGTACGGGCTGGTCTGCCAGCTGACCGTCAGCCAGAGGCTGAGCGAGACGAGGGCACCGCCGAGGGCCGCCCACCGGGCGAGGAGCCCGGCCAGGGTGCCCAGTCCGACCAGCACCTCGGCGACGGCCAGCAGAACCGCGAAGGCCACGGGCCCCTTGAGCGCGAGGTCCACGAGCGCGGGTACGGCCGATCCGTCGCGGACCGCCTCCATCAGCTCCCCGATGGAGCCCGGACCGGAGGCCTTGAGGAACGCGGAGTCCGTGAGCTTGTCCAGGCCCGCGTACACGAAGGTCGCGCCGAGGAAGATCCGCAGCGGCAGCAGCGGGTGGCGGACCGCCCAGGACCAGGCGGTGCGGACCCGCTCGCGCGGGGCGGTCGTGCGCCCGCGCGGGGCGGGTGATTCGAAACCGGTCACCCGGCCATCATCACCCCGTCACTCGGCCACGTCGATGGTGCAGCGGTTGGATTCCACGCCCGCGGCCGTCACCACCTGCACCTCGCAGCGGCCGGGCTCCACGTCGGCGGGCACCGGTACGGTCAGCACCTGGTCGGACGGGTTGCTGAAGCCCCCGGGCACCGGCACCAGCGGGACGTGCACGTGCACCGTCCCGATCCGGACCACGATCCGGGCCAGCATCTCCGGGGTCCCGGCCCCGGGCGGTACGAAGCCCACCCCGCGGATCTCGATGTCGTCGCCGGTGCGGACGGCCGCGTCGAGCTCGCCCTTCTCCCGGATCCGGACCACCGACAGCACCAGCGGCCGGCTGCCCTCGGCGTACTTCGCCGCCAGGTAGACCGCGGCCGAGAGCACGGTCAGCACCGCCAGCGCCCACGGCAGCTGCGGCAGCCGGTCCGGGCGGCGGGCCACCGCGGCCGCCACGTACAGCAGGGTGACCGTGGCGACCAGCACGTACTGCGCATCGGGGAAGCTGCCCCGGCCCGAGTCGTCCGTCACCAGGTCCGCCCCGCGCGGCCGCTCCGCGGGCAGCTTCTGCAGCCGCTGCGCCAGGATCCGCACCGACACCACCCGCCGGACCAGCACGGCCACCGCGCAGGTCACGGCCAGTACGGTCAGCAGCGGCAGCGCCCCGGACAGGGCGAGCCCGCCCGGCAGGCCGGCGGGCCGCGCACCCTGCGCCGCGGAACCGGAGGCGGCCAGCCGCACCGCGGGCAGCAGGGCCGCGAACGCCGTCACCACCAGCCAGGCGCAGGGCACCGCCCGCGAGGTGGACAGCCGGTTGTCCTCGCCGATCAGCGGGGCCAGCAGCCCGCCGCGGCGCATCTGCGCCCGCGCGGCCACCGTCAGCAGCACGGCGAGCACCAGGGCGGAGAGCAGCCCCGCGGTGCGGGCCGGGCTCCAGCCGGTGCCGAGGGCGGTGGCCACCTGCACCACGAGCAGCACCCCGGCGGCGATCCACACGGCGAGGACGGCCCGCCGCGACAGCAGGTACAGCCAGGACTGCCCGGCCTCGCGCCCGCGGTCCGCGACCCCGCGGGCCGACTGGGTCAGCTCGTCGGACACCCACTGCCGGGAGGCCCCGGCGGAGCGCGCGACGGCCGCGGGCAGGCCCTGGCCCGCGGCGAGGCCGTCGCGCATCTCGAGGAACGCGGCGACGGCCCGGCGGTGCCCCTCGCGCGCCCCGTGCGGGCAGGCCTCGCAGGTGCAGCCGCCGCCGTGGGTACTCCGGTGCAATTCCTGGACAGCCACGATGTGCCGCCTCCCTAACTACCGTGCAGTGCCTGCGAATTGTGCACCACTGCGGCAGTGCTCCGGATCGCCACCGATGTCAGGGCGGGTGATTGTCCGTACGCGGTGTTGACGCGACGCGCTGCCACAGCGGCTGGTAGCTGATCCACGCGACCAGGTCCGTGCCGAGCTGCTCCCGGGTGGCGACGGCGCTCCTGTGGTCGATGCGCACGGGCTTCCCGGCGGCCTTCGCGGCCAGCTGGATCCCGCAGGCGCGGTCCATCGAGACGAACCACCAGGCCGCCGCGTCCACCGAGTCCCCGACGGTCAGCAGCCCGTGGTTGCGCAGCACCAGGGCCTTGTACGGGCCGAGGGCCGCCGCGATCAGCGCCCCCTCCGCCTCGTCCACCGCGACTCCCGTGAACCGGTCCAGGAGGGCGTGGTCCTCGTAGAAGGCGCAGGCCTCCTGGCTGATCGGGTCGAGGAGTTCGCCGAGGGCGGCGAAGGCCCGGCCGTGGGCCGAGTGCGCGTGCGCCACGGCCACCACCCCGGGCCGGGCCCGGTGCACGGCGGCGTGCACGGCGAAGGCCGCCTGGTTCACGTGCCGCCCGCCCCGCAGCACCCGGCCGTCCCCCGACACCAGGAGCAGCTCCTCCGCGGTGATCGCGCCGAGCGCCGCCCCGAAGGGGTTGACCCAGAAGCAGTCGGCGAACTCCGGGTCCCGCGCCGTGATGTGGCCCGAGACCCCGTCCTCGAAGCCGAGCTCGCCGAACAGCCGCAGCGCCCCCGCCAGCCGCTCCCTGCGGTACGCGCGCTCCGCGGCCGGGTCCGTGTGCACCGGCGGCATCGCGAACCGCAGCCGCTCCACGGGCACCGGGTCCGGCCGCACCGGTACGGGACCCGGCTCCGGCTCCGGCCGCGCGGGCTCGGTGGAGTGGTGCGCGGGCTCGGGCATGGCGGCGCTCCTTCGTCGGGTCGGGCGCAAGGTACCCGGACCCGTGGCAGGTGGCCAGAGACCCGGCGCAGGGCGGTGCCTGCGGCGCCGGCAGCGGGGCGGCCGGACATGCGGCAGGGCCGCCGTCCCGCACGGTGGCGGGGCGACGGCCCTGTCAGGGGGTCCCGGGGGTGCCGGGGTCCGCCCCTACTCCCACTCGATGGTGCCCGGCGGCTTGCTGGTGCAGTCGAGCACCACGCGGTTCACGTCCGGGACCTCGTTGGTGATGCGGGTGGAGATCTTCGCCAGGACCTCGTACGGCATCCGGGTCCAGTCCGCCGTCATGGCGTCCTCGGAGGAGACCGGGCGCAGCACGATCGGGTGCCCGTAGGTGCGGCCGTCGCCCTGGACGCCGACGCTGCGGACGTCGGCGAGGAGGACCACCGGGCACTGCCAGATCTCGCGGTCGAGGCCGGCCGCGGTCAGCTCGGCGCGGGCGATGGCGTCGGCCTCGCGCAGCAGGTCCAGGCGCTCGCGGGTGACCTCGCCGACGATGCGGATGCCGAGGCCGGGGCCCGGGAAGGGCTGGCGCTGGACGATCTCCTCGGGCAGGCCCAGGTCCTGGCCGACCATGCGGACCTCGTCCTTGAAGAGCTGGCGGAGCGGCTCGATGAGCTTGAACTCCAGGTCCTCGGGGAGGCCGCCGACGTTGTGGTGCGACTTGATGTTCGCGGTGCCGGTGCCGCCGCCGGACTCGACGATGTCCGGGTACAGCGTGCCCTGCACCAGGAACTCCACGGGCTGGTCGCCGGGAGCTTCGGCGACGATCTCGGCCTGCGCCTGCTCGAAGACGCGGATGAACTCGCGGCCGATGATCTTGCGCTTCTCCTCCGGGTCGGAGACGCCCTTGAGGGCGTTGAGGAAGCGCTCCTGGGCGTCGACGACCTTCAGCTGTACGCCGGTGGCCGCGACGAAGTCCTTCTCGACCTGCTCGGTCTCGCCCTTGCGCATCAGGCCGTGGTCGACGTACACGCAGGTCAGCTGGTTGCCGATGGCCTTCTGGACCAGGGCCGCGGCGACCGCGGAGTCCACGCCGCCGGAGAGGCCGCAGATGGCGCGGCGGTCGCCGACCTGCTCGCGGATGGCCGCGACCTGCTCCTCGATGACGTTGCCCGTGGTCCAGTTCGGCTCGATGCCGGCGCCGCGGTAGAGGAAGTGCTCCAGGATCTGCTGGCCGTGCGTCGAGTGCATCACCTCGGGGTGGTACTGCACGCCGTACAGCTTCTTCTCGTCGTTCTCGAAGGCGGCGACCGGGACCACGCCGGTGGAGGCGGTGACCGTGAAGCCCTCGGGGGCGGCGGAGCAGGCGTCGCCGTGGGACATCCACACGGACTGGTGCTCGGGGGTGCCCTCGAAGAGGGTCGAGCCCGCCTTGGTGACGGACAGCTGGGTACGGCCGTACTCGCGCGCACCGGTGTTGTCGACGGTGCCGCCGAGGGTGACGGCCATCAGCTGGAAGCCGTAGCACATGCCGAAGACGGGGACCCCGGCCTCGAACAGCGCGCGGTCGAGCTGCGGGGCGCCCTCTTCGTAGACGGAGGACGGGCCGCCGGAGAGGATGATCGCCTTCGGGTCCTTGGCCAGCATCTCGGCCACGGGCATCGTGCTCGGCACGATCTCGCTGTAGACCCGGGCCTCGCGGACCCGGCGGGCGATGAGCTGGGCGTACTGCGCGCCGAAGTCGACGACGAGAACGGTGTCAGGGGCGACGGAGGGTGCTTCTGGCACGGGGGCGGCCTTCCGGCGGAGAGGAGCTGTTCACTCGGGCTGTTTGTCGATTCTAACGGGGCCCGTACACCCGTTTTCGTCTCACCATCCGAACCCGCTTGGTGCACGGCGGGGCACGGGGCCATAATCCGTGACGTGCGCAAGCAGCTGAGCTTCCTCTTTACCTATGGCACCGGTCGGTCCGGTCGCCATGGGTACGCGTGCTGCTCCGCTTGAGCCGCCGACTTCCAGGAGCGCCCCGGTCCGACAGGACCGGGGCGCTTTCGCGTTCCCGCTCCTCAGGCTCCCGGACCGCGGCGCCCGCCGCCCGCCCCACCCACAGGAGAGAACGATGACCACCACCGCCACCGCCACCGCCGCCGCGTCCGCTGCCTCCCCCGAGCAGCTGATCGCCGACTCCCGCGCCCGCATCGACGCGATCGACGACCGCATCATCGGGCTGATCCAGGAGCGGATGGCCGTCTCGGCGGTCATCCAGGAGGCCCGGATCACCTCCGGCGGGCGGCGCGTGCACCTCGCGCGCGAGATGGAGGTGCTGGCGCACTTCGGCGACGCGCTGGGCACCAAGCAGGGCACGGCCCTGGCGATGACCCTGCTGGAGCTGTGCCGCGGCCGGGTCTGAGGCCCGCCGCCGGGGGCGTCCGGGCGGTGCGCAGCCGCCGCGCCCCGCCGCGCGGCCGTTCGTCACCCGTCCGGACCGTGACCGGGCCCGGGGGCCTTCGTTGGTGTGGATGTCCGCGCCAGCCAGGCGCGGGAGCGCACCACCACGCGTGGCTCTGCTGGAGCGGTGAGGCGTACGGCCCGTGGAGCGTACGCCGTGGGACCCCGCTCCGGCGCGTGACCGGACGGCAGGGGACAGCAGCCCGGTCACCCCAGAGGACGGCCGGCACCGGGGACGCCCGGGGCCGGCCGTTCCGCATGTGCGGGCCCGGTCGGTTCCGTACGGGCTGCTACGCGCGGCCCGAGCGGCGCCGGGACGCGAACACCAGGGCGCCGCCGGCCAGCAGGGCCGCCCCCGCCAGCAGGCCCAGCCCGCCCGCGTCGGCCCCGGTGCGGGCCAGGTCGCCGCGCGCCGAGGCGGAGGCCGAGGGGGTCGGGGTCGCCGACGGGGCCGGGGAGGCCGATGCGCCCGGGGTGGGCGGGGCGGTCGCCGTGGCCGAGGGGCTCGGGGTGGCGGTCGGCGTGGGCGCCGGCTTCGGGTTCAGGACCAGGGGCGCGCTGTCGTTCGCGGGCTTGCCGTCCCTGCCGAGCGGGCCCCGCTCCCCGAAGGAGGCCCCGATGCGCACGCTGCCGGCCGCGTCCGGGACGAACCGGTCGACGACCAGCTCGAAGCGGTGGGTCTCGGCGTCCCCGTCGAGGAAGACGGGCCGGGTGCCGGTGCAGCGGTAGCGGGGGGCGCCGAGTTCTTCGGCGCGCGGCTTGTCGTCGGAGGTCCGCGCCTCGCAGCCCGCGGGCTTGCGGGTGACGCGCGCGCCCGGCGGGATCTGCACCTCGGCGACGCGCGCGGCGCCCCCGGTGAGCTCCGTCCAGGCGGGGCCCGCGTTGCGCTGGCCGACGCTGAGGACGGCCCCGGCGCCCTCGGCCGCGTGGAGGGTGGCGCCGATGGCCGCGAAGTCCACGGTGTTGGGGGTCCGGAAGGCGTAGCTCTGCCCGTTGTCGCCCGGGGCGGGGTCGGCGGTCAGCGCCGTGCGCTCCTGCGGGCGCACGGCGAGCGCCGGTCCCCCGCTCCTGCCGCCGTCGAGGCCCAGCCCGGCGGGCAGCTGCTTCGGGTCGGGGGTGAGCGTGTACGAGAAGGAGTCGCGCAGGGCGTGGGCGTTGGTCAGGAGGGTGAGCGCCCCGTCGAGCGCGTAGGCCTTCCCGGCCTTGAAGGGCCCGGTGAAGTGGCAGGCGACGCTGCTGGTGCGGGACTTGCGCCGCGGGTCCGGGTAGGTGCAGTTGGAGTAGCGCTCGACGATCTCGGCACCGCGGGTGGTGTCGAGCTCCATCAGCAGTTCGCGGGCGTCGGCGCTGCCGGTGTTCTTGAAGGCGATGGGCAGGGGCTGCTTCTGGCCGGTGCGCGGCCGGGGCTCCAGGTCGAAGGGGAACACCGAGACGTCGGTGCCGCCGACGGTGACGGTGCTGGTGAACGGGGTGAAGACGACCCCGTCGGCCTGCGCGGTGACCTTGATGGTGCCGGTGTCGCCCGGCCGGCTGCCCTCGGCGGCGCGCAGTTCGAGGACGGCGAGCTCGCTGGGCTCGGTCCTGATCCTGCTGTCGGCGCAGTGCGCGACGGTGCCGCGGATCTCGCAGTCGGCGTCGAACATCCTGTCCACGAGCTCGACTTCGGCGATCCCGGCCAGTCCGGTGAAGTCCACGGTGGCCTCGTACGGCCGGTCGTACGCGGCGGCGGGGAGTTCGCCCGCCTCCCTGAGGGTGAAGGTGACCCGCTCGGCCTTCCCGGTCTGCGGGTCGGGAGCGAGCCGGACCTCGGATTTCCCGCCGAACCGGAAGACGGGAACTTCTGCGGCGGACGCCGGGGCCGACAGGCCGACGACCGCCAGACCTGCCGCGACCAGCAGGGATATTCGCTTCATGCCCCCATCGACCCATGGATCGGTGACAGAGTTGCCCGCTGCGAGGTCACGAATTGAGGACGATGCACACACCACGCACATCCGTGTGGCGCGGGTCACGTCGGAATTTCCGCATCCGCATACAACCTCCGGCGCCCCCGCGCGGTCACACCAGTGCGGGACCAGCGCTCCGGCGTACACGCGGGACTGCGCACGGGGAGCTGCACGCGGAGGGGGCGTGCAGCCCTCCGTGGTCCGGCCCTACGCCGGCTCCGGCGAAGGCTCCGCCGGGGGCTCCGGCGAAGGCTCCGCCTGCTGCGGCCGCTTCGGCGGCACCGCGGGTACGGCCAGGAAGGGCAGCCGCAGGGCCCCGAAGGCCTCCTTCGGCACCGCCGGACTGACCGGTTCCACCGCCGGCAGCCGCTCGTACGCGGCCCCCTGTACGGGCCTCGGGTCCCGCTCCCCCTTGTTCGGCCAGTACGACATGGCCCGTTCGGCCTGGGCCGTGATGGTCAGCGAGGGGTTCACCCCGAGGTTCGCGGAGACCGCGGAGCCGTCCACGACGGAGATCCCGGGATGCCCGTACAGCCGGTGGTACGGGTCGACGACCCCCTCTTCGGCGGTGGCCCCGATCGGGCAGCCGCCGAGGAAGTGCGCGGTCAGCGGGGTGCCCATCAGTTCGCCCACGTTGCTGCCCGGGAAGCCGTTGATCTCCTCGGCGAGCAGGGTGGCCGCGCGGGTGGCCTCCGCGATCTGGGTGGGGTTGGGGGCGCCGTGGCCCTGACGGGCCGTCAGGAGGCCCTTGCCGATGCCGCCGGGCTTGCGGTAGGTGGTGAGCGAGTTGTCCAGGGACTGCATGACCAGGCCGATGATGGTCCGCTCGGACCAGCGCCGGTTGGAGAGCGAGCGCAGGAACTGCAGCGGGTGCGCCGCGGTGCGGCCCAGCCAGGCCGCCACGCGGTGGCGGGAGTAGGGGACCTGGAGGATCGTCATGAACCCCATGGCGTTGGAGCCCCTGCCGTAGCGGACCGGCTCGATGTGCGTGTCCCCGTCGGGGTGCACGGAGGAGGTGATGGCCACGCCGCGGGTGAAGTCGGCGCGGGCCTGCGGCCCGTGGCGCCTGCGGTAGCGGCGGTCGTCGGTCTGGGCGCCGACCAGGCCCTCGGAGTTGGTGCGGGTCAGGTCGCCGAGGCGGGGCGAGATCCGCGGGAGTTCGCCGCGGTCCTTCATGGTGTGCAGGAGGGTCTGGGTGCCGTAGGTGCCGGCGGCGAGGACCACGTGCCGGGCGCGCAGCACCTCCGCCCGGCCCTTCCCCTTCGCCTTCGTCCGGCCGGCGCGGCGGCCGTCGGTGGGGACGGTCCGCACCCGGTAGCCGCCGCCGGGGTGCTCGGCGAGGGCGGTGACCGTGGTCATGGGGCGGATCTCGGCCCCGGCGCGCTCGGCGAGGTGGAGGTAGTTCTCGTTGAGGGTGTTCTTCGCGCCGTGCCGGCAGCCGGTCATGCACTCGCCGCATTCGGTGCAGGCGCTGCGGGCGGGTCCGGCGCCGCCGAAGTACGGGTCGGGAACCTCCTGGCCGGGCCGGGCGCGGCAGTCACCCCCGGCGTCCTCCCCGTCGCCGAAGAAGACGCCGACGGGGGCCATGTGGAAGCTGTCCCCGACGCCCATCCGCTCGGCCACGGCCTTCAGGTGCACGTCGGAGGGGGTCAGGGTGGGGTTGAGCCGGACCCCGAGCATCCGCCGGGCCTGGTCGTAGTACGGGGCGAGCTCCTCCTGCCAGTCGGTGATCGAGGCCCACTGGCGGTCGCCGAAGAAGGCCGGCGGGGGGACGTAGAGGGTGTTGGCGTAGTTGAGCGAGCCGCCGCCGACCCCGGCTCCCGCCAGCACCATCACGTTGCCGAGCAGGTGGATCCGCTGGATCCCGTACAGGCCGAGGGCCGGGGCCCACAGGTAGTTGCGCAGGTCCCAGCTGTTCCTGGGCAGCGCGTCGCGCGTGAAGCGGCGGCCCGCCTCCAGCACGCCGACGCGGTAGCCCTTCTCGGTGAGCCGCAGGGCGGACACGGCGCCGCCGAAGCCCGAACCGACGACGATGACGTCGTAGTCGAAGCCCTCTGCGCCGTCCCTGCCGCCGCCGTCCCCGCCGTCGTGCTCGTCGTACGTCACTGCCGCGCCTCCTAGCGCAGTCGGAGAGCCTTCATGATCTTGAGGCTGCGGGTCATGAAGGCGGCGTACGCCTCGTCGTCCATGCCCAGGGAGGGGGCCATCGGGATCAGCCGCTGGTGGGCGACCGTCTGGGCCTCGGTGTACTTGAGGATGCCCTCGGAGCCGTGCCGGCGGCCGAGCCCGGAGTCCTTCATGCCGCCCATGGGGGCGCCGACGCTGCCGTAGGCGGGGGCGTAGCCCTCGTTGATGTTGACGGTGCCGGTGCGCATCCGGGCGGCGACGGCACGGCCGCGGCGGGCGTCCCGGGTCCAGACGCTGGAGTTGAGGCCGTACGGGGTGGAGTTGGCGAGGGCGACCGCCGCGTCCTCGTCGGTGAACCGGTAGACGGAGACGACCGGCCCGAAGGTCTCCTCCGTGCACACGGCCATGGGGGGCTCGACCCCGTCGAGGATGGTGGGCTCGTAGAAGAGGGGGCCGATGTCGGGGCGGGCCCGCCCGCCGGCGACCAGGGTCGCGCCCTTGGCCACGGCCTCGTCCACGTGCCGCCGTACGGTCTCCAGCTGCCGCTCGCCGACCAGCGAGCCCATGTCCGCGCCGTACGCGAGGGAGCTGCCGAGCCGCATGGCGCGGGTGCGGGCGGCGAACCGCTCCAGGAAGGCGTCGGCCACGGACTCGTGGACGTACAGCCGCTCGATGGAGATGCACAGCTGGCCCGCGGAGGAGAAGCAGGCGCGGACGGCGCCCGCGGCGGCCTTCTCGATGTCGGCGTCGTGCAGGACGAGCATGGCGTTCTTGCCGCCGAGCTCCAGGGTGACCCCGATGAGGCGCTCGGCGGCGCCGCGGGCGACCTCGCGGCCGGTGCGGGTGGAGCCGGTGAAGGAGACGTAGTCGGCGTGCCGGACCACCTCGGGGCCGACGACCGGGCCCTCGCCCAGGACCACCTGGAAGACCTCCTCCGGCAGCCCGGCCTCGATGAGGAGGCGGCGGGCCCACAGGGCGGTGAGGGCGGTCTCGGTGTCGGGCTTCATCACGACGGCGTTGCCCGCGGCGAAGGCGGGCAGGGCGTCGCCGACGGAGAGCTCGAGGGGGTAGTTCCAGGGGGCGATCTGGCCGACGACCCCGCGGGGCTGGCGCAGCTCGGTGACCTTGGTGAGGGTGGGCATGGCGCCCTGGTGGCCGCGCGGGCGCAGGTAGGAGGGGGCCTTGCGGCCGTAGTGGCGGGCCGCGACCGCGACGGCCTGGACCTCCTCGTGGGCGTGGAGGCGGGCCTTGCCGGTCTCCAGCTGGATGAGGTCGAGGACCTCGGACTGCCGCTCCAGCAGCAGGTCGTGGAAGCGGAGCAGGACCCCGGCCCGGCTGCGGACGGGTACGGCGGCCCAGCGGGACTGGGCGGCGCGGGCGGCGGCGAAGGCCCCGGCCACCTCGTCCGGGGAGGCCTCGGGCAGGTCCGCCAGCTTCTCCCCGGTGAAGGGGGTGTGGTTGGCGGTGCGGCCGGAGCCCGCGATCCCGGCGGTGAGCCGGGCCACGAGGGCGGGGGTCACCACGTCGGCGGCGGTGCGTGCGCCGGCCGGGGCGGGGGCCACGGGGTTGGCGGGCTTGTCCTCCGCGGCGGGCGGGACGCTGCGGAGGGGGGCGGGGGCCTGCGAGTCCGTCATGCCGGTGAGCGTAAGCCGCCCCGGGGCCCTTTGGATACCCGGCGGTAACCGTTTTCTGCGATTCCGCCAGCAATCACTGGCAGGACGGCCCGGGGTGGCCGGAAACGGGGCCCCGGCCCGGCCCGGAAGCGGCTCTGGAGGGCCCCGGACGGGCCCGGCAGCTGCGCCGGAGGGCCCTCAGGGCGCCCGCCAGCCCCGCAGCACCGTGTCGAACTGCTCCCGGGTCGTGTCCCAGTCCGACTGGGGCCCCGACATGTAGATCGCGTACTCGGTCCCGTCCGGGGCCACGTACATCTGGTCGATCGCCCGCCGCTTGCCGGGGAAGTCCTTCTTCTCGGTCCAGGTGAACTCCCAGATGCCCGCCTGGGTCCGGCCGCGGAAGGTGTTCGGGTGCAGGGTCTGGCGCTCGTAGCGGGGCAGCCGGCCGCGCACGGTCTTCTCCAGGGCGAGGAGGTGCGCGTACGGGTCCGGGAAGTCCGGGGTCGGGTCCACGCTGATCCGGATCCGGTGCTTCCCGTTGTCCGGGGTGTAGTCGATCTGGTCCCCGTCCGTCTGGCGGCGCCAGCCCTCGGGGACCCAGAGCGTGAAGCCCTCGGCGTCGGTGACCTCGCGCCAGCCCTCGGGGACGGCTCCGGCGGGCCGGGCGCCGTCCTTCCCGGAATCCTTGCCCGCTCCGGTGCCGCCGGCGGTGCCGGTGGTCGTACCGGTCGTGGTGCCGCCGGACCCGCCCCCCTTCTCCGGGCCGTAGTACTTGAGGGCCCCGAAGGCCAGTCCGCCGCCGACGAGGGCCGCGACCAGAGCTACGACCGCGATCCGGCGCAGGCGCCCGTCACCCCGGCCGCGGGCGGGCGCGGGCGACAGGTGCGGGGGCAGCAGGGCGGCGTACGGGCCCTGCCGGTGCCGGCCGTACGGCGGGTGCTGCTGGTACGGGGCCTGCTGCGGGTGCTGCTCGTACGGGGCGTGCTGCTCGCGCGCGGCCGCGGGCGGACCCGGCAGGGTGTGCGCGGGACGGGTGTGGCCGGACCGCGCGGGACCGGACTGCCCGGGGCCGGAGCGGCCTTGGCCGGAGTGGGCGCCGCCGGGGTACGGGTCGGGCACCGGGCCGCTGCCGGATATCGACTGCGTCGGTACGTACGCCTGCGCGGACCGCGGCTCCCGGCCCTCCATCGCCTCGATCAGCATCTGCTCGGCCTCGGCGGCCGAGGGCCGCTGCGCCGGGTCCTTGCGCAGCAGCGCCGTGATGACGGGGCCGAGCGCACCGGCCTGCGCGGGCGGCGGCGGCTCGTCGTTGACCACGGCCGCCAGGCTGGAGATGGGCGAGGTGCGGCGGAAGGGCGAGCGGGCCTCGACGGCCGTGTAGAGGGTGGCGCCGAGGGACCACAGGTCGGAGGCCGGGTCCGGGGCGCCGCCGGTGACCCGCTCGGGCGCCAGGTAGTCGATGGAGCCGACGAGTTCGCCGGTGCGGGTGATGGAGGAGTCCCCCTCGATCGCGGCGATCCCGAAGTCGGTCAGCAGCACCCGGCCGTCCTTGGCCAGCAGCACGTTGCCCGGTTTCACGTCGCGGTGCAGCACGCCGACCGCATGCGCGGCGCGCAGGGCGCCGAGGACGTGCAGTCCGATGCGGGCGGCCTCGCGGGGCTCGATGCGGCCGGCCGCCTTGGCGGCCTCGGCGAGGGAGGGCCCGTCGATGTACTCCATGACGATCCACGGGCGTTCGTCGTGTTCGAGCACGTCGTGGACGGTGACCACGGCCGGGTGCGCGATCCGCGCGGCCGCCCGGGCCTCCTTCTGCGTCCGCGCGTGCAGGATGGCCCGGTCGGCCTCGGCGACGTACAGACCCGCCGTCAGTTCCTTGACGGCGACGGTCCTGTGCAGCAGCTCGTCATGGGCCCGCCAGACCTTGCCCATGCCGCCGGTGCCGATGGACTCGCCGAGCCGGTACCGGCCTGCGAGCACTGCGCCCGCACCTGTCCTTTGATTCACGAAATCCTGCCGCTTCTCCGTTTCCGGAGGGCCAGATTACGGAGCGCCGAAGAGCAGTCCATACCACCGGGGGCCTGCGAGACCGCACTGTGACGGAACTGTCGGTTTCGGCAGGTCACCCCGTTGCCTCAGGCTCCCGACTGGTAACTGGCCGTGGCCCGTTCGAAGATCTCGGTGACCTTGTCGCGGCTTCCTTCGGGCCCGATGACCATGAGCACGTGGTAGCGCCCGCCGAGCGCAACGACCCGGTTGCGCACGTACACGGACCGCCCGCTCGCGTCGGTCCACGTGTACTGGCCTTCCGCCATCACCTTCTGACCGACGGTGAGCTGCCGCGCGTCGAGCTGCTGGGCCCAGCTGGAGGCCCGGTACGGATCCAGCTCCCGCTCCCGGTCGCGCTGGTAGCCGAGCGGGTCCGGATTGCCCTGGAAGGAGTCCCGGCCGGGTACGACGATCAGCTCGAACTCCCCGTCGGCGAAGCGGACCTGGCCCGCGTCGTTGCGCGCGCGCCGGTCCCAGCGCTCGGGAACCACCACCTGGAAGCCCTCCGCATCCCTGACCAGCGTGTACCCCTTGGGGACCTCGGCGGTGGCGCGCGGGGTGGCCGGGGTCGTGGTCTGCGGGTCGGGCTGCGGCGGGCGGGTGCCGCCGGTCGGGCGGGGGGCGGGGGCGGAGGAGCCGGCGGTGGCCGGCGCGGAGGAGCCCGCCCCGCTGCTCGCGGCCGGGGGCCCGGCGATCTCCTTCGCGGCGGGCTCGGACTTCGGGAGGAAGACCATCGCGTACGCCACCGCCCCGGCGAGCGCCAGCATGATGCCGAGCAGCAGGTTGCGCCCCAGCGAGCGCGCCCCGGCGCCACCCTGCGGGCGCTGCTGCCGGCCGCCGGGCCGGGGGCGCGGCGAGGGCGAGGGCCGCGGCCGGCGCGGCTCCCCTGCGGCCTCCGGGGCCGCGTGCCCGACCGCCTCGGGCTCGGGGCGGGGCCGGCCCGACTGCCGGTGCCGGCCGTGCGCGGCCGCGTCCCCCTTGCCCGCGGCGCGCCCCGGGCGGCCCGTACGGGACGCGGAGCGGCGCCTGCGGACCAGTTCGCCGCGACGGCGCACGATCGGGAGCCGGGCCGCGTCGGGGGCCGGGAGCTGCACCACCCCGGCGCCCGCGTCCGGCTCCGGGGCGGAGCGCACGAGCGAGCGCAGCCAGCCGCGCAGCTCCTCGAAGTCCGGCCGCTCCGTGGGGTCCTGACGCAGCAGGGACTCGACCACCGGCCGCAGCGGCCCGCACTCCTCCGCGAAGGCGGGCGGCTCGGAGCAGACCATCTCGACCAGCTCGGCGGCACTGTCCTCCGGGTAGGGGGCGTGGCCCTGGACCACCCGGTAGAGCAGGGCCCCGAGGGCCCACAGGTCGGCGGCGGGCCCGACGGGGGCGGCGAGCTGCCAGTTCTCGTGCACGGGGTGCGCCTGCTCGGGCGCCCACCGCTCGGTGACGGCCCCGACGACCACGATCCGCGCCTGCCGCGCCCGCTCGGCCCCGAGCACCGTCCCGGCCCCGCGCCCCCGGCCGCCGTCCCCCCCGTCCCATCCACGCCCGGCCGCATCCTGCGCGGGCCCCTGCGCATGCGCCACCGCGGACGCCTGCCCGTGAGGCACGGTCCCGTGCCCACCGGAAACCGCCCCGTGCCCGGAGCCGCCTGCCTGCCCGGGGACGGACGTGTGCCCGGGGACGAGCGCCTGCCCGGGTGCGGCCACACGGCCGGGCACCTGACCGGGCGCGAACGCCTGACCGGACGCCGAAGCGTCCCCGGGTACGGCCGCATGGCCGGGCGCGGGAGCCTGCCCGGGTACGGGTGCCCGACCGGGTACGGCCGCATGGCCGGGCGCGGGAGCCCGTCCCGCCCGGAACTCCGCTTCCGCAGCGGGCCCCTGACCGGCCGTGGCGCCCCGGCCCGCTCCGGGACCGTAGCCGTGCACGGGCCCCTGACCCGGTACGGCGTCCCGGCCCGGCCCGGCGGGACCGCCCGGCACGGGGGCCTGGCCGGGGTCACGGCCCGGTACCGGGGTACGGCCCTGGGCTGCGGGGTTGCCGGGGCCGGCGTAAGCAGCAGGACTGCCGGAATCGGCGTAGGCGGCGCGGCTGCCCGGATCGGTGTAGGCAGCGGAGCTGCCCGGATCCGCATGGGGGGCTGAGCTGCCGGGGTCGGCGTAGCCCGCGGGGCTGTCGGGGCCGCCGTAGGCGGCGGGCTGCGCGTCCGGGCCGGGGGCCGGGTAGGCGCCCTGGGGCCCCACCGGGGCGGCGCCCGCGCCGGGGTGCGGCCCGCGGCCCTGGTCCTGGTGTGCCCCCGGCACCGACGCGGGCGGAAGTGCCGGGCGGCCGGCCGCGGCCGCGGACTGCTGGTCCCCGGCCCCCTGCGGGTCGGCCGGAGTGAAACCGGCCGGGAGGGCCGGGGTCCGCGGGGTGGCACCGTGCCAGCTTCCCGCGTCCGGCCTGCCGTACGGGTACGAGTAGCCCTGCGGGAGGTTCGAGCCCTCCGGTCGGGGTTCGGAGAGCTCGGCGGCCCGGCGCTCCTCGGCGGCGCGCGCAGCGGCCTGGGCGACCCCGGCCCGGTAGGCGGCGACCGTCCCGGCCCGCGCCGCGGCCTTCGGATCCGGGGAACCCGGCCCGTACCCGTCCGCAGCCGTCTCCGCGCCCGCGCTCCCGGCACCGGCCTCCCCGCCGGTCCCGTGGGCCCGGCCCGCGCCGGGGAGCCCGCCGCTCCCGCCGCGGTACGCCTCGGGCAGCGGACCCGTCAGGGGGTCGGTCAGGGGATCGTCAGCCGCGCCCGCCCCCGGGCCACCGCCCGCGCCCGTACCCGCGTACAGACCCTGGTCCCGGTACGGACTCGGGGCCCCGTACCCGCTCCCGCCCGCAGCCGGCTCCGGATCCCGGCCCTGCGGCACCTGGAGGTGGGCCTGGGGTCCGGCCGCCCGGTCACCGCCCCGGGCGGGCGGGGCGGAAGCGGTGAGGGGGACGCCCCAGCCGGGCCGGGGCGGTTCGGGGACGGGGTCCGGCGCGGGGTCCTCGGGCGGCGGGACCACGTCGTAGCCGCACAGGGCCTCCTCCGCCGCCCCGGCCGCCAGGCCGGTCAGCACCACGCGGCCGTCCTCGCAGACCAGCACCGTGCGGACGGTGATGTTCCGGTGGGTCCACCCGTGCGCGTGCAGCACGCGCAGCGCGGTCAGCACGTCCGCGGCGACCTCCGCCGCCCGGTACGGGTTCAGGGGCCGCTCGGCGACCAGCGCCGCCAGCGGGCGGGCCCGCACCAGCTCGCTCACTATCCACAGCGAGCCGCCCTCGGCGAACACGTCGAAGACCTGGTCGAGCCGCGGATGGTCGGGGATCCCCGCGGCCGCCTGCGCCGCCTCGATCGCGCGCCGCACCACCGGATCGGAGGGCCGCCGGGTCGCCCCGCGCTCCCCGCCCCGGCGGGCCCGCGCACCCGCGCCGCCACCGGGCCCCGCCCCATAGCCGCCGCCGGCCTCCGCGCCCGGCTCGTCGAGCAGTTCGGCGTCGACCACCTCGGGCAGCGGGACCTGGCGCACCAGCACTTCCTGGCCGCTGCGGGTGTCGAAGGCCCGGGTCTCGACGAGGTCGAACTCGTCGGACGGCGGCAGCGGCAGACGGTAGCGGTCGGCAAGGACCCTTCCCGCGTACTCCTCCACGACCCGCCTCCCCAACGCGTTCCCCCGTCACGAGCAGCCACGGGCGTACCCACCGAAACAGGCCAATTCCGGTCGGATTCCGGCCCGTTGCGGCTGCGTACGGTCCGCGGACTCTCACGATACGTCGCAGCGGCCACCCGCGTCGCGGGTCCGGGCGGGTTGGGGGGTGCGGGTCACGGCACCCGGTCGCGCGCTGCCGGGGTCAGCCCTTCGGCTGGAAGGTCGCGAACGCCGTCTCGCGGAGCGTCTTGCACTCGGCGCCGTTCCAGTCCGCCACCTTGCAGCTGATCATGATCGCGTAGCCGTGCGTCGCGTCGACCTTGAACCCGCGGTTCAGTATCCGGATCCGCTCGCCGCCCTGGTCCCGCTCGAACTGCCAGTCGGCGACGGTCGGATAGCCGCGGTACTCCGTCTGCGCGATACCGATCATCTTGTAGTTGCGGCTGCTGCCGGCCACCGCCGCGGAGAGCTGGATCCAGGCGAGGCGCGCGTCGTCCCCGGGGCTGTCGTTGAAGTCGACCTGGATCCGCGGGAACCCGCCGCCGCGGCTGTAGATCCCGCCGGAGTTGCGGCCCGCTATGTCGGTGAGCTTGAAGTCCTTCGGCATGGCCATCGTGAAGCGGAAGCGGTCGTCGGCGACCTGCACGTACCCCGCCGGCAGACCCCCGGCCTGGGTACCGCCCTGGGTGCCGCCCTTGCCCTCGCCCTGCCCCTTCGTCTGGCCCTGCGCCTGCCCCTGGCTGCCGGCGGACTCCCCGCCGGCGCCCTGGCTCTGGCCCTGGCCCTGGCCCTGGCCCTGGCCCTGGCCCTGGCCCTGGGTGGCGCCGCCCGAGGCGCTGCCCCCGGAGCCGCCGCCGGAGGCAGCGGCCGCGGCGGAGCCCGCTCCGGTCTTGCCCTGCTGGCCCTTGCTGTCGCGCTCCGGGTCGTCGTCCCCGCTGAACACGTACGCGATCACGCCGCCGATCGCGGCCAGCACGACCACCAGCGCCACGAGCGCCATCGCGATCGTCTGCCGCGGCACCACGTCCGTGAGCGGGGCCGCGGGCGCGGTCCGCCGGCCGGCCGGGGCCCCGGCCGCGGAGGCCGCGACCTCGCCCTTGGCGCCCTTCTCGGCCTTCTCGGCCTTCTCGGTCTTCACGGCCGCCGCGGCCGCCCGCACGGAGGACAGCGCGGCCCGGACCCGCTCCTTCTCCTTGGAGGCCTTGGCCGCCCTGGCTGCCCTGGCCGCCTCCTTCGCCTCGCGGGCCGCCTTCGCCGCCTCCTTGGCCGCCTCCTTCGAGGCCTCCTTGGACGCGTCCTTCGCCGCAGCGGCGGCGGACGCGTTCGCCGCGGCCTCCTCCGGTACGGGCGGCAAGGCGATGACCCGGGTCTGGTCGGACGGGGGCTCCGGCTCGGGCTCCGGGGCGTTGATGACGGCGTTGAGGAGGACGCGGGCGCCCGCGTCGTCGAGGCGCTGCTCGGGGTCCTTGGCGAGCAGGCCGTAGATGACGTCGGCCAGCGCGCCCGCGTTCTTCGGCGGGTCGACCGGCTCGGTCATCACGGCGGTCAGGGTCGCGAGGGCGGACCCCTTGTCGTACGGCGGAACCCCTTCGGTGCAGGCGTAGATCAGGCCGCCGAGCGACCACATGTCCGCGGGCGGGCCGGGCTTGTAACCGCGCGCCCGCTCCGGGGAGATGTACGAGGGCGCGCCGACGAGCATCCCGGTGGAGGTGACCGAGGGGTCCCCCTCGACCTGGGCGATGCCGAAGTCCGTGAGGACCACCCGGCCGCTCTCCGAGATCAGCACGTTGGAGGGCTTCACGTCGCGGTGGAGGATGCCCTCCTGGTGCGCGGCGCGCAGCACGTCGAGCACCGCGAGTCCGACCTCGGCGGCCCGGCGGGGCGTCAGGACGCCCTTGTCGCGGATGAACTCGGCGAGGGAGGAGCCCTCGACGAGCTCCATCACGATCCACGGCCGGTCGTCCTCGTGGACCACGTCGAACACGGTGACGGCACCGGTGTTGCGGATCTTCGCGATGGCCTTGGCCTCGCGGAGGGTACGGGTGATCAGCCGGCGCTTCTCGTCCTCGTCGACGGCGTTGGAGAACCGGAGCTCCTTGACCGCGACGGAACGGCCCAGGGTCTCGTCCACGGCCCGCCAGACCGTACCCATGCCGCCCTTGCCGAGGACCCGCCCCAGCCGGTAGCGGCCGGACAGCAGCCGGCCCTGGTGCTCACCGGTGTCCGAACCCCCGGAAGCCCCGCCGGAGCCCTCCGCAACCCCTCCACCGGCCGCAGCCGACGCGGCAGCCGGAGCAGCAGCCCGCCCCTTGCCCAGCGCGACCTTGGCCGCGGGGGCCGGCGCGTCCTGCACCGAAACCCCTGCCCCGGCCGCGGCACCGGCCTGGGGCCCGCCGGAACCCGACGCGCCAGTCCCGGCACCTGCACCGGCACCGGCACCGGCCGAACCGCCCTTCCCGAGACCGACCTTGGGCGCCCCGGCCCCGGACTCCGACTCGGACCGCTCGGCCCCGTCCCCGGCCCCGGACGGCTCAGCTGCAGCCGGTTCCGCTTCGGACGCTTCCACCGCCGCTTCCGCTCCCGCGGACGCGGCGTCATCAGGCCGATTCTCCGCGGCGGCAGACCCTGCGTCAGCCTCCGCCGCCACCGCTCCACCGGACGCGCCGGACCCGGCCCCGGGCGCGGCGAGTCCGGCCGGCTCCTCCTCGGGGGAGGTGCGGGGACCGGTCACGGGAGAACCGGCTGCACCGCCCGCAAGGGCATCCGGCTTGCGCGTGTGCTCCGGCTTCGACATGCGTCCCCTCTGCGTTCGTGCCGCCTGCGGTTCACCCTCGCCGGGCCGCCCCCGCGTCAGCGGGGGGCGCGGCAACCCGCCCCGGCTGGAACCTCATTGTTCCTCACTCCGGCACGGACGGATGCCCGGGGTCCGCGGTTCCACCGAACCTCAGAAGCGCCTCAAGATCACTTGATTCCCGGGGCGGACCTCAGAGCGGAACGATGTCCGGCGCCCCCAGCCGGGCGGCGTCCGCCGTCTGGTCGTCGGGCTGGCGCTGCGATTCCCTTTCCGCCTGCACCCGCTTCTCGTAGTGCTCCACCTCCCTCTCGATCTGCCCCTTGTCCCAGCCCAGTACGGGCGCCATCAGCTCGGCGCACTCCCGCGCGCTGCGCGTCCCCCGGTCGAAGGTCTCGATGGAGATGCGGGTCCGCCGGGTGAGGACGTCGTCCAGATGGCGTGCGCCCTCGTGCGAAGCCGCGTAGACCACCTCCGCCCGCAGGTAGTCGTCCGCCCCGCCGAGCGGCTCGCCGAGTCCCGGGTCGGCGGCGATCAGCCCGAGCAGCTCTTCCGTCAGGGAGCCGTAGCGGTTGAGGAGGTGCTCGACGCGGGCCACGTGCAGCCCGGTGCGGGCGGCGATCCCCGCCCGCGCGTTCCACAGCGCCCGGTACCCCTCGGCGCCGACCAGCGGCACGTCCTCCGTGACGCACGCGGCCACGCGCTGGTCCAGTCCGTGCACGGCCTCGTCCACGGCGTCCTTCGCCATCACGCGGTAGGTCGTGTACTTGCCGCCCGCGACCACCACCAGCCCCGGGGCCGGGTGCGCGACCGTGTGCTCGCGGGAGAGCTTGCTCGTCGCGTCCGACTCCCCGGCCAGCAGGGGCCGCAGGCCCGCGTAGACCCCCTGCACGTCCTCGCGGGTCAGCGGGACCGCGAGCACGGAGTTCACGTGCTCCAGCAGGTAGTCGATATCGGCGCTGGAGGCGGCCGGGTGGGCCTTGTCGAGGTCCCAGTCCGTGTCCGTCGTACCCACGATCCAGTGCCGGCCCCACGGGATCACGAACAGCACGGACTTCTCGGTGCGCAGGATCAGCCCGGTGGTCGAATGGATGCGGTCCTTCGGTACGACCAGATGGATGCCCTTGGACGCCCGGACGTGGAACTGCCCGCGCTCCCCGATCAGCGCCTGCGTGTCGTCCGTCCACACGCCGGTGGCGTTGACGACCTGCTTGGCCCGGATGCGGTACTCACCGCCGCCCTCCACGTCCTGGACCAGCGCCCCGACCACCCGCTCGCCCTCGCGCAGGAAGCCCGTGACCCGCGCACGGTTCGCCGCCAGGGCCCCGTACGCCGCGGCCGTGCGCACCAGCGTGGCGACGTACCGGGCGTCGTCCATCTGGGCGTCGTAGTACTGCAGGGCGCCCACCAGGGCGTCCTTGCGCAGGCAGGGGGCCACCCGCAGGGCCTGCCGGTGCGTGAGGTGCCGGTGCACGGGCAGACCGCGCCCGTGCCCGCTCGACACCGACATCGCGTCGTACAGCGCCACGCCCGAGCCCGCGTAGAACCTCTCCCAGCCGCGGTGCTGGAGCGGGTAGAGGAAGGGCACCGGTTTGACCAGGTGCGGCGCCAGGCGGCCCAGCAGCAGACCGCGCTCCTTGAGGGCCTCGCGGACCAGGGCGAAGTCGAGCATCTCCAGATAGCGCAGCCCGCCGTGGATGAGCTTGCTCGATCTGCTCGACGTCCCCGAGGCCCAGTCCCTGGCCTCCACGATGCCCGTCGACAGCCCGCGCGTGACCGCGTCCAGCGCGGTGCCCGCGCCGACCACGCCCGCGCCCACCACCAGAACGTCCAGCTCCCGCTCGGCCATCCGGGCGAGCGCATCGGCGCGCTGCGCGGGTCCCAGTGTCGCTGTCCTCACCGCTGCCTCCCGTTCCTGCCCTGCCTGCTCTGCCTGCCCTGCCTGCCCTGCCCTGCCCACCGCGCCCGCCCACAGGCCCGCCTGCCCGGCCCCGGCCGACCCACTCCTCCCGAACGAACCGGCCCCTCCCAGCCCGAAGCGGCCCGAAGCGGCACGGAGCAGCCAGGAGCGACCCGGAGTGACCCGGAGTGACCCGGCTCACATTCCCCACGCCACGATTCTGACCGCCCGCTCCCCGATCAGCCACCGCCTGTGGACAACACAACGGCGACCCCCAGCCCACAATGCCGCAGATCGGTCATATATACGCCTAGTCTGACATAGCGCCAGCTTTCGTGTTTCGCAGGAGTTGCGCGCCCAGCCCTCTCCGGTTAGGGAAGGACGGCCCTCCATGCCCGCAGACCTCGCCGTCATCGGCCTCGGCCACCTCGGCCTCCCCCTCGCCCAGGCCGCGGTGGCCGCCGGCATCGCGACCGTCGGCTACGAGACCGGTCCGGCCACCGACACCACCCTCAGCGCCGCCGAGGTCCGCCGCATGTCGGCCGCGGGCTTCCGCATCACCACCGACCCCGTCGAGCTCGGCCGCGTCCGCACCGCCGTGATCTGCGCACCCACCGCCCTCGGCGCCGACCGGGCCCTCGACCTGTCCGCCGTCGGCGAGGCCGCCCGCGCGCTCGCCGCCCGGCTGCGCCCGCACACCACCGTCATCCTCGAATCCGCCGCCCACCCCGGCGTCACGGAGGACTACCTGCGGCCCCTCCTCGAAGCCGGCTCCGGGCTGCGCGCCGGAAGGGACTTCCACCTGGCCTACTCCCCCAGCCGCCTCGACCCCGGCAACCGCACCCACGGCATCGCCAACACCCCCAAGGTGATCGGCGGCCTCACCCCCGCCTGCACCGAGTCCGCCGCCGCCTTCTACGCCCGCCTCACCGACAAGGTCGTCCGGGCCCGCGGACTGCGCGAGGCCGAGACCGTCCAGCTCCTCGAAACCACCTACCGGCACGTCAACATCGCGCTGGCCAACGAGATGGCGGTTCTCTGCCACGACCTCGGCGTGGACCTCTGGGACGTCATCCGCTGCGCCGAGACCAAGCCGTACGGGTTCCAGGCCTTCCGCCCCGGCCCCGGAGTCGGCGGCCACGGGGTCCCCCTGGACCCCAACTACCTCCCCCACACCCCCCGCACCCCCGGCCACCCCCTGCGCATGATGGGCCTCGCCCAGGAGGTCAACAACCGGATGCCGCAGTACGTCATCCAGCGCTGCGCCACCCTCCTGAACGAGCACGGCAAGTCCGCCCGCGGCGCCCGCGTGCTGCTCCTCGGGGTCACCTACAAGCCCGACCTCGCCGACCAGGAGGGCTCCCCCGCCCGCGAGATCGCCAGCCGCCTCCTCGACCTGGGCGCCCAGATCAGCTACCACGACCCGTACGTCGCGGGCTGGCGGGTGCGCGACCAGCCGGTCCCCCGGGCCGAGTCCCTCTACGAGGCCGCGGCCGGCGCCGACCTGACCGTCCTGCTCCAGCACCACCGCACGTACGACCTCCAGGGCCTGGCCGTGAAGGCCCAGCTCCTCCTCGACACCCGCGGCGCCAGCCCCGCGGGCGCCGCCCACCGCCTCTGACCGGTCCGCGCCGGGCGCCCCCGGACACGCCGGAGGGCCGGCACCCCCTCGGGGTACCGGCCCTCACGTACGCGCGCAGGCGCTGCCGTGCGCGCCCGTTTCGGTCAGCGGCGGTGCTGCGAGTCCGCGACCGTGACCTCGACCCGCTGGAACTCCTTGAGCTCGCTGTAGCCGGTGGTGGCCATCGAGCGGCGCAGGGCGCCGAACAGGTTCATCGAGCCGTCGGGGGTGTGCGAGGGGCCCGTGAGGATCTCCTCGGTGGTGCCGACCGTGCCCAGGTCCACCTTCTTGCCGCGCGGCACGTCCTCGTGGACGGCCTCCATGCCCCAGTGGTGGCCCTTGCCGGGCGCGTCCGTGGCGCGGGCCAGCGGGGAGCCCATCATCACGGCGTCGGCACCGCAGGCGATGGCCTTCGGCAGGTCGCCGGACCAGCCCACGCCGCCGTCGGCGATGACGTGCACGTACCGGCCGCCCGACTCGTCCATGTAGTCGCGGCGGGCCGCGGCCACGTCCGCGACGGCGGTGGCCATCGGGACCTGGATGCCGAGCACGTTGCGGGTGGTGTGCGCGGCGCCGCCGCCGAAGCCCACCAGCACGCCGGCCGCACCGGTGCGCATCAGGTGCAGGGCCGCGGTGTACGTGGCGCAGCCGCCGACGATGACGGGGACGTCGAGCTCGTAGATGAACTGCTTCAGGTTCAGCGGCTCGGCGGCGCCGGAGACGTGCTCGGCGGAGACCGTCGTACCGCGGATGACGAAGAGGTCCACGCCCGCGTCGACGACGGCCTTGGAGAACTGGGCGGTGCGCTGCGGGGAGAGCGCGGCGGCGGTGACGACGCCGGAGTCGCGCACCTCCTTGATGCGCTGCCCGATCAGGTCGGCCTGGATCGGGGCCTCGTAGATCTCCTGGAGGCGGCGGGTGGCGGCCTCCTCGGAGAGCTCCGTGATCTCGTCGAGCAGCGGCTGCGGGTCCTCGTACCGGGTCCACAGGCCTTCGAGGTTCAGGACGCCGAGGCCGCCCAGCTCGCCGATGCGGATGGCGGTCTGCGGGGAGACGACCGAGTCCATGGGGGCGGCGAGGAAGGGGAGCTCGAAGCGGTAGGCGTCGATCTGCCAGGCGATCGAGACCTCCTTCGGGTCCCGGGTGCGCCGGCTCGGGACGATGGCGATGTCGTCGAACGCGTACGCCCTGCGGCCGCGCTTGCCGCGCCCGATCTCGATCTCAGTCACGTGTGGTGGCCTTTCCCTCTTGGTCTGCCCGTCCAGTATCCCCGAACGCAGGAGCGGCGCGTCTCGGTGACCGCTGTACGGACGCGCGGCGAAGGGGCGGACCCGGTTTCCCCGGGCCCGCCCCTTCACGGGTCACTGCGGGTGCCGTCAGCCCTTGCGGGAGTAGTTCGGCGCCTCGACGGTCATCTGGATGTCGTGCGGGTGGCTCTCCTTGAGGCCCGCGGAGGTGATGCGCACGAAGCGGCCGTTGTCCTGGAGCTCGGGGACGGTGCGCCCGCCCACGTAGAACATCGACTGGCGCAGACCGCCGACGAGCTGGTGGACCACCGCGGAGAGCGGGCCGCGGTAGGGCACCTGGCCCTCGATGCCCTCGGGGATGAGCTTGTCGTCGCCGCCCACGCCCTCCTGGAAGTACCGGTCCTTGGAGAAGGACTTGCGGTCGCCGCGGGACTGCATCGCGCCGAGCGAGCCCATGCCGCGGTACGACTTGAACTGCTTGCCGTTGATGAAGAGCAGCTCGCCCGGGGACTCCTCGCAGCCCGCGAGCAGCGAGCCGAGCATCACCGTGTCGGCGCCCGCGACCAGGGCCTTGGCGATGTCGCCGGAGTACTGGAGGCCGCCGTCGCCGATGACCGGGACGCCCGCGGCCTTCGCCGCGAGGGAGGCCTCGTAGATCGCCGTGACCTGCGGGACGCCGATGCCGGCGACCACACGGGTGGTACAGATGGAGCCGGGGCCGACGCCGACCTTGATGCCGTCGCAGCCGGCGTCGATCAGCGCCTGGGCGCCGTCGCGGGTGGCGACGTTGCCGCCGATGACGTCCACGGCGGAGTTCGACTTGATCTTGGAGACCATGTCGCCGACCAGTCGGGAGTGGCCGTGCGCGGTGTCGACGACGATGAAGTCGACACCGACCTCGATGAGCGCCTGCGCACGCTCGTACGCGTCCCCGGCGACGCCGACCGCGGCGCCGACGAGCAGGCGGCCGTCCTTGTCCTTGGCGGCGTTCGGGTACTTCTCGGCCTTGACGAAGTCCTTGACCGTGATGAGGCCCTTGAGGAGGCCCGCGTCGTCGACCAGCGGGAGCTTCTCGATCTTGTGGCGGCGCAGCAGCTCCATGGCGTCCACGCCGGAGATGCCGACCTTGCCCGTGACCAGCGGCATCGGGGTCATGACCTCGCGCACCTGGCGGCTGCGGTCCGACTCGAAGGCCATGTCGCGGTTGGTGACGATGCCGAGCAGCTTGCCCGCCGGGTCGGTGACCGGCACGCCGCTGATGCGGAACTTGGCGCACAGCTCGTCGGCCTCGCGGAGCGTGGCGTCCGGGTGGACCGTGATCGGGTCGGTGACCATGCCCGACTCGGAGCGCTTGACCAGGTCGACCTGGTTGGCCTGGTCCGCGATGGAGAGGTTGCGGTGCAGGACGCCGACGCCGCCCTGGCGGGCCATGGCGATGGCCATCCGCGACTCGGTGACCTTGTCCATCGCCGCGGAGAGGAGCGGGATGTTGACGCGCACGTTCTTCGAGATGAGCGAGGAGGTGTCGATCTCGTCGGGGGCCATGTCCGACGAGCCCGGCAGCAGCAGGACGTCGTCGTAGGTCAGCCCGAGAGCGGCGAATTTGTCGGGCACTCCGTCAGCGTTGACAGTCATGACACCTTCCAAGATGGTCTTGCTCAGCGCAGACGTCCATGCTAACGGGATCCCGTCGCGTCTCATTCCACGACCAAGATCGACCTAAATTTTCGTAGGTTCCTACGAGTTTACGGTCGAGCTTAAGCCCTGTGGTTACTGCTCCGCCAGAGCGCGGAGCCGACTGAGCGCCCGGTGCTGCGCCACGCGCACGGCGCCCGGGGACATGCCGAGCATCTGCCCGGTCTCCTCCGCCGTGAGCCCCACGGCCACGCGCAGGACGAGCAGCTCGCGCTGGTTCTCGGGGAGGTTCGCCAGGAGCTTCTTGGCCCAGGCGGCGTCACTGCTGAGCAGGGCCCGCTCCTCGGGGCCGAGGGAGTCGTCCGGCCGCTCGGGCATCTCGTCCGACGGGACGGCCGTACTGCCCGGGTGGCGCATCGCGGCGCGCTGGAGGTCGGCGACCTTGTGGGCGGCGATGGCGAAGACGAAGGCCTCGAAGGGGCGGCCCGTGTCCCGGTACCGCGGCAGGGCCATCAGGACGGCCACGCAGACCTCTTGCGCCAGGTCCTCGACGAAGTGCCGGGCGTCGCCCGGGAGCCGCGACAGGCGGGTGCGGCAGTAGCGCAGGGCCAGGGGGTGCACATGGGCCAGCAGGTCGTGCGTGGCCTGCTCGTCCCCTTCGACCGCGCGACGGACCAGGGCACCGACCGCGCCGGCGCCGCTGTTTTCGGAAGGCCCCGCCGGGCCCGTGGCCGCGGGGGAGCCCGAGGCCTCGTCGTCGCGCATCAATCCATGGTGCCTTGGCGCCGGACGTTCCGCGGCACCGCGGTCCGGGTTGTGCACCGAAGCGTTATGAGCAGGCGCGCCGGAACTCATCGTGAACGCCCTCCCCTCCCGCTCGGCCGAATGGTTCCCGAGACAGCGGCGCCGGACGGCGGGCTCCCCCAGGGTCTCCACTCTCAAGGATGCGGCATCGCGCGCGAAGCGACACGTCCCCAGGATTCTGCCCCGCCAACCCCCTCGCGCACACCGGGTACGACAAGACTCGCGCTGCGTACGCGAAATCCGGTACGCCGCCCCGTCCGCCCGACGGCGGACGGGGACCGCCGAGCGATCAGCGGACGAGGCCCCAGCGGAACCCCAGCGCCACGGCGTGCGCCCGGTCGGACGCGCCCAGCTTCTTGAACAGGCGGCGGGCGTGCGTCTTCACGGTGTCTTCCGAGAGGAACAGCTCGCGGCCGATCTCGGCGTTGGAGCGCCCGTGGCTCATGCCCTCCAGCACCTGGATCTCGCGGGCCGTGAGCGTCGGGGCCGCGCCCATCTCCGCCGAGCGCAGCCGGCGCGGGGCGAGCCGCCAGGTCGGGTCGGCGAGGGCCTGCGTCACCGTGGCCCGCAGCTCGGCGCGCGAGGCGTCCTTGTGCAGGTATCCGCGGGCGCCGGCGGCGACGGCGAGCGCGACCCCGTCGAGGTCCTCCGCCACCGTCAGCATGATGATGCGGGCGCCCGGGTCGGCCGAGAGCAGCCGGCGGACGGTCTCCACACCGCCGAGTCCGGGCATCCGGACGTCCATCAGGATCAGGTCGGAGCGGTCGGCACCCCAGCGGCGGAGGACTTCCTCCCCGTTGGCAGCCGTCGTCACACGCTCGACGCCGGGCACGGTCGCGACCGCGCGGCGGAGCGCCTCTCGGGCAAGCGGGGAGTCGTCGCAGACGAGGACGGATGTCATGGCCGCCCTCCGCAGCTGCTGATGCGCGTCACCTTGAGCCTCCAGGCTGGTACGTATCGTCACCTGAGCGGTCGATGCCCTCGGACGCCTGTCCGGGAACTTCTTCGTTCAACCGCCTTCGCACTCTCAACGATGGTCACTCGAAAGAGTTACGGGTCGGACGGACACCTTCGGCACTCTACGTGAGGACGCCGACACGGCCGCGGAGGCGCGACCCGGTACGCGTCGACTGTCCTCCGTTTGGCGCTATGCCCTATTTGGCGGCTTTCCTTCCGTTTGGCGTGTGTCTGAGGCTAGATTCCCAATGAGTCATATTTACATCTTCTCTGATCGTAGATGTGGCTCCTTGGACCGTATCCGTCTCAGTACCGGCTTCAAGAGGACTAGCAATGGCAGATTTCTCCCGCCTTCCCGGACCGAACGCCGACCTCTGGGACTGGCAGCTCATGGCCGCCTGCCGGGGTGTCGACAGCTCCCTCTTCTTCCATCCGGAGGGCGAGCGGGGCGCGGCCCGGAGCGCGCGCGAGGCCTCGGCTAAAGAGGTCTGCATGCGATGCCCGGTGCGTGCGGAGTGCGCCGCGCACGCTCTCGCCGTACGCGAGCCCTACGGCGTGTGGGGAGGACTCACCGAAGACGAACGCGAGGAACTGATGGGCCGCGCCCGGCACCGCCTGATCCCGGCCTCCAGCGCGAGCGGAACCACCGCGCACTGACCCCGTGCTCGAAGGCACTCAACGGCACTGAAGGAACGTTTCTTCGAAGCTGCGGCAGCGCGGCCGCCGCCCGTCCCGCACGGGCTACCGGGCGGCGGCCCGCTCCAGCTGGGCCAGGGTGGCCGCGACCGCGGGCACCCGGGCGAGGTCCGGCAGGGTCAGCGCGACCACCTCGCGCTGCACGGCGGGCTCCACGGAGACCGTGCGGGCCCCCTTGGTCCGTACGGACTCCACCGCCAGCTCGGGCAGCACGGCCACGCCGAGCCCGGCGCCGACCAGCCCCACCACGGCCGGGTAGTCGTCGGTCGCGAAGTCGATGCGCGGGGTGAACCCGGCCTCCTCGCAGACGTCCACGAGGTGGCGGCGGCAGCGGGGGCAGCCCGCGATCCAGGGCTCGCCGGCCAGCTCGGCCATGCCCACCCGGTCCGCACCCGCCAGCCGGTGCCCCTCCGGCACCAGGCCCACCAGCTTGTCCGTGAGCAGCGGCCGGACCACGAGGTCGTCCCATTCGGACGGGTCCCCGGCCCCGGTGTAGCGGAAGGCGAGCGCCACGTCGCAGTCGCCCTCGCGGAGCATCTCCACCGAGCGCGGGGGCTCGGCCTCGACCAGCGAGATCCGGGTCCCGGGGTGCTCGGCGCGCATCGCGGCGAGGGCGGTGGGCACCAGGGTGGAGCTGCCGCTCGGGAAGGAGACCAGCCGGACCCGCCCGGCCCGCAGGCCCGCGATGGCGGCGACCTCCTCCTCGGCGGCGGTCAGCCCGGCCAGGATGCCGGCCGCGTGCCGGACCAGGGCCTCGCCGGCCTGGGTCAGCCTCATCTCGCGGCCGGTCCGGATGAGCAGCGGCGTGCCGGCTCCCGCCTCCAGGGCCTTCATCTGCTGGCTGACCGCGGGCTGGGTGCAGCCGAGTTCGCGGGCGGCGGCGGAGAAGGAGCCCGTGGCGGCCACGGCGCGCAGGACCCTGAGGTGGCGTGCTTCGATCACCCTTCGAGCATAAGGGCTTCTTTGGGGAGCGCACCAATTGCGTTTCCTCGCTTTGAGGAGCTGGGTTACGGTGCCCTTCATGCACCTCATCTCCGTGAACCTGGGCCGCGCGGCCGCCTCCGAGCACACCGACTCCCCCACCGGGCTGACCGGGATCGGCAAGCTTCCCGTCCCCGGCCCCGTCCGGGTCAGCGCGCCCGGCCCCAAGGGCACCGGCGGGAGCGGGCTCGCGGGGGACGAGATCCTCCACCTGCGCCACCACGGCGGCGACCACCAGGCGGTCTACGCGTACGCGCGCGAGGACCTCGACTGGTGGCAGGGGGAGCTGGGCCGCGAGCTGGCCCCCGGGCTCTTCGGCGAGAACCTGACCACCTCCGGCGTGGACGTCAACGGCGCCCTGCTCGGCGAGCGCTGGCGGATCGGCCGGGACCTGGTGCTGGAGGTGGCCTCGGCCCGGATCCCCTGCCGGACCTTCCAGGGCGCGCTGGGCGAGGGCGGCTGGGTCCGGCGGTTCACGCAGGCCGTGCGGCCGGGCGCGTACCTGCGCGTCGTCGAGCCGGGCGAGGTCTCCCCCGGGGACTCCGTCGAGGTGCTGTCGCGGCCGGACCACGAGGTGACGGTGGCCTTCTGGTTCCGCGCCTTCACCACCGAGCGCGAGCTGCTGCCGCGGACCCTGGCGGCGGGCGCGGCGATGGAGCCGGAGGCCCACGAGACCGTGCGCACGTACGCCGAGCGGACCAAGGGGGCCCGGGCCGCGCGGAGCTGACGCCCCGTACGGCTAGGTTGCCCGTATGACGACTGCTCTGATTACGGGATCCACGGCGGGCATCGGCGCCGCCTTCGCGCGGCGGCTGGCGGGCCAGGGCACCAACCTGGTCCTGGTCGCGCGCGACACGAAGCGGCTGCGCGAGCAGGCGACCGAGCTGCACGACCGGCACGGGATCGAGGCCGAGGTGCTGACGGCCGACCTGTCGACGGAGGAGGGCATCGGCGCGGTCGAGGCCCGGCTGTCGGAGCGCCGGGACCCGGTGGACCTGCTGGTCAACAATGCCGGCTTCGGCAACAAGGGCCGGTACCTCGAGGTCTCCCTGGAGGACGAGCTGACCATGCTGAAGGTGCACGTCGAGGCCGTGCTGCGGCTGAGCTCGGCGGCTACCGCCGGGATGCGCGAGCGCGGCCGCGGCGGGGTGGTCAACGTGGCCTCGGTGGCGGCCTTCGTGCCGCGCGGCACGTACGGCGCGAGCAAGGCGTGGGTCGTGCAGTTCACCCAGGGAGCGGCGCGGGACCTGGCCGGTTCGGGGGTCCGCATGATGGCCCTGTGCCCCGGCTTCGTCCGTACGGAGTTCCACGAGCGGGCCGGGATGGGCACGGACAACATCCCGAACTGGATGTGGCTCGACGCCGACAAGCTGGTCTCCGCCGCCCTGGCCGACCTGGCCCGCGGCAAGACGGTGTCGATCCCGGACCCCCGGTACAAGGCCCTGATGGGCGTGGTGAAGCTGGCCCCGCGCGGGCTGCTGGGCGGGGTCTCCTCGCGGACCGGCCGCAAGTACGGGCCCCAGTGAGCCCCGCGGGACGGCCCCGCGCTGGTGACCGGCGGGTAAACCGCCCAAATGGGTGAAATCTCCCTAAACTGGAAGGGTCCATCCAGCCCGGGAGACCGCTATGACTTTCGTACAGATCATCGACTACACGACCAGCCGGGCAGACGAGCTGAACCAGGTGCTCGACCGGTACATCGCCCAGAGCCAGGGGCACCGCACGGTCACCCACAGCGTGGTGGGCAGGGACCGCGAGGCCGAGAACCACTACGTGGACGTGGTCGAGTTCCCCTCGTACGAAGAGGCCATGAAGAACTCGAACCTCCCGGAGACGGACCGGATGTTCCGGGAGATGGTGGCCCTCTGCGACGGGATGCCGACCTTCACCAACCTCGACGTCGTCCGGGACGAGCACCTCAACACCCAGCTCGTGAACCGGATGTACGACGAGATCGCGGTGAAGGGCGACATGGCCGTCATCGAGGAGGTCTTCGCCGCGGACTACCGCGACCACGACATCGGCAACCCCACGGACAAGAGCGGGTACGAGGCGGTCCGCGAGGACGTCGGCATGTGGCGCAGCGCCTTCGACTTCTCCTTCACGCGGGACGTCCAGACGGCGCAGGACGACTACGTCACCACGCTGTGGACCTGGACCGGCACGCACAAGGGCGAGTTCATGGGCCTCGCGCCCACCGGGAAGACCTGCACGATGACCGGCACGACGGTCTTCCGCTGCCAGGACGGGATGATCAAGGAAGGCTGGTGGCACTACGACGCCATGGGCCTGATGCGCCAGCTGGGCATGACGGGCTGACCGGCGAGGCCGCGGGGGGCGGGAAGCGCTGAACAGCGGGAAGCCCCCGCCCGCCGGGTGAACGGCGGGACGGGGGCTTTCGCGTGCCGGGGGCCCGGCGGCTGCCGGGGGCCCGGCGGTGGATCAGTGGCTGTGGCCGTGGCCGCCGTGGCTGTGGCCGGCCGCCTCTTCCTCTTCCTTCTTCTCGACGACCAGGGTCTCGGTCGTGAGCAGCAGGGAGGCGATGGAGGCGGCGTTCTCCAGGGCGGAGCGGGTGACCTTGACCGGGTCGATGACGCCGGCCTTCACCAGGTCGCCGTACTCGCCGGTGGCGGCGTTGAAGCCCTGGCCCTTGTCGAGCTCGGCGACCTTCGAGGTGATGACGTAGCCCTCGAGGCCGGCGTTCTCGGCGATCCAGCGCAGCGGCTCGACGGCGGCGCGGCGGACGACCGCGACACCCGTGGCCTCGTCGCCGGTCTTGCCGAGGTTGTCCTCGAGGATCTTGACGGCGTGGACCAGAGCGGAACCGCCACCGGAGACGATGCCCTCCTCGACCGCGGCGCGGGTCGCGGAGATGGCGTCCTCCAGACGGTGCTTCTTCTCCTTCAGCTCCACCTCGGTGGCGGCGCCGACCTTGATGACGCACACGCCGCCGGCGAGCTTCGCGAGGCGCTCCTGGAGCTTCTCGCGGTCCCAGTCGGAGTCGGTGCCCTCGATCTCGGCCTTGATCTGGTTGACGCGGCCGAGGACGTCCTCGGAGTTGCCGGCGCCGTCCACGATCGTGGTGTCGTCCTTGGTGACGGTCACGCGGCGGGCCGAGCCCAGCACGTCCAGACCGGCCTGGTCGAGCTTGAGGCCGACCTCCTCGGCGATGACGGTGGCACCGGTGAGGGTGGCCATGTCCTGCAGCATCGCCTTGCGGCGGTCGCCGAAGCCGGGGGCCTTGACGGCCACGGCGTTGAAGGTGCCGCGGATCTTGTTGACGACGAGGGTGGAGAGCGCCTCGCCCTCGAGGTCCTCGGCGATGATCAGCAGCGGCCGGGAGCCACCCGCCTGGATGACCTTCTCCAGCAGCGGCAGCAGGTCCTGGATCGAGGAGATCTTGCCCTGGTTGATGAGGATGTACGGGTCCTCGAGGACGGCCTCCATGCGCTCCTGGTCCGTCACGAAGTACGGGGACAGGTAGCCCTTGTCGAAGGCCATGCCCTCGGTGAACTCGAGCTCGAGGCCGAAGGTGTTGGACTCCTCGACGGTGATGACACCGTCCTTGCCGACCTTGTCCATCGCCTCGGCGATGAGCTCGCCGACCTGCTGGTCCTGCGCGGAGAGCGCGGCCACGGCGGCGATGTCGGACTTGTCCTCGATCGGACGGGCGGTGGCGAGGAGGTCCTCGGAGACGGCCTTGACGGCGGCGTCGATGCCCTTCTTCAGGGCGGCCGGGGAGGCGCCGGCGGCGACGTTGCGCAGACCCTCGCGGACGAGCGCCTGGGCCAGGACGGTCGCGGTGGTGGTGCCGTCACCCGCGATGTCGTTGGTCTTGGTCGCCACCTCCTTGACGAGCTGGGCGCCCAGGTTCTCGTACGGGTCGTCCAGCTCGACCTCACGGGCGATCGTGACGCCGTCGTTGGTGATGGTCGGGGCGCCGAACTTCTTGTCGATGACGACGTTGCGGCCCTTGGGGCCGATCGTCACCTTGACCGTGTCGGCAAGCTTGTTGACGCCGCGCTCGAGGGCGCGACGGGCGTCCTCGTCGAACTTCAGGATCTTCGCCATGGAAGCGGTTCAGCCCTCTCGAAAATTCTGGGGTTTAACGGACTGCGCCCCTCGCCGCCCGGCAATCAGCGGGGTGACCAGGGGCGCAGCTCAAAGCAATCTGCTTCGGGTGAATTACTTCTCGACGATCGCGAGCACGTCGCGAGCCGAGAGGACGAGGTACTCCTCGCCGCTGTACTTCACCTCGGTGCCGCCGTACTTGGAGTACAGCACGATGTCGCCGACGTTGACGTCCAGCGGGAGACGCTGGCCGTCCTCGAAGCGGCCCGGGCCCACGGCGAGGACGACGCCCTCCTGGGGCTTCTCCTTCGCGGTGTCCGGGATGACCAGGCCGGAGGCCGTGGTCTGCTCTGCGTCGAGCGGCTGGACCACGATGCGGTCCTCGAGCGGCTTGATGGCAACCTTGGAGCTGGCGGTCGTCACGATCCGACCTCCCCCTTCGGAGATCTCACGGGGTTAACTGTCTGAGGTGGCGACCAGGTGGATCCGTCGTCGCGGGTGCCGGACCTGCCCGTCGCTGTGTTGGCACTCACCAGGGGCGAGTGCCAGGCCCGAGAGTATTCCGGCGATTAGCACTCGGTCAAGCGGAGTGCCAATTCACGGCCGGCGGCGTTGCGCGCGGCGCGGCCCGGTACGCAGCCATGCCCCTGCCCCGGCGCTTCAAACCTGCACCGAGGAACCACCGGGCCGGTGCGTTCGTCGTAGACGATATGAAGATAAAGCGGCTCATTGGCGAGCAGATCGGACGGACGGCTTCCGCAACCCCTGAGGCACCGGGCGCCACCGGCGGCGGCGTGCCGTGCGCGGACTGACCCTGCGGGCCCGGACCACGGCTTCGGCGCGCCGGCGCACCGAGGCCCTGCTGCTGGCCTTCGTCGTCGCGATCACCGTCTTCGGCCAGGCCAGCGTGGGCCTGGCGATGAACGGCGCCCTCCCGCCGGGGCTCACCGGTTTCGCGCTCAGCATGTCGCTGCTCGCGCTGGTGGGGCACCTGGGCGTGCGCCGGTTCGCGGCGTACGCGGATCCGCTGATCCTGCCGCTGGCGCTGCTGCTGTCGGGGCTGGGGCTGGTGCTGCTCGCGCGGCTGGACCAGACGTACGTGGCGAAGTTCAAGAACGCCGCGGCGAACGCGCCCGGGCAGCTGATGTGGACGGTCATCGGCGTGGCCGCCGCCCTGGCCGTGATCGCCGTCCTGCGCGACCACCGCCACCTCCAGCGGTACATCTACCTGACGATGGCGGTCGCCCTGGCCCTGCTGATCGCACCCGCCTTCTTCGGCGCCGACCAGTACGGCGCCAAGCGGTGGATCACGGTCGGGGGCATGTCGCTGCAGCCGGGCGAGTTCGTGAAGATCATGATCGCGGTGTTCTTCGCGGGGTACCTGGTCGTCCACCGGGACGCGCTGGCGCTGACGGGCCGCAAGGTGCTGGGCGTGCGGCTGCCGCCGGGCCGGCAGCTGGGCCCGATCGTCACGGTGTGGATCGTCTCGATGCTCGTGCTGGTCTTCGAGCGCGACCTCGGCACCTCGCTGATCTTCTTCGGCGTCTTCGTCGTGATGCTGTACGTCGCCACCGAGCGGACCAGCTGGATCGTCTGCGGCCTGCTCATGGCCTCCGCCGGCGCCTTCGTGGTCGGGTCCACCGAACCGCACGTCAAGGGCCGCGTCGCCGCCTGGCTGGAGCCGATGTCGATCTTCCTGCCGCCCGAGCAGCGGCCGCCGGGCATCGTCTCGGACCAGTCGGCGCAGGCCCTGTTCAGCTTCGGAACCGGCGGGATCACCGGCACCGGCCTGGGGCTGGGGCACCCGGAGCAGATCGGCTTCGCGGCCCGCTCCGACTTCATCCTCACCACCGTGGGCGAGGAGCTGGGCCTGGCCGGGGTGATGGCCGTGCTGCTGGTCTACGCGCTGCTGGTGCAGCGGGGCCTGCGGATGGCGCTGGCCGCGCGGGACCCCTTCGGCAAGCTGCTCGCGGTGGGCCTGGCCGCGGCGCTGGCCCTCCAGGTCTTCGTGGTCGCGGGCGGGGTCACGGGCCTGATCCCGCTGACGGGCAAGGCGCTGCCGTTCCTCGCGAAGGGCGGCTCGTCCCTGCTGGCGAACTGGATCATGATCGCGCTGCTGCTGCGGATCAGCGACAGCGCGGAGCGGCAGCGGGAGGCGGACGCGCGCCTGCCGGAGCCGGAGCCCGGCCCGCGAGCGGCCCCCGCGCCGGCTCCGGCGGGCTGAGCGGCGGGGGTCGGGTGGCGGGTGGCGGGTGGCGGGTGGCGGGTGGCCAGGGTAGGAACGGGTGGGCGGGCGGGCCTCAGAGGTAGTCCTCCAGGCGCCCTATCCGGTAGCCCTGCTCCTGGATCCTCCGCAGCATCCGGGTGGTCATCTGCGTCAGCGTGGAGCCCTTGAGCTCGGCGGGGCCCCGGAAGTGCGCGAGCACGATGTCCCCGGGCCGCAGCCCGTCCCCCTCGGCGTAGCGCAGGTTGCGGATCTGCATGGAGACCCGCCACAGGACGACGGAGGAGACCCCGCAGTCGGCCGCGGCGCGCAGCGTGTCGTCGTTGTAGTTGCCGAAGGGCGGGCGGAAGAGCCGGGGCCGCTCGCCGAATCGTTTGTGCAGCTTCTCCTGCTGCCCGCATATCTCGGCCTTCTGGGCCGCGTACGGCAGGGTCCGCAGGTTCGGGTGGGTCAGCGAGTGGTTCTGCACCGCGCTGCCGTGGCCCTGTGCGCGCAGGGCCCCGAAGTGCCCGTACCCGGGCGCGGCCACGCTGTCGGTCAGGAACATGCTGATCGGCAGCTTCAGTTCGCCGGCCATCCGCAGGAACTCCGGATCGCGTTCGGCCCCGTCGTCGAAGGTCAGGAAGACCGTCTTCTCGCCCGCGGGCACGGGTATCCGGTCCACCACCGGCACCCGCCCCGGGCCGGCCGCCGGCAGCACCGGCCGCGCGGCCGGCGGGGCGGCGAACTCCAGCGGCCCGGCCAGCCCCCAGCGCCGGTACGCGTCGGAGGGGGCGGCCGCGGAGGGATCCGGCCGGGCCGGGGCGGAGGGCCGTACGCCCCGCGGCCCGCCGGCGCCGGCCGCCGCGCCGCCCGCCGCCGGGGCCGTCGCCCCGCCCGTCACCCCGGCCGTGGCCTTGCGCCCGAGCCGCTCGATCGGGTCCACGCTCTGGGCGCAGCCCGTCAGCCCGCACGCGGCCACGAGCGCGCCGGCCGCCATCGTCCCGGCGACGAGCCGGCGCGCACTGCTCACAAGTAGTCCTCCAGGCGGGCCACGGCGTACCCCTTCGCCGTGACGGTCTTCATGACCTGACGGATCATGTCAGGCATCGATCCCTTCCAGTCCTCGCGGCCCCGGAAGTGGGTGAGGATGATGTCCCCGGGGTGCAGGTCGCGGTCCCATTCGCGCCACTCCATGCGGTCGGGGAAGACCTCGGCGTTCCACAGCGGGACGGCCTTGACCCCGCAGGACTTGGCCGCGCGCAGGGTGTCGCGGTTGTAGTTGCCGTAGGGCGGGCGGAAGAGTTCGGGGCGCTTGCCGAACTGCTTCTGGATGGTGTCCTGCTGCCCGCAGATCTCCTGGCGCTGCTTCTCGTACGACAGGGCCGGCATGTACCGGTGGTTGAGGGTGTGGTTGTTGAGCGTGACCCCCGCGGCCTGCATCTTCTTGAAGTACGGGTAGTCGTCGCGGACCACGTAGTCGCTGAGGAAGGCGCTGTACGGGATCTTCAGCTCCTGCATCATGCGCAGGAACTCCGGGTCCTTCTCGGCCCCGTCGTCGACCGTCAGGAAGACCACCTTCTGCTCGGTGGGCACGGTGGTGAACACCGGCGGCAGGTCCTCGCCGCCCTCCACCTCGAAGCCCTTGCGGGTGGTGATCTGCGGCTTCTCCGCGGGGGCCGCGGGGGCCGCCAGGGGGGTCTGCGCCAGGCCCCACCGCTTCGCGGCCGCCGCGCGGGCCGCCTGGGCCTGCTCCAGCCGGGCCGCGGCGCCGCCGGGTGCCCCGGGGGCCGCGGCGCGGGCGCCGGGGGCCTTCTGCGGGGCGTCCCGGCCGTCCGCGCCGCCACCGCTCCCGGCACCGCACCCGGTCCCGAGGGCCGCGACCAGGAGGACGGTCAGCGCCACCCCGTACCGGCCGCGCGCCGGATCGGCGAAACGTGCGGTTTGTTCCTTTTGTCGTACTAGCTGCATGGCGCCGCATCCTGTCACCACGGGGCCCTGGAGCCCCGCGCGACACCCGGGCGCACCCGCGACCCGGCGCCGGTCTTCCCCCTTCTGGCCGACAATGGTCCGGTGAACGACCTCGACGCCTTCGCCTCCCTGCTGACCGACGGGGGCAGGGACCTGCTGTCCGGACTGCGGGACTACGACCCGGCCAAGGAGCTCGCGACCGCCACCCGGCTGCGCCGCGACCACCCGGCCTCCCTGGTGTCCGCGGCCCTGGGCCAGGCGCGGCTGCGGCAGCGCGCGGTGGCCAAGTTCGGTGAGCAGGACGCGTACCGGATGTTCTTCACCCCCGGCGGGGTCGAGATGGCCACCCGCGCCTCCGTGGCCGGGTACCGGGCGCGGCGGCTGGCGGAGCTCGGAGTGCGCAGCACCGCCGACCTGTGCTGCGGGATCGGCGGGGACGCGATCGCCCTGGCCCGGGCGGGGATCCGGGTGCTCGCCGTGGACCGGGACCCGCTGACCTGCGCGGTGGCGCGCGCGAATGCGCAGGCACTGGGGCTGGCGGAGCTGATCGAGGTCCGCGAGGCGGACGTCACGGAGGTGGACACCTCCGGGTACGACGCCGTGTTCGTGGACCCGGCGCGGCGCGGGGGCCGCGGGCGGACCTTCGACCCGGAGGCCTACTCCCCGCCGCTGTCCTGGGCCGTGGCGGCCGCCCGCAGCGCCCGGTTCGCGGCGGTCAAGATCGCGCCGGGGATCCCGCACGAGGCCGTGCCGGCGGAGGCCGAGGCCGAGTGGATCTCGGACCACGGGGACGTGAAGGAGGCCGTGCTGTGGTTCGGTACGGCGCCCGGCACGGTCCGCGCCACCCTGCTGCCGCAGGGGGACTCGCTGGCCACGGGCGCGCCCCTGCCCGATCCGGAGCCCGGCCCGGTGGGCCGCTGGCTGTACGAGCCCGACGGCGCGGTGATCCGCGCCCACCTGGTGGCCGAGGCCGCGGCCCCGCTGTCCGGCCGGCTGATCGACCCGACGATCGCCTACGTCACCGCGGACGAGCTGCTGCCCACGCCGTACGCCACCGCGTACGAGATCACCGACGTGATGCCCTTCAACCTGAAGAAGCTCAAGGCGCTGCTGCGCGAGCGCGGGGTGGGGGTGCTGACCGTCAAGAAGCGGGGTTCGGCGGTGGAGCCGGAGGAGCTGCGCAGGAAGGTCAAGCCGCAGGGTCCGAACTCCGCGACCGTCTTCCTGACCCGAGTGGCGGGCGCCCCCTCGGTGCTGATCGGCGCGCCCGCGGCGGCCGGCCGGGGCTGATCCCGGCCGCGGGCCCGGCGGGCCCCCGGACGCCGACGCCGCGCGCCCACCGGTAGTGCGCCGCGGCCCGGCCGACCCCCAGCAGCCCGGTGACCCACAGGATCATCCCGAGGCCCATGCTGTACGCGACCTCGGCGTAGGTGTCCCGGCCCGGCCGCGCCGCTGTCGAGACCCCGAAGGTCACCCACAGCCCCAGGGCGCACAGCGTCACCGAGGACACCACCCAGCCCAGGGTCCGCAGCGGCTCCCGCAGCCGCGCGTCGGCCTCCGGGTCCCGGTCCAGGTCCGCCCAGGCGCCGAGCAGGGCCCGCACCTCCCGGTCGCGGCGGGCGGCGGCCGCCGTCCAGAGGCCTGCGGGGACGAGCACCCCGGCCCCGAGGGCGGTGAACACCCCGCCGAGGACCCGCTCCCCGCGGTCGCCCTGTTCGAAGGCGGTCAGGGCGATGCCGAGGAAGGACCAGGCCAGAGCGAAGACCGCGGCGAGCAGCCAGAGCAGGAGCAGCCTCCCGGCCCCCAGCGCCTGCCGTCCCAGCTCCGCGAGCGCCGCCGCCCGCTCGGCCCGCAGCGCCGCGGGCGCCAGCCAGGCGCGCAGGTCCGCGGGGGCCGGGGGCGGGGGCGGCAGATGACGGTGCGTCATGCGCACGACCATAGCGGCCGTCCGGCCCCCGGTCCCCGGCCGTTCGAAAGGCGGGACACCCGCTGCGAGCCGTCTACGAGCGTTCCGCGTCCACGGATTCGAACCGCCAGCGGTGCACCGGGCGCGTGATCAGGTCGGCGGCCGGCTCGGGGAGCTCGGGCAGCTCCGCCGCGAGGCCCTCCGCCTCCCACCAGGTGATCACGAGCACCCGGTCCCCGGGGGCCCGGAAGGTCTCGCGGCGCAGCGGCTCCACCGCGGTGGTCTGGGCCGCGGCCCATTCCAGCAGCTCGTTGCCCCGGCCGGTCACGGCCCGGGCCTCCCACATCAGGGCGATCGTGGCGCTCACGAGTACAGGTTGTCCTTGCTGAGCTCGTGCACGTGGTCGTGATCGTGGGCATGCCCGTGCGAGTGCGAGTGCCCGTGCCCGGTGCCCGGTACGTGCGGGTCGGTCACCGGCAGGGAGGAGTCGGCGGACAGGTCCCAGTCCGAGGCCGGCCGGTTGCGGGCGACCATCTCTGCCCCGAGGGCGGCGACCATCGCGCCGTTGTCGGTGCACAGCTTCGGCCGCGGCACCCGCAGCACGATGCCCGCGTCGTCGCAGCGCTGCTGGGCCAGGGCCCGCAGCCGCGAGTTGGCCGCGACCCCGCCGCCGATCATGAGGTGGTCGACGCCCTCGTCCTTGCAGGCCCGGACGGCCTTGCGGGTCAGGACGTCCACGACCGCCTCCTGGAAGGACGCGGCCACGTCGCGGACCGGGACCTCCTCGCCGGCCCTGCGCTTGGCCTCGATCCAGCGGGCCACGGCGGTCTTGAGCCCGGAGAAGGAGAAGTCGTACGCGGCGTCGCGCGGCCCGGTCAGCCCGCGCGGGAAGGCGATGGCCTCCGGGTCGCCCTCCTTGGCGAGCCGGTCGATGACCGGGCCGCCGGGGAAGCCGAGGTCCAGCACGCGCGCGATCTTGTCGAAGGCCTCGCCGGCGGCGTCGTCGATGGTCGCGCCGAGGGGCCGTACGTCGCTGGTGATGTCCGGGGCGAGCAGCAGCGAGGAGTGGCCGCCCGAGACCAGCAGGGCCATCGTCGGCTCGGGCAGCGGGCCGTGCTCCAGCTGGTCCACGCAGATGTGGGAGGCCAGGTGGTTGACCCCGTACAGGGGCTTGCCGAGGGCGTAGGCGTAGGCCTTGGCGGCCGAGGTGCCGACCAGCAGGGCGCCCGCGAGCCCGGGTCCGGCGGTGACGGCGATGCCGTCGAGGTCGCCCGCCGCGACCCCGGCCTCCTTCAGGGCGCGCTCGATGGTGGGGACCATGGCCTCCAGGTGGGCGCGCGAGGCCACCTCGGGCACGACCCCGCCGAAGCGGGCGTGCTCGTCGACGCTGGAGGCGACCGCGTCCGCGAGCAGGGTGTGGCCGCGGACGATGCCGACGCCGGTCTCGTCGCAGGAGGTCTCGATGCCGAGGACGAGGGGTTCGTCAGCCATGGTTCTCACTTCTCACGGAACGTGCGGGATCGGAAAGTCGCATCACGAGCGCGTCGATGTTTCCGGGCTGGTAATAGCCGCGCCGGAAGCCGATCGGCTCGAAGCCGAAGCGCTCGTAGAGCCGCTGGGCGCGGGTGTTGTCCACCCGTACCTCCAGCAGCACCTCGGCGCATTCGAAGTCGGTGGCCGCGCGCAGCAGTTCGGTCAGCAGCCGGGCGCCGAGCCCGCTGCCCCACTGGTCCCGGGCGGCCGCGATGGTCTGTACGTCGCCGAGGTCGCCCGCGGCGGCCAGGCCGGCGTACCCGACGAGCCGGGTGCCGCCGCCGGGCAGCACCTCCTCGGCGACGAGGTAGCGGCGGGTGGCGCCGGGGCCGCGGGCGTGGGCCAGTTCGGACCAGAACATCCCCGCCGACCAGGCGTCCTCGGGGAAGAGGTCGTGCTCCAGCTCCAGTACGGGCCCGATGTCCCACCAGCGCATCTCGCGCAGGCGCGGGGCGCCCGGCACCGGCGCGGGGCCGGGTGCGCCCGGTGCGGGGTCCGTCCCGGGGGCCGTCACCGATTCCGTCACTGGGGGGTGACCACCTTGTAGTTCTTCGGCACCTGCGCGTCGGGGCGGCGCAGGTACATGGGCTGCGGCTGGGTGCCGGGGGCGTTCACGAACGGCTCGCCCTTCGCCAGCTTCTCCGCGGCCAGCGCGGCCAGCGCACCGGCCGACTGGTGCTCGGGGGCGCGGGCGTCCGCGAAGACCTCCGGGTACAGCAGGGCGCCCGCGCCGACCGCCGGCAGTCCGGCGACCTCGTCGGCGATATCGGCCGGGCGGTCCACGGCCGCCCCGCCGCTGCGGGTGCGCGGGTCCTCGTAGCGGGCCCAGTACACCTCCTTGCGGCGGGCGTCGGTGGCGACCACGAAGGGGCCTTCGACCCCGGCGTCCCCGGCGGCGTAGGCGAGTCCGTCGAGCGTGCACAGCCCGTGGACGGGCACGCCGAGCGCGGAGGCGAAGGCCGCGGCCGTCACGAGGCCGACGCGCAGTCCGGTGTACGGGCCGGGGCCGACGCCCACGACGATGCCGGTGACGGCGTCGAGCTTCAGGCCCGCCTCGGCGAGCACGCGGTCGACGGAGGGGAGCAGCAGCTCCCCGTGGCGGCGGGCGTCGACCTGGTGCGCCTCGGCGAGTACGGACTCGCCGTCGTGGAGGGCGACGGTGACGGCGGGCGTGGCGGTATCTACGGCAAGCAAGAGCACGCGAACAGCCTACGACTCCGGGGGCGCGCCCCACGGCGGCACCGTGGCCCCGCGGCCCGGCTGCTACCGTCACCCCGGGGGATCCTGGGGCCCCGGAGGGCCATGCGAGAGGCGGAGACAAGGTGGCACGCAGCAGCTCGGGAATCGTGGCCGGGCTCACCGCCGCGGCCGTGGCCGTGGTGGGCTTCCTCGCCTACCAGGCCTCCGCGAGCGCCCCGGAGCGGCCGGCCGCCCAGTCCCCCGGCGTCGCCTCCCCCAGCGTGCCCGCCGCCCAGCCGGGCAAGCGCACGCCGTCGGCGGTGCCCCTCAACTCGGGTACGGGCGTGCGCGTCGTGTACTCGCTGAGCGCCAAGCAGGTGTGGCTGGTCGGCAAGGCGGGCACCAAGGTCCGCACCTTCACCGTCATGCCGAGCACGGTGAACCCGACTCCCGGCTCGTACATCGTCGGCTCGCGCTCGGGCAAGGTGACCGGCTCCGACGGGGTGCCGGTCGAGCACGTGGTGCGCTTCGGCAGCGTGTCCGGGGTGACGATCGGGTTCAGCGCGCGGGTGGACGGGGCGATGCCCGAGCCCGACCCGGCGAAGAAGACCGGCGGCATCCGCATGACGCGGGCCGACGGGGACGCGATGTGGACCTTCGCGACGGTCAACTCGAAGGTGGTCGTGGTCCCCTGAGGCCCGGGGCCGCAGCGCCTCCTCCGGCTCCCTGAGTTCTCCGGAATTCCCGGCTCACTCGGCTCACCCGCCCCCGCTGCCCGTGCCGCGGGGGCGGACCCGTAAACCGGCCCGGAAAACCCACTCGAACGAGTGGGTACCCGAGGGAGGCCTCAGGCCGCTTCCGTCCCAGCCGACCCTGCGGCCCCTACGGCCCCTGCGGCTCCGCCCGCCCCACCCGAACCGGCCGCACTGCCCGTACCGCCCGCAGCACCCGTCCCCGCCGCGCCCTCGGGGGCCGGGGCCCGGCGGGAGGCGGGGCGGGGCGGGGTGGAGACGGCGGTGGCGGCGGCGCAGGAGGCGAGCAGGTCGCGGACGCTCAGCCCTCCCGTACCGGGGAGGACCGCGCCGGGGGCCCGGTGCGGAGCGGGTGCGGACGGACGGTGGACTTCTGCGCGCTCATGTGCCGGCATGGCTGCCTCCTGGGCCCGGGAAGCCGTAGTTAGGTAGACCTAACCAGGTCTCGCTACCATGTGACCACGTGCCGCGTCGTCGGCGCAATATCTTGCCGACAAGTTGTCGGAATGCGGACCGCGCGGAGCCCCCGGACCCGGTCCGGGGCCGCCGTCACGCCTCCGGGCGGTTACGGAAGGTCCGGCTCCGCGAGCTGCGCCAGCTCCGGTCCGGCCCAGCGGGCGCCGATACCGGTCAGGGAGACCGTACGGACGTCGTCCAGGACCTCCTCGTGGCCCACCGCGCGCGCGATGACCACGTGCAGCCGGTCGTCGGACAGCTCCTCCACCTTGCCGTCGCCCCATTCGACGACGACGACGGACTCGGGCAGCGAGACGTCGAGGTCCAGGTCCTCCATCTCGTCGAGCCCGCCGCCCAGCCGGTACGCGTCCACGTGCACCAGCGGCGGCCCGGCGGCCAGCGAGGGGTGCACGCGGGCGATCACGAAGGTCGGGGAGGTCACGGCCCCGCGGACGCCCAGGCCCTCGCCGAGCCCGCGGGTCAGCGTGGTCTTCCCGGCGCCCAGCTCACCGGTCAGCAGGACCAGATCGCCGGGGCGCAGCAGGGCGGCGAGCCGCCGGCCCAGGTCCTGCATCCGCTCCGGGGAGTCGACGGTGAGCCGGGCGCTGCCGCCCGCGGCGGCCTCAGGGTGCTGGATGTGCGGTGCTTCCATGGGCGCCAACGTTAGCCGCTGCCGGACCGGCGCCCGCCCGCGCCAGCAGCTGCACGAGGGCCGCGGTGACGGTCTGCGGGTGCTCGAGGAGCACGAGGTGCCCGGCCTCGGGTACGAGGACCAGCTCGGCCCGCGGCAGCTCCGCGGCGATGGCCTCGCTGTGCGCGGCCGGGGTGATCAGGTCCTGGTCCCCGGCCAGGACCAGGGCGGGCACGTCGGCGAACACGGCCAGTTCGGCGGTCTTGTCGTGCTGTTCGAAGGCCGGGTAGAACTCGGCGACCACGTCGATGGGCGTGGCCTCGATCAGCCGCTCGGCGAAGCGGGCGACGGCCGGGTCCACGTCCTGCGCGGCGAAGGAGTACCGCTTGACCGTGCCGGCCAGCAGGTCGGCCGTGGCCCGCCGACCGCGCTCGACGAGCTCGGCCTCGGAGCCGAGGGCGCGCAGTACGCCGGGCAGGACGCGGCGTACGAGGTTCATCCCGGCGGCCGGGAACCCGTACGTCACCTCGGCGAGCCGGCCGCCGGAGGTGCCGATGAAGGCCACGCCGGCCACCCGCTCGCGCACCAGCTCCGGGTACCGGGCGCCCAGCGCCATCACGGTCATGCCGCCCATGGAGTGCCCGACGAGGACGAGCGGACCCTCGGGGGCGGCCGCGTCGATGACGGCCTTCAGGTCGCGGCCGAGCAGGTCCATCGAGACCGGTTCGCCGTCGGCCTGCCCGAGGCCGCGGCCGGAGCGGCCGTGGCTGCGCTGGTCCCAGTAGACGGCCCGTACGGCACCGCGCAGGGCGGCGCGCTGGAAGTGCCAGGCGTCCTGGCCGAGGCAGTACCCGTGGCAGAACACCACGGTCACGGGGGCTGCGGACTCCCCTCCTGCCCCGCCTTCCCTGCCCTCCTCGACCTCCTCGACCTCGAAGTGGAGCTCGGTGCCGTCCTCGGCGCGGGCCCGGCCCGGTATCCCGCGCAGCGAGCCGTACGGGCCCGCCGCGTCCAGGGCCAGCCGGGCCTTGCGCCGCATCCCGCGGCCGACGGTGAGCCGCTCGACGGCCACGCCCGCCGCGGCCCCTGCGGCCAGCACCCCGATCGCGGCTCCGGCCAGTCCGGCCCTGCGCCAGTTCTCGTTCACGGCACCTCGCTCACGTCGGGTCGGGCGTCGGGGTGGGGTACGGGGTCAGGCCCCGGCGTTGAGGTAGACGCGCGGCACGCGCGCGCCGATGCGGGTCACGATCTCGTACGCGATGGTGCCGGCGGCCTGCGCCCAGTCCTCGGCGGTGGGCTCCCCGCCGTCGCCGGCGCCGAAGAGCACGGCCTCGTCCCCCGGGCGCACCCGGTCCGCGCCGGTGTCGACCACGAACTGGTCCATCGCGATCCGCCCCGCGGCCCGGCGGACCCGGCCGCCCACCAGGACCGGTCCGCGGCCGGAGGCGCTCCGCGGGACCCCGTCGGCGTACCCGGCCGGGACCAGGGCGAGGCCCGTGGCCGACTCGGTGACGTAGTGGTGCCCGTAGCTGACCCCGTGCCCGGACGGGACCTCCTTGACCAGGGCGACCGTGGCCTTGAGGGACATCGCGGGGCGCAGGCCCAGCTGCTGCGGGGTGCCGAGCTCGGGGGCAGGGGAGACCCCGTAGACGGCGAGGCCGGTACGGACGAGGTCGAAGTGGCTCTCGGGGAGGGTGAGGGTCGCCGGGGAGTTCGCGATATGCCGGACCTCGGGCTCCAGGCCCTCCTTCTCGGCGTACGCGACCATGTCCCGGAAGACGGTCAGCTGGTGCTGGACGGAGGGGTGGCCCGGCTCGTCGGCGCAGGCGAAGTGGGACCAGAGGCCGGTGACGCGGACGGTGCCCTCGGCCTGGGCGGCGACGGCCGCGCCGACGAGGTCGGCCCAGTCGTGGGGCTGGCAGCCGTTGCGGCCGAGGCCGGTGTCCGCCTTGAGCTGGACCCGGGCCGGACGGCCGGCGGCGCGGGCCGCGGCCAGCGCCTCGTCCAGGGCCCACATCCCGCTGACGCCGATGTCGATACCGGCGTCCACGGCCTGCCGGAAGGGCCCGCCCGGGGTCCACAGCCAGCACATCACCGGGGCCCCGATACCGGCCGCGCGCAGCGCGAGCGCCTCCTCCGGGGTGGCCGTGCCGAGCCAGGCGGCCCCGGCCTCCAGGGCGGCGCGGGCGCAGGGCACCGCTCCGTGCCCGTACGCGTCGGCCTTCACCACGGCCATCAACTGGGCGCGGGGCGCCCGGTCGCGCAGTGCGCGCACGTTGTGGCGGACGGCGTCCAGGTCGATTTCGGCGCGTACGCGGGGCTGCGGGGCTGTCTCGTTCATCGCGCCCAGTCTCTCAGAGCCAAACCCCCACCCCCCGCAACCCACCACGTGACCCCCACCTCCCCCACGCACCCCCGCCTCCCGGGCGCTCCGCGCCCGGTGCGCTCAATCGCCGCGCAGGCTGGATTTCGCTCCGGCCAGCGCGACCGTGCAGCCACCAGCCAGCCCACCACTGAGGTTGTCGTGCAGCCCCGAAGCCACCCACCCGCACCCGACCCGACCACCCCCACCACCCCAGCCCCGCCGGCGTTTGAGGCGCGGGGGTGTGGGGGCGGAGCCCCTGCTTCGGGAAGGGGCGGGGTGGGGAACAGGCCCCGCGCAGCGGGAACCGGGGTCAGGGGGTGGTCACCGTGCGCCAGGCGGAGGGGAGCGCGAGGGCCACCTCGTGGGCGGTGACGGGCCCGCCGCCGACGCGCCCCCGGTCTCCGCCGACGGAGCCGGAGCCGTAGTCCGAGCCGGACGAAGAGCCGGTGCCGGAAACCGCCGCATGGCGCGCAGCCAGCCCGTGCAGATGGGCCGCAACAGACCCGGCGGCAACCGCCGACAACCCCGAAGCCAGCAGCGCCCCCGCCAGCCCCGCCAACACGTCCCCGCTCCCCGCCGTAGCCAGCCACGGCGTCCCGGTCGGATTGACCCGCACCGCCGACCCGGCCCCGGAGCCGACCACCAACCCGGATCCAGACCCCGGCCCAGCCCCAGACCCCGGCCCCACCCCGCCCCCGGGACCCGAATCGGGCCCCGCTCCACCACCCGCCCCCGCGACCAGCGTCGTCGAGCCCTTGAGGAGGACCGCCGCCCCGTACCGGTCGGCGAGGGCCCGTACGGAGTCCAGCCGGGCGGACTCCACCTCCGCCCGCGCGACCCCCAGCAGCGCCGCCGCCTCCCCCGCATGCGGGGTCAGCAGCGTCGGCGCGGTCCGGGCCCGGACCGCCGCCGGGTCCAGCCCGCGCAGCCCGTCGGCGTCGATCAGCAGCGGCACCTCCGCCGCGAGGAGGGCGGCGACCTCGCCGCGGCCCTCGCCGAGGCCCGGTCCGACCACCCAGGCCTGGACCCGCCCGGCCCGCGACGGCGGCCCGGGGTGGACGAGGGACTCGGGGTAGCGCGCCAGCACCTCGGCGCCCGCGGGCCCGACGTACCGCACCGCCCCCGCACCACCCCGCAGCGCGCCCGCGACGGCGAGCACGGCCGCGCCCGGGTAGGTGGCCGAGCCGGCCACCACCCCGACCACCCCGCGCCGGTACTTGTCGTCGGCCGCCCCCGGCACCGGCAGCAGCCGCGCCACGTCCGCGAACTGGAGCGCCTCGACCGCGGGCGGCCCGCCGAAGCTCAGCCCGATGTCCACCAGCCGCAGCGCCCCCGCGTGCCCGGCCCCCGGGTCGATCAGCAGTCCCGGCTTGTACGCGCCGAAGGCCACCGTCGCATCGGCGCTGACCACCGGCCCGGACACCTCGCCCGTGTCCGCGTCCACCCCGCTGGGCAGGTCGACCGCCACTACGAGCGCGCCCGCGGCCCGGGCGGCGGCGGCCCGCGCGGCGAGAGCGGCGGCGGCCGGGCGCAGCCCGCCGCGCCCGCCGATGCCGAGCAGCCCGTCGAGGACCAGGTCGGTCCGGCCCGCGGAGAAGACGTCCGCGATCCGGCCGCCGGCGGCCCGCAGGGCGCGCAGCCCGCCCGGGTGCATCCGCTGCGGGTCCATGGGGACGGCGGTCACCCCGGCGCCCCGGCGGGCCAGCCGCGCCCCCGCGTAGAGGGCGTCGCCGCCGTTGTCCCCGGGGCCGACGAGCAGGACGACCCGCGAGCCGTAGACCCGGCCCAGGAGTCCGGCGCAGGCGGCGGCCAGGCCGGCGGCCGCCCGCTGCATCAGGGCGCCCTCGGGCAGGCGGGCCATGAGCTCGTGCTCGGCGGCCCGTACGGTCTCCACGCGGTAAGCGGTTCGCATGGGGTCAGCCTTCCGCGATCACCACCGCCGACGCCACCCCGGCGTCGTGGCTGAGGGAGATGTGCCAGGACTTCACGCCCAGGGCGGCGGCCCGCGCGGCCACCGTCCCGGACACGCGCAGCCGGGGCTGCCCGCTCTCCTCCACGTACACCTCGGCGTCGGTCCACAGCAGTCCGGCGGGGGCGCCGAGCGCCTTGGCCAGGGCCTCCTTGGCGGCGAACCGGGCGGCGAGCGAGGCGGTACCGCGCCGCTCGCCGCTCGGCAGCATCAGCTCCGCCTCGACGAACAGGCGGCGCGCCATGTTCGGCGTCCGCTCCAGCGCGGCCTGGAAGCGGTCGATCTCGGCGACGTCGATGCCCACCCCGATGATCACTGCGTCACTCCGCTCACTTCACGTCACTTCACTTCGCTTCACTCCACGGTCACGGACTTCGCGAGGTTACGCGGCTGGTCGACCTCGTTGCCCCGCGCGGTGGCCAGTTCGCAGGCGAAGACCTGGAGCGGGACCGTGGCCACGAGCGGCTGGAGGAGCGTCGGCGTGGCCGGGATGCGGATCAGGTGATCGGCGTACGGGGCCACGGCCTCGTCCCCCGCCTCCGCGATCACGATCGTGCGCGCCCCGCGGGCCCTGATCTCCTGGATGTTGGACACGATCTTGTCGTGGAGCACCGAGCGCCCGCGCGGCGAGGGCACGACCACGACCACCGGCAGGTCCTCCTCGATGAGCGCGATCGGCCCGTGCTTCAGCTCGCCCGCCGCGAAGCCCTCCGCGTGCATGTACGCGAGCTCCTTGAGCTTGAGCGCGCCCTCCAGCGCCACCGGGTAGCCCACGTGCCGGCCGAGGAAGAGCACGGTGTCCTTGTCCGCGAGCGAGCGCGCGAGGGCCCGGACCGGCTCCATGGTCTCCAGTACGGCGTCCACCGCCCCCGAGATCTCCGACAGCTCCCGGACCACGGCCCGGACCTCGTCCCCCCACTTGGTGCCGCGCACCTGCCCCAGGTAGAGGGCGACGAGGTAGCAGGCGACCAGCTGGGTGAGGAAGGCCTTGGTCGAGGCGACGGCGACCTCCGGCCCGGCGTGCGTGTACAGCACGGCGTCCGACTCGCGGGGGATCGTCGAGCCGTTCGTATTGCAGACCGCCAGCACCTTGGCGCCCTGCTCCCGGGCGTGCCGCAGCGCCATCAGGGTGTCCATGGTCTCGCCGGACTGCGAGATGGCGATGACGAGGGTCCGCTGGTCGAGGATCGGGTCGCGGTAGCGGAACTCGCTGGCCAGCTCCGTCTCGCACGGGATGCGGGTCCAGTGCTCGATGGCCAGCTTCGCGATCATCCCGGCGTGGTACGCCGTACCGCAGGCGACGATGACGACCTTGTCGACCTCGCGGAGCACGGAGTCGGGGATCCGCAGCTCGTCGAGGGTCAGCAGACCGCCCGCGTCGATCCGGCCCAGCAGGGTGTCGGCGACCGCCTTGGGCTGCTCGGCGATCTCCTTGAGCATGAAGTAGTCGTAACCCCCCTTCTCGGCCGCGGACGCGTCCCAGTCCACGTGGTACGCCCGCACGTCCGCGGGCGCTCCGCCGAAGTCCGTCACCGTGACCCCGTCGCGGCGCAGCTCGACGACCTGGTCCTGGCCCAGCTCGATCGCGGACCGCGTGTGGGCGATGAACGCGGCCACGTCCGAGGCGAGGAAGGACTCGCCTTCTCCAACGCCCACCACCAGCGGGGAGTTCCGGCGGGCGCCGACCACCACGTCCGGCTCGTCGGCGTGCACCGCGACCAGCGTGAACGCCCCCTCGAGCCGGCGGCAGACCTGCCGCATGGCCTCGGCGAGGTCCCCGGTGGAGGAGAAGGCCTCCGCCAGCAGGTGGGAGACCACCTCGGTGTCGGTCTCGGAGTCCAGCCGGTGCCCGCGGTCGGCCAACTCCGCGCGCAGGGCGGCGAAGTTCTCGATGATCCCGTTGTGGACCACGGCGACGCGGCCCGAATTGTCGAGGTGGGGGTGGGCGTTGGCGTCGGTGGGACCGCCGTGGGTGGCCCAGCGGGTGTGCCCGATTCCGGTGGACCCGGCCGGCAGCGGCCTTCCCACCAGCTCCTTCTCCAGATTGACGAGCTTTCCGGACTTCTTCGCCGCGGCGAGCCCGCCGTCCGCCAGCACGGCCACGCCCGCCGAGTCGTAGCCCCGGTATTCGAGCCGCTTGAGTCCTGCGATGACGACATCGAGCGCGGACTGCGCTCCCACGTATCCCACGATTCCGCACATGGGCGGCAGCCTACGCCCGGGCCCGGCCGCCGCCCGGGACCCGAACCGGACGAAATCCGCCGCTCCCCTCTTGCTAGCTTCACGGGAACAAACCTGCGATCCCGAAGGGGTGGGGCGTGGCGCTCGACGCGAAGTGGCAGGACCTGTTCGGTCCGGAGGGGGCGGGCGACGGCGTGGTGCTCGCCGCGGCCGGACCCGGCGGCGGACCGGGCGCGGGAGGAGCCGACCTGGAGGCGGACCCGGCCCCCTGGTCGCAGGCCTCGGCGGCGGCCCGCTCCCTCCAGGGGGCCACCGGCAGCGCCTCGACCGACCTGGGCTCCGCCCACGAGGTGGTCGGCGCGGCCACCGCCGGCTTCTCCTCCTCCGGGGTGCTGGAGACCGTACTCGCCTCCTGGCAGCGGCGGCTGTCCGCGGTGCAGGAGGAGTGCGGACGGCTCTCGGACTCGCTGGCGGCCACCGGCCGCGACTTCGGAGACCGCGAGGAAGACACCGCCCGCCGGATGCGCGGGGAGGAGCGGCCGTGACGACCTGGCAGCAGCTGCGCGACGCGGACTTCGGCGCGTACGAGGCGGCGGCCGACGGCTGGGGCAAGGCCTCCGGCCGCGCGGACGCCTCCCGGGACCGGGTGGACTCCGAGATGACGGCGCGGATCCGGGAGACCCAGAAGGGCCGGGCCGCGGACGCCGCGGTCGCCGACACGGAGCGGCTGAGCCGCAACTACCAGTATGTCCACACCGAGTGCGGGGTCGTCCGCAGCACCCTCATCGGCCTGGCGGACGAACTGGCCGTCACCCAGCAGAAGCTGCGGCGCGCCCTCGCCGAGGCCGAGGCGCGGAACTACACGGTCCACCCGGACGGGTCCGTCGAGTACCCCGCCTTCCCCGTCACCCCGGAGGAGGAACCCCGCCCGGGCGGCTCCACCGGCGCCCCGCCGCCGCCCGGACCCGGACCCGGCGGCACCGCGGAGAACCCGCACCGGGCGGCCGCCGAGGCCATCGCCGAGCGCATCGGCGAGACCGTGCGCGAGGCGGAGGAGACCGACCGCCGGTACGCGCGCACCCTCGCGGACCTGGCCGCGCACGACCGGCTCGACGACACCGGCCCCGGGGGCACGGCCCGCGGCTGAACGGCCCGCACCGGCCCGGACACGGCGGCGCCCCGGCCCCCTCAGGGGAAACCGGGGCACCGCCAGCAGATCAGCGGACCAGCGGACCAGCGGATCAGCCCAGCTTCTTCAGCTGCGCCGCGATCAGCTCCGCCGGCAGCGCGGTCTTGCCGGCGAAGTTGATCGCGTGCAGGGTCACCAGGGTGTTCCCCTTGCGGACGAGGACCAGCTTCGTCTGCGCCTTCTCCCCGTCCATGTCCGCGGTCACCGTCCACGCCGCGGCCTCGTCGCCGCCGGTCACCTCGGCCGGCTCCATGCCGTAGACCCGGGTCTCCTCGCCCTGCGTGGTGGTCATGAACCCGCCCTTGCAGGCCTCCGCCGCCTTCTTCACCTGGTGGAGCGCCTCCTCGGCGCCCTGGCCCGCGTACGAGCCCAGGGTGATACCGGTCGCGGTCACGTTCATGACGTCCGTCGCCTTGGCGGGCAGGCTGGTCGCCATCACCGTGGCGGTCGCGGCGGGCCTGCCGACCGAGATCAGGCCGGAGGCCTCGTTGAGGATCTTGCACTCGGCCTTGTCGCTGCCCGCATCGGCGGCCTTCACCAGGTCCTCCGGGCCGGCCTTCTTGAACTGGTGCTTCGGCACGTCGCCCTCGGTGAGGGCCCGCTTCTCCAGCTCGGCCGCGGTCAGCGCCTTCGCGGCGGAGGCCTCCGAAGCGCCCTCCTCGCCCTTCTCCCCGGAGCCGGAGGATCCGGAGCCGCTGCAGGCGGTGGCCAGCAGGGCCAGGGACACCGCGGACAAGGCGGCGGCGGAACGGCGGACGAGCGTGCTGTGCATGGCTGACTCTCCCCTGTGACCCACAAGTGCGACGATCGGAAATCTACGGGCGCCACAGGCCCGCTCCACCCCGGACGGGGCCCCGCCGGAAGATCGTGACAGCCATGAGACGCGAGGGCGCCGCAATCGCAACCCAATCCCGTACAACCCCCGTGCCGGAGCCCGCCGCCCCCGCCGCCGCTCCGCCACGTGACCGACCCCACGGCCCACAACCGCCGCCCAGCGCCGACAATGGCCCTGTGATCACTTCGCCGCCACGAAGCGGAACAGACCGGCGCCGGACCGAGACGTCGCCGTACGTGGACCTCACCCGCGCCGAGTGGAGCGCCCTGCGCGAGCGGACCCCCCTGCCGCTCACCGCCGACGAGGTGGAGCGCCTGCGCGGCCTGGGCGACGTCATCGACCTGGACGAGGTACGGGACGTGTACCTGCCGCTGTCCCGGCTCCTCAACCTGTACGTCGGGGCCACCAGCAACCTCCGCGGCGCCCTCAACACCTTCCTCGGCGACGCCGGGAACGGCCACGGCGCCCAGACCGGCACCCCCTTCGTCATAGGGGTCGCCGGCAGCGTGGCCGTGGGCAAGTCCACCGTCGCCCGGCTGCTGCAGGCCCTGCTCGCCCGCTGGCCCGAGCACCCGCGCGTCGAGCTGGTCACCACCGACGGGTTCCTCTACCCGATGAAGGAGCTCCGGGAGCGCGGGCTCACCTCCCGCAAGGGCTTCCCCGAGTCGTACGACCGCCGGGCCCTGACCCGGTTCGTCGCGGACATCAAGGCCGGGAAGGACGAGGTCACCGCCCCCGTCTACTCCCACCTCATCTACGACATCGTGCCCGGCGAGCGGCTCGTCGTGCGCCGCCCGGACATCCTGATCGTCGAGGGCCTGAACGTCCTCCAGCCGGCCCTGCCCGGCAAGGACGGCCGCACCCGCGTCGGCCTCGCCGACTACTTCGACTTCAGCGTGTACGTGGACGCCAAGCCGGAGGACATCGAGCGCTGGTACCTCAACCGCTTCCGCAAACTGCGCGAGACCGCCTTCCAGAACCCGTTCTCGTACTTCCGCCAGTACACCCAGGTCTCCGAGGAGGAGGCCCTCGACTACGCGCGGACCATGTGGCGGACCATCAACCGGCCCAACCTGCTGGAGAACGTGGCCCCCACCCGCGGGCGCGCCACCCTCGTCGTCCGCAAGGGCCCCGACCACAAGGTGCAGCGGCTCAGCCTGCGCAAGCTGTAGCCGGGCCGGCGGGCCCCGGCCGTTAGGGTGCGGCCATGCTGCACCTACGGATGATCACTCCGCCGGACCGGACGGACGCCGTGATCGAGCTGGTCCAGGGCACGGTGGGCACCACCCACCTGGTCGTACTCCCCGGCGCGGCCCGCGAGCCCGCCGGGGACCTGGTCCTCTGCGATATCGCCCGCGAGGCCGGGGACGAGCTGCTGCACGGGCTGCGCGGGCTCGGCATCGACCGGGACGGCTCGATCGCCGTCGAGGACATCGACCTGTCGCTGTCCGCCCGCGCGGAGGAGGCCGAAAAGGAGGCCCCGGGCGAGGGCGCCGACGCCGTCCTGTGGGAGCAGCTGACCGAGGCCACCCACGAGGAGTCCACCCTCACCCTCACCTACGGCGCCTTCATGGTCCTCGCGACCATGATCGCGGCCTGCGGCGTGGTCCTCGACAACGCCGTCCTGATCGTGGGCGCGATGGCGGTCGGCCCCGAGTTCGGCCCGCTCGCCGGGATCTGCACCGGGCTGGTCCGGCGGGTGCCCCGGCTGGCGCTGCGCTCCCTGATCGCCCTGTTCGTGGGCTTCGTCGTGGCGATGGCCGCCACGACCGCGTTCACGCTGGCGATGGACGCCCTCGGGCTGTTCGAGAAGTCGATGCTGGACGACCCCCGGCCGAACACCAGCTTCATCTGGCAGCCGGACCCGTTCTCCTTCGTGGTGGCCCTGCTCGCGGGCGCCGCCGGGGTGCTCTCCCTGACCTCCTCGAAGTCGGGGGCGCTCGTCGGGGTCGCCATCTCGGTGACCACGGTCCCGGCCGCCGCCAACGCGGCCGTCGCCCTCGGCTACGGCGAGGTGGGCCAGATGGGCGGCTCCGCCCTCCAGCTGCTGCTCAACCTCGTCGGCATCGTCCTCGCGGGCGTCTTGACCCTGTACGGGCAGAAGCTGCTGTGGCGCACCCAGCGCGGGCACTGGCGCCGCCCGCCGGGCACCCGCCGCGGAACGGGCCGGCGCCCCGGAAAGGGGTAGCCCCACCGCCCCGGCCCGGAAACGGCCGCGGCGCCCGCCCGGTCCCGTGGACCGGCGGACGCCGCGGCGCGGCACAACGGCCCGGACTAGCCGAGCGCGGTCTTCACCGCGTCCGCCAGCCGGCCCGCGACCGCGCGCGCCTGGCCGATGTCCGCGGCCTCGACCATGACGCGGACCAGGGGCTCGGTGCCGGAGGGGCGCAGCAGCACGCGGCCGGTGGCGCCGAGCTCGCGCTCGGCGTCCGCGACGGCCGCGGCCAGCTCGGCGGAGGTGGTGACCCGGGACTTGTCCACGTCGGGCACGTTGATCAGGATCTGCGGCAGCCGGTCCATGACCCCGGCGAGCTCGGCCAGGGAGCGGCCGGTGGCGGCCACCCGGGCGGCCAGCATCAGGCCGGTCAGGGTGCCGTCGCCGGTGGTGGCGTGGTCGAGGATGATGACGTGCCCGGACTGCTCGCCGCCGAGGGCGTAGCCGTGCTCCTTCATCGACTCCAGGACGTAGCGGTCGCCGACGCCGGTCTCGACGAAGGCGATGCCCTCGTTCTCCATGGCCAGCTTGAAGCCGAGGTTCGACATGACGGTGGCGACCACGGTGTTCTTGCGCAGCGAGCCGGCCTCGCGCATGGCGAGGGCCAGGACGGCGAGGATCTGGTCCCCGTCGACCTCGTTGCCCGCGCCGTCCACGGCCAGGCAGCGGTCGGCGTCGCCGTCGTGCGCGATGCCCAGGTCGGCGCCGTGCTCCAGGACGGCGGCCTTGAGCAGGCCCAGGTGGGTGGAGCCGCAGCCGTCGTTGATGTTCAGGCCGTCCGGGTCGGCACCGATGGTGACCACCTCGGCGCCCGCGCGGGCGAAGGCCTCGGGCGAGACCCGGGCGGCCGCGCCGTGGGCCTCGTCGAGGACGATCTTCAGGCCGTCGAGGCGGTTGGGGAGGACCCCGATCAGGTGGGCGACGTAGCGGTCGAAGCCCTCGTCGTACGTGCGCACGCGGCCGACGCCGGCGCCGGTCGGGCGCTCCCAGGGGGCGCCCGTGCGGTGCTCCTCGTACACGGCCTCGATCTTGTCCTCGAGCTCGTCGGCGAGCTTGTGGCCGCCGCGGGCGAAGAACTTGATGCCGTTGTCGGGCATGGCGTTGTGGCTCGCGGAGAGCATCACGCCGAGGTCGGCGCCCAGCGCACCGGTGAGATACGCCACCGCGGGGGTGGGCAGCACACCGACGCGCAGGACGTCCACGCCGGCGCTGGCCAGGCCCGCGACCACGGCCGCCTCCAGGAACTCGCCCGAGGCCCGGGGGTCGCGGCCGACCACCGCAGTGGGGCGATGGCCTTCAAAGGTGCCCGCCTCCGCGAGCACGTGCGCCGCAGCCACGGAGAGGCCGAGCGCGAGCTCCGCCGTCAGATCCGCGTTGGCGACACCGCGTACACCGTCCGTGCCGAAGAGTCGTCCCACTGTTGTCCTCCGAGTTACCGAGATCTGGCCGTGCAGAGCTTGTGGCGAGCCTTGTAAGCCTTGCCTTGTAGTGCCGTGTAGAGCCTTTGAGACAGATATACGTCGCTTGTGGCGATAAACGAACCGCCCCGGCAGCACAGAGCGTGCCGCCGGGGCGGAATCGTGCAGAGCAGCAGGCGGAGATTAGCGCTTGCTGTACTGCGGGGCCTTACGGGCCTTCTTGAGACCGGCCTTCTTCCGCTCGACCGCGCGGTCGTCACGGGAGAGGAAGCCGGCCTTCTTCAGCGCCGGGCGGTTGTTGTCCACGTCCGCCTCGTTCAGCGCACGGGCCACGCCGAGGCGCAGGGCGCCGGCCTGGCCGGACACGCCGCCACCCGCGATGCGGGCGATGACGTCGTAGCGGTTGTCGAGCTCGAGCACCTTGAAGGGCTCGTTGACTTCCTGCTGGTGCACCTTGTTCGGGAAGTAGTCCTCGAGGGTGCGGCCGTTGATCTTCCACTGGCCGGTGCCCGGAACGATCCGGACGCGGGCGATGGCGTTCTTGCGGCGGCCCAGGCCGGCGGCCGGCTGCGGGTCGCCGAAGCGCGAGGCCGTGGACTCGGAGGTGTAGTCACCCTCCGGCGCCTCGGACTCGAACGTGGTGACGGCGTCGTAGGTCTCGTCGCCCTCGACGGGGGCTTCGAAGGTGGTCTCGGCCACGATTCTCCTCAGAATTCTCTGTGTCTTAGGGGGTGGCCGGGATTACTGCGCGACCTGGGTGATCTCGAACGGCACCGGCTGCTGGGCAGCGTGGGGGTGCTGGTCGCCCGAGTAGACCTTCAGCTTCGAGAGCATCTGACGGCCCAGGGTGTTCTTGGGGAGCATGCCCTTGATGGCCTTCTCGACGGCCTTCTCCGGGTTGTTCGCCAGGAGGTCGTCGTAGCGCACCGAACGGAGGCCGCCCGGGTAGCCGGAGTGGCGGTACGCCATCTTCTGGGAGGCCTTGTTGCCGGACAGGTGGACCTTGTCGGCGTTGATGATGACGACGAAGTCGCCCATGTCCATGTGCGGGGCGTAGGTGGGCTTGTGCTTGCCCCGCAGGAGGGTGGCGGCCTGGGTCGCCAGACGGCCGAGGACAACGTCCTGGGCGTCAATGACGTGCCACTGGCGCTGAACGTCGCCGGGCTTGGGGCTGTACGTACGCACGGTCGTATGCCTTCGCTTCTTCAGTGGTGGTAGCCCCTCCAGGGCGGGCCTGGAGGAACGGGTCCTGACAAGGGTCACCACGGACGATCACGACAGCCCTGGTGTGCGACGGGGACGCAACCCGTGCACACCGCTGGTCATCGGCCCGGTGGACCGGCGTAAGGGCCCTTTCACGTGAGAATGAACAAGCCAATACGCATAACGAACCAGCAGGATACCTGTGCTGCCCCGGACGGGTCAAAACGCCGGACGGGATCCGGCCCCGGCCGGCTCGTCGGCGCGCACGGAACCTGCAGTCCGTACGGGATCCAGGTTAACCCGCGCCGGACGCGCACACCTCCGCATCAGGGTCGCGGCCAGCACACAGAGGGTGAAGCAGTCCAGGAAGGCGCGGGTGCGCACGGCCGGGTAGGGCCAGGGCAGCCCCGCCGCCTGCGGAGCCGCCGCCACCCAGAACCAGGGGTCCCGGGCCGCCGAGCCGCCCGTCGCGGCCGAGGCGAGCAGCAGGGGCAGCACCACCAGCAGGTAGTGGTCGAAGGACGGCCGCGAGACCAGGAATGCGGCGAGCATCACCATGGCCGCGGTCTCCGCCAGCCGCGCTCCCTCCACGGCGGCGCACCCCGCACCCGGCCCCGCCCCGGTACCCGGCTCCGGCCGGTTCCACCGCCGCCACGCGCACCACAGCCCCGCCGCCGCCCCCGCGCCCGCGAGGGCGAGCGCAGCCGGCTGCGGCACCCCCAGCCGCGGCAGCACCGCCACCGGCGAGGCGTCCCACGCCAGCGCGAAGGAGTCCTGCCCGCGCAGCAGGAAGGGCAGGGTCTTGGTGAAGAAGAGCGCCGGGTCCGGCATCAGCAGCCCGCCCAGCAGCGAGAGCGCCGCCGGCACCAGCACCGCCAGGGCCGCAGCCCGCCACCGCCGCGCCGCCAGGAAGAGCAGCACCACCGGCACCAGCATCGGCTTGCAGGCGATCGCGACCCCGACGAGGGCCCCCGCGGCCTTCCACCGCCCCCGGCTCGCGAGCAGCAGCGCCAGCGGCAGCGCGGCGGCGCACAGGGCGGTCCAGTTCCCGAGCCGGACCAGGTTCCCGTACGGCCGGAAGCCCAGCGCGAGGGCCGCGAACCCGCACACGGCCAGCCGGGAGGCGAGGGGTACGGCGTACAGCCGCAGCGCCGCCCACCAGCCCGCCGCCAGCAGGGCGCTGACCGCCGCCGGGACGGCCCAGCGCAGCACCCCCGCGGGAAGCAGCGCCTCCGGCACGGCCAGCAGCACGGCGCTCGGCAGGTAGAGGAACCGCTCGTCCGCGTACGGGGACTCCCCCGCCAGCAGCGCGGCCGCCGCCTTCACCACGAAGCCGTTGTCCATCCCGCCGCCGGGCACCCGCACCGCGGCCGACACCGCCACCGCGAGCACGGCGCACAGCGCGCCCGCCCGCCAGGCCCGCGGCGCCGGGCGCAGCAGCCACCGCCGCACCCGGTCAGCCCGGACCGGCCCCGCAGACCCCGCAGACCCCGCAAACCCGGCGGAACCAGCCCGTCCGTCACGCGTCATGCGGCGATGCTAGGCCGTCTCTTTCGGATCTTGGCGGATCAGGCCGCGGCGTCCGGTGCTGTGCCTCGCAAGGCGGAGGGGAGCCCGGGTACTGGACGTACCCGGGCTCCCCGACAGCTCGGCCTCCAAGGCCCTCGAAGAGGAGCCGAGACGGAGCGAGCGCAGCGAGTGCAGTGCCGCGAGGCGCAGTGCCGGACGCCGCGGACCCGCCAGGATCCGGAAGAGACGGCCTAGGCCTCGCCGGCAGCCCCGGGCCTACCGCGTGCGCTCGACCCGCCGCTCGTCCCACACGGGCTCGGCCGACTCCCGCACCACCCCGTCCGAGCCGAAGACCAGGTACCGGTCGAAGGAGCGGGCGAACCAGCGGTCGTGCGTCACGCACAGCACCGTGCCCTCGTAGGCCTCCAGCCCGTCCTGGAGGGCCTCCGCCGACTCCAGGTCCAGGTTGTCCGTCGGCTCGTCCAGCAGCAGCGCCGTGGTCCCCGCCAGCTCCAGCAGCAGGATCTGGAAGCGCGCCTGCTGCCCGCCGGACAGCTTCTCGAAGGGCTGGTCCCCCTGGCGCTCCAGCTCGTACCGGCGCAGCACCGACATGGCCCCGCCGCGGTCCTTCGCGTGCTCCGTCCACAGGATGTCGACGAGGGTGCGCGCGAACAGCTCGGGATGGGCGTGCGTCTGCGCGAAGTGCCCGGGCACGACCCGCGCGCCGAGCTTCCACGTGCCCGAGTGCTTCACGTCCTCGCCGGCGAGCAGCCGCAGGAAGTGCGACTTGCCCGAGCCGTTCGAGCCCAGGACCGCGACCCGCTCCCCGTAGAAGACCTCCAGGTCGAAGGGCTTCATCAGGCCGGTGAGCTCCAGCTTCTCGCAGGTCACCGCCCGGACGCCGGTACGGCCGCCCTTCAGGCGCATGGTGATCTCCTGCTCGCGCGGCGGCTCCGGCGGCGGGCCCGCCTCCTCGAACTTCCGCAGCCGCGTCTGCGCCGCCGCGTACCGCGAGGACATCTCGTGGCTGACCGCGGCCGCCTGCCGGAGGTTGACCACCAGTTTCTTCAGCTGGGCGTGCTTCTCCTCCCAGCGCCGCTTGAGCTCCTCGAAGCGCGCGAAGCGCTCCTTGCGGGCCTCGTGGAAGGTGTCGAAGCCGGCGCCGTGCACCCAGACGTCCGAGCCGTCGAGGCCGGGCTCCACGCTCACGATCTTCTCGGCGGCCCGGGCCAGCAGCTCCCGGTCGTGGGAGACGAACAGCACGGTCTTGCGGGTGGCCTTGAGCTGGTCCTCCAGCCACCGCTTGCCGGGTACGTCGAGGTAGTTGTCCGGCTCGTCGAGGAGCAGCACCTCGTCCGGCCCGCGCAGCAGCGCCTCCAGCACCAGCCGCTTCTGCTCACCGCCCGACAGCGTCCGCACCTCGCGGAACTGCGCCTTGTCGTACGGGATCCCCAGCGCGGCCGTCGTGCAGACGTCCCACAGGGTCTCGGCCTCGTACCCCTGCACGTCGGCCCAGTCGGACAGCGCCTGCGCGTACTTCATCTGCGCCGACTCGTCGTCCACCGTCATGATCAGGTGCTCGGCCTCGTCCACGGCCTTCGCCGCCACGCGGATCCGGGGCTGCGCCACGGACACGAGCAGGTCCCGGACCGTGGTCTCGTCCCGCACCGATCCCACGAACTGCGACATCACGCCCAGTCCGCCGCTGACCGTCACGGCCCCGCCGTGCGGCTGCAGCTCGCCCGAGATCAGCTTCAGCAGCGTGGTCTTGCCCGCGCCGTTCGCTCCGACCAGGGCGACCACGGACCCCTCCCCCACGCGGAAGGAGGCGTCCGACAGCAGCACGCGCCCGTCCGGAAGGTAGTAGTCCAGGTGTCCGGCCTCAAGATGTCCCATGTCCGCATTGTCGCTGGCGGCGGCGCGGACTCCCAAGCGGGTTTCCGTACGGCCCGTACGGAGCGCCTAGGATGCGCGGCATGGGTTTTGGGGAGGGATCCGGTCCGGCGCGCCCGCAGACGCCCGACTGGGCTGCACTGGCCGAGGCGAACGCCCGGTCGCGGCAGCGCCGCAGGCGGCTGCTGTGGGGCGGCGGAGCCGGGTTCGCGGTCGTCGCGGCCGCGGCGGCCACCGCGGTCCTGCTGTCCTCCTCCGGCGGGGAGGCGGCCCCCGGTGACGACGCGCGCGCGGCGGAGCCCGTACGGTCCGCGGCCCCGGACTTCCCGGCCCCCTCGGCCTCGCCCCATCCGCTGGAGTACCTGACCGACGCGGCCCGCGACCACGCCCGCTTCAACTCCAGCAGCTTCTTCCCGGCCCCCTCCGCCCGCCTGGGCGGCCGCACGTACACCAAGACCGCCGGGGACACGAACAGCGACTGCACGAAGGCCGCCGCCCCGAAGGTCGCCCTGGTGCTGGACAAGTACGGATGCCAGAAGCTGATCCGCGCCAGCTTCCGGATCGGCGGCATCTCCACCACGGTCGGCGTGGCCGCCTTCCAGAACGCCGACCGGGCCGCCCGCGCCAAGGAGGAGCTGCCCGGCGCGGTCACGGCCCTCCAGCCCCGCAAGGGCGGGAAGTTCTGCCTGCCCGGCAAGGTCTGCAAGCGCACCGCCAACGCCTACGGCCGCTTCGTGTACGTCACCCTGTCCGGGTTCGAGGACGGCCGGAACGTCACGGCGAAGGACCGGGCGGTGGCCGTGGCCGGCAACGACCTGGCGGAGTACACCTTCCAGCGGCTCGTCAAGCGCGGCCGCGCCCTGGCCGCGGCCTCCAACGGCCACTGACCCGGGCGCGCGCCCTCCCGCACCACGCGGCCACGGGACCCGCGCCGGGACCGCCCCGGCCGCTCAGCAGCAGCCGGCCCCTGAGGCCCCGCCCGGCAGGGTGCGCACGTTCCGCGCCTCCCGGCTGCGGGCGGCCAGCAGCTCGTCCGCCGGGTAGCCCACCTCTTCCAGCGTCAGCCCGTGGGGCCGTACGACGTGCACGGCGGAGTCCCGGACCCCGGCGGCCAGCACCTTGCCCGGCCAGTCCGCCGGCCGGTGCCCGTCGCCGACGTACAGCAGGGCGCCCACCAGGGAGCGGACCATGTTGTGGCAGAAGGCGTCGGCGCGCACGGTCGCCGTCACGATCCCCTCGTCGTCGCGCACCCAGCTCAGCTGCTGGAGGGTCCGGATCGTCGTGGCCCCCTCCCGCTTCTTGCAGTACGCGGCGAAGTCGTGCTCGCCCAGCAGGGCCGCCGAGGCCTCGTTCATGGCCTCGACGTCCAGCGGCCAGTCGTGCCACAGCACGTGCCCGCGGCGCAGCGGGTCCACCCCGCCCTTGTGGTCCCCGACGCGGTAGGCGTAGCGGCGCCAGATCGCGGAGAAGCGCGCGTTGAAGCCCGCCGGGGCCTCGGCGACCCGCCACACGCGCACGTCGTGGGGCAGCCGGCCGGCCAGCCGGCGCAGCAGCTTGTCGCGGTGCTCCGCCCACACCTGCGCCGGCAGGTCGAGGTGCGCCACCTGCCCGCGCGCGTGCACCCCCGCGTCCGTACGCCCGGCGACCGTCAGGTCCACCGGCTCCGCCAGCCGCATCACGGTCTGCAGGGCGGACTCCAGCTCCCCCTGCACGGTCCGGCGCGCCGTCTGCTTCGCCCAGCCGGAGAACTCCCTGCCGTCGTACGACAGGTCCAGCCGCACCCGGACGAACCCGGGCTCCACCTCGTCACTCACCCGTAAATCCTCTCAGAGATGCGGAACGGGCCCGCCCCCGCAATGGGGACGGGCCCGTTCGTCAGCCTTGTCGGCGACCTAGGGGGCTCAGGCCTCCTTGGTCTCCTCGGCGGCCTCGGTGGTCTCGGCGGCCTGGTCGGCCTCCTTGACGGCACGCTTGGCGGCGGCCTCGGCCTCGGCGACGGTCGCCTGCTTGGCGATCTCGCCCTCGACCAGCTCGATCACGGCCATCGGGGCGTTGTCGCCACGACGGTTGCCGATCTTGGTGATACGGGTGTAACCACCGGGACGCTCCGAGTAGCGCGGGGCGATCTCGGTGAAGAGCGTGTGGACGACGCCCTTGTCCGTGATGGTCTGCAGCACCAGGCGACGGTTGTGGATGTCGCCCTTCTTCGCCTTGGTGATGAGGCGCTCGGCGACGGGGCGCAGGCGGCGGGCCTTGGCCTCGGTCGTGGTGATGCGGCCGTGCTCGAAGAGCGACTTCGCCAGGTTGGCGAGCAGCAGCTTCTCGTGCGCGGCGGAGCCGCCCAGACGGGCACCCTTGGCGGGACGCGGCATGGTGTTTCTCCTCGTGATCTGCACCGGCCGTACCAGGTACCGGTGTCAGTCCCCGCCGGCTTTTGCCGGGGGGTGTACGGGGGGCCGGAGCCCCCCGCAAGCCTTCTTAGTACTGCTCGGTCTCGACGAAGCCGGCGTCGGCGTCGTCGTCCGCGCCGAACGCGTCGGCGGCGGCGGTCGGGTCGAACCCGGGCGGGCTGTCCTTCAGGGCCAGGCCCATGCCGGCCAGCTTCGCCTTGACCTCGTCGATCGACTTCGCACCGAAGTTGCGGATGTCGAGCAGGTCGGCCTCGGAGCGGGCGACGAGCTCACCCACGGAGTGGATGCCCTCGCGCTTGAGGCAGTTGTACGAGCGGACCGTGAGCTCGAGCTCCTCGATCGGCAGCGCCAGGTCGGCGGCCAGGGCGGCGTCCGTGGGGGACGGGCCCATGTCGATGCCCTCGGCGTCGATGTTGAGCTCGCGGGCCAGGCCGAACAGCTCTACCAGGGTCTTGCCGGCGGACGCCATGGCGTCGCGCGGGCGCATGGCCTGCTTGGTCTCGACGTCGACGATCAGCTTGTCGAAGTCGGTGCGCTGCTCGACTCGGGTCGCCTCGACCTTGTAGGTGACCTTCAGGACCGGGCTGTAGATGGAGTCGACCGGGATGCGGCCGATCTCCTGGCCCAGCTGCTTGTTCTGGACGGCGGAGACGTAGCCGCGACCGCGCTCGACGGTCAGCTCCATCTCCAGCTTGCCCTTGCCGTTGAGCGTGGCGAGGACGAGGTCCGGGTTGTGCACCTCGACACCGGCCGGGGGCGCGATGTCGGCGGCGGTCACCAGGCCGGGGCCCTGCTTGCGCAGGTACATCACGACGGGCTCGTCGTGCTCCGAGGAGACGACCAGCTGCTTGATGTTGAGGATGAGGTCGGTCACGTCCTCCTTGACGCCCGGCACGGTGGTGAACTCGTGCAGGACGCCGTCGACGCGGATGCTGGTGACAGCGGCACCCGGGATCGAGGACAGGAGGGTACGGCGCAGGGAGTTGCCGAGGGTGTAGCCGAAGCCCGGCTCCAGCGGCTCGATCACGAACCGCGAGCGGTACTCGTCGACGACCTCTTCGGTCAGCGAAGGACGCTGAGCGATAAGCATGTGTCTGTTCCTTCAGTCGTGGACGCCCACTATTTGACGCCCGACATGTACTGCTGGGTACTGCAAGGGTACGGGCGGCACGGCCCCCGAAGGGGTCGTACCGCCCGGACACTCAAAGACGCACAGGCGTCGCTGCGTCAGACGCGGCGGCGCTTCGGCGGGCGGCAGCCGTTGTGCGGGGTGGGGGTGACGTCCTGGATCGAACCGACCTCGAGGCCCGTGGCCTGCAGGGAGCGGATCGCGGTCTCACGGCCGGAGCCGGGACCCTTGACGAAGACGTCGACCTTGCGCATGCCGTGCTCCTGCGCGCGGCGGGCGGCCGACTCGGCGGCCATCTGCGCGGCGAAGGGGGTGGACTTGCGCGAGCCCTTGAAGCCGACGTGGCCGGCGGAGGCCCAGGAGATCACGTTGCCGGACGGGTCCGTGATCGAAACGATGGTGTTGTTGAACGTGCTCTTGATGTGGGCGTGCCCGTGAGCGACGTTCTTCTTTTCCTTGCGGCGCACCTTCTTGGCAGCGCCCTGACGACCCTTGGGGGGCATCTCTTACTCCTACAGGGAGGTGGTCGGTCCTACTGGCGAAGACCGCTGGAAAGCGTGTCCGCTGAGGACTACTTCTTGCCCGGCTTCTTCTTGCCGGCGATGGCGCGACGCGGGCCCTTGCGGGTACGGGCGTTCGTGCTGGTGCGCTGACCGCGGACGGGCAGGCCACGACGGTGGCGCAGACCCTGGTAGCAGCCGATCTCGACCTTGCGGCGGATGTCGGCCTGGATCTCGCGGCGGAGGTCACCCTCGGTGCGGAGGTTGGCGTCCACGTACTCGCGGATCTTGACCAGGTCCTCTTCGGCCAGGTCGCGAACGCGGGTCGACGGGTTCACACCGGTCGAGGCGAGGATCTCCTCGGAACGGGTGCGCCCGATACCGAAGACGTAGGTGAGTGCAACCACCACGCGCTTTTCGCGCGGGATGTCAACACCGGAAACGCGTGCCATTCAATGGCTCCTGTGTGTTCGGGGGTCTTCCGCAAAGCCGCTCCCGACCGCCGACCCCGTGGCTACGGGATGGTACGTCCGGGTCTCCGGCCCCCGCCGGAGGTGCCGCCGGCCCTGACGGGCTGGGCGGGCTCTGCGTATGTACGAATGTGTGCGTCGCGCGAGATCTGCGGGTGCAGGTCGGTCGGCGTGCGTCAGCCCTGGCGCTGCTTGTGGCGCAGGTTGTCGCAGATGACCATGACCCGGCCGTGACGGCGGATCACCTTGCACTTGTCGCAGATCTTCTTGACGCTCGGCTTGACCTTCATGTGGGTGAGGTTCTCCGGGTCAGTGCCACCACCCGCGCCGGAGCGGGGTGCGGGGCAAGATCTACTTGTATCGGTAGACGATCCGGCCACGCGTCAGGTCGTAGGGAGAGAGCTCCACGACGACCCGGTCATCCGGGAGGATACGGATGTAGTGCATCCGCATCTTTCCGCTGATGTGCGCGAGGACCTTGTGACCGTTCTGGAGCTCCACCTTGAACATGGCGTTCGGGAGGGACTCGATCACGGTGCCCTCGATCTCGATGGCACCTTGCTTCTTGGCCACGCTTCGCCTTTCGAATCGGCTACCTTGATCAGCTCCCCGCGCGCATGGAGACATGCGGATGCAAAGGAGCCGACGAGTCAGTCTACGTCAGGGCACCCAGAAAGACGAATCCGGAAAGTTTGCCCCACAGACTAGATCATTAAGCCCGGGTCTCAGCCGAGCGGGTCGGGAGCGGTGGTGACCCCGTACTCCGCCAGCTTCGCCTTGCCGCAGTCGGGGGAGGTCAGGACGATCGGACCCTCCTCGGTCAGGGCGATCGAGTGCTCCCAGTGCGAGGACCAGGTGCCGTCCGTGGTGATGACCGTCCAGTCGTCCGCCAGCACCTCCGTCTTCGCGGTGCCGAGGCTGACCATGGGCTCGATCGCCAGGCAGACGCCCGGGACCAGCTTGATGCCCTTGCCGCGCTTGCGGGAGACGTAGTTCAGCAGGTGCGGGTCCATGTGCATCTCGGAACCGATGCCGTGGCCGCCGTAGTCCTCGATGATCCCGAACTTCCCCAGGCTGTGGTCGCCGGGCGCCGGGCGGGGCTGGCGCTTGATGTACGTCTCGATGGCCTTAGAGATGTCGACGAGGCGGTTGCCGAGCTTCACGGCGGCCAGGCCGGCCCACATGGACTCCTCGGTCACCCGGGAGAGCTCGACGAGCTCCGGCGCGTGCCCGGTACCCACGAAGGCCGTGTACGCCGCGTCCCCGTGCCAGCCGTCCACGATGGCGCCCGCGTCGATCGAGATGATGTCGCCGTCCTTCAGGACGGTCTTCTCGTCGGGGATGCCGTGGACCACGACCTCGTTCACCGAGGTGCAGATGGTCGCGGGGAAGCCGCCGTAGCCGAGGAAGTTGGACTTCGCGCCGTGGTCGGCGATGACCTTGCGGGCCACCATGTCCAGGTCCAGCGTCGTCGCGCCCGGCACGGCCGCCTCACGGGTCGCCGCGTGGATGGCGGCGACGACCAGCCCCGCCTCGCGCATCTTCGCGATCTGCTCCGGGGTCTTGATCTGGACCATGCTGCCTCTTGCCTCTCGTACGAAACGTCTCTGCTCAACAGTACGGCCGCGGCGTCCAGAGGACACCGCGGCCGGACGGGACTGCGGGGTGGATCAGGCGGCGTCGCCCTGGAGGGCGGCCATGGCGCGCGCGGTGACCTCGTCGACCTTGCCGAGCGCCGGGATGGTCACGACCAGGCCCTGGGCCTTGTAGTGGTCGATGATCGGCTCGGTCTCGGTGTGGTAGACGTCCAGCCGCTTGCGGACGGTCTCCTCGGCGTCGTCGGGACGCTGGTAGAGCTCGCCGCCGCAGGTGTCGCAGACCCCCTCGGCCTTCGGCGCGGAGTACACGACGTGGAAGACGTGGCTGGAGTCGTTGCGGCAGATGCGCCGGCCGGCGATCCGCTTGACGACCTCGTCCTCGGGGACCTCGAGGTCCAGGACCGCGTCGAGCTTCAGGCCCCCGCCCTGCAGGATCGCGTCGAGCGCCTCGGCCTGCGAGACGTTGCGCGGGAAGCCGTCGAGCAGGAAGCCGCCCTCGGCGTCGGCCTGCCGCATGCGGTCCTCGGCCATGCCGATGGTGACCTCGTCGGGCACGAGCTCGCCGGCGTCCATGTAGCCCTTGGCCTTCACACCGAGCTCGGTGCCCTGGCTGATGTTGGCCCGGAAGAGGTCGCCCGTGGAGATGTGCGGGATCGAGAGGTTCCGGGCAAGGAACGCGGCCTGCGTTCCCTTGCCCGCACCGGGAGGCCCGACGAGGACGATACGCATCAGCGGAGGAACCCTTCGTAATTGCGCTGCTGGAGCTGGCTCTCGATCTGCTTCACGGTTTCCAGACCCACACCCACGATGATCAGGATGCTCGTCCCGCCGAACGGGAAGTTCTGGTTCGCCCCGAAGCCCGCCAACGCCATCGTCGGCACAAGAGCGATGAGACCCAGGTACAGCGACCCCGGCCAGGTGATCCGGTTGAGCACGTAGCTCAGGTACTCGGCAGTAGGTCGACCGGCCCGGATGCCCGGGATGAACCCACCATACTTCTTCATGTTGTCGGCGACTTCCTCCGGGTTGAACGAGATCGCCACGTAGAAGAAGGCGAAGAACACGATCAGGAGGAAGTAGACGGCGATGTAGTACGGGTGGTCGCCCTTGACGAAGTGCTTCTGGATCCAGACGGCCCAGCCGGCCTGGGAGTTGCTGAACTGGACGATCAGCGCCGGGATGTACAGCAGCGAAGAGGCGAAGATGACGGGGATGATGCCCGCCTGGTTCACCTTGAGCGGGATGTACGTCGACGTACCCCCGTAGGCCCGACGGCCGATCATGCGCTTCGCGTACTGCACCGGGATCCGGCGCTGGGCCTGCTCGACGAAGACCACGAGGCCCACCATCGCGAGGCCGACCAGCATGACGACGCCGAACTCCACCCAGCCGTCAGCGATCTTGCCCTGCTCCTTGATGGCCCACAGGGAGCCGATGAAGCCGGCGGCGATGGAGATGAACATGAGGATCGACATGCCGTTGCCGATACCGCGGTCGGTGATGAGCTCGCCCATCCACATGACCACGCAGGTACCGGCGGTCATCGTGATGACCATGACGACCGTGGTGAAGATCGACTGGTTCGGCACGATCTGGTTGGCGACCGGGCAGCCCGAACCCTGGAAGAGCGCACCGCTGCGGGCGGTGGCGACGAGGCCGGTGCCCTGGAGGACGGCGAGCGCGACCGTCAGGTAGCGCGTGTACTGCGTGATCTTCGCCGTGCCGGACTGGCCCTCCTTCTTGAGGTTCTCCAGCCGGGGGATGACCACGGTCAGCAGCTGCAGGATGATGCTCGCCGTGATGTACGGCATGATGCCGAGCGCGAAGATGGTGATCTGGAGCAGCGCACCACCGCTGAACATCTGCATCAGGCCCATGAGGCCCTGTCCGGAACCGGCCTGGTCGAGGCAGATCTGGACGTTCTTGTAGCTGACCCCGGGGATCGGGATCTGCGACCCGAGCCGGAACAGCACAATGATGCCGAGTGTGAAGAGCAGCTTCTTGCGCAGGTCGGGCGTCTTGAACGCCCGGGCGAACGCGGTGAGCACGGTGCCTCCTGCGACCCCCGCGTACGCGTGAGGTGACGGTTTGGTCAGTCGGTGGTTACAGACGAGGCGGTCGCACACTGGTCGAGGGTGCAGACAGCCCGGAGATTAGCAACGCCACCTTACCCGTAGCCCACGTCACCGTGAAACATCCAGTCTGGACCACGGCAGCCGGACGCGCCGCCCTTGCCCCGGACCGTACGGCTTTCGGTGGGTACGACCGACGTGAATCACCACCGCAAGGACGAGCCCGGAAACGCCGGAAGCCCGGCCGGCACCCCCGAAAGGGGTACCGGCCGGGCTTCTTGTACGGGTGTCAGCGAGTGACGTCCGCAGACTCCGGGGAGTCTCAGACCAGCTCGGTGACGGTGCCGCCGGCAGCGGCGATCTTCTCCTTGGCGGAGCCGGAGACGGCGTCGACCGTCACCTGCAGCGCCACGGAGACCTCGCCCTGGCCCAGGACCTTCACGAGGCTGTTCTTGCGCACGGCACCGCGCTCGACGAGACCGGCCACGGTGACCTCTCCACCCTCGGGGTAGAGCTCGGCCAGCTTGGCCAGGTTCACGACCTGGTACTCCGTGCGGAACGGGTTCTTGAAGCCCTTCAGCTTCGGAAGACGCATGTGGAGGGGCATCTGGCCACCCTCGAAGCGCTCCGGAACCTGGTAGCGGGCCTTCGTACCCTTGGTACCACGACCAGCCGTCTTACCCTTCGACGCCTCACCACGACCCACACGGGTCTTGGCGGTCTTGGCGCCCGGGGCGGGACGGAGGTTGTGGATCTTGAGCGGGTTGTTCTCCGCCATGATCAGTCGACCTCCTCAACCGTCACGAGGTGGCGGACGGTGTGCACCATGCCGCGGAACTCGGGGCGGTCCTCCTTGACGACCACGTCGTTCAGGCGCTTGAGCCCGAGCGAACGCAGCGTGTCGCGGTGGTTCTGCTTGCTGCCGATGTACGACTTCGTCTGCGTGATCTTGAGGCGGGCCATTACGCACCCGCCCCGGCACGCGCACGAAGGAGAGCCGCGGGGGCGACGTCCTCGAGGGGCAGACCGCGGCGGGCCGCGATCTCCTCGGGACGCTGCAGGCCCTTCAGGGCCTCCACGGTCGCGTGCACGATGTTGATCGCGTTGTCGGAGCCGAGCGACTTCGACAGGATGTCGTGAACGCCGGCGCACTCGAGAACGGCGCGCACCGGGCCACCGGCGATCACACCGGTACCGGGGGAAGCAGGCTTCAGCAGGACGACGCCCGCAGCCTTCTCGCCCTGGATGGGGTGCGGGATGGTGCCCTGGATACGGGGGACCTTGAAGAAGTGCTTCTTGGCCTCCTCAACACCCTTGGCGATGGCGGCCGGCACCTCCTTGGCCTTGCCGTAACCGACACCCACGGTGCCGTCACCGTCACCCACCACGACCAGCGCGGTGAAGGAGAAACGACGACCACCCTTGACAACCTTGGCGACGCGGTTGATCGCGACTACGCGCTCAACGTACGCGGTCTTCTCGGCGGCAGCAGCGCCACCGTCGCGACCCTTCCGGTCCCGCCGCTCGCCGCCACCGGCACCGCTTCCGCGGCGCTGGGGTCCAGCCATTGGATTACCTCTCTCTGTTACGTCCGTTAGTCCCGGAACCGGGGCTTAGAACTTCAGCCCGGCTTCGCGGGCGGCGTCAGCCAGAGCGGCAATGCGCCCGGCGTACCTGTTGCCACCACGGTCGAACACGACGGCCTCGACACCGGCGGCCTTGGCGCGCTCGGCGACCAGGGCGCCGACCTGCTTGGCGGCCGCGGACTTGTCACCCTCGCCACCGCGGATCGACGCGTCCAGGTGGGACGCCGACGCCAGGGTGTGACCCTTGATGTCGTCGATCACCTGGGCGGAGATGCCGCGGTTGCTCCGGTTGACGACCAGGCGCGGACGCTCGGCCGTACCGGAGATGCTCTTGCGGATGCGGATGTGGCGGCGGGCCTTGGCAGCCCGCTTGTAAGCGTCGCCCTTGGCGATCTTCACACCGTATGCCATGGCTTTACTTACCAGCCTTTCCGACCTTGCGGCGGATGACCTCGCCCGCGTACTTGACGCCCTTGGCCTTGTACGGGTCGGGCTTCCGCAGCTTGCGGATGTTGGCGGCGACCTCGCCGACCTTCTGCTTGTCGATGCCCTCGACCGAGAACTTGGTCGGCGACTCGACCTTGAAGGAGATGCCCTCGGGCGCCTCCACCAGGATCGGGTGGCTGTAGCCGAGCTGGAACTCCAGGTTGGAGCCCTTCGCGGCCACGCGGTAACCGACACCGCTGATCTCGAGCGCCTTGGTGTATCCCGTGGTCACACCGGTGATCATGTTGGCCACCAGCGTGCGGGACAGGCCGTGGAGGGCCTTGTTCTGACGCTCGTCGTTCGGACGGGTGACGTTGAGAACGCCGTCCTCGCCCTTAACGATCTCGATCGGAGCGGCAACGGTGTGCGTCAGGGAACCCTTGGAGCCCTTGACGGTGACCGTGCGGCCATCGATGGTGACGTCCACGCCGGCGGGAACCGGGATGGGGAGCTTGCCGATACGAGACATAGCTTTTCCTCCGTTCCCGACTACCAGACGTAGGCGAGGACTTCCCCACCCACGCCCTTCTTCTGCGCCTGCTGGCCGGTCAGGAGACCGTGGGACGTGGAGATGATCGCCACGCCCAGGCCGCCGAGGACCTTCGGCAGGTTGGTGGACTTCGCGTACACGCGCAGACCCGGCTTCGAGATGCGCTTGATGCCGGCGATCGAGCGCTCGCGGTTCGGCCCGAACTTCAGCTCGAGGACGAGGTTCTTACCAACCTCGGCGTCCTCGACCTTCCAGCCGGTGATGAAACCCTCCTGCTTGAGGATCTCCGCGATGTGCGACTTGATCTTGCTGTGCGGCATCACGACCTGGTCGTGGTACGCCGAGTTTGCGTTACGCAGACGAGTCAGCATGTCTGCGATCGGGTCAGTCATGGTCATGAATCGGCCTTCGGCCTCTCTCGCCGGGGTTTCCTGTATGCGCCATCCCTCTCCCCACACAGGGGCGGGACGGGTGCGGCGCGGGGACCTACGGCGTAGTAAGTCGATAGGGCGGCGGACGCCCAACCCCACAAGCCTACGGCATGCGGGAAGGGCGGTCCGCCGTCCTGATGCTTACCGAGAGCGTCTGGAAAACCTCAACACCCAAAGGGTGAAGGGGATTTACCAGGAGCTCTTGGTCACGCCCGGCAGCTCGCCACGGTGAGCCATCTCACGGAGGCACACGCGGCACAGGCCGAACTTGCGGTACACGGAGTGCGGACGACCGCAGCGCTGGCAGCGGGTGTACGCACGCACGCCGAACTTGGGCTTGCGAGCAGCCTTCGCGATGAGAGCCTTCTTCGCCATCTCGCTTACGCCTCCTTGAAGGGGAAGCCGAGGTGACGCAGAAGGGCACGGCCCTCGTCGTCGTTGGTCGCCGTGGTCACCACGGTGATGTCCATACCCCGGACACGGTCGATCTTGTCCTGGTCGATCTCGTGGAACATGACCTGCTCCGTGAGACCGAAGGTGTAGTTGCCACGGCCGTCGAACTGCTTCGGGGACAGGCCGCGGAAGTCGCGGATGCGCGGGAGCGCCAGCGACAGGGTGCGGTCCAGGAACTCCCACATGCGGTCGCCACGGAGGGTGACGTGGGCACCGATCGGCTGGCCCTCACGCAGCTTGAACTGCGCGATGGACTTGCGGGCCTTGGTGACGGCCGGCTTCTGACCGGTGATCGTGGTGAGGTCCTTGATGGCACCCTCGATCAGCTTGGAGTCGCGGGCGGCGTCGCCCACACCCATGTTGACCACGATCTTCACGAGGCCGGGGATCTGCATGACGTTCTCGTAGGAGAACTCCTCACGCAGCTTGCCCGCGATCTCCTCGCGGTACTTCGTCTTCAGACGCGGAGTGGTAGCCATCAGATGTCCTCACCCGTGCGCTTGGCAACGCGGATCTTGTTGCCGTCCTCGTCGAAGCGGTAACCGACGCGGGTGACGACCTTCTTGCCGTCCTTCTCCACGACCAGCTGAACGTTGGACACGTGGACCGGGGCCTCGGTGATCACGATGCCGCCGGCCTGGTTCGGCGCAGCCTTCGTGTGCTTCTTGACCCGGTTGACACCCTCGACGAGGACGCGGTTCTCGGCGGGGAAGGCGACGATGACCTTGCCCTGCTTGCCCTTGTCCTTACCGGTGATGACCTGAACCAGGTCGCCCTTCTTGATCTTCATGCTTACAGCACCTCCGGCGCGAGCGAGATGATCTTCATGAACTTCTTCTCGCGCAGCTCACGGCCGACGGGGCCGAAGATACGGGTGCCGCGAGGGTCGCCGTCGTTCTTCAGAATGACGGCGGCGTTCTCGTCGAAGCGGATGTACGAGCCGTCCTGGCGGCGGCGCTCCTTGACGGTGCGAACGATGACCGCCTTGACGACGTCACCCTTCTTCACGTTGCCACCGGGGATCGCGTCCTTGACGGTGGCGACGATGACGTCACCGATGCCCGCGTAGCGGCGACCCGAACCACCGAGAACACGGATGCAAAGGATCTCCTTGGCACCAGTGTTGTCGGCGACGCGAAGTCGCGACTCCTGCTGGATCACGTCTATCTCCTGTTTGTCTGCCGGTTCCCGGCCGGGGCTCCTGGCAGGAGCCCCGGCCGAGCCTGGCGGAACGAATCCGGGGGACCCCCTGGACCTGTTTCCAGGGCCCCGGACTGATTACTTGGCCTTCTCGAGGATCTCGACGACGCGCCACCGCTTGGTCGCGGACAGCGGACGCGTCTCCATGAGGAGAACGCGGTCGCCGATACCCGCGGCGTTGGCCTCGTCGTGAGCCTTGAGCTTGTTCGTACGGCGGATGACCTTGCCGTACAGCGCGTGCTTCACACGGTCCTCGACGGCGACGACGACGGTCTTGTCCATCTTGTCGCTGACGACCAGACCCTCACGGGTCTTGCGGAAACCGCGCTCGGTCTTCTCAGTCACGTTGTTCTCGCTCATCAGGCGCTCTCCACCGTCTCGATACCGAGCTCACGCTCGTGCATCAGGGTGTAGATGCGAGCGATGTCCTTACGGACGGACTTGAGCCGGCCGTTGTTCTCCAGCTGACCCGTGGCCGCCTGGAAACGGAGCTTGAACAGCTCCTCCTTGGCCTCACGCAGCTTGGCAACGAGCTCCTCGTTGCCGAGCTCGCGCAGCTCCGACGCCTTGGTACCGGCCGCCATCACGACTCACCTGCCTCGCGCTTGACGATCCGGCACTTCATCGGCAGCTTGTGGGCCGCACGAGTCAGAGCCTCACGCGCAATCTTCTCGTTCGGGTAGGACAGCTCGAACATGACCCGGCCCGGGTGCACGTTCGCGATCCACCACTCCGGGGAACCCTTACCGGAACCCATGCGGGTCTCGGCAGGCTTCTTCGTGAGCGGGCGGTCCGGGTAGATGTTGATCCAGACCTTGCCGCCACGCTTGATGTGGCGGGTCATGGCGATACGAGCGGACTCGATCTGGCGGTTCGTCACGTACGCCGGGGTCAGCGCCTGGATGCCGTACTCGCCGAATGCCACCTCAGTGCCACCCTTGGCCATGCCGCGGCGCTTGGGGTGGTGCTGCTTGCGGTGCTTGACCCTACGAGGGATCAGCATGTCGGTCAGGCCTCCGTTCCGGTGCTCTCAGCCGGAGCGGCGGCAGCAGCCTCGGCCTTGGGGGCCTCGGCAGCAACAGCCTGCTGCGGCTTGCGGCCGCCACGGCCGCCACGCTCGCCACCGCGGCCACCACGGCCGGCGGGGCGGTCAGCGCCACCACGGGCCGGGCGGTTACCCGCACGGGCCGCAGCGTTCTCGGCGCGGACCTCGGCGATGTTCTTGACGTCGCCCTTGTAGATCCAGACCTTCACGCCGATGCGGCCGAAGGTGGTCTTGGCCTCGAAGAAGCCGTACTCGACGTTCGCGCGCAGCGTGTGCAGCGGCACACGACCCTCGCGGTAGAACTCCGAGCGGGACATCTCGGCGCCGCCGAGACGGCCGCCACACTGGATCTTGATGCCCTTGGCGCCGGCCTTCATGGCGGACTGCATGCTCTTGCGCATGGCCCGACGGAAGGAGACGCGGGAGGACAGCTGCTCCGCAACGGCCTGGGCGACGAGCTGAGCGTCGACCTCGGGGTTCTTGACCTCGAGGATGTTCAGCTGCACCTGCTTGCCGGTCAGCTTCTCGAGGTCGCCGCGGATGCGGTCGGCCTCGGCGCCGCGGCGGCCGATGACGATGCCCGGACGGGCGGTGTGGATGTCCACGCGGACACGGTCACGGGTGCGCTCGATCTCAACCTTCGAGATGCCGGCGCGCTCCATGCCGGACGTCATCATCCGACGGATGGCGACGTCTTCCTTGACGTAGTCCTTGTACAGCTTGTCGGCGTACCAGCGGGACTTGAAGTCCGTGGTGATGCCGAGCCGGAACCCGTGCGGGTTTACCTTCTGGCCCATTACCGGGTTCCTTCCTTGCTGCTGACGACCACGGTGATGTGGCTGGTCCGCTTGCGGATCCGGTAGGCACGGCCCTGGGCGCGCGGACGGAACCGCTTCAGGGTCGGACCCTCGTCCACGAACGCCTCGCTGATGAACAGCGAAGAGGAGTCCGTGTGGTTGTAGTTGTGCGCGGCGTTGGCGATGGCGCTGTCCAGCACCTTGCCAACGGGCACGCTCGCGGCCTGCGGGGCGAAACGCAGGACCGCCTGAGCCTCCGTGGCGTCCATGCCACGGATGAGGTCCACCACGCGGCGGGCCTTCATGGGCGTGACGCGGATGTACCGCGCCTGGGCCCTGGCTTCCATGGTTGTCCCTTCGGTGTAAGTCATAGTCGTTCCCACCCCGCGCTTAGCGGCGCTTCGACTTCCGGTCGTCCTTGACGTGGCCGCGGAAGGTGCGAGTCGGCGAGAACTCGCCGAGCTTGTGGCCGACCATGGACTCGGTGACGAACACCGGGACATGGGTCTTGCCGTTGTGCACCGCGATCGTGTGACCCAGCATGCTGGGAATGATCATCGAGCGACGGGACCAGGTCTTGATGACGTTCTTGGTGCCGGCTTCGTTCTGGGCGTCCACCTTCTTTACGAGGTGGTCGTCGACGAAGGGCCCCTTCTTGAGACTGCGCGGCATCTAAACCCGCTCCTAGCGCTTCTTGTTCGTCTTGCGGCGGCGGACGATGTACTTGTTCGAAGCCTTCTTCGGCGAACGAGTACGACCCTCCTTCTGACCCCACGGGGAGACCGGGTGGCGACCACCGGAGGTCTTGCCCTCACCACCACCGTGCGGGTGGTCAACCGGGTTCATCGCGACACCGCGGACGGTCGGGCGAACGCCCTTCCAGCGCATGCGGCCGGCCTTGCCCCAGTTGATGTTCGACTGCTCGGCGTTGCCGACCTCGCCGATGGTGGCGCGGCAGCGCACGTCCACGAGACGGATCTCGCCGGACGGCATGCGGAGGTGGGCGTGGGTGCCCTCCTTCGCCAGCAGCTGCACGGAGGCACCCGCGGAACGGGCGAACTTGGCGCCGCCACCGGGACGGAGCTCGATCGCGTGGATCGTGGTACCGACCGGGATGTTGCGGAGCGCCAGGTTGTTACCGGGCTTGATGTCGGCCGTCGGGCCGTTCTCGATCCGGTCGCCCTGGTTCAGGCCGCGCGGAGCGATGATGTAGCGCTTCTCGCCGTCCGCGTAGTGCAGGAGGGCGATACGAGCGGTGCGGTTGGGGTCGTACTCGATGTGCGCGACCTTGGCCGGCACGCCGTCCTTGTCGTGACGACGGAAGTCGATCACACGGTAGGCGCGCTTGTGTCCGCCACCCTGGTGGCGAACGGTCACACGACCGGCGTTGTTACGGCCGCCCTTGCTGTGCAGGGGACGGACCAGCGACTTCTCCGGCGTGGACCGCGTGATCTCGACAAAGTCGGCGACGCTGGAGCCACGACGGCCCGGAGTCGTCGGCTTGTACTTGCGGATACCCATTTCTCAGTCCTCGTCCGATATTCGGACCAGGGCGCTCCGTTAGGAGGCCTGGCCGAAGATGTCGATACGGTCGCCCTCGGCAAGGGTCACGATGGCGCGCTTGGTGTTGGCGCGCTTACCGAAACCGGTGCGGGTGCGCTTGCGCTTGCCCTGGCGGTTGATCGTGTTCACCCCGGCGACCTTGACCGAGAAGACCGCCTCGACGGCCTGCTTGATCTGGGTCTTGTTGGCACGGGGGTCGACGATGAACGTGTACTTGTTCTCGTCCAGCAGCGCGTAGCTCTTCTCGGAGACAACCGGGCGGACAAGGATGTCGCGCGGGTCCGTGAAGGTCTTGCTGGTGATCGTTGCCTCGGACATCAGGCCTCGTTCCCTTCGGTCTCAGCGGCCTTGGGGCCAGACACGAAGGACTCGAGAGCGGCCTGGGTGAAGACCACGTCGTCGGAGACGAGCACGTCGTACGTGTTCAGCTGGCCCGGCTCCAGGATGTGCACCTGGGGCAGGTTGCGGGCGGACAGCCACGCGGCCTCGTCGGCGCGCTCGACGACCAGGAGCAGGTTCTTGCGCTCCGAGATCTTGCCGAACAGGACCTTGGCGGCCTTGGTGGAAGCGGCACCCTCGACCACGCCGGAGACGACGTGGATGCGGGAGTGACGGGCCCGGTCGGTGAGGGCACCGCGGAGGGCGGCGGCCTTCATCTTCTTCGGGGTCCGCTGCGAGTAGTCACGCGGCACGGGGCCGTGAACGACGCCACCGCCGGCGAACTGCGGCGCACGGGTCGAACCCTGACGGGCGCGGCCGGTGCCCTTCTGGCGGTACGGCTTCTTGCCACCACCGCGGACCTCGCCACGCGTCTTGACCTTGTGCGTACCCTGACGGGCGGCGGCCAGCTGCGCGACGACGACCTGGTGGATCAGCGGAACGCTGACCTTGGCGTCGAAGATCTCGGCCGGGAGCTCGACGGTCCCGGTCTTGTCGCCGGCGGGCGACAGAATGTCAATGGTGCTCATAGTCCTCAGGCCCCCTTGGCCGCAGTGCGGACCAGGACGAGGCCGCCGTTCGGACCAGGAACCGCGCCCTTGATGAGCAGCAGGCCCTTCTCCGCGTCAACGGCGTGAACGGTCAGGTTCTGGGTGGTGACCCGGTCGTTACCCATCCGGCCGGCCATCTTCATACCCTTGAAGACGCGGCCCGGGGTGGCGCAGCCACCGATCGAACCCGGCTTGCGGTGGACACGGTGGGCACCGTGCGACGCCTTGCCACCACGGAAGTTGTGGCGCTTCATGACACCGGCGAAGCCCTTGCCCTTGCTCGTGCCCGTGACGTCAACCTTGACGCCGGACTCGAACACCTCGGCAGTGATCTCCTGGCCGAGCGTGTACTCGCTGGCGTCGGAGGTACGGAGCTCCACCAGGTGGCGGCGCGGGGTGACGTCGGCCTTGGCGAAGTGACCCTTGAGGGGCTTGTTCACCTTGCGCGGGTCGATCTCGCCGAAGGCGATCTGGACCGACTCGTAGCCGTCGATGTCGTTGGTGCGGACCTGGGTGACGACACAGGGCCCGGCCTTGACTACGGTCACGGGGACGACACGGTTGTTCTCGTCCCAGACCTGGGTCATGCCGAGCTTCTCGCCCAGGACGCCCTTGATCAGCTTAGCCATCTTCTCCGCGCCTCTCAGAGCTTGATCTCGATGTCAACGCCGGCCGGAAGGTCCAGGCGCATCAGCGAGTCAACGGTCTTGGGCGTCGGGTCGAGGATGTCGATCAGGCGCTTGTGCGTGCGCATCTCGAAGTGCTCGCGCGAGTCCTTGTACTTGTGCGGCGACTTGATGACGCAGTACACGTTCTTCTCAGTGGGCAGCGGCACCGGGCCCGCGACCGACGCACCAGTGCGGGTCACCGTCTCGACGATCTTCTTCGCCGAGGAGTCGATGACCTCGTGGTCGTAGGCCTTGAGCCGGATGCGGATCTTCTGTCCCGCCATGGCTACTTCGTAGTCCTTTGTCTCTGTGGAACGCTCTGGTACTCGGTCGGCTGCGCTTTTGCGCGGCTCTCCTCTCCGACCCCCGCGGTCGGGCGTGTCGCACTCCCGCTTCTGAAAATTCCCATACGGAAATTCCCTGCCAGAGGGTGTGCGGTCCGGGACCGCGGATCGGGGGGAAGAACACCCACCGAGTGCCTGGCCGGCACCCCGCTGACGCTTCCCGGAAGATTCCCGTACGTCCGCCCCATTGCTGCCCCGGAGGGCAGATAAAGGCGACGAGTACTGTGGGACTCGCTTCCGGTCCTCCCGGCGGGAGGCGCGCAGCATCGGTACTCAACCGAGCAACTTGAACAGTCTGCCATACATGACGCAGAGGGCGCCAATCGCAAGCGGGGAGGGTACCCCATCTCACATTTCCCAGGCGCCCCCGCCACGCGGGGCACGACCCCGCGCACAGCGGAAGGGCCCCGGTCCACCGCTCGCGCGGCGGGCCGGGGCCCTCCTCAGCAGCTCTGGAGAGCTACCAGGTCAGAACCCGAATTACTTCGTGATCTTGGTGACCTGGCCGGCGCCGACGGTACGACCACCCTCACGGATGGCGAACTTCAGGCCCTCCTCCATGGCGACCGGCTGGATCAGCGCGACCGACATGTCGGTGTTGTCGCCCGGCATGACCATCTCGGTGCCCTCGGGGAGGGTCACGACGCCGGTCACGTCCGTGGTACGGAAGTAGAACTGCGGGCGGTAGTTGTTGAAGAACGGGGTGTGACGGCCACCCTCGTCCTTCGACAGGATGTACGCGGTGGCCTCGAACTCGGTGTGCGGGGTGACCGAACCGGGCTTGATGATGACCTGGCCGCGCTCGACGTCCTCGCGCTTGATGCCACGGAGGAGCAGACCGACGTTCTCACCGGCCTGGCCCTCGTCGAGCAGCTTGCGGAACATCTCGATGCCGGTGACCGTGGTGGTGGTCTTCTCCTGCTTGATGCCGATGATGTCAACGGTCTCGTTGACCTTCAGGACACCACGCTCGATGCGGCCGGTGACGACGGTGCCACGACCGGTGATCGTGAAGACGTCCTCGACGGGCATCAGGAACGGCTTGTCGGTCTCACGCGGCGGGGTCGGGATCGACTCGTCGACGGCAGCCATGAGGCCGAGGAGCTTCTCGCCCCACTCCTTGTCGCCCTCGAGCGCCTTGAGCGCCGAGACCTGCACGACGGGGAGCTCGTCGCCCGGGAAGTCGTACTCGGAGAGGAGCTCACGGACCTCGAGCTCGACGAGCTCCAGGATCTCCTCGTCGTCCACCATGTCGGCCTTGTTCAGGGCGACGACGATGTACGGAACGCCGACCTGGCGGGCCAGGAGCACGTGCTCCTTGGTCTGCGGCATCGGGCCGTCGGTGGCGGCGACCACGAGGATGGCGCCGTCCATCTGCGCGGCACCGGTGATCATGTTCTTGATGTAGTCCGCGTGACCCGGGCAGTCGACGTGGGCGTAGTGACGCGCCTCGGTCTGGTACTCGACGTGCGCGATCGAGATCGTGATACCGCGCTGGCGCTCCTCGGGAGCCTTGTCGATCTGGTCGAAGGCCGAGGCCTCGTTCAGGTCCGGGTACGCGTCGTGCAGCACCTTGGTAATGGCGGCCGTGAGGGTCGTCTTACCGTGGTCAATGTGACCGATGGTGCCGATGTTGACGTGCGGCTTAGTCCGCTCGAACTTCGCCTTCGCCACTGGGGTCCTCCTGGGAAGTGGTTCTGTACGCCTTACTCATCGGCGCCAGGTGATCTTTGCTGGAATCCGGGCCCCCCGGGGCAACGGGCGGGTGCCGTGTTGCCCCGGGGATTCCGGTGACAAGCCTAAAGCGTGAAACGAGTGGGTTACTCGCCCTTGGCCTTCGCGATGATCTCCTCGGCGACGTTCCGGGGAACCTCGGCGTAGGAGTCGAACTGCATCGAGTAGCTTGCGCGACCCGAGGTCTTGCTGCGGAGGTCGCCGACGTAGCCGAACATCTCCGAAAGCGGCACGAGGCCCTTCACGACGCGGGCGCCGTGACGCTCCTCCATGGCCTGGATCTGGCCACGGCGGGAGTTGATGTCGCCGATGACCTCACCCATGTAGTCCTCGGGCGTGGTGACCTCGACGGCCATCATCGGCTCGAGCAGCACGGGGCTGGCCTTGCGCGCACCCTCCTTGAACGCCTGCGAACCGGCGATCTTGAAGGCGAGCTCGGAGGAGTCGACCTCGTGGTAGCCACCGTCGAGCAGGATGACGCGGACGCCGGTCATCTCGTAGCCCGCCAGGATGCCGAACTGCATGGCCTCCTGCGCACCCGCGTCGACCGAAGGGATGTACTCCTTCGGGATGCGGCCGCCGGTGACCTTGTTCACGAACTCGTACGCCGGGCCGTCGGCCTCGGTGATGGGCTCGATCGCGATCTGCACCTTGGCGAACTGACCGGTACCACCGGTCTGCTTCTTGTGGGTGAAGTCGATGCGCTCGACGGCCTTGCGGATCGTCTCGCGGTACGCGACCTGCGGCTTGCCGACGTTGGCCTCGACCTTGAACTCGCGCTTCATACGGTCGACCAGCACCTCGAGGTGCAGCTCGCCCATACCGCCGAGGATGGTCTGGCCCGTCTCCTCGTCCGAGTGAACGTGGAAGGAGGGGTCCTCCTCCGCGAGACGCTGGATGGCGACACCCAGCTTCTCCTGGTCACCCTTGGACTTGGGCTCGATGGCGACCTGGATGACCGGGGCCGGGAAGTCCATGGACTCCAGGATGACCGGCTGCTTCTCGTCGCACAGCGTCTCACCGGTGGTGGTCTGCTTCAGGCCCATGACGGCGACGATGTCGCCGGCGCCCACCGCGTCGATCTCCTCACGCTTGTTCGCGTGCATGCGGTAGATCTTGCCGATGCGCTCCTTCTTGCCCTTGACGGAGTTCAGCACCGAGGTGCCGGCCTCCAGGCGGCCCGAGTAGACCCGGACGAAGGTGAGCTTGCCGAGGTGCGGGTCGCTCATGATCTTGAACGCGAGCGCGGCGAGGGGCTCCTCGTCGGACGGCTTGCGCTTCACGACGACCTCGGCGTCCTTGACGTCGTGGCCCTCGATGGCCTCGATGTCCAGGGGGGACGGGAGGTAGCGGACGACCGCGTCGAGCAGGGGCTGGACGCCCTTGTTCTTGAACGCCGTGCCACAGAACACCGCGGTGATGGTCGAGCCGCCACCCTTGCCGGAGCCGATGATGATGCGGCGGACGGCGGCGTGCAGCTGCTCCACGGACGGCTCTTCGCCGCCGAGGTACAGCTCCATGATCTCGTCGTCGTTCTCGGCGACGGTCTCGACCAGCTTGCCGCGCCACTCTTCAGCAGCCTCGGTGTGCGTGGCGGGGATGTCGACGATGTCGTACATCTCGCCCTTGGTGGCCTCGGCGGACCAGACGAACGCCTTCATCGTGACGAGGTCGACGACACCCTGGAAGTCGGCCTCGGCACCGATGGGGAGCTGCATCACGATCGGGACGGCGCCGAGGCGGTCCTTGATCATGTCGACGCAGCGGTGGAACTCGGCACCGGTGCGGTCGAGCTTGTTCACGAAGCAGATGCGCGGCACGCCGTAACGGTCGGCCTGACGCCACACCGTCTCGGACTGCGGCTCCACACCGGCAACACCGTCGAACACGGTGACGGCGCCGTCGAGGACGCGGAGCGAACGCTCCACCTCGACGGTGAAGTCGACGTGACCCGGGGTGTCGATGATGTTGATCGTGTGATCGACGTTCTCGAGCGGCCAGTGGCAGGTCGTCGCGGCAGACGTGATCGTGATGCCGCGCTCCTGCTCCTGCTCCATCCAGTCCATCGTGGCAGCGCCGTCGTGGACTTCACCGATCTTGTACGACACACCGGTGTAGAACAGGATGCGCTCGGTGGTGGTCGTCTTGCCCGCGTCGATGTGGGCCATGATGCCGATGTTGCGCACCTTGGCCAGGTCAAGCGAAGTGGTAGCCATATCGGCTCAGTCTTCTCTCGGTCTCGATGTGGGTTGGGACTACCAGCGGTAGTGCGCGAAGGCCTTGTTGGACTCGGCCATCTTGTGCGTGTCCTCGCGCTTCTTGACGGCCGCACCGAGGCCGTTCGAAGCGTCCAGAAGCTCGTTCATCAGGCGCTCGGTCATGGTCTTCTCGCGGCGGGCGCGGGAGTAGCCCACGAGCCAGCGGAGGGCCAGGGTCGACTGGCGACCCGGCTTGACCTCGACGGGAACCTGGTAGGTCGCGCCACCGACACGGCGGGACTTGACCTCGAGGGACGGCTTGACGTTCTCAAGCGCGCGCTTCAGCGTGATGACCGGGTCGTTGCCGGTCTTCTCGCGGAGGCCCTCCATGGCGCCGTAGACGATGCGCTCGGCGGTGGAGCGCTTGCCGTCCAGGAGGATCTTGTTGATGAGCGAGGTCACCAGAGGAGAACCGTAGACCGGGTCGATGATGACCGGGCGCTTCGGGGCGGGGCCCTTACGAGGCATTCTTACTTCTCCTTCTTGGCGCCGTAGCGGCTGCGGGCCTGCTTGCGGTTCTTGACAGCCTGGGTGTCAAGCGCACCGCGGATGATCTTGTAACGAACACCCGGCAGGTCCTTCACACGGCCACCACGCACGAGCACGATCGAGTGCTCCTGCAGGTTGTGTCCCTCACCCGGAATGTAAGCGGTGACCTCGATGCCGGAGGTCAGACGCACACGCGCGACCTTACGGAGCGCCGAGTTCGGCTTCTTCGGGGTGGTCGTGAACACACGCGTGCAGACGCCGCGACGCTGGGGAGAGGCCTCCAGGGCGGGCGTCTTCGTCTTCTCGACCTTGTCCTGCCGGCCCTTTCGGACCAGCTGCTGGATCGTAGGCACTACTTCTCCGGTTTCTGTGTGCCGTTGGTGAAACTAACCTGGAACGTCTCCGACCCACGCGGTCGGGTGTGTCGTATCCGCCGGACCTCCGCGCGACACGGAGTTGTACGGATTGCGGTGGCCGGTACGGCTCGCGTGCGGCGATGGACACGCACGGGAGCCCAGGCACACCCCAGGCACAAGGTCTGAGCGTACCTATCGCATCCACTCCGGTCAAAACAAATGCCCACGCCCTGCGACCCGCAGGGCCTGCGCCGCCCGCGCCGACGCCGCCCCTAAACTTCCGAAAGTCCCTTAAACACCATATGGGGGCATACCGGCAGGGCGAGTGCAGGGAGCGAGACATTGGGGACCGTGGCACCGGAGCCGCTCACCGCCGTCGCCCCGCCCCCGGGGGCCCGTCCCCCGGCCGTCCCCCCGGTGCGGCGCCCCGCCTGGAGCGGTCCCGCCCTCGCCTTCCTCGTCACCACCGCCGCCTTCTGCACGGCCTGGTGGCTCCGCGGGGCACAGCCGTTCGGCCCCCGCCCCCGGGCCCTGAACGACCAGGCCAACCAGTACGTGCCCTTCCACCGGGCCCTGTGGGACCTGGTCCACGGACACGGCGGCGGCGACCTGCTCTTCACCTGGCGGGCCGGCTTCGGACAGCAGTTCCTCTCCGACTACCACACGTACCTCGGCAACCCGCTGTCCTGGCTGACCACCCTGGTCCCCCGCGACCGCGTCGACCTGGCCGTCTTCGCCCTCACCCCGCTGACCATGGGACTCGCCGCCGCCGCCATGACGGTCTACCTCGGCCGGCTGGCCCCCGGCCCCGGCTGGCAGCGCGGGCTGCTCGGGGCCTGCTACGGCCTGTGCGGCTGGGCCCTCAGCGACGCCTCGTACATCCCCATGTGGCTGTGGGGCCTGGTCTCCCTGCCCCTGCTCGGCACCGCCGTCGAATGGTGCCTGGAGGAGCGGCGCTGGCCGGCCGCCACCCTCCTGGTCTCCGTCGCCTGGCTGGGCAACTTCTACACGGCGATGATGGCCACCCTCGCGGCCTGCGTGCTGCTCGCCGTCCGCCTGACCGTCCTCGACCTCACCGCACGGCAGCGGGTACGGGCCGCCGCCCGCGCCGCCTGCGCCGCCGGCACGGGCATCCTGCTCACCCTCCCCCTGCTGCTGCCCGCCCTGCTCTCCAGCGCCGCCTCCCAGCCCACCCGCGCGGGCCGCTTCGTCCCCTCCGCACCGGGGTCCTTCCTGACCGGCCTGCTCCCCGGCGGCTACCAGTGGGGAAGCCACGCCCGCCTGTACGCCGCCACCCTCGCCCTGCTCCTGGCCCTCGCCTTCCTCCTGGACCCCGCGGTGGCCCGGCGCACCCGGCTGGCCTGGGGGGCCGCGGCCGCACTGACCGCCGCCTCCTTCCAGTTCCCGCCCACCCAGTACGTCTGGCACGGCTTCGCCGTCCCGAACGGCAACTCGTACCGCGAGGCCTTCGTCTTCAGCGGCCTCGTCGTGGCCATGGCCTGGCTGGGGCTGGCCGCCCGGCCGCGCCCCGGCCGGCTGGCCGCCGCCGCGGGCCTGCTGCTGGCCACCGCCCTCCTGCTCCGCGGCACCGACGACTTCGCCCCCCAGATCTGGGCCGCGCTCCTCGGCGGCGGCGCCCTCTCCCTGGCCGGACTGCTCCTGCTCCTGCGCGACGGCGGGCCCCGCGGGCCGGAGCGCCGGCAGTCCCGGCTCCGGGCCGCCGCCCTGCTGCTGACCGCCGCCGTCCTCGCCGAGTCCGCCCTCTCCGCGGCCGTGGCCGACAGCCGCCGGGCCCGCGAGGACTGGGCCCGCCCGCGCACCACCGCCGGACCCTCCCTCGACGCCCGGTTCGCCGCCGTCGCCCGCGCGGAGGGCTGGCCCGCCCACCGGACCGACCCCGGCCGGCCCGAGGCCTCGTACAACGACGCGCTCTCGCTGCGCGCCGAGGGCCCGCAGTACTACAGCAGCCACCTGCCCGCCGCCGCCTTCCGGACCCTGGACGCCCTCGGCTTCGGGTACGCCAACGACGGCCGGACCGTCTTCGGCGCCGACAACCCCGTCCTCGACGCCGTCTTCTCCGTCGGCGCCCGGGTCCACCCCGTCCCCGGCCGCCCCGGCTCCTGGCGGAGCACCGCCCTCCCCGCTCCCCCGCTCGTCACCCTCCGGGACCGCCCGTACCGCTCCCCCCACCCCGCCGGCAGCGTCTACGCCCGCCAGGAGGACGTCCTCGGCGCCACCGTCTACGCCGTGCCGCGGACCACCCACCTCCCCGCGCCCCCCGGCGAGCAGCGCTACGCCGCCCGCTGCGCCCCGGGCACCGAGGCCTACTGGTACTCCCCCGCCCTGCTGGGCCGCCTCCGCTACGAGGGCGGCACGCAGCCCCTGCGGGACCGGACGGCCGGGGTGCTGCGCCTGGGGCCCGTACCCGCCTCGGGCCGCGTGGAGGTCTCCGTCGCCACCCGCAGCGCGGGCACGGCCCCCGCCCACCCCCTCGGCTGCCTGGACCGGACCGCCCTCGACACCGCCGTGCGCCGGCTCACCGCCACCGGAGCCACCCGGGTCGAGGCCTCCGGCCACGCCCTCTCCGCCGAGCTCCCCCCGGGCGCCCGCGGCACGGCGGTCATCGCCGTGACCGCCCTGCCCGGCTGGAGCTGCTCGGCCCCCCGCACCGGGCACCACGGGCTCCTGGCCGTCCGGCTCGCCCCCGGCACCCAGCGGCTGACCTGCACCTTCACCCCGCCCGGCCTCCCCCTCGGGCTGGCCGGCGGCGGCCTCGCCCTCGCCGCCCTGGCCGCGGCCGCCTGGACCGGCCGGCGCCGGCGCGGCTGAGGGCCGCCCGGAAACGAGCAGGGAGCCCGGAAACGCCGAAGCCCCCCGCCGCTCCTTACGGAGCAGCGGGGGGCTTCGTCTGACTCTTAGCCGTTGTACGGGCCGTAGTCGTAGTCCTCGAGCGGAACGGCCTGGCCGGAGCCGGTGCCGAAGGGCGAGTAGTCGATGTCGTCGTAGCCGACGGCCGAGTACATCGCAGCCTTCGCCTCCTCGGTGGGCTCCACCCGGATGTTGCGGTAGCGGGACAGACCCGTACCGGCCGGGATGAGCTTACCGATGATGACGTTCTCCTTGAGGCCGATGAGGCTGTCGGACTTGGCGTTGATCGCCGCATCCGTCAGGACTCGGGTCGTCTCCTGGAAGGAGGCGGCCGACAGCCAGGACTCCGTCGCCAGCGAGGCCTTGGTGATACCCATCAGCTGCGGACGGCCGGAGGCGGGGTGACCGCCCTCGGTGACCACACGACGGTTCTCGGTCTCGAAGCGCGAGCGCTCGACGAGCTCGCCCGGGAGCAGCTCGGCGTCGCCGGACTCGATGATCGTCACGCGGCGGAGCATCTGCCGGATGATGATCTCGATGTGCTTGTCGTGGATCGACACGCCCTGCGAGTTGTAGACCTTCTGGACCTCGCCGACCAGGTGGACCTGGACGGCGCGCTGGCCGAGGATGCGCAGCACGTCGTGCGGGTTGGTGGCACCCGCGGTGAGCTTCTGGCCCACCTCGACGTGGTCGCCCTCGCCGACCTCCAGGCGCGCACGCTTGGAGATCGGGAACGCCGTCTCCTCGGAACCGTCGTCCGGGGTGATGACGATCTTCTTGGTCTTCTCGGTCTCCTCGATCCGCACGCGGCCGGCGGCCTCGGAGATCGGGGCGACACCCTTCGGGGTACGGGCCTCGAAGAGCTCGACGACACGCGGCAGACCCTGGGTGATGTCGTCACCGGCCACACCACCGGTGTGGAAGGTACGCATCGTCAGCTGGGTACCGGGCTCACCGATGGACTGGGCGGCGATGATGCCGACCGCCTCACCGATGTCGACCAGCTTGCCGGTGGCCAGGGAGCGGCCGTAGCAGAAGGCACAGGTGCCGACGGCGGACTCGCAGGTCAGGACCGAGCGGACCTTGACCTCTTCGACGCCGTTCGCGATGACCGCGTCGATGAGCACGTCGCCGAGGTCCACGTTGGCGGGCGCGATGACCTTGCCGTCGATGACCAGGTCCTCGGCCAGCATGCGGGCGTAGACCGAGGTCTCCGCGTCGTCCGCCTTGCGCAGCACGCCGTCCTCGCCGCGGACGCCGACCTTGAGCTTCAGACCGCGCTCGGTGCCGCAGTCCTCCTCGCGGATGATCACGTCCTGCGAGACGTCCACCAGACGACGGGTCAGGTAACCCGAGTCGGCGGTACGCAGGGCGGTGTCGGCGAGACCCTTACGGGCACCGTGCGTGGAGATGAAGTACTCGAGGACGGTGAGGCCCTCACGGAACGAGGCCTTGATGGGACGCGGGATGGTCTCGTTCTTCGCGTTCGACACCAGACCGCGCATACCGGCGATCTGCCGCATCTGCATCATGTTTCCTCGGGCACCCGAGTCAACCATCATGAAGATGGGGTTGGTCTTGGGGAAGTTCGCGTTCATCGCCTCGGCGACCTCGTTGGTCGCCTTGGTCCAGATCGCGATGAGCTCCTGCGTGCGCTCGTCCTTGGTGATCAGACCGCGCTCGTACTGCTTCTGGACCTTCTCGTCCTGGGCCTCGTAGCCCGCGACGATGGCCTTCTTGGCCTCGGGCACGACGACGTCGGAGATGGCCACGGTGACGCCCGAACGGGTCGCCCAGTGGAAGCCGGCCGCCTTCAGGTTGTCGAGCGTCGCCGCCACGATGACCTTGGGGTAGCGCTCCGCCAGGTCGTTGACGATCTCGGAGAGCTGCTTCTTGCCCACCGAGTAGTCGACGAACGGGTAGTCCTCGGGCAGCAGCTCGTTGAAGAGCGCACGGCCCAGGGTCGTCTTCAGGCGGAAGCTGTCGCCCGGCTGGAACTCCTGCTCGCCCTCCTCGGCCACCGGGGCCACCCAGCCGCGCGGCGGGATGGTGCCCACCGGGAAGCGGATGTCGACGGAGGACTGCAGCGCGAGCTCGCCGGCGTCGAACGCCATGATCGCCTCGGCCGTGGAGCCGAACGCGCGGCCCTCGCCCTTGACGTCGCGGAGCTCGCCGTCGGTGGTCAGGAAGAACAGACCCAGGACCATGTCCTGCGTCGGCATCGTGACCGGACGGCCGTCGGCCGGCTTGAGGATGTTGTTCGAGGACAGCATCAGGATGCGGGCCTCGGCCTGCGCCTCCGCGGAGAGCGGCAGGTGGACGGCCATCTGGTCACCGTCGAAGTCCGCGTTGAACGCGGTGCAGACGAGCGGGTGGATCTGGATGGCCTTGCCCTCGACCAGCTGCGGCTCGAAGGCCTGGATGCCGAGGCGGTGCAGCGTGGGCGCACGGTTCAGCAGCACCGGGTGCTCGGCGATGACCTCTTCGAGGACGTCGTACACGACGGTGCGGCCGCGCTCGACCATGCGCTTGGCCGACTTGATGTTCTGCGCGTGGTTCAGGTCGACCAGGCGCTTCATCACGAACGGCTTGAAGAGCTCCAGCGCCATGGCCTTCGGCAGACCGCACTGGTGCAGCTTGAGCTGCGGGCCGACGACGATCACGGAACGCGCGGAGTAGTCCACACGCTTGCCGAGGAGGTTCTGACGGAATCGACCCTGCTTGCCCTTCAGCATGTCGCTGAGGGACTTCAGGGGACGGTTGCCGGGACCGGTGACCGGGCGACCGCGACGACCGTTGTCGAAGAGGGCGTCCACGGCCTCCTGGAGCATGCGCTTCTCGTTGTTCACGATGATCTCGGGGGCACCGAGGTCGAGAAGGCGCTTCAGGCGGTTGTTGCGGTTGATGACGCGGCGGTACAGGTCGTTCAGGTCGGAGGTCGCGAAGCGGCCACCGTCCAGCTGCACCATCGGACGCAGGTCCGGCGGGATGACCGGGACGCAGTCCAGGACCATGCCCTTGGGGCTGTTGCTGGTCTGCAGGAACGCGGAGACGACCTTGAGGCGCTTGAGCGCACGGGTCTTCTTCTGGCCCTTGCCGGTACGGATGATCTCGCGGAGGCGCTCGGCCTCCTCCTCCAGGTCGAAGGACTCGAGGCGCTTCTGCAGCGCCGCGGCACCCATCGAACCGTCGAAGTACGTGCCGAAGCGGTCACGCAGCTCGCGGTAGAGGAGCTCGTCGCCCTCGAGGTCCTGGACCTTGAGGTTCTTGAAGCGGTTCCAGACCTCGTCCAGGCGGTCGATCTCGCGCTGCGCGCGGTCGCGCAGCTGCTTCATCTCGCGCTCGGCACCCTCGCGCACCTTGCGGCGCACGTCGGCCTTGGCACCCTCGGCCTCGAGCTCGGCCAGGTCGCTCTCGAGCTTCTTGGCGCGGCCCTCGAGGTCGGAGTCGCGGCGGTTCTCGATCTGCTGGCGCTCGACGGAGACGTGGGCCTCCAGCGAGGGCAGGTCGCGCTGCCGGCGCTCGTCGTCGACGAACGTGATCATGTACGCGGCGAAGTAGATGACCTTCTCGAGGTCCTTCGGCGCGAGGTCGAGCAGGTAGCCCAGGCGCGACGGGACGCCCTTGAAGTACCAGATGTGGGTGACGGGGGCGGCAAGCTCGATGTGGCCCATCCGCTCACGGCGCACCTTGGCGCGCGTGACCTCGACGCCACAGCGCTCGCAGATGATGCCCTTGAAGCGGACACGCTTGTACTTGCCGCAGTAGCACTCCCAGTCCCGGGTCGGACCGAAGATCTTCTCGCAGAAGAGTCCGTCCTTCTCGGGCTTCAGGGTGCGGTAGTTGATGGTCTCCGGCTTCTTTACCTCGCCGTGGGACCAGGTACGGATGTCGTCCGCGGTGGCAAGGCCGATCCGCAGCTCGTCGAAGAAGTTGACGTCGAGCACTGTGCGTCAATCCCTCTTTCGGGGTCGTGTCTCTTGATCAGTGGTCTGAACGGTCCCGGGGGTGACGGGGGGTTCCTCTCGGGAACCCCCCGTCAGGCCCGTCAGACCTCTTCGACGCTGCTCGGCTCGCGCCGGGACAGGTCGATACCGAGCTCCTCCGCCGCGCGGAAGACGTCCTCGTCGGTGTCGCGCATCTCGATGGACATGCCGTCCGAGGACAGCACCTCCACGTTGAGGCAGAGCGACTGCATTTCCTTGATGAGCACCTTGAAGGACTCGGGAATGCCCGGCTCGGGGATGTTCTCGCCCTTGACGATGGCCTCGTAGACCTTCACGCGGCCGGTGACGTCGTCGGACTTGATGGTCAGCAGCTCCTGGAGGGCGTACGCGGCGCCGTAAGCCTCGAGCGCCCACACCTCCATCTCACCGAAGCGCTGGCCACCGAACTGCGCCTTACCACCCAGCGGCTGCTGCGTGATCATCGAGTACGGACCGGTCGAACGCGCGTGCAGCTTGTCGTCGACCAGGTGGTGGAGCTTGAGGATGTACATGTACCCGACCGAGATCGGGTCCGGGAACGGCTCGCCGGAGCGGCCGTCGAACAGGCGCGCCTTACCGGTCGGGAGCACCATGCGCTCGCCGTCGCGGTTCGGGATCGTGTGCTGCAGGAGGCCGGCGAGCTCGTCCTCACGGGCACCGTCGAACACCGGGGTGGCGACGTTGGTGCCGGGGGCGACCTGGTCGGCGCCGATGGCCTGCAGGCGCTGGGCCCACTCGTCGGCGAGGCCGGAGACGTCCCAGCCGCGGCTGGCGAGCCAGCCGAGGTGGATCTCCAGGACCTGTCCCGGGTTCATTCGGGACGGGACACCGAGCGGGTTCAGGATGATGTCGACCGGAGTTCCGTCCTCGAGGAACGGCATGTCCTCGATCGGAAGGATCTTCGAGATAACACCCTTGTTGCCGTGGCGGCCGGCGAGCTTGTCACCGTCGGTGATCTTGCGCTTCTGGGCCACGTAGACGCGGACCAGCTGGTTGACGCCCGGAGGAAGCTCGTCGCCCTCCTCGCGGTCGAACACGCGCACGCCGATGACCTTGCCGATCTCGCCGTGGGGCACCTTCAGCGAGGTGTCGCGGACCTCGCGCGCCTTCTCGCCGAAGATCGCGCGGAGCAGCCGCTCCTCGGGGGTCAGCTCGGTCTCGCCCTTGGGCGTGACCTTGCCGACCAGGATGTCGCCGGCGACGACGTCCGCACCGATGCGGATGATGCCGCGCTCGTCGAGGTCGGCGAGGACCTCCTCGGAGACGTTCGGGATGTCCCGGGTGATCTCCTCGGGGCCCAGCTTGGTGTCACGGGCGTCGACCTCGTGCTCCTCGATGTGGATCGAGGAGAGGACGTCGTCCTGCACGAGGCGCTGCGACAGGATGATCGCGTCCTCGTAGTTGTGGCCCTCCCACGGCATGAAGGCCACGAGCAGGTTCTTGCCGAGGGCCATCTCGCCCTCTTCGGTCGCCGGTCCGTCGGCGAGGACCTGGGACTCGATGATCCGGTCGCCCTCGTTGACGATGACCTTCTGGTTGACCGAGGTGCCCTGGTTCGAGCGGGAGAACTTGGCGACGCGGTACGTGGTGTACGTGCCGTCGTCGTTGGCGACGGTGATGTAGTCGGCCGAGACCTCCTGGACCACACCGTCCTTCTCCGCGCGGATCGAGTCGCCGGCGTCGACCGCACAGCGGTACTCCATGCCGGTGCCGACGAGCGGGGCCTCCGCCTTGATGAGCGGGACGGCCTGGCGCATCATGTTCGCGCCCATGAGGGCGCGGTTGGCGTCGTCGTGCTCGAGGAAGGGGATCATGGCGGTCGCGACCGACACCATCTGGCGCGGCGAGACGTCCATGTAGTCCACGTCCGACGGCTCGACGTAGTCGACCTCGCCGCCACGCTTGCGGACGAGGACGCGGCCCTCGGTGAAGCGCAGGTCGTCGTCCAGCTTCGCGTTCGCCTGGGCGATGACGAAGCGGTCCTCTTCATCGGCGGTGACGTAGTCGACCTCGTCGGTGACGGCGCCGTCGACGACCTTGCGGTACGGCGTCTCGATGAAGCCGAACGCGTTGACGCGGCCGTACGAGGCGAGCGAACCGATCAGACCGATGTTCGGGCCTTCGGGGGTCTCGATCGGGCACATGCGTCCGTAGTGGGACGGGTGCACGTCTCGGACCTCGAAGCCGGCCCGCTCGCGGCTCAGACCACCGGGACCCAGGGCCGAGAGGCGACGCTTGTGCGTCAGACCCGACAGCGGGTTGTTCTGGTCCATGAACTGCGACAGCTGGCTGGTGCCGAAGAACTCCTTGATGGAGGCGACGACCGGCCGGATGTTGATCAGGGTCTGCGGCGTGATCGCCTCGACGTCCTGCGTGGTCATGCGCTCGCGGACGACGCGCTCCATGCGGGCCAGACCCGTGCGGACCTGGTTCTGGATGAGCTCGCCGACGTTGCGCAGACGACGGTTGCCGAAGTGGTCGATGTCGTCGGTCTCGACGACGATCGAGTTGCCGTTCTCGCCGATCGTCTCGGTCTCGCCCGCGTGGAGCTTGACCAGGTACTTGATCGTCGCGATGACGTCGTCGGTGGTGAGCACACCGGCGTCGAGCGGCTCGTCGGCACCCAGCTTCTTGTTCACCTTGTAGCGGCCGACCTTCGCGAGGTCGTAGCGCTTCGGGTTGAAGTACAGGTTCTCGAGCAGCGTCTGCGCGGCCTCACGGGTCGGCGGCTCGCCCGGACGCAGCTTGCGGTAGATGTCGAGCAGCGCGTCGTCCTGGCCCTGGGTGTGGTCCTTCTCCAGGGTGGCGCGCATGGACTCGTACTCGCCGAACTCCTCGAGGATCTGCTCGGTGGTCCAGCCGAGAGCCTTCAGGAGGACGGTGACGGACTGCTTGCGCTTGCGGTCGATGCGGACGCCGACCATGTCGCGCTTGTCGACCTCCATCTCCAGCCAGGCACCCCGGGACGGGATGATCTTGGCGGAGAAGATGTCCTTGTCGGACGTCTTGTCGATGGAGGAGTCGAAGTAGACGCCGGGGGAACGCACGAGCTGGGACACGACGACACGCTCGGTGCCGTTGATGACGAAGGTGCCCTTGCTGGTCATGAGCGGGAAGTCGCCCATGAAGACCGTCTGGGACTTGATCTCGCCGGTCTCGTTGTTCGTGAACTCGGCCGTGACGAAGAGCGGCGCCGCGTACGTGAAGTCGCGGTCCTTGCACTCGTCGACGGAGTTCTTCGCCGGCTCGAACCGGTGGTCGCGGAAGGTCAGCGACATCGACCCGGAGAAGTCCTCGATCGGCGAGATCTCCTCGAAGATCTCTTCCAGACCGGACTTGGTGGGGACGTCCTGTCCACTCTCGAGAGCCGACTCGACGCGAGCCTTCCAGGCGGCGTTTCCGAGCAGCCAGTCAAAGCTCTCGGTCTGCAGCGCCAGGAGGTTCGGAACCTCGAGGGGCTCCTTGATCTTTGCAAAGGAGATGCGCAGCGGGGCAGTGCTGGCGCCGTTGTTCATATTGGTCGAGGCGTTGCGCGAGGCGGCCAAGAGGGGGTCCTTCCGAGGGCTCGGACTCACTACGCGCGTACCGGTCCCAGCCGTACACAAACGAGAGAAACCCCAGGTCAGGGAGGATCCATCCTGTGTGCTCTAGCGTGGGCATGCCCCTGGCGACGGGCAGGGGGCAGCTAACAGGCAGCGCAAAGGGTCAGTGTAGCCACTTGGCTCACTGATGTCCAGACCAGGTTTCCGGAGTCCGGCAACAGGCCTTCCCCACCGTTGTTCAAACCAACCCTGCGATCAACACCGCGCCCCGTGCACACGGAGCGCGTATCGATACTGCCCTCTTCGTAGTCGATCCATGCCTCGCGAACCGGACCGACGTTGCGACGGTCCTGAGAATTGCGCGCCGCGTGCCGTTCGTCAAGGCCCCCCGCCCCGTGCAGATCATCACCGGGGCTCTTCAGCGGGGCGACCGCGAGGACAACGAAGATCACCATACCCCCCAACGAGACCGGGGCAAGCCAGGCACCGCGGTACCCCGGAACGCCGAAGGGCGACCACCCGTGCGGGTGATCGCCCTTCGCTGGGGCCCTGTGGGGACCCCGGAGGTGTTACTTGACCTCGACAGCCGCGCCGGCAGCCTTGAGGGACTCGGCGGCCTTCTCGGCGGCCTCCTTGTTGACCTTCTCGAGGACCGGCTTCGGGGTGCCGTCGACGAGGTCCTTGGCCTCCTTCAGGCCCAGGGAGGTCAGCTCACGCACGACCTTGATGACCTGGATCTTCTTGTCGCCCGCACCGGTGAGGATGACGTCGAACTCGTCCTTCTCCTCCTCGGCCTCGACAACGGCACCCGGGCCGGCGGGGCCGGCAACGGCGACGGCCGCGGCGGCGGTGACGTCGAACTTCTCCTCGAAGGCCTTCACGAACTCGGAGAGCTCGATGAGGGTCATCTCCTCGAACTGGGCGAGGAGGTCGTCCTGAGAGAGCTTCGCCATGATGGGCGATCCTTCCACTAAAATTCGGCAGGTGCCGGATGTGTACAGAGGCGGGCGTGACGGCCCGCTACGACCCACGCACTAGGCGGCGTGGATCAGTGCGCGAGCCGAATTACTCGGCACCGCCCTCGGCGAGCTTGACGCGAAGCGCTTCCGCAGTGCGGACGAACTTCGACGGCAGCGCCTGGAAGAGCGAGGCAGCCTGGGACTGCTTGCCCTTGAACGCGCCGGCCAGCTTGCTGAGCAGAACCTCGCGGGACTCGAGGTCCGCGAGCTTCTTGATGTCGTCGGCGGAGAGAGCCTTACCGTCAAGGACACCGGCCTTGATGATGAGGTTCGGGTTCTCCTTGGCGAAGTCACGCAGAGCCTTCGCCGACTCCACCGGGTCACCGGTGACGAAGGCGACCGCGGTCGGACCAGCGAAGTGCTCGTCCAGTGCGGTGATCCCGGCCTCGTTGGCCGCAATCTTGGTCAGCGTGTTCTTCACCACGGCGTACTGGGCGTTCTCACCGAGCGAACGGCGCAGCGTCTTGAGCTGCGCCACGGTGAGACCCCGGTACTCGGTCAGCACGGCGGCGTTCGAGCTCTGGAACGCGTCCTTGAGCTCGGCTACCGATGCAGCCTTGTCGGGCCTTGCCATGAGCGTCGGCCTCCTTCCGGGTGATGAGGACCGCTCGGAAGGTGCTGGACAAAACAAAACGCCCCGGCGCAGGCGCACGGGGCGTAGCTCGACCAGACGAGAACGTCCGGGAACTCTCCACAGTCACCTGCGCGGGTCGTCCGCAGTCAGCGGATCCTTCGGCCGCCGCACCCTTGACGGGCACGGCAACGACCAGCGGTCTTTGGCTTCAGTGGAAGCGTACGCGAACGTCCTCGGCCGAGGCAAATCGGTCAGGCTCCGCCGCCCGCGCCGGCCGCGCCCATCTCCTGGAGCATCTTGAAGAGGTCGAGGGTGTCCTTGGCCGGCGGGGCCTGCACCTTGGCGGCCGTGCCGTAGTCGGAGAAGTACGAGTCCATCTTCATGACGCCCTTCGGCATCGCCATGTCGACCTTCATGCGGACCGGGTAGCCGTCCTTGCCGACCCAGACCTCGGTCTCGTAGTTCTTGACGCCCGCCTTCTTCACGTTCTCGACGAGCTTCTTGCGGTCGGCCTCGGAGAGGAGCTTGGAGGACTCGTTGGCCTTCACCATCTCCTCGAGGGTGAGGGAGCCCTTGTAGTGCTCCGCCTCGACCCCCTCGACCTTCTCCGCGCCCACGTGCTTGAGGCTGGGCGAGTCGAGCAGGAGGGCCAGCTGCTGGGCCGGGTCCTGGTTCATGCTGTCCATGCTGCCCAGGCCGCCCCCCATCCGCTTGAGGGCCTCCTGGCCGCCCGCCTGCTCCAGCGCGGCCTTCAGGTCGAGCTTCATCCAGCGCTTGCCCTCCATCTCCTTGGCCGCGGCCGCGCCCATGTCCATGAACATGACCTGGTCGGCCATGATCATGCGCATCGACTCGGGGGCGTCGGGAGAGGCCTTGCTGAGGGCGGAGCCCTTCACCGTGATGTCCATGACGGCCGGGTCCCAGCCCTGCACGCCCGTCAGCTCCATCGTGCCGCCGCCCTCCACGGAGGCGGGCATCGAGACGGTCATGCGGACCTTGGCGGACTTGGCCTTGGCGGTCTTCTCGTACGCCACCGAGATCATCTCGCTGGGGGAAGACGCCTTCTTGTCCTTGTCCCCGCAGGCCGTCAGCCCGCCGGTCAGCACCGCCGCACCCGCGACGGCCACACCCGCGCGCTTCCACACGGCCTTGTTCATATGCGTCCCACCCCGTAAGAAGAAATGTGCGTTTCATCAGCACTCTACGCGGCGACACTGACATGAAAACGGGCCCTCCGCCTCCCATATAGGAGGCAGAGGGCCCGTTCAAGCCACTCAGGAGCCGTTGGGGGCTCAGACCGCGGCCGGGTCCTCCTCGACGAGGAGGTTGCGGGTGCGGTTCGGGTCCAGCTGGATGCCGGGGCCCATCGTGGTGGTCAGGGCGGCCTTCTTGATGTAGCGGCCCTTGGCGGCGGACGGCTTCAGACGGAGGATCTCCTCCAGGGCCGCGCCGTAGTTCTCGACCAGCTTGTCATCGGAGAAGGAGACCTTGCCGATGATGAAGTGCAGGTTCGAGTGCTTGTCGACGCGGAACTCGATCTTGCCGCCCTTGATGTCCGTGACGGCCTTGGCCACGTCCATGGTGACCGTGCCGGTCTTCGGGTTCGGCATCAGACCACGCGGACCGAGCACGCGGCCGAGGCGGCCGACCTTGCCCATGAGGTCCGGGGTGGCGACGACCGAGTCGAAGTCCAGACGGCCCTTCGCGACCTCGTCGATCAGTTCGTCCGAGCCGACGATGTCGGCGCCGGCGGCTTCCGCGGCCGCAGCACGGTCACCGGTCGCGAAGACCAGGACCCGGGCGGTCTTACCGGTGCCGTGCGGGAGGTTCACGGTGCCGCGGACCATCTGGTCGGCCTTGCGCGGGTCGACACCCAGGCGGAAGGCAACCTCGACGGTCGCGTCGAACTTGGTGGCGGAGGTCTCCTTGGCGAGACGGACGGCCTCGAGCGGGGCGTACAGCTTCTCCCGGTCGACCTTGGCGTCCGCAGCGCGGAGGGTCTTGCTGCGCTTCACTTCTGCTCCTGTGTTGTGCTTCAGGCGTGGAGTCGTGGTCTGGGCCGGCGCGGGCCCTGCCACTGGCACGGTGTCCTTCGGTGGTCACCGCTGCCGGTTGTACGGGCTGATCAGCCCTCGACCGTGATGCCCATGGAACGGGCGGTGCCGGCGATGATCTTCTCGGCGGCGTCCAGGTCGTTGGCGTTCAGGTCGGGCATCTTGACCGTGGCGATGTCCCGGACCTGGTCGCGCGTGAGCTTGGCGACCTTGGTCTTGTGGGGCTCGCCGGAGCCCTTGTCCACACCCGCGGCCTTGAGGATCAGGCGGGCGGCCGGCGGGGTCTTCGTCACGAAGGTGAAGGAGCGGTCCTCGTAGACCGTGATCTCCACCGGCACGACCATGCCGCGCTGCGACTCGGTCGCGGCGTTGTAGGCCTTGCAGAACTCCATGATGTTGACGCCGTGCTGACCCAGCGCGGGGCCGACCGGCGGGGCCGGGTTGGCCGCACCGGCATTGATCTGGAGCTTGATAAGCCCCGTGACCTTCTTCTTCTTGGGAGGCATTGCTCTCTCCGGGTCCTAGTGAGAGTTTTCCAGCCCCCAGCCGGTCATCCGGATGGAGGCATACCGCACCACGATAACGGGTATGGGTGCGGGGCTGAAAACCGAGCAGGTCAGACCGCCCTTTCGAGCCGGTCTGACCTGTCCGGAAGCTGTGTGTCCGAAGAACCCGATCAGTTCTTCTGGATCTGGTCGAAGCTGAGCTCGACCGGGGTCTCGCGGCCGAAGATCTCGACGAGGCCCTTGACCTTCTTCGAGTCCGGGTTGATCTCGTTGATGGTCGCCTGCAGCGTGGCGAAGGGGCCGTCGGTGACGGTGACCGAGTCGCCGACCTCGAAGTCCAGGACCTCGATGGTGCGCTTGACGGCGGGCGCCGGCAGGCCGGCCTCCTCCGCGGCGATCTTCGCGGCCTTCTCCTTGGCCTCGGGGGCGAGCATCTTGACGATCTCGTCGAGGGTCAGCGGGTACGGGTCGTACGCGTTGCCCACGAAGCCGGTGACGCCGGGGGTGTTCCGGACGACGCCCCAGGACTCGTTCGTCAGATCCATGCGGACGAGAACGTAACCGGGCAGCTTGTTCTGCCGGACGTTCTTGCGCTCGCCGTTCTTGATCTGGACGATCTCTTCCTCGGGCACCTCGGCCTGGTAGATGAACTCCTCGACGTTCAGCGAGACGGCGCGCTGCTCCAGGTTCGCCTTCACGCGCTTCTCGTAGCCCGCGTAGGTGTGGATCACGTACCACTCGCCGGGCAGGAGGCGGAGCTCGTCGCGCAGCGCCTGCTCGGGGTCCACCGGCTCGGCCGGCTCGGCCTCTTCCTCGTCGGCGGCCTCTTCGTCGGAAGCCTCGTCGGCCTCGTCCTCGTCCGCAGCCCCGTCGTCCTCGGCGGCCTCGTCGTCGGCCTCCTCGGAGTCCTCGTCCTCGGCGTCCTCGGCGTCCTCAGAGTCCTCGTCCGCAGAGTCCTCGACGTGCAGGGCCGCCAGCTCGGCGGGCTCGCCCGCCTCGGCGTCGGCGATCTCCGCCTGGTCGGGGTCCACAGCGTCCGCCGCCTCGACGATGTCGAGCTCGTCCTCGACGGACTCGACGGAGTCGTGGCTCACGTTCAGGTTCGGGTCAGACACGGTGGCTGCTTCTTCCTGGATACAAAGAGGGGTGGAACATGCGAAAACGGGCGGTCGCCTCATCAAGGCGCCGCCCTCCGCGGGGATCAGCCGAAGACGTACTTGATGGCTTCCTGGAACCCATAGTCAATCACGGTAACCAGACCGATCATGATGACGACGAAGACAATTACCACGGTGGTGTAGGTCGTCAGCTGGTTGCGAGTCGGCCAAACGACCTTGCGGAGCTCCGCAACGATCTGGCGGTAGAACAGCGCGAGGCGGCCGAGAAGGCCCTTCTTACCGCGCTTGCCGCCCTTGCGGGCCTTCTTCTCGCGGGAGTCGTCCTCGGCGTCAGGCATGTCGATGGAGCCCAGGGCGTCCGTCACGTCTCTCACCTGAATCCGGGTCATGGCCGTGCCGCGCCCGGTTGAGCCGCACGGCGGTGCATCGAAGTACGTACCTGCGCACACATCCGGCGAAGGAGTGTGGAGCAGGGCCGGAGGGACTCGAACCCCCAACCGCTGGTTTTGGAGACCAGTGCTCTACCAATTGAGCTACGACCCTTTGTTGCGTTCCCCAACCTACCGCATCGGAGCGGGTGCACGGTGTGCTCGCCCTCGGTGCGGCCGGTGAGGGCCAACGACAGGTGAGTGTACGTGGTCTTGGTCGCGACGTCGAACAGAAAGGTTCCGGACCTCCTCCGTCCGGTACTTGAAACGGTGTGCGGCGCTCGTTTTGCGTCTGGGACGATGGGCCGTATGAGCTCTGCAACGCCTTCCTCCGAGCGCCGGGTCTCCGCCCGTATCGGCGCCATTTCCGAGTCCGCGACCCTCGCCGTCGACGCCAAGGCCAAGGCTCTCAAGGCCGCCGGCCGCCCGGTGATCGGCTTCGCCGCGGGCGAGCCCGACTTCCCGACCCCGGACTACATCGTCGACGCGGCCGTCGAGGCCTGCCGTACGCCGAAGTACCACCGGTACACGCCGGCGGGGGGCCTGCCCGAGCTGAAGACGGCCATCGCCGAGAAGACCCTGCGCGACTCCGGCTACACCGTCGACCCGTCCCAGGTCCTGGTGACCAACGGCGGCAAGCAGGCGATCTACGAGGCCTTCGCCTCGATCCTGGACCCGGGCGACGAGGTCATCGTCCCGGCCCCGTACTGGACGACGTACCCCGAGTCGATCCGGCTGGCCGGCGGCGTGCCCGTCGAGGTCGTCGCCGACGAGACCACCGGCTACCGGGTCAGCGTCGAGCAGCTGGAGGCCGCGCGCACCGAGCGGACCAAGGTCGTCCTGTTCGTCTCCCCCTCGAACCCGACCGGCGCGGTCTACAGCGAGGAGGACGCGAAGGCGATCGGCCAGTGGGCCCTGGAGCACGGCCTGTGGGTGCTGACGGACGAGATCTACGAGCACCTGGTCTACGGGGACGCGAAGTTCACCTCGCTCCCGGTGCTGGTGCCCGAGCTCGCCGACAAGTGCATCGTCGTCAACGGCGTCGCCAAGACGTACGCGATGACGGGCTGGCGCGTCGGGTGGGTCATCGGCCCGAAGGACGTCATCAAGGCCGCGACGAACCTCCAGTCGCACGCGACCTCCAACGTGTCCAACGTGGCCCAGGTCGCCGCCATCGCCGCCGTCTCGGGCGACCTCGGTGCGGTCGCGGAGATGCGCAAGGCCTTCGACCGCCGCCGCCAGACCATGGTCAAGATGCTCAACGAGATCGACGGGGTCTTCTGCCCGACCCCCGAGGGCGCCTTCTACGCGTACCCCTCGGTGAAGGAGCTGCTCGGCAAGGAGATCCGCGGCGTGCGCCCGCAGACCTCGCTGGAGCTGGCCTCCCTGATCCTCGACGAGGCCGAGGTCGCCGTCGTCCCGGGCGAGGCCTTCGGCACCCCCGGCTACCTGCGCCTCTCCTACGCGCTCGGCGACGAGGACCTGGTCGAGGGCGTGACCCGGATCCAGAACCTGCTCGGCGAGGCCAAGGCCTGATCCGTACGAACGGGCGGTACCGCATCCCCGCGGTACCGCCCGTTCCTGCGTTCGGGGGCTCCACGATCGGGAAAACGTCCTCCCAAACCACCCGTTCGTGCGGCAGGATCTCCAGATGGAGCAAGTACGCGATCTCACGCTTCTGCCGAAGGCCCATCTCCACCTGCACTTCACCGGGTCGATGCGCCCCTCCACACTGCTGGAACTGGCGGACAAGTACGGAGTCCGGCTGCCGGACGCCCTGACCGCCGGCGAGCCGCCCAAACTGCGCGCCACGGACGAGCGGGGCTGGTTCCGCTTCCAGCGGCTCTACGACGCCGCCCGGTCCTGCCTGCGCGAGCCCGAGGACATCCGGCGGCTGGTCCGCGAGGCGGCCGAGGAGGACGTCCGCGACGGCGGGGGCTGGCTCGAGATCCAGGTCGACCCCACCTCGTACGCCCCCCACCTCGGCGGGCTGATCCCGGCGGTCGAGGTCATCCTCGACGCGGTCGAGTCCGCCTCCCGGGACACCGGGCTGGGCATCCGGGTGCTGATCGCCGCCAACCGCATGAAGCACCCCCTCGACGCCCGCACCCTGGCCCGCCTCGCCGTCCGCTACGCCGACCGAGGCGTCGTCGGCTTCGGGCTCTCGAACGACGAGCGCCGCGGTATGGCCCGCGATTTCGACCGGGCCTTCGCCATCGCCCGCGAGGGCGGGCTGCTCGCGGCCCCGCACGGCGGGGAGCTGACCGGCCCCTCGTCGGTCCGCGACTGCCTCGACGACCTGCACGCCTCCCGGATCGGGCACGGCGTACGGGCCGCGGAGGACCCCCGGCTGCTGCGCAAGCTGGCGGAGCGCGGGGTCACCTGCGAGGTCTGCCCGGCCTCGAACGTGGCCCTGGGCGTGTACGAGAAGCCCGAGGACGTACCGCTGCGGACCCTCTTCGACGCGGGCGTGCCGATGGCGCTGGGCGCGGACGACCCGCTGCTCTTCGGGGCGCGGCTGGCCGACCAGTACGAGATCGCGCGCCGCCACCACGGGTTCACGGACGCGGAGCTGGCGGAGCTGGCGCGGCAGTCCGTGCGCGGGTCAGCGGCCCCCGAGGGCGTCCGAGCGAAGCTCCTCGCGGGCATCGACCACTGGCTCGCCGGCTGAGGGGGCCGGTACGCCGCTGAGGGCGGGCATCCGGACGGCGGCGCGGGCCGCCATCCGGGTCAGGCGCAGGTCCCCCTCGTGGCAGTCGGCGCGGACGAGCCCGCCCGGGAAGCCGATCTCCAGGTGGGTGCGGCCGTAGTCGGGCAGGGCGTACTCCGTGACCGTGGTGACGGCTTCGCCGATGTGCTGGAGGAAGGGGTGGTCGCCGAGGTCCTCGCCGATCTCGATCCGCCCCCAGGCGCCCATGTCGTGGGACTCGTAGGACTCGTGGGGGGCGGAGGCCTCGACGATCAGGCACCAGTCGGAGCCGGTGGTGATCCGGGTGGCCTGGCCGAGGCTGTCGACCAGCCAGACGTCGAGGGGGACCTCGGAGCGTTCGCCCTCGTAGACGTGCCAGGAGGCGAAGACCCGCCGGACCGTCCGCCCGACCAGGCGGGTGGGGTCCGTTCCGGTTCCGTGCAGGGGGCAGCGCATGGCCGGCCGGGGTCTCCTCTGGTGTCCGGGGTCCTGGTACCCGTGTCGGTACCCGTCGTCGGCTGGGGCGGGGTCAGATGCGGACGCCGACGGTCACGGGCTCGTTGACGAGCGTGACCCCGAAGGCGGCGTGGACCCCGGCGACGACCTCGCGGGCGAGGGCGAGCAGGTCCTCGGTGGTGGCCCCGCCGCGGTTGGTGAGGGCGAGGGTGTGCTTGGTGGAGATGCGGGCGGGGCCGGTGCCGTAGCCCTTGGTGAAGCCGGCCTTGTCGATGAGCCAGGCGGCCGAGGTCTTCGTACGGCCTTCGCCGGCCGGGTAGGCGGGCGGGGCGGCGTCGGGGCCGAGGCGGTCCTGGACGCGGGCGAGGAAGGCGGCGTGCTCCTCGTCGGTGAGGACCGGGTTGGTGAAGAAGGAGCCGGCGGACCAGGTGTCGTGGTCGGCGGGGTCCAGGACCATGCCCTTGCCGGCGCGCAGGCGCAGGACGGTCTCGCGGGCGGCGGCGGCCGGGACGCGGTCGCCGGGGCCGACGCCGAGGGCGCGGGCGGTCTCGGCGTACCCGATGGGGGCGGAGAGGCCGCCGGCGTCCTCGAGCTCGAAGCGGACGCGCAGGACGACGTAGCGCTCGGGCTGGTCCTTGAAGAGGCTGTGGCGGTACGAGAAGGCGCACTCGGCGTTGGTCAGGGTGACCGTTTCGCCGCGGGTCCGGTCGTAGGCGACGACCTCGGTGATGGTGCGGGAGACGTCCTGGCCGTACGCGCCGACGTTCTGGATCGGGGTTGCGCCGGCGGAGCCGGGGATTCCGGCGAGGCATTCGATGCCGGCGAGTCCGGCTTCGACGGTGCGGGCGACGGCGTCGCTCCAGTTCTCGCCGGCGGCGAGTTCGAGGCGGGTGCCGTCGAGGTGGATGCCGCGGGTGGCGATGCGCAGGGCGGTGCCCTCGAAGCCCCCGTCGCCGATGACGAGGTTGCTGCCGCCGCCGATGACCAGCAGCGGGGTGCCCGCGGCGTCGGCGGCGCGGACGGTCTCGACCACTTCGGCGTCGGTGGTCGCGGTCACCAGGCGGGTGGCCGGGCCGCCGAGCCGGAAGGTGGTCAGCGGGGCGAGGGGGGCGTCGTGGAGTTCCTGCACGTGGACAAGAGTACGGTCCGCGGCCCCGGCTTCCCGGCGGGGCCACGGACCGTACGGGCGGTTGCGGGCGGGTCGGCGGGTGCCGTTGCTCACACCGCGGCGGGGGTCTTGCCGGTGGTCCCGGGGCGGGGTTCCGCGGGTGCGGCGGGGTCGCCGGGGGTGGGGGCCGGCGCCGTGCGGCCGGGGATGAGCAGGGCGAACAGGGCGGCGAGGGCGACGGCTCCGGCGCCTATCCACAGGGCGGGGACGGTGCCGTCGGTGAAGGCCCGGGGGCTCTCGTAGCCGCCGTTGGCCGCGAAGACGGAGGCGAGCACGGCCACGCCGAGGGCGCCGCCGACCTCGCGGAGGGCGTTGTTGGCCCCGGAGGCGCGGCCCCGGTCGGCCTCGCCCACGCTGGACATCAGGACGTTCGCGGCGGGGGCGAAGTACAGGGCCATGCCGATGCCGCCGAGGATCAGCGCGGGCAGCAGGGAGGCGTACGAGACCCCGGGGTCCAGCGCGGCGGCGAACCAGGCCAGGCCGGCGGCCTGGAAGGAGAGGCCCGCGACGACGACGGGGCGGCCGCCGATGCGGTCGGAGAGGATCCCCGCGAAGGGGGCGACGAGGATGGGCATGGCGGTCCAGGGCAGCATCCGCAGGCCCGCCTCGGTGGGGGTGAACCCGGCGACGCCCTGGAGGAACTGGGCCAGCAGGAAGATCGAGCCGAACATGCCGAGGAACATGAGCAGGCTCGCGATGTTGATGCCGGTGAAGGCGCGGCCGCGGAAGAGGCGCATGGGCAGCAGGGCGTGGGGGCTGCGGGCGCCGTGGACGACGTAGGCGGCGACGAGGGCACCGCCCGCGATGAGGCCGGTGAGGACCGGGGCGCTGGTCCAGCCCTCGGCGTTGGCCTTCACGAGGGCGTAGACGATGCCGAAGAGGCCGGTGCTGATCAGGAGGGTGCCGGGGAGGTCGAGGCGGGCGCCGGGGGCGGTGGACTCGGCGAGGCGCAGGCGGGCCAGGGGCAGCAGGGCCAGGCCGACCGGGACGTTGAGCCAGAAGATCCACTGCCAGGAGATGTGCTCGGTGAGCGTGCCCCCGATGAGGGGGCCGCTGGCGACGGCGAGGCCCGTGACGGCCCCGTATATCCCGAGGGCCATGCCGCGGCGGGCGGGCGGGACGGCGGCGGTGAGCAGGGTCAGGGCCAGCGGCATCATGATCGCGGCGCCGAGGCCCTGGACGGTGCGGGCGGCGATCAGGGCGTCGATCCCGGAGGAGAGGGCCGCGGCGGCGGAGGCTCCGGTGAAGACGGTGAGGCCGAGAAGGAAGAGCCGGCGGCGGCCGAAGCGGTCGCCGAGGGCGGCGCCGAGCATGAGGAGGACGGCGAAGGTGAGGGTGTACGCGTTCACCGTCCATTCGAGGTCTTCGAGCGCCCCGCCGAGGTCGGTGCGGATGGCGGGCAGGGCGGTGGTGACGACGAGGTTGTCGAGGGCTGCCATGAAGCTGGCGGTGCCGGTGATGACGAGGGCCCAGGCGGCGGGGCCGCGCATGGTGGTGGGCTGCTGGTTCATCGCTTCCCCAGGTGGTTAGTTATTGCTGACTAACTTCAACGGGCGGGAAAACGCGCGCGCCTCGCTGCGCGCGCGGTCAGTTCTCCGGGCTCCCCTGGGCGCGGGCCGAGGGGTAGAGCGCCTCCCAGATGGGGTGGTCGGGCGTGAACCCCATCGCGGCGAGGGTGTTGATCAGCATGCCGAAGGCCATGAAGGTGGCGGTCTCCTTCTCGTCGCCGCCCAGCGGCCGGCTGACGGTCTCCCACAGCTCCAGCCAGCTCGCCCGGACCATCTCGCCGAACTCCCGCTCCCCCGCCGCCTCGGCGGCCGCCACGGCCGCGTAGGTCTGGAGCTGCATCTGGAGCTTGTCGGGGTCCTCGGCGATGAGCTGGGTGTAGGCCCCCGCCATCGCGTTCAGCGCCTCCTCCCCCGCCAGCCCGTCCGCGGCCTCGGCGAACACCCGGCGGGTCTCCGCCATGCAGCGGTGGGAGGCGGCCAGGAAGATGGCCTGCTTGTTGGGGAAGAGCCGGAACAGGTACGGCTGCGAGACCCCAACGCGCTTGGCGATCGCCTCCGTGGACGTGCCGTGGTAGCCGCCGCGGGCGAACTCGTGCATCGCTGCACGGATCACGCTCTCGCGCCGCTCCGCGGCAGTCATCCTGGCCATACCTAGAAGTTAGTACTCAATCACTAACTCCGTCAACGAGGAACGGGGCCCTCCGCACGTGCCCCCGCACGCAGTACGGGTGTCCCCGCCGCGGCGGGGACACCCGTACTGCACTGCTCTCGGTGCCGCCGTCAGGCCAGCTGGACCACGGCGCGGGCCATGCCCAGCACCTTCTGGCCGGCGCTGGTCGCCGTCAGGTCCACGCGCACCCGGTTGCCGTCCAGCAGTACGGCGACCTTGCCGCTGACCTCGATGAGGGCGCCCTCGTCGTCGTTCGGCACCACCACCGGCTTGGTGAAGCGGACGCCGTACTCGACCACGGCGGCCGGGTCGCCGACCCAGTCGGTCACCACGCGGACCGCCTCGGCCATGGTGAACATGCCGTGCGCGATGACGTCCGGCAGGCCCACCTCCTTGGCGAACTTCTCGTTCCAGTGGATCGGGTTGAAGTCGCCCGAGGCACCCGCGTACTGCACGAGCGTGGCCCGGGTCACGGGGAAGGAGGCGCCGGGCAGCTCGGTGCCGGCCTCCACGTCCGCGTAAGAGATCCTGGCGGTCATCTCAGCCCTCCTCCGCCGCACGCGCGACGAGCTTCGTCCAGGCCGTCACCACGTGCTCGCCGGTGGCGTCGTGGACCTCGCCGCGGATGTCCAGGATGTCGTTGCCCGCCATGGACTTGATCGCCTCGATGGTGGAGGTCACGGTCAGCCGGTCGCCGGCCCGCACGGGGCGGTTGTAGGCGAACTTCTGGTCCCCGTGCACGACCCGGCTGTAGTCCAGGCCGAGCAGCGGGTCCGCGATGACCTCGCCCGCGGCCTTGAAGGTGATCGCGAACACGAACGTCGGCGGAGCGATCACATCGGGGTGCCCGAGGGCCTTCGCCGCCTCGGGGTCGGTGTACGCGGGATTGGCGTCACCCACCGCCACCGCGAATTCGCGGATCTTCTCCCGGCCGACCTCGTAGGCGTCGGTGGGCGGATACGACCGCCCCACGAAGGACTGGTCGAGCGCCATGGCTCACTACCTCCTGGTCGAACTGATCATTCCTGCACGGGCGAAACGAGCGGAAACGACACGAGGCCGCCCCCGGAAAGGGACGACCTCGTGTACAAGCCTGTTGGTCCGGAGACTCGCTGGGGTCAGCGGGTCTCGCGGTGCGCGGTGTGCGAGTTGCAGCGCGGGCAGTGCTTCTTCATCTCCATGCGGTCCGGGTTGTTACGCCGGTTCTTCTTGGTGATGTAGTTCCGCTCCTTGCACTCCACGCAGGCCAGCGTGATCTTCGGGCGGACGTCGGTGGCAGCCACGTGAGTGCTCCTTGACGGATGGATGGAAGGATGAACGCATAAAAGAGTAGCCGATTGGGAGACCGACCCCACAATCGGCTACTTTTGTTGCTACTTTGAGTAGCGGTGACCGGACTTGAACCGGTGACACAGCGATTATGAGCCGCTTGCTCTACCGACTGAGCTACACCGCTTTGATGTGATCGCCCCCCACCCGAGAGTGGAGGACCTTCACACCAGAGCCCCAATGCGGAATCGAACCGCAGACCTTCTCCTTACCATGGAGACGCTCTACCGACTGAGCTATTGGGGCGAGCGATGAAGACATTACACGGTCGGCTGCCGATCGCCCAAATCCTTTGCCGCACGGCCGTCGGCGCCCCCCTGCGGCGGGCCGCCGCGCCCCTCCCGACGCTCCCCGGAGCCCCTCCGGGCCCCTCGGGAACCCTCAACGACCCGGGTGCCGCACCGGTACGACTATTGCGCTCCCCCGTGCAGCCTCCCGCGGAACGGGCTCGTCCGCGACCTAGGCTCGGGGCACGCTGCGTGATCTTGAACCCGGGCGCCCTCGGGAGCCCGGCGACCCGAACGCCCGAGCCCGCAGGAGCACGATGCCCGACAGCCACCCGCAGCAGCCGCCCCACTCCCCCCGCAGCGGCGGGGAGGGATCGGGCCCGGGCGCACCTGCGGACCACGCCGGCACCCTGCTCCTGGCCGGGGCCCGCCTCACGGACGGCCGCACGGTCGACGTCCGGCTCAGCGGCGGCCGCATCGAGGCCGTCGGCACCGCGGGCAGCCTGGCCGCCCCCTCGCCCTCCCGGGTGGACCTCAGCGGCTACCTCCTCCTCCCCGCCCCCGCGGAACCCCACGCCCACGGGGACACCGCCCTCACCGCCGACTCCGACGGCCCCGTCTCGTACACCGGCGACGAGGTCCAGCGGCGGGCCACCGAGGCGGCCCTGCTCCAGCTCGGCCACGGCGCCACCGCCGTCCGCTGCCACGTGCGCATCGGGGGCGCGCACGGGCTCGGCCCGCTGGAGGCCGTCCTGCAGGCCCGCCGCTCCCTGCGCGGGCTGACCGACCTCACGGCCGTGGCGGTGCCGCGGCTGCTGACCGGGGTGGCCGGCTCGGACGGGCGCGCCATGCTGCGCGACGCCGTGAAGATGGGCGCGGCGGTGGTCGGGGGCTGCCCCGACCTGGACCCCGACCCCACCGGCTACGCCGAGGCCGTCCTGGAGCTGGCCGCCGAGCACGGCTGCCCGGTGGACCTGCACACGGACGGCGACGACCCGGCCCGGCTGACCCGGCTGGCCTCGATGGCGGGCGGGCTGCGGCCCGGGGTGACCATCGGCCCCTGCGGGGGCCTGTCCCGGCTCCCCCTCGACCTGGCCACGCGGGCCGCCGGCCGGCTGGCCGCCGCCGGGATCGCCGTCACCGCCCTCCCCCAGGGCGACTGCGCCGCCCTGGAGCGCCGTGGGCTGCGCACCGCCCCCGTACGGCTGCTGCGCTCGACCGGGGTGCGGGTGGCGGCCGGCAGCGGGGCCCTGCGGGACGCCGCCAACCCGGTCGGGCGCGGCGACCCCCTCGAAGCGGCGTACCTGCTGGCCACCCAGGGCGGTCTGCGGCCGGCCGAGGGGTACGGCGCCGTCAGCGCGGCCGCACGCGAGGCGATGGGGCTGCCCGAGGTGCGGATCGAGGCGGGCTTCCCCGCCGAACTGCTCGCGGTCCGCGGCGACCGGATCTCCGGGGTGCTCTCCCTGGCGTACAGCCGCATCGTGATCCACCGCGGCCGGGTGGTCGCCCGGACCAGCGCGGTGCGGGAGTACTGCGACTCGGCCGTCGCGGCCGGCCTGGACCTGCCCCGGCAGGGCCGTATGGAGCCGGGCCCCTGAGCGTTCGCGGGCGGGGGCGCGCCGGCCGTCGTACGGTCGGCACATGCGCATCGTCATCGCTGGTGGACACGGTCGGATCGCGCTGCGGCTGGAGCGGCTGCTCGCCGTGCGCGGATACGAGGTCGCGGGGATCATCCGCGACCGGACACAGGGCGACGCCCTCCGCGAGGCCGGGGCCGAACCGGTCCTGTGCGACCTGGAGACGGCCTCGCTGGAACAGGTCGCCGCCGTGCTCCAGGGCGCCCACGCGGCCGTCTTCGCGGCGGGCGCCGGGCCGGGCAGCGGCGCCGCCCGCAAGGACACCGTGGACCGCGCGGCGGCCGTGCTGTTCGCGGACGCGGCCGAACGGGCCCGCGTCCGCCGCTTCCTGATGCTCTCCTCGATGGGCGCGGACCCGCAGCGGGAGGGGGACGAGGTCTTCGACGCCTACCTGCGCGCGAAGGGCGCCGCCGACGCGTACGTGCGCACCCGGCTCGGGCTCGAATGGACCGTGCTGCGCCCGGGCGCCCTGACCGACGCCCCGGGCACCGGCCTGGTCCGGCTCGAAGCGTCTACCGGCCGGGGCTCCGTACCGCGCGACGACGTCGCGGCCGTGCTGGCCGAGCTGATCGACACCCCGGCCACGGCCGGACTGACCCTGGAGCTCGTCTCCGGCTCGACTCCGCCCGGAGTCGCGGTCAAGGACGTGGCCGGAAACTGAACCGGGATCCCGGCCCGCACCCGGCTGCCCGAGCCGCCCTCAGAAGTCCACGGCAGCCTGGTCGTCGGCCCGCCCGACCGACTCCTGCGCGTACTGCTTCTCGTACGCGTCGCGGATCCGCTCGATGCGGTCGTCGCTCGCCGCCGCCCTGTCCTGCGGATACAGCAGCACCAGCGTGTAGGACCGCTCCCGCTCGATGACCCCGGCCCGGTTGCGCCACTGCCCGCGGCCGGTCGTGACGGTGAGCCCGTCGGGGAAGGCCGGGGTGACCTCGCGGTCGACGAACTGCTGGAACTGCCGGTCCGTCACGTCCCCGCGGCCGTCGGCCCGCACGGTCCCGAAGAACAGCCTGGTCTCGACGTACGCGGCCCCCCGCCGGCCGGCGGGCCCGTCCTCGAGCGCGGCCTGCGCCGCGGGCAGCCCCGCCGCGAGCCCGCCCACCAGGAACCCGCCGGCGAGCATCGCCCTCATCAGGGAATTTCGCATCATGCCGGGACAACGACCCAGCCAGCCGACCGGTACGCCCGTCCAGCGCCCCAGTACCCGTCCGGAGCGGCTGGATCCGCGCACACGATCGGCGCATACGAGGAGACCCCCGCCCTGCGTTTCCGCAGGTACGGGGGTCTCTTTCGCGTGGCGGCGCCAGGATTCGAACCTGGGTAGGCTAAGCCGACGGATTTACAGTCCGCTCCCATTGGCCACTCGGGCACACCGCCATGGAATGTTGTCTTGGAGGCCGCTTGCGCGGTGCTCCGTGGCAACGACGTAAACGATACCCGATGCTCGGGGGTGCTTCGCCACCGGATTGATCAGCGCTCGGGCGAGCCGTGGTGGCTAGGCTTTGCGGAGCGGTCCGGCCGGGTCCGGTCCGCGCCTTTTGACTCATCGCAGCCGACATCAAGGAGCCACAGGACATGGCCGACTCCAGTTTCGACATCGTCTCGAAGGTCGAGCGGCAGGAGGTCGACAACGCCCTCAACCAGGCCGCCAAGGAGCTCTCGCAGCGCTACGACTTCAAGGGCACCGGCGCCTCCATCGCCTGGTCCGGCGAGAAGATCCTGATGGAGGCGAACTCCGAGGAGCGCGTGAAGGCCGTCCTCGACGTCTTCGAGACCAAGCTGGTCAAGCGCCAGATCTCCCTCAAGGCGCTGGACGCGGGCGAGCCGCAGCTCTCCGGCAAGGAGTACAAGATCTTCGCGTCGATCGAGGAGGGCATCTCCCAGGAGAACGCCAAGAAGGTCGCCAAGATCATCCGTGACGAGGGCCCCAAGGGCGTCAAGGCCCAGGTGCAGGGCGACGAGCTGCGCGTCAGCTCCAAGAGCCGCGACGACCTGCAGGCCGTGCAGCAGCTCCTCAAGGGCAAGGACCTGGACTTCGCGATCCAGTTCGTGAACTACCGCTGACCCCTCCCCGCAGCACCGCGCGCCCCGGGTACGCCCTCGGCGCGCGGTGATCGCGTACGGCGCGCGTGCGGCGCGTGCCCCGTGAGCTACCCCCTGTGGGCCCTTGGGCCCGGGCCCGTGCGCCCGCCACGCTGGGTGACACCGATCACCGTGTGGACAGGGGGTTTCGCATGCCCGCAGGCACGCTTCGAGACGATCTCGGCGCGTCCGTGGTCGTGGCGCTGGTGGCGCTTCCGCTGTGCGTGGGGGTGGCCGTCGCCTCCGGGGTGCCGGCCGAGCTGGGGCTGGTCACCGGGGTGGTGGGAGGACTGGTCACCGGCTGGTTCCGGGGCAGTTCCCTGCAGGTCAGCGGCCCGGCCGCCGGACTGACCGTACTCGTCTACGAGGCCGTGCAGACGTACGGGCTGCCGGTGCTCGGCGTCCTCGTGTGCGCCGCGGGGGTGCTCCAGCTCGGCATGGGGGCGCTGCGCCTCGGCCGGTGGTTCCGGGCGATCTCGGTGGCGGTGGTGCAGGGCATGCTGGCCGGTATCGGGCTGGTGCTCATCGCCGGGCAGCTGTACGCACTGGGCGATGCTCCGGCCCCGGCCGCAACCCTGGACAAGTTCGGGGGTCTGGGTGCGGTCGCCGGGGAGCTGTCCTGGACGGCGGTGGCCCTGGGGGCGGGCACCGTGGCCGTGATGGCGGTGTGGCGTCGGCTGCCGTCGGCCTCGAAGGCGGTGCCGGGCGCGCTGGTCGCGGTGGGGGCGGCGACCGCCGTCAGTGCGGTGCTGTCCCTGCCGGTCGCGAAGGTGGAGGTCACCGGGGTGCTCTCGGCCGTCACCCCGCCGGGGGCCGGGGAGCTGGCAGCGCTGTGGTCGCCGGGGGCGCTGGCGACCGTCCTGGCGCTGGCGCTGATCGCCTCCGCCGAGACCCTGTTCAGCGCCGCCGCCGTGGACCGGCTCCACGACGGTCCGCGGACGGACTACGACCGCGAGCTGGTGGCCCAGGGGGCGGGGAACACCCTCTGCGGGCTGCTCGGCGCCCTGCCCATGACCGCCGTGATCGTGCGCAGCGCGGCCAATGTGGAGGCGGGGGCCCGGACCCGGGCCTCGCGGATCCTGCACGGGCTGTGGCTGCTGCTCTTCGCCGTGCTGCTGCCGCAGACCCTGGAGGCGGTGCCGCTGGCCGCCCTCGCGGGGGTGCTGCTGCACGCCGGCTGGAAGCTGCTGCCGGCCCGGGTGCTGCTGGCCCTGTGGCGCTCACGCCCGCACCGGGGCGAGGCGGTGGTGCTGGTGGCCACGGCCGGGGCGATCGTCGCCACGAACCTCTTCGAAGGGGTGCTGCTGGGGCTGGGGCTGGCCGTGGCCAAGGCGGCCTGGGAGACCTCCCACGTCCACATCGAGGCCGTGCCGGACGGGCCGGAGGCGGAGGCGGAGGGGTGCGGGGTCCTGCGGGTGCGGGTGCTGGGGAATGCGACCTTCCTGCGGCTTCCCAAACTGCTGGACGCTTTGGACGCGCTGCCCGCCGACCGGGCCGTACGGCTCGACCTGAGCGGGCTGCGCCACTTGGACCACGCCTGCCTGACGGCGCTGGACGGCTGGGAGCAGCGGCGGGGCCTGACGGGGAAGGGGGCGCCGGGCGGGGGTCTGGTGCCCGGTCGTGAGGGGGCCGCGGAGGCGCCGTAAGGGCGCGGGCAAGGGGGCCCGGGGGCGGTGAGGGAGTGGCGGCCGCCCGGTGGGGCCCGGGCGGGGCGGCCTAGGGTTCGGTCCATGACACAGGAACTGCGGCGGACGCTGGGTGTGTCCGATGCCGTGCTGGTGGGGCTCGGGGCGATGGTGGGCGCGGGGATCTTCGCCGCGCTGGGGCCGGCCGCCGGTGCGGCGGGCTCCGCGGTGCTCGCCTCGCTGGTCCTGGCGGGGGCCGTGGCCTACTGCAACGCGTCCTCCTCGGCGCGGCTCGCCGTACGCCACCCGGCCTCGGGCGGTACGTACGTGTACGGCCGGGAGCAGCTCGGGCCGTTCTGGGGGTATCTGGCGGGCTGGGGCTTCGTGGTCGGCAAGACCGCCTCGTGTGCGGCGATGGCGCTGACGGCCGGGGCGTACCTGTGGCCCGGCCAGGCCCATGCCGTGGCTGTGGCGGCCGTGGTGGCGCTGACGGCGGTGAACTACGGCGGGGTGCAGAAGTCCGCGCTGGTGACGCGGGTGATCGTGGCGGCGGTGCTGGCGGTGCTGGCCGCGGTTGTCGTGGCCTGCCTGGGCTCGGGGCAGGCGGAGGCCGCGCGCCTGGGCTGGGGCGGCGGCGCGGGCGGGGCCGGGTTCGGCGGGCTGCTCCAGGGCGCCGGGCTGCTCTTCTTCGCCTTCGCGGGGTACGCCCGGATCACCACCCTGGGCGAGGAGGTGCGCGATCCGGAGCGGACGATCCCGAAGGCGGTGCCGCTGGCGCTGGGGATCGCGCTGGCGGTGTACGCGGCGGTGGCGGTCGCGGTGCTGTCCGTCCTGGGCCCGGACGGGCTGGCCGCGGCCACGGCTCCGCTGGCGGATGCCGTACGGGCCGCGGGGTGGCCGGAGTTGGTGCCCGCGGTACGGGCGGGGGCCGCGCTGGCGGCGCTGGGGGCGCTGCTGTCCCTGATCCTCGGGGTGTCCCGGACCACCCTGGCGATGGCGCGCGACGGCCACCTGCCGCGGAGGCTGGCCGCCGTGCACCCGCGGTTCCACGTTCCGCATCGCGCGGAGCTGGCGGTGGGCAGCGTCGTGGCCGTGCTCGCGGCGACGGCTGACGTGCGCGGTGCGATCGGCTTCTCTTCCTTCGGGGTGCTCGCCTATTACGCGATCGCGAACGCTTCGGCGTGGACGCTCGGTTCAGTTGTCAAGGTGCGGGTCGTGGCGGCACTGGGGCTGGCCGGCTGCGTACTGCTCGCGTTCTCCCTCCCGGTGTCCTCGGTGGTGGCGGGCTCTGCCGTGCTCGCGTTGGGCGCGCTCGCGTACGGCGTGCGGCGGCGGTTCACACGCGGGACCTGAACTGCTCCCGGGATATGGACTGCAGCTCCGGATAAGGGATATGCCGCCGGGAGTGGACCGGAAGGCTGGGCTCCGCGCGCCAGGCGGGGCCGGCCGGGAAGGGCAGGGCCCCGGGAGGTGGGCCGAACCAGCTTTCAGCGGTGAGCGAGTGGAGCGCGGCGCGCAGCGGAGGCGGGGCGAAGTCCCGTATCTCCTGCGCACGGGCGGCCTCCGCCGGCGCGAGGGGGGCGGCCCGGATTCCCGCGCGGAAGGCGCGGGCACGGGAGACAGCTTGCTCTAGCAACTGCTCGGATTCGTTCATGCCCCCATCGTGCCGGACCCCGCCGACAACTGTCATGGCCTGTGGATTACTTGGGAGCGGTGGGCAAAAGCTCAGGCAAGGACCACCTCGATGCCCTCCGCTTCGAGGATGGCGACCACCTCGCCGAAGGCCGGGGGCGGGAAGCGCAGGGGGCTGGTGCCGAGGCAGCGCCGGGCGACGCCGTGCCCGTGCCAGACGATCGCGGCGGGCCTTCCTGCACCGAATCCGCCGCCCAGGGCGTCCGCAAAGCCGTTCCAGCAGCGGCCGTAGTAGCCCCCGGGGCCGTTCGCGGCCTCGCCGAGGGCGCAGAAGAGACCATTGGTGTCGGTGACATGGCTGCCGTCCAGGTGCCAGACGCCCCCGGCCGGGCGGTCGGGGGCGTCCCGGTCCCGGTGGTCGAGGGCCAGGCCGAGCCAGTGGCCGCGGGCCTCGGGGCCGAGGGCGGCCCAGAGGTTGGGGCGGTCCGGACGGCCCGCCTCCCAGGGCTCGGCCGCCGCGGCCAGCGCGAGGGGTACGGGGGGCATGGCGAGGGTCAGGTCCCAGCGGCCGGGGGTATCGCGGGAGGGCACCCAGGTCTCGACACCGGGGTGCGCCAGCACGGTCGCAGTGCCGGCCGCGGTGACGCGGCGCAGCTCCCGGTAGGCCAGGGCGGTCCGGCCGGAGGCCGTGAGGAGCTCGCGCAGCGGGCCGTGGACCGAGGCGCGCAGCAGGCGGGGCGCGGGAGGGGCCGGGCGGTCCGGCCCGGTGCCCGGGAGGGGGCGTACGTCCTCGCAGCAGCCCCAGGGTCCCGGGGCTGCGCCTTCCAGGGAGAAGGCCGGGGAAGGCGAGGAGGGGCGGCGACGGGCGATGCCGGTCTGGGCCTCGGGGAGCGCGCCCTCCACCACGAGGTCCAGGGGCCCGCCCTCCCGTACACCGGCCGCGTCGGAGGGGCCTAGTGCGCGGGAGGCGGCCGTACCGGCCGGGCGGACGGCGAGGACGCGGACGTCCTCCAGGTACCACTCCCCCGTCGGAGCGCCGTTCGCACCGAGGGTGACCAGGGTCAGGAAGCCGAGCGGGGCCCCGCCGAGCCGGGAGGCCTCCGCGACCGCTGCGGCGAGCTCGCCCTCCGGGGTGCAGCCCAGGAGCTCGTAGCGCACGCGCAGCGGCGGGGGCGGGTCCCCGTACAGGTCCTCCGCGGCCGGGGCGCGGGCCCACAGAACGGCGGCCCCGTCCTCGGTCTCGCCCCAGAGCTCGTACCGGCCCGGGGTCACCGGGAGGCGAACGGGGCGTCCGTGGGCACGATCTCGCGGCCGAGCGGGAGGAGTGAGATCGGGATCATCTTGAAGTTCGCGATGCCGAACGGGATGCCGATGATCGTGAGGCACAGGGCGATGCCCGTCACGATGTGCCCGAGGGCGAGCCACCAGCCGGCCAGCACCAGCCAGAGCACGTTGCCCACGCAGGAGGGTGCGCCCGCGTCGCGGCGCTCGACCGTCGTGTAGCCGAAGGGCCACAGGGCGTACAGCGCAATGCGGAACGAGGCGATGCCGAAGGGGATGCCGATGATCGTGATGCACAGCAGGGCGCCCGCGAGCAGGTACCCGAGGAACAGCCAGAAACCGCTGAGCACGAGCCATATGACGTTGAGGATTGTCTTCATCGGTCCATCTTCCCTGTCACTGGTGACGGCCTGCCATCTGCTCGAGCCGGGCGATGCGCTCGGCCATGGGCGGGTGGGTCGAGAACATCTTGGAGAGGCCCTGCCCGGGGCGGAAGGGGTTCGCGATCATCATGTGGCTCGCGGTCTCCAGCCGGGGTTCCGGCGGCAGGGGGAGCTGCTTGGTGCCCGCGTCCAGCTTGCGCAGGGCGCTGGCGAGGGCCAGGGGGTCGCCCGTGAGCTGCGCGCCGGAGGCGTCGGCCTCGTACTCGCGGGAGCGGCTGATGGCCAGCTGGATCACCGAGGCTGCGAGCGGCCCGAGGATCATGACGAGGAGCATCCCGAGGAGGCCGGGGCCCTCGTCGTCGTTGGACCGCCCCACCGGGATCAGCCAGGCGAAGTTGACCAGGAACATGATGACGGAGGCGAGGGCTCCGGCGACGGACGAGATGAGGATGTCGCGGTTGTAGACATGGCTCAGCTCGTGTCCGATCACGCCTCTGAGCTCGCGCTCGTCGAGGATGCGCAGGATGCCCTCCGTACAGCACACGGCGGCGTTGCGCGGGTTGCGGCCCGTCGCGAAGGCGTTCGGCGCTTCCGTCGGGGAGATGTAGAGGCGGGGCATGGGCTGGCGCGCGGACGTCGACAGCTCGCGCACCATGCGGTAGAGCTCGGGGGCCTCGAACTCGCTCACCGGGCGGGCGCGCATCGCACGCAGGGCGAGCTTGTCGCTGTTCCAGTACGCGTACGCGTTCGTGCCCAGGGCCACGAGGACCGCGACGATGAGGCCTCCTCGTCCGAAGAGGCTCCCGATGAAGATGATCAGAGCGGACAGCCCGCCGAGGAGTACGGCGGTCTTCAGCCCGTTGTGCCGGCGGTGCACGGTTCGCCCTCCAAGTGGTGCAGTGGGGACCCCGGAGAGAGGGCCTACGGTCCAGTGGACCCTCCCTTCCTGGTCAACGCCACGCGGGGAGCAGGGGTTCCCGGCGGCCGTGGCCCGGGGTGCGGCCGGGGGCCGTGCCGGGGGCGGGCGCGGCGGTTGCGCCGAACGGGCGATGTGCGGGCGATGTGCGGGCGATGTGCGGATACGGGCGGGGCGCGGGACGGCGTACGTCGGCAGTGCGCCCGTACGCCGTCCCGCGCGCCGCCCGTACCGGCGGCGGCGCCGCTACTGCACGAAGAGGCTGCCCGCGGCGAAGCGCAGCACGATCTGCGGGGCGCCGGACAGCACCGCCGCGGTGATGCCGGTGACGACGATCGCGGCCGTGACGGGGAGCGGGATCCGGGAGCCGGCGGGCGCGGGGGCGGTGCCGGCTTCTTCGGGGGTGCGGAAGAGGACCGCCGTCCACTGGAGGTAGTAGTAGAGCGCGACGACCACGTTGAGGGCCATGACCACGGCGAGCCAGCCGAGACCGGCGTCGACGGCCGACTGGAAGACGGCGACCTTGGCGAAGAGGCCGATGACGCCCGGGGGCAGGCCCGCGAGGCACAGCAGGAAGAAGGCCAGGGACAGGGCGGCCAGGGGGCGGGTCCGGTAGAGGCCGCGGTAGTCGGCGATCCGGTTGAGCGGGGCGCTGCGGGCGACGAGGGCGGCCACGGCGAAGGCGCCCAGGTTCACGGCCGCGTACATGAGGGCGTACGCGACGGCGGAGCCGATCTGGTCGCGGCCGGAGTAGGCGGCCGCGGCGATCGGGACGAGGAGGTAGCCGGCCTGGCCCACGGAGGACCAGGCGAGCAGCCGTACGGCGCTGTGGGCCCGCTCGGGGTCCTGGCGCAGGGCGGCGGCGTTGCCGAGGGTCATCGTCAGGGCGGCGAGCACCGCGAGGGCGGGGCCCCAGATGTGGGAGTAGGCCGGGAAGGCCAGGACGGTGACCAGGATCAGGCCGGTGAAGCCGACGGCCTTGCCGATGACCGACAGGTACGCGGCGATGGGCAGGGGCGCGCCGACGTAGGTGTCCGGAACCCAGAAGTGGAAGGGGACGGCAGCCGTCTTGAAGGCGAAGCCGATCAGGGTGAGGGCGACGCCGGTCATGGCGAGGGTGTCGAGCCGGCCGGGTACGTCGTCCAGGCCGTCGGCGACCGTGGCGAAGTGCATGCTGCCGGTGGCGGCGTAGACGAAGCTCACGCCGAGCAGCGAGACGGCCGTGGCGGTGACGGACGACAGGAAGAACTTGAGCGCGGCCTCGGAGGACATCCGGTCGCCGCGGCGCATCCCGACGAGCGCGAAGGCCGGCAGGGAGGCGACCTCCAGGGCCACGATCAGGGTGGCCAGGTCGCGGGCGGCGGGCAGCAGGGCCGCGCCGGCGGCGGAGGCCAGCAGGAGGAACCAGAACTCGCCGGCGGGGAGCCTGCCGTCCTTGACGGCGGTGACCGACAGGAGGGCGGTGAGCAGCGCGCCCGCGAGGACGAGGAACTGGACGACCAGCGCGAAGTGGTCCGCGGTGTAGCTGCAGACGTCGGGTTGGCCGACCAGGCAGAAGGTGGAGCGGTCGCCGCCGGTCAGCGGGATCAGGGAGAGGGCCGCGGCGGCGAGGCCCGCCACGGAGACCCAGCCGAGCACCGCCTTGCTGCGCTCGGCGGTGAAGAGGTCGGCGACGAGGACGACCAGGGCGACCACGGCGGCGATGGTCGGCGGGGCGATGGCGGCCCAGTCGATGCTCTGGACGAGGCTGGCGCCCTGGGCCGCGGTCAGGGCAGCGGTGTCGGGGGCGGTGGTGGCCGTCATGAGTTGCCTCCTGCGAGGAGCTTCTGCACGGCCGGGTCGGTGAGGCCGAGGAGGACCGCGGGCCACAGGCCGGCGAGGACGGTGAGCAGGACCAGGGGGGTCCAGGCGGCGAACTCGTAGCCGTGGACGTCGGGGAGCGGGGCGGGGGCGTCGTCGGGGCGGGTGCCGGGGTGGGCCTCGGCGTCGGCGGGGGCGTGCTCGCCCATGCAGACCCGGCGGACGACGACGAGGAGGTAGGCCGCGGTCAGCAGGGTGCCGATGCCGCCGATCGCCGTATAGGTGAGGAAGGCGGGGCGGCTGAGCCCGGGGGCCGGGTCGAAGGCGCCGAAGAGCGCGAGCATCTCGCCCCAGAAGCCGGCGAGGCCGGGCAGGCCGAGGGAGGCGACGGCGGCGAAGGCGAGGAGGGCGCCGAGGCGGGGGGCACGGCCGTAGAGGGCGGCGCCGGTGGCTCCGGCGAGGGTGTCGAGGTCGCTGGTGCCGTAGCGGTCCTTCAGGGCTCCGACGAGGAAGAAGAGGAGGCCGGTGATCAGGCCGTGGCCGATGTTGGCGAAGAGGGCGCCGTTGACCCCGGTGGGGGTCATGGTCGCGATGCCGAGCAGCACGAAGCCCATGTGGCCCACGGAGGAGTAGGCGATGAGGCGCTTGAGGTCGCCCTTGGCGCCCTTGCGGGCCAGGGCGAGGCAGGCGAGGGAGCCGTAGATGATCCCGACGACGGCGAAGGCGCCGAGGTACGGGGCGAAGGTCGCCATGCCGCTGGGGGTGGCCGGCAGCAGGATCCGCACGAACCCGTACGTGCCCATCTTCAGCAGGACTCCGGCGAGGAGGACCGAGCCGATGGTGGGGGCGGCGGTGTGGGCGGCGGGCAGCCAGCTGTGGAGGGGCCACATCGGGGTCTTCACGGCCAGGCCGGTGCCGATGGCGAGGACGGCCAGGAGCTGGGTGGTGTGGGTGAGTCCGCGGCCGTTGTCAGTGGCGAGTGCCACCATGTCGAAAGTGCCGGCTTCCAGCCCGATGAGCAGCAGTCCGAGCAGCATCACCACGGAGCCGAGCAGGGTGTAGAGGATGAACTTCCAGGCGGCGGCGCGCCGCTGGTCACCGCCCCAGCGGGCGATGAGGAAGTACATCGGGATGAGGACCATCTCGAAGGCGAGGAAGAAGAGCAGCAGGTCGAGTACGGCGAAGGTCGCGAGGGTGCCGCACTCGAGGACGAGCAGCAGCGCGACGAAGGCCTTGGGGGACGGGCCTGCGGGGAGCTTGAAGTAGCTGTAGAGCGCGCAGAGGAAGAAGAGCAGCGCGGTCATCAGGAGGAGGGGGAGCGAGATGCCGTCGATGCCGAGGTGGATCCGGACGTTCAGCGCCTGGATCCAGCTGATGTCGGTCGTGGCCTGGAAGGTCGAGGGCGCGTCGTGGTCGAAGCCGAGGGCGAGGACCGCGGCCGCGGCGAGGACCGCGCCGGTCACGGTGACGCCGTGGCGGAGCACGGCCTGCTCGGGGCTGCGGCCCTTGAGCCCGGGGGGTGCCGGGAGCAGGGCGGCGGCGGCCCCGAGCAGGGGGGCGGCCACGATGAACGCCAGAAGGAACTGCATCACGGATGCGCTGATATCAATCACGGCTGACTCACGGCTCACGATCCGGCGTTGACGTTGGCAAGGACGGCGGCGGCGACCGCGAGGACCACGGATCCCGCGAGCAGGGCGCTCAGATAGGTCTGCACGTTGCCGGTCTGGGCGCGACGGACGAGCGTGCCGAGCAGCCGGGGTGCGGCGCCGGCCCCGCGTACGTAGGTGTCGACGACCTCGCGGTCGAGGAAGCGGACCAGTACGGCGGCGGCCCGGGTCGGTCGGACGAACAGGGCCGCGTAGACGGCGTCCAGGTGGAAGCCGACGGCGGCGTGCCGGTGCAGGGGGCCGAGGAGGGCCTTGCCGGGGTCGGCCACGGGGGGCTCGGGAAGCTCGGAGAGCTCGGTGGCGGGGGCCGCTGCGGTGGCGGGCTCTGCGGTCGCGGGTCCTGCGGGCGGGGTTGCGGCGGTGCGGGCGGCGGCGGCCCTGACGGTGGCGCGCTGCCACAGGCCGTAGGTGAGCAGGGCGCCGATGACGGCGGCGCCGGTGCCGAGGACGGAGGTGACCAGGGTCGGGTCGAGGGGCTGTCCGTCGAACCAGTCCGGGAGTACCCGGGAGCTCAGGCCGAAGGCGACCGTAGGGACGGCGAGCAGCCAGAGCACTCCGGTCATGGCCGCGGGCTGGCGACCGTGGTCGGGGGCCTGCCCGCCGCGGCCGCGGAAGGCCATCAGCCACAGGCGGGCGGCGTACGCGGCGGTGAGCAGGGCGGTGAGCACTCCGGCCGTGAGGACGGTCCAGCCTGCGGTTGTGGGGGCGAGCGCGGTGTCGCCGACGGCGGCGTGCTCGGCGGCGACGAGGACGGCCTCCTTGGAGAAGAAGCCGGCGAAGGGCGGGAGCGCGGCGAGGGCCAGGAGGGCGATGGTCATCGTCCAGAAGGCGTCGGGGATGCGCTTGGACAGGCCGTCCATGCGGGACATGGCGGCCAGGGAGTTCGTCCCGGCGGCGTGGATGACCGCGCCGGCGCCGAGGAACAGCAGGGCCTTGAAGAAGCCGTGGGACAGGAGGTGGAAGACGGCGGCGCCGCGGTCGGCGACGGCCAGGGCTCCGGTCATGTACCCGAGCTGGCCGACCGTGGAGTAGGCGAGGACGCGCTTGATGTCGTCCTGGGCCAGGGCGGCGAGGGCGGATCCGACCATGGTCACGGCCGCCATGACCGCCATGACCACCAGCGCGGCCCGGGAGGCCGTGAAGACCGGGAGGAGGCGGGCGATGAAGTAGACGCCGGCGGCGACCATCGTCGCGGCGTGGATCAGCGCGGACACCGGGGTCGGGCCGGCCATGGCGTCGGGGAGCCAGGTGTGCAGGGGGAACTGCGCGGACTTGCCGGCGACTCCGGCCAGGAGGAGCAGGGCGATCAGCGTCGGGTGGTCGAGGCCGCCCGAGGCCACGGCTCCGAGGATCTTGGTGATGCGGAAGGAGTCGGCGTCCGCGGCGAGCGCGAACATGCCGATGAGGAAGGGGACGTCGCCGAGCTTGGTGACGAGGAAGGCCTTCAGGGAGGCGGACCGGGCGGCCTCGGTCTCCCAGTAGTGGCCGACCAGGAAGTACGAGCAGATGCCCATGACCTCCCAGCCGACCAGCAGCACCATCAGGTCGCCGGAGTAGACGACGAGCAGCATGGCGGAGGTGAACAGTGACACCAGGGCCGCGTACGAGGGGTAGCGCGGGTCCTCGCGGAGGTACGCCGTCGAGTAGAGCTGGACGCAGGTGGCGACGGTGCCCACGAGGACCGCCACGAGGACGGCGAAGCCGTCGATGTGGAGGGCCAGCTCGATCGGGACCGATCCGGTGGGGGTGAGCTCCGTCGCGGCGTCGATCGCCCTGCCGCCGCCCTGCCGGACGGCGACCAGGACGGCCAGGGCCGCGGCGGCCACGGTGGGCAGCACGGCCAGCGGGCGGACGAAGCCGGGGGCCTTGCGGCCGAGGAGCAGTCCGGCCACCGCGCCCAGGAAGGGCAGCAGGGGGACGAGGACGGCGAGGGTCGTGGTGCTCACGCGGCGGCTCCGGTTGCGCGGGCTGCCTGGTCGGCGGGCTGGGCGGACGGGGTGGGCGGTGCGGGCTCACTGCCCTCGGCGGTGTCGCGCAGCCGGTCGATGTCGGCGGTGCCGCGGTTGCGGTAGACCATCAGCACGATGGCCATGCCGATGCCGATCTCGGCGGCGGCGATGGCGATGGTGAAGAGGGTCAGGGCCTGGCCGGAGTGCAGGGCGTCGCGGAGCCAGACGTCGAAGGCCACCAGGTTGAGGTTGACGGCGTTGAGCATCAGCTCGACGGACATCAGGACCAGGATGGCGTTGCGCCGGGCGAGGACTCCGTACAGGCCGGTGCAGAAGAGCAGGGCCGAGAGCACGGCGGGGTAGGCGAGGTGCATCAGCGCTTCTCCTTGCCGGTGCCGTCTTCGGCGGGGGTCTTGCGGGACAGGACGATCGCGCCGATGAGGGCGGCCAGCAGGAGGACGGAGAGGGCCTCGAAGGGCAGCACCCAGTGCCGGAAGAGCATCTCCCCGGAGACCTCGGTGGAGCCCTGTGCGGGGCCGTCGAGGTCGATCCAGGTGGTGCGGAAGGCGTCGACGACCACCCAGACCAGGGCGGCGGCGGAGGCGGAGGCGACCGCGAGGGCGGCCCAGCGGTTCTCCGAGTCGGCGTCGGGCGAGCGGCCGATGGGCGCCTTGGTGAGCATCAGTCCGAAGAGGAGGAGGACGACCACGGAACCGACGTAGATCAGCACCTGCACCCAGGCGATGAACTCGGCCGTCAGCAGCAGGTACTCCACGGCGATCCCGCCGAGGGCGACGACCAGCCACAGGGCGGCGTGCACCAGCTGCCGGGTGGTGACGGTCACGAGGGCGGCGCCGAGGGTGGCGATGCCGACGAGCACGAAGGTGATCTCGACCCCGGTCGGGGAGAGGAAGCCGGGGCCGCTGGGGGCGGCGGCCGCGGCGAGGGTGAGTGCGCTCATCGCTCGGCGCCTCCGTCCTGGGCGGGGCTGTCCTTGGCCGGGCCGTCCTGGGCGGGGCCCGCGGGGGCGTCCGGCGCGGGCGCGGCCGCGGTCGGGGGCTCGGGCGCGGCGGCGGCCTGGGCGGCGGCCGCGGCGGCCTCGAGCTTCTCGACGGCCTTGCGGGCGGCGGCGATCTCCTTGGGCTCCTCGGCGGCCGGGTCGAGGGCGGGCGGGGCCGGCACGGTCCACATCCACTCGCGCAGCTTGTCGCGCTCGTGGGTGAGCTCGTGGATGTCGGTCTCCGCGTACTCGAACTCCGGCGACCAGAAGAGGGCGTCGAAGGGGCACACCTCGATGCAGATACCGCAGTACATGCAGAGGGAGAAGTCGATGGCGAAGCGGTCGAGGACGTTGCGGCTGCGCTCGCGGCCGCCGGGGGCGGCTGCGGGCACCGTCTCCTTGTGGGAGTCGATGTAGATGCACCAGTCGGGGCACTCGCGCGCGCACAGCATGCACACGGTGCAGTTCTCCTCGAACAGCCCGATGACCCCGCGGGTGCGGGGCGGCAGCTGGGGCTGGACCTCGGGGTACTGCGCGGTGTGGGACCTCTTGGTCATCGTGCGCAGGGTGACGGCCAGGCCCTTGGCCAGGCCGGATCCGGGAATCGGCATTATGCGATCGCCACCTTCACGATGCCGGTGAGCGCGATCTGAGCGAGCGCGAGGGGGATGAGAGTGGTCCAGGCGAGCTTCTGGAGCTGGTCCTCGCGCAGCCGGGGGTAGGTCACCCGGAGCCAGATCACGCCGAACGCCAGGACGGCGACCTTGAGGAGGGTCCAGACCCAGCCGAGGCCGTCGCCGCCGAAGGGCCCGTGCCAGCCGCCGAGGAAGAGGACGGTGGTCAGGGCGCAGAGGACGACGATGCCGGCGTACTCGGCGAGGAGGAACAGGGCGAAGCGCAGGCCGGTGTACTCCGTGTACGCACCGAAGATGATCTCGGAGTCGGCCACGGGCATGTCGAAGGGGGGCCGCTGGAGCTCGGCGAGGCCGGCGACGAAGAAGACCAGGGCGCCGGTGATCTGCCAGGGCAGCCACCACCACTCGAAGGCCTCGACGATGCCGGGGAGGGACACCGTGCCGGCCGCCATCGCCACGGAGGCGGCGGCGAGCAGCATGGGCAGCTCGTACGCGAGCAGCTGGGCGGCGGTGCGCAGGCCTCCGAGCAGGGAGAACTTATTGGCGGAGGCCCAGCCGGCCATCAGGCTGCCGAGGACTCCGACGCCCATGACGGCCAGGGCGAAGAACACGCCCGCGTCGACGACCTGGCCGACGGCGCCCTCGCCCCGGCCGACCGGGATCACCAGGATGACGAGGAGGTACGGGAGCAGGGCCACGGCGGGCGCGAGCTGGAAGATCCGCCGGTCGGCGTTGGCCGGGACGATGTCTTCCTTCTGCGCGAACTTGACCCCGTCGGCGACGAGCTGGGCCCAGCCGTGGAAGCCGCCCGCGTACATGGGGCCGAGACGGCCCTGCATGTGGGCCATGACCTTGTGTTCGGCCTGGCCGATGACCAGCGGCATCACAAGGAAGACCGCGAAGACGACGAGCAGTCGCAGGGCGACGTCGAGGACGTCGTTCACGCGTCGCCTCCGGTGTCGGGTTCGGGTTCGGGTTCGGACTCGGGTACGGGCTCGGGTGCCGGATCCGGCTTGGCGGCCGGCTTCGGGTCGGCAGCCGGGGCCGGGTCGGCGGCCGGCTTCGGGGCCGGGTCGTCGAAGGCCGGGCGGGCGTGGTGCCAGGGGGCGTCCGGGCTGCGGGGCGCGGCCGGGGGCTCCTGGGCCGGAGCCGCTGCGGGGGCCGGGGCGGCTGCTGAGGCCGGGGTGTCCGCCGCGGGCGGGGTGTCTGCCGCAGTCGGGGTGTCCGCCGCGGTCTGGCTGGCGGAGCCCTGGGAGGCGGAGCGCGTACGGCGGGGCGGGCGCGGCGGGGTGCCGGCTTCGGTTCCGGGCGTGGGTGCGGCGTCCGTCGCGGGGGCGGTGGACTGGCTGGCCGAGCCCTCGGAGACCGAGCGGCTGCGGCGGACCGGGGCGCCGTCGCCCGCGGCCGGGCGGGGGCGGCGCGCCGGGGCGCCCTCCGCCCCGGCGGCGGCACCGGCGCGCGCGCCGGCCGCGCCCGCAGCGCGCGGGGTGCGCGCGGGGCGGGCCGGGGCCGGCGGGAGCTGGCCCTTCATCGGGCCCCAGTCGTTGGGGTCCGGTACGCCGGGCGGCAGCATCTGGCGGCGCTTCGGACCGCCGTGGTCCGCGCCCTCGCCCGGCTCCTTGGCGCCGGGCCAGGCCTTGGCGACCCGGGCGGCGAGGACGAAGTCCTTGCGCAGCGGGTGGCCTTCGAAGTTCTCGGGGAGGAGGAGCGGTACGAGGTGCGGGTGGTCGGTGAAGACGACGCCGAACATCTCGTGGGTCTCGCGCTCGTGCCAGGCCGCGCCCGCGTAGACGTCGACGGCGGAGGGGAGGGAGGCGGCGGCGTGCGGGACGGTGGTCCGCAGCAGCAGCCGGCGTACCCGGCCGGACTCCAGGGCCACCACGTGCGCGCAGATCCGGAATCCGGTGCCCGGCTCGTCGACGGCGCTCAGCCAGTCGAAGTAGGTGCAGCCCAGCTTGTCCCGGGCGATCTCCAGGGCGGGGATCCAGCTGCCGACCGGGACGTCCACGGTCAGCAGGTCGTACGCCGATTCGGCAGTGGCCTCGGCGCCGAAGACCTCGTGGGCGGCGTCGGGGAGGGTGTCGTAGAGGTTCACGCGCGCTCCTCCCCCGGGGTCTCGGAGGGGGCGGCCGGCGGGGCCGGGGAGACGGCCCGGCCGGACGCCGGGGAGGTCGCCGGTCCGGCCCCGGCGGGGGCCGGCGGCGGGGTGACGAGTCCGCTCGTCAGGGCGGCCGTGGAGGGCCTCGCGACGCTGTAGCGCTCTTCGAGCGACTCCTTGGCGATCTTCTCCTGGAGCTTGAGGATCCCCTGGAGGAGGGCCTCGGGGCGGGGCGGGCAGCCGGGTACGTAGACGTCCACCGGAATGATCTGGTCCACGCCCTTGGTAACGGAATACGAATCCCAGTAAGGGCCGCCGCAATTGGAGCAGGCGCCGAAGGAAATCACGTACTTCGGTTCGGGCATCTGCTCGTAAAGGCGCTTCACCGCCGGGGCCATCTTGTCCGTGACCGTGCCGGAAACGATCATCAGGTCGGCCTGGCGCGGGCCCGGCGCGAAGGGGATCACGCCGAGCCGGATGAAGTCGTGCCGGGCCATGGACGCCGCGATGAACTCGATGGCGCAGCAGGCCAGGCCGAAGTTGAAGACCCAGAGGCTGTAGCGGCGTCCCCAGTTGAGGACCACCTTCATCGGTTCCGGGGCCAGGCGGGCGAGCGCTCCCAGGCGCTTGGGCTCCGGGAGCAGCTCGGGGGCGGAACTCCCGCTCGGGGACGGGCTGGTCACGTCCATTCGAGGACGCCCTTCTTCCATGCGTAGAGCAGGCCGACGGCCAGGAAGCCCAGGAAGATGAACATCTCCACCAGGGTCGTGGCGCCGTATCCGGCGGCGGCGAACACGGTCGCCCACGGGAACAGGAAGATCGAGTCGACGGCGAAGATGACGTAGAGGAACGCGTAGACGTAGTAGCGGACCTGGGTGTGCGCCCAGCCCTCGCCGACGGGGTCCACTCCGCACTCGTACGTCAGGAGCTTCTCGGGAGTGGGCACGACGGGCCGCAGGAGCCGGTTGGCGGTGAAAGCCACCGCCACGAAGAGAACACCGATCACCGCGAGCAGTCCGACGACCGAATAACTCCGGAAATAATCGGCTGCAAGCACGCTCGCGACCGAAATCGTCTGGTCGTCCGGCACGTCCGTTTCCTCGCTCCCTGGCCGCTGTCTCGATCTGTTACGGACGGGAGTCTAGGGCCTGCCTCACACGGGGTGGGGTTATCCCCCGTTCACGCAGCCCCGGATACCCCATGGCAGTGCCGGGGAGGGGCACGGCAGGCTGTCCGGTATGACCGTCAGAAGCCTCGCCACCGGCGCACCGGACGTACCGGGCGCATCCGATGCCGCTGCCGCCCCCGCTGTCACCGCCGTCCTGGGCGCGCGGGGTGCAGGGGGCGCGGACGACGGAGGGCCGCCCGCCGTGCGGCCCGTCCTGTCCGCGGCCACGTGCAAGGAGATGGCCCACCTCCTCGTCAACCTCCCCATGTCGATCGTCGGATTTGTTTACGCGACTGTCATGATCGGCGTCACGGGCGGTCTGTCCATGACCGCAATCGGTCTCCCGCTGCTCGCCCTCGGACTGCTCGGCGCCCGCCAGCTGGGCAAAGCGGAACGCGCGCTGGCCCGCGGGCTGCTGGGCGTACGGATCGAGGAGCCGACCCCCATACCCGTCCGCGGCGGCTTCTTCCCCTGGCTGTGGACGAGCCTCAAGGACCCGGTGGGCTGGCGGACCGTGCTGTACGCGGCGGTCCGGCTGCCGTGGGGGGTGCTCAGCTTCACGGTGGTGGTGGCGGGGGTGTTCGTGCTGTGGCCCGTACTTCCCTATCTCGTACGCGGGATGACCAACGTCGACCGGGCGATGGTCCGCGGACTGCTGTCCCCCTCGGACGGGCTGGAGCGGCGGATCGCCGAACTGGAGTCGGACCGGGGGGTGGTGGTCGACACCGCAGCCGCCGACCTGCGGCGCATCGAGCGGGACCTGCACGACGGGGCGCAGGCGCGGCTCGTCGCGCTGGCGATGGGGCTGGGCCTGGCCAAGGAGAAGCTGACGGAGGATCCGGACGCGGCGGCGGCGATGGTGGACGAGGCGCACGGCGAGGTGAAGATCGCCCTCCAGGAGCTGCGCGACCTGGCCCGGGGGATCCACCCGGCGGTGCTGACCGACCGCGGGCTGGACGCGGCGCTGTCGGCGGTGGCCTCGCGGTGCACCGTGCCGGGCGGGGTGCGGGTGGAGGTGGACCTGCCGGCGGGCCTGCGGCCGGCGGAGGCGATCGAGGGGATCGCGTACTTCACGGTCTCCGAACTGCTCCAGAACGTCAGCAAGCACGCGGGGGCGCGGAGCGCGGCCGTCGCGGTGTGGCGGGAGGGCCGGCGGCTGCTGATCCGGGTCTCGGACGACGGCGGGGGCGGGGCGCGGGTCGAGCGGGGCGGGGGGCTGGCGGGGCTGGCGGAGCGGGTGGATGCGGTGGACGGGGTCTTCACCGTCGAGTCGCCGGTGGGTGGGGGGACGGTGGTGGTGGCGGAGGTGCCTTGGCGTGAGCGGGGCGCTGCGCGGGGCTGACGGGGTGGGGTCTGTGCTGGGTGCGGGGCCGCCGGGCGGGGGGGGTGCGGTACGGGCGGCTGGATCCGGAGTCGGGCACGTGGGGCGGGCGGGGTGGGCGGGCCGCTGCGCGGGCCGGTCCCCTCCCCTCCCCCAGACTCCGCCCAGGGGGACCCCCTCCTTCCCGGAACCGGGGCTCGGCCCCGGGCCCCGGTTCCGTGCGCTGCGCGCACGGTGCGCTCAAACTCCCCCCGACTTCGTCCGGGGGGACCCCCTGCGCAGGCTGGATGTGCCGGGCACGGCGCTGAAGCCGGACCGAGCCGGGGGGTGGGGATAACCCCAGGTTGGGGACACCGACGTGCTGGATGGTGGGCGGGGTGGGGGGCGAGGGAGGGTGGGGGGAACGGTTGGGAAGCAGGGCGGTAGCAGTGGGTGCCGCGGTGGATCGGAAGGGCGGAATGGTGGACAGCAGCAGGAGCGGGAGCGCCCGGCGGGTGCCGGCGGTGGTGCGGGCGCCGTTCGAGGGGCGTACCTGGCGCGAGTTCGGCTACCTCATGATCGGGCTGCCGATCAGCTCGGCGTTCTTCTGCCTGGCCGTCACGGCGGTCAGCACCGGCGCCGGCCTGCTCGTCACCTTCATCGGCGTCCCGGTGCTCGCCGCCGGCCTCTACGCCTGCCGCGGCTTCGGCGCGGTGGAGCGGGCCCGCGCCCGGCACCTGCTCCGTACTGACGTCCCCGCGCCCGAGCCGCTGCGGCCCCGCAAGCCCGGCGCCCTCGCCTGGATGGGCGCGGTCCTCAAGAGCGGCGCCTCCTGGCGGCACCTGCTCTACGGGGTGCTGCACTTCCCGTGGGCCGTCTTCTCCTTCTGCACCGCGCTGGTCTTCATGGTCTACGGGTGGGCGCTGCTGCTCTACCCGCTGTGGTTCTGGGTCTTCCCCGCCTTCACCGACCAGCCCGGCCTCCAGATCTTCGGCAGCGAGACCCGCGACATCTATCTGGACTCGCCCGCGCGCATCGCCCTGACCTCCGCGAGCGGAGCGCTCTTCGTGGTGGTGACGCCCTGGGTGGTGCGCGGGCTCGCGGCCGTGGACCGGGCCATGGTCAAGGGCCTGCTGGGCCCCTCGCGGCTGGCGACCCGCGTCACCGAGCTGGAGTCGGACCGCGGGGTGGTGGTCGACACGGCCGCCGCCGACCTGCGCCGGATCGAGCGGGACCTGCACGACGGGGCCCAGGCCCGGCTGGTCGCCCTGGCCATGGACCTGGGCCTGGCCAAGGAGAAGCTGACCGAGGACCCGGAGGCGGCCGCCCGGATGGTGGACGAGGCGCACGGCGAGGTGAAGATCGCCCTCCAGGAGCTGCGCGACCTGGCCCGCGGGATCCACCCGGCGGTGCTCACCGACCGCGGGCTGGACGCCGCGCTGTCGGCGGTGGCGGCGCGCTGCACGGTTCCCGGCGGGGTGAAGGTCTCGGTGGAGCTGCCGGGCCGGCCCGCCCCGGCGATCGAGGGGATCGCGTACTTCACGGTCTCCGAACTGCTCCAGAACGTCAGCAAGCACGCGCAGGCGCGCACCGCGGCCGTGGACGTGTGGCGCTCCGGGGACCGGCTGCTGATCGAGGTCGCCGACGACGGGCGCGGAGGCGCCTCGGCGGGCGGCGGCGGGGGCCTGGCGGGGCTGGCCGAGCGGCTGGGCGCGGTCGACGGGCTGCTCGTACTGGACTCCCCGCCCGGCGGCGGCACCCGCGCCACCGCCGAGCTCCCCTGGCGCGGATAAGGGGGCCGGGGGAGGAAGCGTCCACGGACAGGCGGGCAGGGCCGTTCGGGTCCGGGCCGGTCGTGGAGGTGCGCACGTGTGTGCGTACGTCCACGGGCGGGCCGGGCCCGGCCGTGTTCCGCAACGTGCTCGACCTCTGCACCGTCCCCGCTCGAGACTGGGATGCTTGGCTCATCCAGTGACGTGACGGACGAAGGCGGGGAACGGAGTCGTGGACGACAGGGTGCGGGTGGTCATCGCCGAGGATTCAGTGCTGCTGCGCGAGGGCCTGACCCGGTTGCTGACCGACCGCGGGCATGACGTCGTGGCCGGGGTGGGGGACGCCGAGGCGCTCCTGAAGACGGTGGCCGGGCTGGCGGCGGAGGACGCGCTGCCGGATGTGGTCGTGGCCGACGTGCGGATGCCGCCGACGCATACGGACGAGGGGGTGCGGGCGGCCGTCAGACTGCGGGCGCAGCACCCGGGCATAGGCGTGCTCGTCCTGTCCCAGTACGTGGAGGAGCAGTACGCGACGGAGCTGCTGGCCGGCTCCAGCACCGGCGTGGGCTACCTCCTGAAGGACCGGGTGGCGGATGTCCGCGAGTTCGTGGACGCCGTGGTCCGGGTGGCCCGGGGCGGGACGGCCCTGGACCCCGAGGTGGTGGCCCAGCTGCTGGGGCGCAGCCGCAAGCAGGACGTGCTGGCGGCGCTGACGCCGCGCGAGCGCGAGGTACTGGGGCTGATGGCCGAGGGCAGGACGAATTCCGCGGTCGCAAAACAGCTGGTGGTCAGCGACGGGGCGGTGGAAAAGCACGTCAGCAATATCTTCATGAAACTCGGGCTCTCGCCGAGCGAGGGGGACCACCGCCGGGTGCTCGCCGTGCTCACCTATCTGAATTCATGATCACCTGACACCCTGTCAGGCAAAAAGCGCGTCCGGAAGTACCGGAAGTATCAGGAAGTACAGGAAGTACGTCTCAAAGTAGCGTCCAGGATATGAGCACCCCGGGGAAGGGCACCCTTACCGACGTAGGGTTGGCCTTGGGGCGCGCCTACGCCTCGAAGGAGGTCCAGTTCAGTGACCAGCCAGGTCAGTAGCCCAGCCGAGCAGGCTGACGGGGCCGCGGGGGCGATCGTCGGGGAGCAGCGCTCACCGGCGGCGTCCGGCGAAAAGGAAGTACGCCGGCTCGACCGGGTGATCATCCGTTTCGCGGGTGACTCGGGTGACGGTATGCAGCTGACGGGTGACCGTTTCACCTCGGAGACCGCTTCCTTCGGAAACGATCTCTCCACGCTGCCGAACTTCCCCGCCGAGATCCGCGCGCCCGCAGGAACCCTGCCGGGCGTTTCCTCTTTCCAGCTGCATTTCGCCGATCACGACATCCTCACCCCGGGCGACGCCCCGAACGTGCTCGTGGCGATGAACCCGGCGGCCCTGAAGGCCAATATCGGCGACGTGCCGCGCGGCGCGGAGATCATCGTCAACACCGACGAGTTCACCAAGCGGCCGATGGCCAAGGTGGGCTACGAGACCTCCCCGCTGGAGGACGGCTCCCTGGACGCGTACAACGTCCACCCGGTGCCGCTGACCACCCTCACCGTCGAGGCGCTCAAGGACTTCGGCCTCTCCCGCAAGGAGGCCGAGCGCAGCAAGAACATGTTCGCGCTGGGCCTGCTGAGCTGGATGTACCACCGGCCCACCGAGGGCACGGAGAACTTCCTGCGGCAGAAGTTCGCCAAGAAGCCGGAGATCGCCGAGGCGAACATCGTCGCCTTCCGGGCCGGCTGGAACTTCGGCGAGACCACCGAGGACTTCGCGGTCTCCTACGAGGTCGCCCCCGCCACCCGGGCCTTCCCGACCGGCACCTACCGCAACATCTCCGGCAACCTCGCCCTCTCCCTGGGCCTGATCGCCGCCGCCCAGCGGGCCGACCTCCCGCTCTACCTGGGCTCGTACCCGATCACCCCGGCCTCGGACATCCTGCACGAGCTCAGCAAGCACAAGAACTTCGGCGTCCGGACCTTCCAGGCCGAGGACGAGATCGCCGGTATCGGCGCCGCGATCGGCGCGGCCTTCGGCGGCTCCCTGGCCGTCACCACCACCTCCGGCCCGGGCGTGGCCCTGAAGTCCGAGGCCATCGGGCTCGCGGTCTCCCTGGAGCTGCCGCTCGTGGTCGTCGACATCCAGCGCGGCGGACCCTCCACCGGCCTGCCCACCAAGACCGAGCAGGCCGACCTCCTCCAGGCCATGTACGGGCGCAACGGCGAGGCCCCGGTCCCGGTGGTCGCCCCGCGGACCCCCGCGGACTGCTTCGACGCCGCCCTCGACGCCGCCCGGATCGCCCTGGCGTACCGGACCCCGGTCTTCCTGCTCTCGGACGGGTACCTGGCCAACGGCTCCGAGCCCTGGCGGATCCCCGAGGTCGACGACCTGCCCGACCTCACGGTCCGCTTCGCGACCGGCCCGAACCACACCCTCGCGGACGGCACCGAGGTCTTCTGGCCCTTCAAGCGCGACCCGCAGACCCTGGCCCGCCCCTGGGCCGTGCCGGGCACCCCGGGGCTGGAGCACCGCATCGGCGGCATCGAGAAGCAGGACGGCACGGGCAACATCTCGTACGACCCCGCGAACCACGAGTTCATGGTCCGCACCCGGCAGGCCAAGGTCGACGGGATCGAGGTCCCCGAGCTCTCCGTGGACGATCCGGACGGGGCGAAGACCCTGGTCATCGGCTGGGGGTCGACGTACGGGCCGATCACCGCGGCCGTCCGCCGGCTGCGGCTGGCCGGGGTCCCGATCGCCCAGGCACACCTGCGGCACGTGAACCCCTTCCCGCGGAATCTGGGCGAGGTCCTGAAGCGTTACGACAAGGTAGTGGTGCCCGAGATGAACCTGGGCCAGCTCGCCACCCTGATCAGGGCGAAGTACCTGGTCGACGCGCAGTCGTACAACCAGGTCAACGGAATGCCCTTCAAGGCCGAGCAGCTCGCCGAGGTCCTCAAGGAGGCCGTCAATGACTGAGGCACCCGCCGCGCCCGCGGCGCCCACCCTGCTGTCCCTGGTGCCGAAGGCCGAGGCCAAGCAGTCGATGAAGGACTTCAAGTCGGACCAGGAGGTCCGCTGGTGTCCCGGCTGCGGCGACTACGCGGTGCTCGCCGCCGTGCAGGGCTTCATGCCCGAGCTCGGGCTGGCGAAGGAGAACATCGTCTTCGTCTCCGGCATCGGCTGCTCCTCCCGCTTCCCGTACTACATGAACACGTACGGGATGCACTCGATCCACGGCCGCGCCCCGTCGATCGCCACGGGCCTGGCCTCCTCCCGCCGCGACCTGAGCGTATGGGTGGTGACGGGTGACGGCGACGCCCTGTCCATCGGCGGAAACCACCTGATCCACGCCCTGCGGCGGAACGTCAACCTCAAGATCCTGCTGTTCAACAACCGGATCTACGGTCTGACCAAGGGCCAGTACTCGCCCACCTCCGAGGTAGGCAAGATCACCAAGTCCACGCCGATGGGCTCGCTCGACGCCCCCTTCAACCCGGTGTCGCTGGCGCTGGGCGCCGAGGCCACCTTCGTGGCGCGGACGGTGGACTCGGACCGCAAGCACCTCACGGAGGTGCTGCGGCAGGCGGCCGGCCACCAGGGCACGGCGCTGGTGGAGATCTACCAGAACTGCAACATCTTCAACGACGGCGCCTTCGAGGTCCTCAAGGACAGCGAGCAGGCCCAGGAGGCCGTGATCCGGCTGGAGCAGGGCAAGCCGATCCGCTTCGGGGCGGACGGCAGCAAGGGCGTGGTGCGCAATCCGCAGACGGGCGACCTGGAGGTCGTCCAGGTCACCGCGGAGAACGAGCACCGCATCCTGGTCCACGACGCGCACGCCGCATCCCCGACCACCGCCTTCGCCCTCTCGCGCCTGGCGGACCCGGACACCCTGCACCACACCCCGATCGGCGTGTTCCGCTCCGCGGACCGCCCGGTGTACGACACGCAGATGGCCGACCAGCTGGAGGCGGCCGTGGAGCAGAAGGGCAAGGGCGACCTGGGCCGGCTGCTCGCGGGCAACGACACCTGGACGGTCGTCGGCTGAGGACCCCCGGGGCCGCAAGGGCCCGAGGCCTCGAGGCCCGTACCGCCGCAGTGCCCCGCCGGGCCCGGACCCCCTCCCTGGGGGTCCGGGCCCGGCGCTTTGGCCCCGGCGGCCGGGTGAGCCTCCCGCACCCCTGTCCAGGTAATGAGCAATTCCGCTCTACGGGCATGACAAGGACGGGTCCGCGGCGCTACCGTCATCAGGTTGGCCGGTATGCGGCTTGTGATCGGCGGGAGGCTCTGTGAAGACGACGGGCGGTGAGCAGCGGGCGGGTCTGCTCTACGGATTCGGCGCGTACGGCATGTGGGGGCTGGTCCCCCTGTTCTGGCCCCTGCTCAAGCCCTCCGGGGCGGTGGAGATCCTCGCGCACCGGATGGTGTGGTCCCTGGGCTTCGTCGCGCTCGCCCTGCTGGCCGTCCGGCGCTGGGGCTGGATACCCGAGCTGCTCCGGCAGCCGCGCAAGCTGGCCCTGACCGCGCTCGCCGCCACGGTGATCTCGGTCAACTGGGGGCTCTACATCTGGTCGGTCAACAACGGGCACGTGGTCGAGTCCTCGCTGGGCTACTTCATCAACCCGCTCGTGACCATCGCGATGGGCGTCCTGCTGCTCGGCGAGCGGCTGCGCCCGGCCCAGTGGGCCGCGGTCGGCATCGGCTTCGCGGCCGTCGCCGTACTCGCCGTCGGGTACGGGCGGGTGCCGTGGATCTCCCTGGTGCTGGCCTTCTCCTTCGCCACGTACGGGCTGATCAAGAAGAAGGTGAACCTCGGCGGCCTGGAGTCGCTGGCCGCCGAGACGGCCGTGCAGTTCCTGCCGGCCCTGGTCTTCCTGCTGTGGCTGTACGGCAGCGGGGGCGCGAGCTTCAGCGGGTACGGATCCGGGCACATGGCCCTGCTGGCCGCGACCGGCGTGGTCACGGCCCTGCCGCTGGTCTGCTTCGGGGCGGCGGCGATCAGGGTGCCGCTGTCGACGCTGGGGCTGCTCCAGTACCTGGCGCCGGTCTTCCAGTTCGGCCTGGGCGTGGCGTACTTCCACGAGGAGATGCCGCCGGAGCGCTGGGCGGGCTTCGGCCTGGTCTGGGCGGCGCTGGCGATCCTCACCTGGGACGCCCTGCGCCAGGCCCGGCGCTCGCGGACCCGGCTGCCGGCCCTGCGGGAGGCGGCGGCGGCCGGAAGCGCGCCCGCGGGGCAGGTGCCTGCACCCGTCGGCCCCGCCGGTACCGCCGGCCCTGCCGCCTCCGCCGTGCAGGGGGCGCAGTCCGTACAGGGAGCCACGCAGTCCGCGCAGGGGGCGCAGCACCGCCCGTAGAGACCCCCTCCAGCATTCCTCAAGCGTTCCTCCACCACCCCCCAACCGCCCCAATACACCCCACAGTCGCCCGTAGCCACACCTGCGCGGGCGACTGTCCGTTTTGCGAACGACCTTGTCCGGATAAGGCTCTTGACGGGGTATCACCCTCTCGCTGAACATCGGGCTCGCACAGACGCTCTATCCCCGCACGTTCCGTTCCCATCCCCGTACGGAATCCCGGAGCCCCCACATGAGCTTCTCCGCCCCCCGGCGCCTCGCCGCCGCCACCGCCCTCGCGGTGGCGGGCCTGATCGCCTCGACCGCGCCCGGCGCCCTCGCCGCCCCCACCGCCGCCACCGCGGCCCCCACCCCGCCCGACATCCCGCTGGCCAACGTCAAGGCCCACCTGACGCAGCTGTCGACGATCGCCGCGAACAACGGCGGCAACCGCGCGCACGGCCGGGCCGGGTACAAGGCCTCCATCGACTACGTGAAGGCCAAGCTGGATGCGGCCGGGTTCACCACCACGCTCCAGACCTTCACGTACAGCGGCGCCACCGGCTACAACCTGATCGCCGACTGGCCGGGCGGCGACCCGAACTCCGTGCTGATGGCGGGTGCGCACCTGGACTCGGTGACCTCGGGCGCCGGCATGAACGACAACGGCTCCGGCTCCGCGGCCGTCCTGGAGACCGCCCTCGCCGTCTCCCGCGCGCAGCTCCAGCCGACCAAGCACCTGCGCTTCGGCTGGTGGGGCGCGGAGGAGCTGGGTCTGATCGGCTCCAAGCACTACGTGAACAACCTCCCGACCGCGGAGCGCTCGAAGTTCGCCGGGTACCTGAACTTCGACATGATCGGCTCGCCCAACCCGGGCTACTTCGTCTACGACGACGACCCGGCCATCGAGCAGACCTTCAAGAACTACTTCTCGGGCATAGGCGTCCCGACCGAGATAGAGACCGAGGGCGACGGCCGCTCGGACCACGCGTCCTTCAAGAACGTGGGCATCCCGGTCGGCGGCCTGTTCACCGGCGCGAGCCGGACCAAGACCGCGGCCCAGGCCCAGAAGTGGGGCGGTACGAGCGGCCAGGCCTTCGACCGCTGCTACCACTCGTCCTGCGACACCACGGCGAACATCAGCGACACCGCCCTGGACCGCAACACCGACGCCGCCGCCTACGCGATCTGGAACCTCGGCGCCGGCACCACCGTCCCGCCCGGCCCGTCCTTCGAGAACACCGCCGACGTGAACATCCCGGACTCCCCCGGTGCCGCGGTGAACTCCCCGATCACGGTCACCGGAGTCCCGGGCAACGCCCCGGCCACGACCAAGGTGGACGTCAACATCGTCCACACCTACCGCGGTGACCTGGTGGTCGACCTGGTCGCCCCGGACGGCACGGTCTACAACCTGCACAACCGCACCGGCGGCAGCGCCGACAACCTGGTCGGCTCGTACACCGTGAACGCCTCCAGCGAGGTGGCCAACGGCACCTGGAAGCTCCAGGCCCGCGACACGGCCGCCCAGGACGTCGGCTACATCAACAGCTGGAAGATCACCTTCTGATCCCCTCCGGCACCGTACGACCGAGCGACCGGACCCGTCGCCGCACTCACCCCGCACCCCGGTGCGGAAGCGGCGGCGGGTCCGCCGCGTCCGGGTCCGGGCGGGGTTCGATGCGGGCGCGGAGCTGTTCGGCCACGGCGGCCAGGTCGGCGCGGCCCAGTTTGGCGGCCTCGACCAGGTCGCCGAGGACCTCCGGGGACGGGAGGCGGACGGCGCCGGCCACGCGGAGGTAGGAGCGGGTGGCGGCCGCGGCGTAGAACTCGTTCATCGGGGACTCGAGGGCCGGGCAGACTGCGAGGGTGTGGAGCAGGGCCGCCGCGCGCCAGGCCGTGTCGGGGGCGGGCTGCTCGGGGACCAGGACCAGGTCGCTCTGGTGCCGCGCGACCGCGGCCTCGACCCCCGAGGGGTCCCAGACCGCCGGGTCGGACGGGAGGTGGTGGGCCAGGGCGGTCCAGGCCCACTCCATGGTGATCTTCAATTGCCGAACCGCTCCTGGAAGTAGCCCCAGTGGTCGGCGAACTCCTCTATCCCGCTGAGGAACGCCCGCCGGTCCTCGTCCAGTTCGCGTTCGGTGACCTCGGTGATCAGCGCGGTGACGGTCGTACCCAGCGCCGCCGCCCGCGCCTTGAGGCGGTCGTGGAACTCCTCGTCCAGGCGGATGGTGACGTGTCTCGACATGCCCTTCACCGTACAGCGGGCCCGCTGTACGGAACACCGGTACGGGGTACGCGCGCACCGGTGCGGCGTACGGGCGGGGGGCGGGCCGGGACCCCGTCCCGGCCCGCCCCCCGCACGCGTCCCGCCGCCGCGGCTACTTCGCGGAGTCGGCGGCCTTCACCAGGGCGTCCTTGGTGACGGCGCCGACGTAGACCTTGCCGTCATCGGTGATCAGGGCGTTGACCAGGCGGGTCGAGAAGACGCGGCCCTCGCCGAACTTCCCGGAGACCTTGTCGCCGATCGCGTCGATGAACTGCTGCGCCTCCTTGGGCACGTCCCCGCCCTCCTCGACGGCGCCCAGCCCCTTGCCGCCCGGGGTCTCGATCCGGGCGATGGTCGCCCAGCCCTCGCCGAGGACCGTGAACTCCCCGCCGTCCTTCTCCCCGTGCGCCCCCGGGGCGCCGCCGATCAGGCCCTCCAGACCGGGCAGGGACTCCAGGGCCCTGCGGCCCGCGTCGGCGCCGTCGCGGCCGCCGTCCTCCCCGCCGGGGAGGCCCTCGGTGACCTTCGCGCCCTTCGGGGCGGTGAAGGCGAAGGTGTCCGCGGCCGGCTTCGAGTAGTCGATCTTCGTGAAACCGGCGTCCACGATCGGCTTGCCGCCCTCGCTGGACAGCAGCTGGAAGCGCAGCGGCACGCCCTTCTCGGCGTCCACGGCGATCTTCACGGAGCCGACCGTCGAACCGCTCTGCCTGGGCTTGAGGACCAGCTGGTAGGCGTTGCGGCCGGCCACCTGCGCCGTGTCGCCCACCGAGACCTCGGTGGTCGGGCCCGCGGCCTCGAGGACCTGCTCGGCCAGCTGCTTGGGGGTGGCCGCCAGGCGGTCGGCGGTCTTGTGCTCCTTGGCACGGTCGCCCTTGCGGTGCTCGGGCTCGCCGTCCTGGCCCTGCTCGTGGAAGACCTCGTTCGACTTGCTGTCGTACGCCCAGACGTCCTTGCCGCTGTGGATGAGGCTGTACTCGTCCCGGCCGTCGAGGAAGGTCAGCTTCTGGCGGTCCGGGCCGTCGGCCGCGACCTTGACGGTGTGCGTACCGCCGGCCAGCTGCGCGAGCTTCTCCTGCGGGTCGGCCGACCCGCCCGTCATCCCCGAACCGCCGCCGAGCAGTCCGCTCGCGAGGGTCGGCAGGCCCAGGTCGGTGCTGATCTTGGCGGTGCCGGAGAGCTGCTGCGCGTCCGAGGCGGCGATCTTCTCGATCAGCTGCTGCGCGGTGAGCTTCGGCAGGTCGGGGCTGCCCGCGTTCGCCATGGCCGGGACCATGGCGACGGCCGTCACGGCCACGGCCGCCACGCCGATGGGTACGGCGTACCGCGCCGCCTTGCGGCGGCCCGCCCTGAGGTCGGAGGCCTCGTCGGGGCCGTCGACCGGAGTGTGTGCGTTCGGTGCCATGTCTGCCCTACCTCTGTGTACGGCGGCGGCCTACCCGTCTGTACGTGTCCACGTCCACCCCGCGCCGCCTGCGTCACCCGATGTGGTGGGGATGGTGTACCCATCTGACCAAATCGGGCGGCGCCGGGCGTCAGCCCCCGGAATCAACTCCGCGTACTACGCAGGGATGACACGGCCGGGCGTGTCCCTCCCCCGTCCCGTAGGGGTCGGGGGAGCCGGTACGGGCTCAGCCGGCCCGGTGCACCACGGCGTCGCACAGCTCCACGAGCGCCGACTTGGCGAAGCAGTCGGGCAGCGGGGCGAGGGTGGCGCGGGCCTCCTCGGCGTACCGCACGGTGTCGCGGCGGGCCTGCTCCAGGGCCGGGTGGACCCGCAGCCGGGCCAGGGCCTCGGCGTGCCGGGCGTCGTCCGTGAGGTCCCCGTCCAGCAGCTTGACCAGGTCCAGGTCCTCGGGCCGGCCGTCCCGGGCGGCCGCCTCGCGCAGCCGCAGCACCGGCAGGGTGGGGATGCCCTCGCGCAGGTCGGTGCCGGGGGTCTTGCCGGACTCGTGGGAGTCGGAGGCGATGTCGAGCACGTCGTCGGCCAGCTGGAAGGCGGTGCCGAGGCGCTCGCCGTACTGGGTGAGGATGTCGACCACGGACTCGTCCGCCCCGGACATCAGCGCGCCGAAGCGCCCGGAGACGGCGACGAGCGAGCCGGTCTTGCCGGCGAGCACGTCGAGGTAGTGCTCCACGGGGTCCTGGCCCTCGCGGGGGCCCGCGGTCTCCAGGATCTGCCCGGTGACCAGCCGCTCGAAGGCCTCCGCCTGGATGCGGACGGCCTCGGGGCCGAGGTCGGCCAGGATGTGCGAGGCGCGGGCGAAGAGGAAGTCGCCGGTCAGGACGGCGACGGAGTTCCCCCAGCGGGTGTTGGCGCTGGCCACCCCGCGGCGGACGTCGGCCTCGTCCATGACGTCGTCGTGGTACAGCGTCGCGAGGTGCGTGAGCTCGACCACGACGGCGGCGGGCACGATCCCCGGCGCGTACGGGTCCCCGAACCGGGAGGCCAGCATCACCAGGAGCGGCCGGAAGCGCTTGCCGCCCGCGCGCACCAGGTGCTGGGCGGCCTCCGTGATGAAGGGCACCCCGCTCTTGGTGGCGTCGAGCAGCCCCTCCTCGACGGCGGCCAGCCCCGCCTGGACATCGGTTTCGAGAGCCTGGTCCCGCACGCTCAGTCCGAACGGCCCGACGACGGTCACGAGGGTTTCTCCTGTCTGCTGACGATCACACGGTTTGTCGATGTGTCGCTGCCATCACTCGAGTCAGCGTATCCGGTCCATTTTCGATCACGGAGAGCACCCGGGCGCCATGTCCCACCACTCCGCCCGAAGAGCACCGGTATGTTCATAAGGAATCCTTACGACCCGGAGTGAGCGTTTTGTCCAAAACAGTCACCGAGCCCGGCCCCGACGAACCCGGGGCGGCCGAGGAGCGGCCGCCCGCCGCCGACGACCGCGCCTTCCTCGGGCACCCGCGGGGCCTGGCCACGCTGTCCGGACTGGAGGTCTGGGAGCGCTTCTCGTTCCTGGGCATGCAGGCCATCCTCGTCCTCTACTTCGCCGACACCGTCGCGCACGGCGGCCTGGGCATGGACCCCGGCACCGCCGCCTCCGTCTCGGCGGCCTACGGAACGATGGTCTACCTCGTGTCCGTCGCCGGCGGATGGCTCGCCGACCGCATCCTCGGTTCGTACCGGGCCGTCCTGTGGGGCGGCATCCTGATCGCCTGCGGGCACTACGCGATGGCCGTGCCGACCGCCCCGATGACCTGGGCGGGCCTCGGCCTGATCAGTGCCGGCACCGGACTGCTCAAGCCGAACGTCGCGAGCATGGTCGGCAAGCTGTACCGGACCGACGACGACCGGCGCGACGCCGGCTTCGCCCTCTACTACATGGGCATCAACACCGGCGCCTTCGCCGGCCCCCTGATCACCGGCTGGCTCGGCGAGAACAAGGGCTGGCACTGGGGCTTCTCCGCCGCGGCCGTCGGCATGACGGCGGGCCTGGTGCAGTACGTCCTGGGCCGCCGCCACCTGGCCGGGCGCAGGCACGCCGCCGAGTTCGCGCTCGCCCCGGACGCCATGCGGCGCGCCGTGCGGCTGATCGCGGCCGGACTGCTGGGGCTGGCCCTGCTGTGCGGGCTGCTGGCCGCGGCGGGCTGGCTCACGATGGACCGCTTCGTCGACGTCCTCACCCTGATCTCGGTGGCCGCACCCGCCGTCTACTTCACGGTGATGTTCCGCAGCCCGCGGGTCACGGCCGAGGAGCGGGGCCGCCTGCGGCCGTACGTGGTGCTCTTCCTCGCCTCGGTGGCCTTCAACTTCATCCTCTTCCAGGCGTACTCGACGATGATGCTGCTGGCCTCGACGAACGCCCGCACCACCCTCCTCGGCTTCGACTTCCCCTCCAGCTGGTACGCCTCCGCGCTCGGCGCCTTCGAGGTGGCCCTGGCCCCGGTCGTGGCGGCCGTGTGGGCCCGGATGGGCCGGCGCCAGCCGCACGCCTCGAACAAGATCGCCATCGGTGTGGTCCTGGGCGGCCTGTCCTTCCTGCTGATGGTCGTCCCGACCTCGGGGCACGCCGACGAGACGTACAAGATGGCCGCCTGGTGGATCGTCGGCTCGTACCTGCTGCTCGGGCTCGGCGACGTGCTGCTGGAGACCTCCGGCATGTCCGCGACGAGCAAGCTCGCCCCGAAGGCCTACGGCAGCCAGACCATGGCCCTGTGGTTCCTCTCGCTGGCGCTGGCCAACGGCATCCAGGCCCAGGTGGTCAAGCTCTACGACGAGGTCTCCCACCCCGTGTACTTCGGCGTCAACGGCGCCGTCGCGGTCGCGGCCGGACTCGCCGTGATCGCCCTCGCGCCCTGGCTGCGGCGCACGATGCACCCCGTCCACTGAGGAAAGCGCGCACGGAGGACCCAGATGACCATCCGCACCTCCTTCCCCCACGAGATCCTCCGCGAGGACGTCCGCATCCCCCTGCCCGACGGGGTGGAGCTGTACGCGCGGATCTGGCGCCCGGCCGGCGGGCCGCCCGTACCGGCCCTGCTGGAGTACCTGCCGTACCGGCTCACCGACTGGACCGCGCCGCGCGACGCGCAGCGCCACCCCTGGTACGCGGGCCACGGCTACGCCTCCGTGCGCGTGGACGTGCGCGGGCACGGCAACAGCGGGGGGCGGCCCGGGGACGAGTACGACGCCCGGGAGCTGGCCGACGGGGTGGCGGTGGTGGAGTGGCTGGCCGGGCAGCCGTGGTGCAGCGGCCGGGTCGGCATGTTCGGCATCTCCTGGGGAGGGTTCAACTCGCTCCAGATCGCGGCCCTGGCGCCCGAGCCGCTGAAGGCGGTCGTCACCGTCTGCTCCACGGACGACCGCTATGACAACGACGTGCACTACACCGGCGGTTCGGTCCTTGCGGTGGACATGCACGCCTGGGCGGCCACGATGCTGGCCTTCGCCGCCCGCCCGCCGGACCCGCGGTACGCCGGCGCGGGCTGGCGGGAGCAGTGGCTCGACCGGCTGGAGGGCGTGGAACCCCTGGTGCAAACCTGGCTGGCGCACCAGACCCGGGACGGCTACTGGCGCCACGGCAGCGTCTGCGAGGACTACTCCGCGATCGGCGCGGCCGTCCTCGCCGTCGGCGGCTGGCACGACCCCTACCGCGACACCGTCCTGCGATTGGCCGAGCACATGCCGTCCGACCGGGTGAGGGGGATCATCGGGCCCTGGTCGCACCAGTACCCCGACCGGGGGCTGCCGCCCGGCCCCGCCATCGGCTTCCTCCAGGAGACCCTGCGCTGGTGGGACCACTGGCTCAAGGACGAGGACACCGGGATCATGGCCGAGCCGCTGCTGCGCAGCTGGATCAGCTCCTCCCACCCGCCCGCCACGACGTACGAGGCCATGCCGGGCCGCTGGGCCGCCGACCCCTCCTGGCCCTCGCCGCGGATCACCCCGGTGGCGTACGCGCTCCAGGGCGCGCCCGTGCCGGTGGCCTCGCCCCAGCACACGGGGCTGGACGCGGGCCGCTTCTTCCCCTTCGGCAACGACGCCGACCTGCCGCCCGACCAGCGGGAGGAGGACGCCAAGTCGGCCTGCTTCGAGTTCCCGGTGCCCGCGGACGGCGGTCCGCTGGAGATCCTGGGGCGGCCGCGGGTCTCGGCCCGGCTGCGGATGGACGTACCACACGGGCAGATCACGGCCCGGCTGTGCGACGTGGCCCCCGACGGCTCCTCCACCCTGGTCACCCGCGGCACCCTCAACCTCTCCGCCCGGCAGGGCCGGGACCGGTCGGTGTCCTGGCCGCCGGGGGCCGTCGAGGAGGTGTCCTTCGAGCTGAACGGCATCGGGCACGCCTTCGCCCCCGGCCACCGCATCCGGCTCGCACTGTCCTCGGCGTACTGGCCCTGGGTCTGGCCGCGGGCCGGCTCCGAGGCGGGCTGGACCCTGGACCCGGCGGGCAGCGCCCTGGAGCTGCCCGTGCGCACCCCGGCGCCCGCGGAGGACGCGGCCGTCGCCTTCGAGGCCCCCGAGCAGGCCGAGCCCCTGGGCGTGGTGCACCCGGCCACCCTGGACGAGCCCCGGCCCGAGCGGGTCGTGGTCCGGGACGTGGCCCTCGGTGAATGGCGGCTGGAGGTGGACCCGCGCTACGGCGGCACGCGGGTCTTCCCGGACGGCCTGGAGTACACGGAGGAGGCCCTGGAGAGCTACACGATCCGCGACGGCGACCCCCTGTCGGCCCGGACCCGCTCCGACTGGCGGATCCGCCTGCACCGCCCGGAGGAGGGCTGGGACGTCTCGGTGACCACCCGCTCCGAGATCTCCTGCACGGCGGAGGCCTTCACGGCCGCCAGCGAACTGGTCTGCCGGGAGGGCGGCGACGCGGGCGGGGTCCTCTTCCACCGCACCTGGGAGGAGCGCATCCCGCGCACGGCGGGCTGAGCGAGGCGGGCCCGGGAGCCGCCGTGCAGCCGCGCGGCGGTCGGGGCGGAGGCGGTCGGGGGCAGGGGCGGTCAGGGGTAGAGGCGTTCGAGGACGGCGGCCACGCCGTCGTCCTCGTTGGCGAGGGTGATCTCGTCGGCCACGGCCTTCAGCTCCGCGTGGGCCCCGGCCATGGCGACCCCGTGCGCCGCCCAGGCGAACATGGGGATGTCGTTGGGCATGTCCCCGAAGGCGATGGCAGAGGCGGCCGGCAGGCCGAGCTCCGCGGCCGCCAGGGCCAGGCCGCCCGCCTTGTCGATGCCCGGCGGCTGGAGCTCCACCGTGTGCTCCCCGGCCATGGTCACGTTGACCAGGTCGCCGACCACCGCGCGGGCCGCCCGGGTCAGCTCGTCGTCGTCCAGGTGCGGGTGCTGGAGCAGGACCTTGTTGATCGGCGCCGACCACAGGTCCGCGCGGCGCGGCACGCGGACCGTCGGCAGGTGCGGGTGCCACATCCGGTAGCCCGGCCCTATCAGCATCTCGGCGTCCGCGCCCTCCCGGTTGACGGCCGCGTACACCTCGCCGATCTCCGCCTCGATCTTGCCGAGGGCCAGCTCCGCGAGCTCGCGGTCCATGGGTACGGAGTGCAGCATCCGGCCCGCCCCCGCGTCGTAGACCTGCGCGCCCTGGCCGCAGACGGCGAGCCCGGCGTACCCCAGTCCGTCGAGGACGTGCCGGACCTGCGGTACGGGCCTCCCGGTGACCACGATGTGCTGGGCGCCGGCCGCGCGCGCCCGCGCGAGGGCCCGGTACGAGCGGGGGGAGACGGTGTCCCCGGGGCACAGCAGGGTGCCGTCCAGGTCAGTGGCGATCAAGGCGTATGACACCCGGCAAGGATACGGACTCGCCCGGACAAGTCTTATAAATAGCACCCTAATCCGGCCTCCCGCAGGCCCCACGGGACACGTAACGTGTCACCGCGCGCCGCGTCCTCCCGGGCCACCCCCGGACCGGGCGCCGGCGCGGGTCCGCGGCAGCCGGTACGACACCGGCTCCGCACCCCGTACGACACCCATGGAAGCGAGGCAGCACCCCATGCCCCAGCAGAGCCCCCTCGACCTCCCCGAGGGCGACCCGTTCGGGCCGCACAACCTCCCCTACGGCGTCTTCACGACCGCGGACGAGCCGCAGCGGCGCCGCATCGGAGTGCGGATCGGCGGGCACGTGCTCGACGCCGGCGCGGCCGCCGCCGCCCTGGGGTCCGGCCACGCAGACCTGCTCGGCGCGCCCTCGCTGAACCCGCTGCTGGCCGCCGGCCGCCCGGTCTGGAGCGCGGTCCGCGCCGAACTGACCGCCTGGGTCACGGAGCCCGCGCACCGCGCCGCCGTGGAGCCGCTGCTGCTCCCCCTCGACGCGGTGGCCCTGCACCTGCCGTACGAGGTCGCGGACTACGTGGACTTCTACGCGAGCGAGAACCACGCGACCAACGTCGGACGGATCTTCCGCCCCGACGGCGACGCCCTCACCCCCAACTGGAAGCACCTGCCGATCGGCTACCACGGCCGCTCCGGCACCATCGTGGTCTCGGGCACCGAGGTGGTCCGCCCCTCCGGGCAGCGCAAGGCCCCCGCGGACCCCGCGCCCGTCTTCGGCCCCAGCATCAAGCTCGACATCGAGGCCGAGGTCGGCTTCGTCGTCGGCGCCCCCTCCGAGCTGGGCCGCCCGGTCGGGCTCGGCTCCTTCGAGGACCACGTCTTCGGCCTCTTCCTCCTGAACGACTGGTCGGCCCGCGACATCCAGGCCTGGGAGTACGTGCCGCTGGGCCCCTTCCTCGGCAAGTCCTTCGCGACCTCCGTGTCCGCGTGGGTCACCCCGCTGGAGGCCCTGGACGCGGCCCGCGTGAGCCCGCCCGCCCGGGACTTCCCGCTGCTTCCGTACCTGGACGACTCCGGGGCCCGCCCCGGCGGCTTCGACCTGCGGATCACCGTGGAGATCAACGGGCAGGAGGTGGCGGCCCCGCCGTTCGCCTCCATGTACTGGACGGCCGCGCAGCAGCTCGCGCACATGACCGTGAACGGCGCCTCGCTGCGCACCGGAGACGTGTTCGGCTCCGGCACGGTCAGCGGCCCCGAGGCCGCCCAGCGCGGCTCGCTGCTGGAGCTCACCTGGAACGGCCGCGACGCCATCGAGCTCGCGGACGGCAAGCGCACCTTCCTGGAGGACGGCGACACCGTCACCCTGAAGGCCTGGGCCCCCGGCCCGGACGGCACCCGCACCGGCCTCGGCGAGGTCACCGGCACGATCGTGCCCGCCCCGGCCGCCTGACGACCGCACGGGGTGCGCCCGCGGTCCGGCGGGGCGAAGGTGGAAGGGAGGTACGGGCCCCGGGGGCCCGTACACCCCCTCCCCCCCTGGAGGCGCCATGTCCCCGCGACATCTCAGGGCACCCCTCGTCGGTGCGGCAGCGGCTTGTCTGGCCCTGACGGCCGCCCCCGCCCACGCGTCGCCCGGCGCGGACCCGCAGCCCGCAGTCGACCTGGCCAAGGCGTACCTCGCATCCGCCAAGTACGTGGACGAGAACGCCGCGATCAGGGACGGGTACGTGCCCGACAAGTACTGCGTCACCGACCCCGAGGGCAGCGGCGGCATGGGCTACCACTACATCAAGGAGTCCCAGATGGGCTCCGTGGACCCGGCGAAGCCCGCCGCCCTCCTCTACGGCGCCGAGCGCGGCCCGGACGGCAAGCGGCAGCTCCTCGGCCTGGAGTGGCTGGTCCCCGACGAGGACCAGGACCTGAAGACCGACGGGGACAAGCCCTCCCTGTTCGGGGTGGACTTCGACGGCCCGATGCCGGGCCACGCCCCGGACATGCCGGTCCACTACGACCTGCACGCCTGGATGTACGAGGCGAACCCGGACGGCCTCTTCAAGATGTGGAACCCGTCGGTCACCTGCCCTCCGGGATCCACCGCCCCGCCCTCCCCCCAGTGACCGGGGTCCCGTCAACACCCGGGTGACGTTCACACGTGCGGGCGGCCGACGGCCGTTCCCCGGCGATACGCTGGACGGACTCGCGAGACTCCGTCGCATGGGAGCACTACCTATGGGCGTCGATCCCGAGATCCCCGAGCGCAAGCGCGCGTACCGCCGGCCGATTCCGCCCGCGGACGGCTGGACCGGCGACGACCTGGACACGCTTCCGGACCTGCCTCCGCACACGGAGCTGATCGACGGGAGCCTCGTTTTCGCGGGTCCGCAAACCCGCTTCCACATGCGTGCCGTCAGCTTCTTCGAATGGCAGCTGCACACGCTGGCCCCCGAGCAGTACGACGTCCTGCGCGAGTTCACCATCGACCTGGACCGGCGCAACCGGCCCGAGCCGGACGTCATCGTGGTCGCGGCGGACGAGGTGAGCGACGACCCGGACGTGACCCGGCTGCCCGGTGCCTCGGTGCTGCTGGCCATCGAGGTGGTCTCGCCGGAATCGGTCAGCCGCGACAGGGAGACCAAGCACATCAAGTACGCGCGTGCGGGGATCCCCCACTACTGGCGGGTGGAGAACGAGAGCGGCCGCGCCGTCGTGTACGTCTTCGAGCGCGAGCCCGCCACCGAGGAGTACGTACCCACCGGCATCTTCCGCGACCGGCTCAAGCTCGCCGTCCCCTTCCCCCTCGACCTCGACCTCGACCTCACCGAGATCACCTCCAAGCGCCGCCGGTAGCACCCCGCCCGCACACACCCCGAAGGGCCCGGCCCCCGCTCGCGCGCGGGGGCCGGGCCCTTCGGCCGGTGCAGTGGACGGGTCAGCGGGCGAAGGTGCTCGCCGAGCCCGCCAGGTCCAGGAAGTACTGCGGGGCCACGCCCAGCACCACCGTGACCGCCACGCCGACCGCGATGGCCGTCATGGTCAGCGGGGAGGGGACGGCGACCGTCGGGCCGTCGGCCTTCGGCTCGCTGAAGAACATCAGGACGATCACCCGGATGTAGAAGAAGGCCGCGATGGCCGAGGCGATCACGCCGACCACGACCAGCGCGCCCGCGCCGCCCTCCGCCGCCGCCTTGAACACCGCGAACTTCCCGGCGAAGCCGGAGGTCAGCGGGATGCCCGCGAAGGCCAGCAGGAAGACCGCGAAGACCGCCGCGGTCAGCGGCGAACGCCGGCCGAGTCCGGCCCACTTGGACAGGTGGGTGGCCTCGCCGCCCGCGTCCCGGACCAGGGTGACCACCGCGAAGGCGCCGATGGTGACGAAGGAGTACGCGCCCAGGTAGAAGAGGACGGAGGAGACCCCCTCCTCCGAGGTGGCGATGACACCGGCCAGGATGAAACCGGCGTGCGCGATGGAGGAGTACGCCAGCAGCCGCTTGACGTCGGTCTGGGTGACCGCGACCACCGCGCCGGCCAGCATGGTGACGATCGCGATCCCCCACATCACCGGCCGCCAGTCCCAGCGCAGGCCCGGCAGGACCACGTACAGCAGCCGCAGCAGGGCGCCGAAGGCCGCGACCTTGGTGGCGGCCGCCATGAAGCCGGTCACCGGGGTCGGGGCACCCTGGTACACGTCCGGGGTCCACATGTGGAACGGCACCGCGCCGACCTTGAACAGCAGGCCCGTCAGGATCAGGGCGCCGCCGATCAGCAGCAGGGCGTCGTTGCCCATCGTGGCCGCGAGGGCCGGGTCCACGCTCTGGACCGTGCCGTCGACCACGTCGGCGATCTGCGCGTACGAGAGCGAGCCCGCGTACCCGTACAGCAGGGCGATGCCGAAGAGGAGGAACGCGGAGGAGAAGGCGCCGAGGAGGAAGTACTTCACCGCGGCCTCCTGCGACATCAGCCGCTGGCGGCGGGCGAGGGCGCAGAGCAGGTACAGCGGGAGGGAGAAGACCTCCAGGGCCACGAACAGGGTCAGCAGGTCGTTGGCCGCCGGGAAGATCAGCATGCCCGCGACGGCGAACATGGTCAGCGGGAAGACCTCGCTGGTGGTGAACCCGGCCTTGACTGCGGCCTTCTCGCTGTCGCCGCCCGGGACGGAGGCCGCCTGGGCCGCGAAGGAGTCGACCTTCTTCCCGTGCGCCTTCGGGTCGAGGCGCCGCTCGGCGAAGGTGAACACCGACACCAGGGCGGCCAGCAGGATCGTGCCCTGGAGGAACAGGGCGGGCCCGTCCACCGCGATCGCGCCCATGGCCGCGATCTGCGCCTTCGTGGACCCGTACCCCGCGGCGGCCAGCCCCACCACGGCCGCGAAGGCCGAGGCGAGGGCGGCGACCGCGAGGAAGACCTGCGCGTAGTGCCGGTACCTGCGCGGTACGAAGGCCTCGAAGAGGACCCCGATGATGGCGGCGCCGATCACGATCAGGACGGGTGCGAGTTGTGCGTACTCGATCTGCGGGGCCGGGATCCGCTCGACGGGATCGGCCGCCGCGGCCCACAGGCCGACAGCTGTCGTGCTCACTTGGCCGCCTCCACCTCAGGCTCGGGGTCCTTCAGGTTCACGTCCGACATCGTGTGCTCCACCGCCGGGTTGACGATCTCCGTGAGCGGCTTGGGGTAGACGCCGAGGCCGATCAGCAGCGCGATCAGCGGGGCCACCACGAGCAGCTCGCGCACCCTGAGGTCCGGCATGGACCGGACCTCCTCCTTCACCGGTCCGGTCATCGTGCGCTGGTACAGCACCAGGGTGTAGAGCGCTGCGAGCACGATGCCGAGCGTGGCCACGATGCCCGCGACCGGGTACCGGGCGAAGGTGCCGACCAGGACCAGGAACTCGCTGACGAACGGGGCGAGTCCGGGCAGCGACAGGGTCGCGAGCCCGCCGATCAGGAAGGTGCCGGCGAGCACCGGGGCCACCTTCTGCACCCCGCCGTAGTCTGCGATGAGCCGCGAGCCGCGCCGCGAGATCAGGAATCCGGCGACCAGCATCAGGGCGGCCGTCGACAGGCCGTGGTTGACCATGTAGAGGGTGGCGCCGGACTGGCCCTGGGAGGTCATCGCGAAGATGCCCAGGATGATGAAGCCGAAGTGCGAGATGGAGGCGTACGCCACCAGTCGCTTGATATCGCGCTGGCCGACGGCCAGCAGGGCGCCGTAGACGATGCTGATGAGGGCCAGGACCAGGACCACGGGGGTGGCCCACTTGCTGGCCTCCGGGAACAGGCCGAGGCAGAAGCGGAGCATCGCAAAGGTGCCGACCTTGTCGACCACCGCCGTGATCAGCACCGCGACCGGGGCCGTGGCCTCGCCCATGGCGTTGGGCAGCCAGGTGTGCAGCGGCCACAGCGGGGCCTTCACCGCGAAGGCGAAGAAGAACCCGAGGAAGAGCAGCCGCTCGGTGTTGGTCGCGATCTCGAGGGTGCCCGCTTCGCGGGCGGCGGCGATCTCCTGGAGGGAGAAGCTGCCGGCGACCACGTACAGCCCGATGACGGCGGCCAGCATGATCAGGCCGCCGACCAGGTTGTAGAGGAGGAACTTGACCGCCGCGTACGAGCGCTGGGTGGCCGCGTTCTCGTCGGAGCCGCTGTGGGCCTGGTCCCCGAAGCCGCCGATGAGGAAGTACATCGGGATGAGCATGGCTTCGAAGAAGATGTAGAAGACGAACACGTCGGTGGCGGCGAAGGAGATGACCACCATCGCCTCGACCATGAGGATCAGGGCGAAGAAGCCCTGGGTCGGGCGCCACCGGCTGGACTTGGTCTCCAGCGGGTCGGCGTCGTTCCACCCCGCCGCGATGACGAAGGGGATCAGCAGGGCGGTCAGCCCGATCAGGGCCACGCCGATGCCGTCGACGCCCAGCTCGTACCGCACCCCGAAGTCCTTGATCCAGGAGTGGGACTCGGTGAGCTGGTAGCGGTCGCCGCCGGGGTCGAAGCGGACGGCGACCAGGGCCGCGAGGGCCAGGGTGCCCACGGAGAACAGCAGCGCGAGCCACTTGGCCGCGGTCCGGCGGGAGGCCGGGACGGCCGCCGTGAGGACCGCGCCGAGCGCGGGCAGCGCGGCCGTCGCCGTCAGAAGCGGGAAACTCATCTCACACCGCCCTCATCAGCAGGGTCGCGGCGATCAGGATCGCCGTGCCCCCGAACATCGAGACCGCGTAGCTGCGGGCGTAGCCGTTCTGCAGCTTGCGCAGCCGGCCGGACAGCCCGCCGACCGAGGCGGCCGTGCCGTTGACCACCCCGTCGACCAGCTTGTGGTCCACGTACACGAGCGAGCGGGTCAGGTGCTCGCCGCCGCGCACCAGCACGACGTGGTTGAAATCGTCCTGGAGCAGGTCCCGGCGGGCCGCCCGGGTGAGGAGCGAGCCGCGCGGGGCGACGACCGGTACGGGCTTCCTGCCGTACTGGGCCCAGGCGGTGCCGACGCCGAGGATCATGACGACGACCGTGGACGCCGTGATGGCCGCGGCGCTCAGCGGGGGGTGCCCGTGCTCGAACTGCGTCACCGGCTTGAGCCAGTTGACGAAGGCGTCGCCCCAGCTGAACAGGCCGCCGGCGAAGACCGATCCGAAGGCCAGCACGATCATCGGGAGGGTCATGGACTTGGGCGACTCGTGCGGGTGGGGCTCGTTGCCCTCCGCATCGGGCTGCCAGCGCTTCTCGCCGAAGAAGGTGAGGAGCATGACGCGGGTCATGTAGTACGCGGTGACGGCCGCGCCCAGCAGGGTGACCGCGCCCAGGATCCAGCCCTCGGTGCCGCCCTTCGCGAAGGCCGCCTCGATGATCTTGTCCTTGGACCAGAAGCCGGACAGGCCGGGGAAGCCGATGATGGCCAGGTACCCGAGCCCGAAGGTGACGAAGGTGACGGGCATGTACTTGCGGAGGCCGCCGTAGCGGCGCATGTCCACCTCGTCGTTCATCCCGTGCATCACCGAGCCGGCGCCGAGGAAGAGGCCGGCCTTGAAGAAGCCGTGGGTGACCAGGTGCATGATGGCGAAGGCGTAGCCGATCGGGCCGAGTCCGGCGGCCAGGATCATGTACCCGATCTGGGACATGGTCGAGCCGGCCAGGGCCTTCTTGATGTCGTCCTTCGCGCAACCGACGACCGCACCGAAGAGGAGCGTGACGGCGCCGACCACGACGACCACGAGCTGCGCGTCCGGGGAGGCGTTGAAGACGGCCCCGGAGCGGACGATCAGGTAGACGCCCGCGGTGACCATCGTGGCCGCGTGGATGAGGGCCGAGACCGGGGTCGGGCCCTCCATCGCGTCCCCGAGCCAGGACTGCAGCGGCACCTGGGCGGACTTGCCGCAGGCCGCGAGGAGCAGCATCAGCGCGATGGCGGTCAGCGTGCCCTCGGAGGTCTCGCCCACGCTGCCCAGCACCGGCCCGAAGGCGAAGGTGCCGAAGGTGGTGAACATCAGCATGATCGCGATGGACAGGCCGATATCGCCGACCCGGTTGACCAGGAAGGCCTTCTTGGCGGCCGTGGCCGCGCTGGGCTTGTGCTGCCAGAAGCCGATGAGCAGGTACGAGGCCAGGCCCACGCCCTCCCAGCCGACGTACAGCAGGAGGTAGTTGTCGGCGAGGACCAGCAGGAGCATCGCCGCGAGGAAGAGGTTCAGGTACCCGAAGAAGCGGCGGCGGCGCTCGTCGTGCTCCATGTACCCGATCGAGTACACGTGGATGAGCGTGCCCACCCCGGAGATCAGCAGGACGAAGGTCATCGACAGCTGGTCGAGCTGGAAGGCGATGTCCGCCTGGAAGCCCTCGACGGGGATCCAGCTGAACAGGTGCTGGTGCAGGGAGCGGTCGTCGCCCTCCCGGCCCAGCATGTCGGCGAAGAGCGCCGCGGCGATGCCGAAGGAGGCCGCCGCGAGCAGGGTGCCGAGCCAGTGGCCGGTGCGGTCGAGGCGCCGGCCGCCGCAGAGCAGCACCGCCGCCCCGAGCAGGGGCGCCGCCACCAGCAGCGCAATCAGATTCTCCACTGTGAACGCCCCTTACAGCTTCATCAGGCTGGCGTCGTCGACCGAGGCCGAGTGGCGGGTACGGAACAGCGACACGATGATCGCCAGGCCCACCACGACCTCCGCGGCGGCGACGACCATGGTGAAGAACGCGAGGATCTGGCCGTCCAGGTTGCCGTGCATCCGCGAGAAGGCCACCAGGGCCAGGTTGCAGGCGTTGAGCATCAGCTCCACGCACATGAACAGCACGATCGCGTTGCGCCGGATCAGCACGCCGGACGCGCCGATGGTGAACAGCAGGGCGGCCAGGTAGAGGTAGTTGACCGGATTCACTTCGCCGCCTCCTCGCGGCCGGTCCCGGCCTCGCGGCCGAGCCGCTCCGCCGAGCGCTGCTCCAGGGCCCTGAGCTCGCCGAGGGCCTGGGCCGATACGTCGCGGACCTGCCCGCGGGCCCGCAGGGTCTGGCTGACGGTGAGCTCCGAGGGGGTGCCGTCGGGCAGCAGGCCGGGGACGTCCACGGCGTTGTGCCGGGCGTAGACGCCGGGGGCCGGCAGCGGGGGCAGCTGGACCCCCTCGCGCACGCGCCGCTCGGCCAGCTCCCGCTGGGTCGCGGCCCGCTCGGTGCGCTCCTTGTGCGTCAGGACCATCGCACCGACGGCGGCCGTGATCAGCAGGGCGCCGGTGATCTCGAAGGCGAACACGTACTTGGTGAAGATCAGCTGGGCCAGGGCCTCCACGTGCCCGCCGGAGTTGACCCGGCCGAGCCCGTTGAAGGTCTTCAGGCCGGCGTTGCCGATGCCCGCGATGAGGAGGATGCCGAAGCCCAGACCGCACAGGACGGCCATCCAGCGCTGGCCCTTGAGGGTCTCCTTCAGGGAGTCCGCCGCCGTGACGCCCACCAGCATGACCACGAAGAGGAACAGCATCATGATCGCGCCGGTGTACACCACGACCTGGACCACGCCGAGGAAGTACGCCCCGTTGGCCAGGTAGAAGACCGCGAGGATGACCATCGTCCCGGCCAGGCACAGGGCGCTGTGCACGGCCTTCTTCATCAGGACGGTGCACAGCGCGCCGATCACGGCGGTGATGCCGAGCACCCAGAACTGGACCGCCTCGCCCGTGGACGTCAGCGAGGCCGCCAGCGAGGAGGCCTCGGCGCCGGCGAGGGAGGAAGCGGCGATGGCGCTCACGCCCCCACCCCCTCGGCCTGCTGCCCGTCCTGCGGCACCTCGCCCTTGGAGACGGCCGTCTGCCGGACCGTGCCCGGCGCGGCGCCGGTGACGAGCCCGCGGTAGTAGTCCTGCTCGTCCGTCCCCGGGAAGACCGAGTGGGGGGCCTCGACCATGCCCTCGGTCAGCCCGGCGAGGAGCTGCTCCTTGGTGTAGATGAGCGATTCGCGGCTGGAGTCGGCCAGTTCGAACTCGTTGGTCATCGTCAGGGCGCGGGTCGGGCAGGCCTCCACGCACAGGCCGCACAGGATGCAGCGGGCGTAGTTGATCTGGTAGACCCGCCCGTACCGCTCACCCGGGGAGTAGCGCTCCTCCTCCGAGTTGTCCGCGCCCTCCACGTAGATCGCGTCGGCGGGACAGGCCCAGGCGCACAGCTCGCAGCCGATGCACTTCTCCAGACCGTCCGGGTGGCGGTTGAGCTGGTGCCGGCCGTGGAAGCGCGGAGCGGTGGTCTTCTGCTGCTCCGGGTACTGCTCGGTCAGCCGCTTCTTGAACATGGCCTTGAAGGTCACGCCGAAGCCGGCCACCGGGTTCTGCCACTTCTCGTCAGACATTCTCAGCACCCTCCTCTCGGTCACTGTCGGTATGCGTGCCGCCGCTGACCATCAGCTCCCGCTCGTGGCGGGGGCGTCGGCGCGGTACGGGCGGAAGGGTCTGGCCGGGCAGCGGCGGCACCGGGTAGCCGCCCGCCATCGGGTCGAAGGCGGGGGCCGCGGCCGCGGCGTCCGGGGCCTTCTTCGCCCGGCGGTCGCGGAAGGCGTCCGCGGCGAAGGAGATCAGCAGGATCCCGAGGACGGCGCTGCCGACGTACAGCACGATCGACTGGAAGTCGTAGTTCTCGTTGCGCAGGGCGCGGACGCTCGCGACGAGCATCAGCCACAGCACCGAGACCGGGATGAGGACCTTCCACCCGAGCTTCATCAGCTGGTCGTAGCGGACGCGGGGCAGGGTGCCGCGCAGCCAGATGAAGAAGAAGAGGAGCAGCTGCACCTTGATGACGAACCAGAGCAGCGGCCACCAGCCGTGGTTGGCGCCCTCCCAGAAGGTGCTGACCGGGTAGGGGGCCCGCCAGCCGCCGAGGAAGAGGGTGACCGAGACCGCCGAGACGGTGACCATGTTGACGTACTCGGCCAGCATGAACATCGCGAACTTGATCGACGAGTACTCGGTGTTGAAGCCGCCGACGAGGTCGCCCTCGGACTCGGGCATGTCGAAGGGCGCGCGGTTCGTCTCGCCGACCATCGTGATCACGTAGATGATGAAGGACACCGGCAGCAGCACGATGAACCAGCGGTCGGCCTGCGCCTCCACGATCGCCGAGGTCGACATCGACCCGGAGTAGAGGAACACCGAGGCGAAGGCCGCGCCCATCGCGATCTCGTACGAGATCATCTGCGCGCAGGACCGGAGTCCGCCGAGCAGCGGGTACGTGGACCCGGAGGACCAGCCGGCCAGCACGATGCCGTAGATGCCGACGGAGGCCACCGCGAGGATGTAGAGCATCGCGATGGGCAGGTCGGTCAGCTGCATCGTGGTGCGCTGGCCGAAGATCGACACCTCGTTGCCGGCCGGGCCGAAGGGGATCACCGCGATCGCCATGAAGGCGGGGATCGCGGCGACGATCGGCGCCAGCACGTACACGGCCTTGTCGGCCCGCTTGACGATGATGTCTTCCTTCAGCATCAGCTTGATGCCGTCGGCGAGTGACTGGAGCATGCCCCAGGGGCCGTGCCGGTTGGGGCCGATGCGCAGCTGCATCCAGGCGACGACCTTGCGCTCCCACACGATGGAGAACAGGACGGTCACCATCAGGAAGGCGAAGCAGAACACCGCCTTGATGACGACCAGCCACCAGACGTCGCGGCCGAAGAGGGAGAGGTCCTCGGCCGCGAGGACGTGCGGCTGGTGCGCCGCGAACTGGGCGAGGCGGGTCACGCGCGCACCTCCCGTGCGGGGGCCGGGCGCCGGCCCGGCCGAAGGACATGGCCGCCGCGGATCGCGGCGAGGGGCTCGGTCACGGCCGCACCTCCGGCTCCGCGGCGGGCTGGGGCAGTTCGGCCGGGCCGATCCGGACGAGGGTGCCGGGGCGGGCGCCGGTGTCGGAGAGGACCCCGGAGCCGGTCGAGTTCAGCGGGAGCCAGACCACGCGGTCGGGCATCTCGGTGACCTGGAGGGGGAGCACGGTCCGCCCGGCCGGGCCGGTGACCGCCAGCGGGTCGCCGTCCTTGACCCCGGTCTCGGCGGCCGTGGCGGCGGAGAGGCGGACGGTCGCCGGGTGGCGGGTGCCGGCCAGGGCCTCGTCGCCCTCCTGGAGCCGGCCGAGGTCGAGCAGCAGGCGGTGGCCCGCGAGCACGGCCTCGCCGGCGGCGGGCCGGGGCGCGGGGCGCCCGTCCGCGGTGGAGTGCGCGGCCCGCTCCCCCGCCCAGGTGCCGAGCCGGTCCAGTTCGGCGCGGACGGCGTGCACGTCGGGCAGGTACAGCGGCCGGTCGGCGGCGTCCGCGAGCATGTGCAGCACCCGCGTGTCGGACGGGGCCAGCGGACGGGTCATCTGGTCGGGCTTGAGGGCCGCCTCGAAGGGCCGCATCCGGCCCTCCCAGTTGAGGAAGGCGCCGGCCTTCTCGGCCACCGCCGCCACCGGCAGCACCACGTCGGCCCGCTCGGTCACGGCGCCGGGCCGCAGCTCCAGCGAGACCACGAAGGCCTCGCGCAGGGCCACCCGGGCCCGCTCCGGGTCGGGCAGGTCGTCCACGTCGACCCCGCCGACGACCAGCGCGCCGAGTTCGCCGGAGGCGGCTGCCTCCACGATCTGGCCGGTGTCGCGGCCGTAGCGGTGCGGGAGTTCGTCCAGCCCCCACAGACCGGCGACCTCCTCGCGGGCGCGCGGGTCGGTGGCCGGCCGGGCGCCGGGCAGCAGCGAGGGCAGGGCCCCCGCCTCCACCGCGCCGCGCTCGCCGGCCCGGCGCGGGATCCACACCAGGTCGGCGCCGGTGGCGGCGGCCGTCCGGACCGCCGCGGTGAGCGCGCCGGGGACGGCGGCGAGCCGCTCGCCGACGACGATCACGGCGCCGGGCAGGCGCAGGGCCTCGGCGGCGGCGTGCCCGCCCTCCTCCAGGCCGGTGCGGGAGGCCAGGGCGTCGAGCCATGCGGTCTCGGTGCCGGGTGCGGCCGGCAGCAGGGTGCCGCCCGCCTTCTCCAGGCCCCGGGTCGCGAAGGGGGCGAGGGCGAAGGTCCGCTGCTTGTGCTTGCGGTGGGCCTTGCGCAGCCGCAGGAAGACCCCGGGGGCCTCCTCCTCGGCTTCGATCCCGGCGAGCAGCACGGCGGGGGCGGCTTCGAGGGAGGTGTACGTGACCCCGGTCCCGCCGAGGTCGTGGCCGCGGCCCGCGACCGCGGCGGCCAGGAAGTCGGCCTCCTCGGCGCTGTGGACCCGGGCCCGGAAGTCGATGTCGTTGGTGTCGAGCACGACCCGGGCGAACTTGGCGTAGGCGTAGGCGTCCTCGACGGTGACCCGGCCGCCGGTGAGCACGGCCGCCCCGGCGCCCGCGGTGCGGGCGGCGGCCAGTCCGCGGGCGGCGGCCTCCAGGGCCTCGGGCCAGCTCGCCGGCTCCAGGACCCCTTCGGCGCTGCGGACGAGCGGGGTGGTGAGCCGGTCCGGGCGCTGGGCGTACCGGAAGGCGAACCGGCCCTTGTCGCAGACCCACTCCTCGTTGACCTGCGGGTCCTCGGCGGCCAGCCGGCGCAGGACCTTGCCGCGCCGGTGGTCGGTACGGGTGGCGCAGCCGCCGGAGCAGTGCTCGCACACGCTCGGGGAGGAGACCAGGTCGAAGGGGCGGGAGCGGAACCGGTAGGCGGCGGAGGTGAGGGCGCCGACCGGGCAGATCTGGATGGTGTTCCCGGAGAAGTACGACTCGAAGGGGTCGCCCTCGCCGGTGCCGACCTGCTGGAGGGCGCCGCGCTCGACGAGCTCGATCATCGGGTCGCCCGCGACCTGGTTGGAGAAGCGGGTGCAGCGGGCGCAGAGCACGCACCGCTCGCGGTCGAGGAGGACCTGCGTGGAGACCGGTACGGGCTTCTCGTAGGTCCGCTTCCTGCCCTCGAAGCGGGAGTCGGCGTTGCCGTGCGACATGGCCTGGTTCTGCAGGGGGCACTCGCCGCCCTTGTCGCAGACCGGGCAGTCCAGCGGGTGGTTGATGAGCAGCAGCTCCATCACTCCGCGCTGGGCCTTGTCGGCCACGGGCGAGGTCAGCTGGGTCTTGACGACCATGCCGTCGGTGCAGGTGATGGTGCAGGAGGCCATGGGCTTGCGCTGGCCCTCGACCTCGACGATGCACTGGCGGCAGGCGCCGGCGGGGTCGAGGAGGGGGTGGTCGCAGAACCGGGGGATCTCGACGCCGAGCTGCTCGGCGGCCCGGATGACCAGCGTGCCCTTGGGCACGGAGATCTGGACGCCGTCGATGGTCAGCGTGACCAGGTCCTCGGCGGGGGCGGTCATGCGGTCACCTCCGTGTCGGCCCAGAGGGTCGACTTGCTGGGGTCGAAGGGGCAGCCCTGGCCCCTGATGTGCTGCTCGTACTCGGCGCGGAAGTACTGGAGCGAGGAGAAGATGGGGCTCGCGGCCCCGTCGCCGAGGGCGCAGAAGGACTTGCCGTTGATGTTGTCGGCGATGTCGTTCAGCTTGTCGAGGTCGGACATCACGCCCTTGCCCGCCTCGATGTCGCGGAGCAACTGCACGAGCCAGTAGGTGCCTTCGCGGCAGGGCGTGCACTTGCCGCAGGACTCGTGGGCGTAGAACTCGGTCCATCGGGTGACCGCGCGGACCACGCAGGTGGTCTCGTCGAAGCACTGCAGGGCCTTGGTGCCGAGCATCGAGCCGGCGGCGCCGACCCCCTCGTAGTCGAGGGGCACGTCGAGGTGCTCGTCGGTGAACATCGGGGTGGAGGAGCCGCCGGGGGTCCAGAACTTCAGCCGGTGGCCGGGGCGCATCCCGCCGCTCATGTCGAGGAGCTGGCGCAGGGTGATGCCGAGGGGGGCCTCGAACTGCCCGGGGTTGGCCACGTGCCCGCTGAGCGAGTAGAGCGTGAAGCCGGGGGACTTCTCGGTGCCCATCGACTTGAACCAGTCCTTGCCGCGGTTGAGGATCGCGGGAACCGAGGCGATGGACTCGACGTTGTTCACCACGGTGGGGCAGGCGTAGAGGCCCTCCACGGCGGGGAAGGGGGGCCGCAGCCGGGGCTGGCCGCGCCGGCCCTCGAGGGAGTCGAGGAGGGCGGTCTCCTCGCCGCAGATGTACGCGCCCGCGCCCGCGTGGACGGTGATGTCGAGGTCGAGGCCGCTGCCCAGGATGTCCTTGCCGAGGAGCCCGGCCTCGTAGGCCTCGCGTACGGCCTCGTGCAGGCGCCGCAGGACGGGGACCACCTCGCCGCGCAGGTAGATGAACGCGTGCTGCGAGCGGATCGCGTAGCAGGCGATGATCATTCCCTCGATGAGGGAGTGCGGGTTGGCGAAGAGGAGGGGGATGTCCTTGCAGGTGCCCGGCTCGGACTCGTCGGCGTTCACGACGAGGTAGTGCGGCTTGTTGTCGCCCTGCGGGATGAACTGCCACTTCATCCCGGTGGGGAAGCCGGCGCCGCCGCGGCCGCGCAGGCCGGAGTCCTTGACGTACGCGATCAGGTCGTCGGGGCTCATGGCGAGGGCCTTGCGCAGTCCCTCGTAGCCCTCGTGGCGCCGGTAGGTCTCCAGGGTCCAGGACCGCGGGTCGTCCCAGAAGGCCGACAGCACGGGGGCGAGGAGCTTGTCCGGGCTGGTGCCGCCCCCGGGCTGGGGCCGGGAGGGGCCCCCGTCGTTGAGTTCGGAGGTCACCGTCATCACTCCCCTCCTTGGGTTCCGGACTCGCCCCGCGGGTGGACGATCGTGGTCTGCACGGACTCGCCGCGGGCGATCCGCAGGCCCACCAGGGAGGCGGGGCCGGCGCCGCCGCTCGCCTCGACGGCGCCCTCGCGCGCGTCGGGGAAGCCCGCGAGGATCCGGGCGGTCTCCTTGTACGAGCACAGGGGCGCGCCCCGGGTCGGCTCCACGGGGCGGCCGGCGCGCAGGTCGTCGACGAGGGCCTTCGCGGACTCGGGGGTCTGGTTGTCGAAGAACTCCCAGTTGACCATCACCACGGGGGCGAAGTCGCAGGCCGCGTTGCACTCGATGTGCTCGAGGGTGACCTTGCCGTCCTCGGTGGTCTCGTTGTTGCCGACCCCGAGGTGCTGCTTGAGCTCGTCGAAGATGGCGTCGCCGCCCATGACCGCGCACAGGGTGTTCGTACAGACACCGACCTGGTAGTCGCCCGAGGGCTTGCGGCGGTACATCGTGTAGAAGGTCGCCACCGCGGTGACCTCGGCGGTGGTCAGGCCCAGGGTCTCGGCGCAGAAGCGGATGCCGGTGCGCGAGACGTGGCCCTCCTCGGACTGCACGAGGTGCAGCAGGGGCAGCAGCGCGGAGCGGCTGTCGGGGTAGCGGGCGATGATCTCGCGGGCGTCCGCCGCCAGGCGTTCCCGTGCCTCCTGCGGGAACTCGGGGGCGGGGAGCTGCGGCATCCCGAGGCTGATCTGCTGGTCGGTCATCGGTCGACGCCTCCCATCACGGGGTCGATGGAGGCGACGGCGACGATGACGTCGGCGACCTGGCCGCCCTCGCACATCGCGGCCATGGCCTGCAGGTTGGTGAAGGACGGGTCGCGGAAGTGGACCCGGAAGGGGCGGGTGCCGCCGTCGGAGACCACGTGGGCGCCCAGCTCCCCCTTGGGGGACTCGACGGCCGCGTAGGCCTGTCCGGCGGGGACCCTGAAACCCTCGGTCACCAGCTTGAAGTGGTGGATGAGGGCTTCCATGGAGGTGCCCATGATGTTCTTGATGTGGTCGAGGGAGTTGCCGAGCCCGTCGGGTCCCATGGCCAGCTGGGCGGGCCAGGCGATCTTCTTGTCGGCGACCATGACCGGTCCGGGCTCCAGCCGGTCCAGGCACTGCTCGACGATCCGCAGGGACTGGCGCATCTCCTCCAGGCGGATCAGGAACCGCCCGTACGAGTCGCAGGTGTCGGTGGTCGGCACGTCGAACTCGTAGGTCTCGTACCCGCAGTAGGGGTCGGTCTTGCGCAGGTCGTGCGGGAGGCCGGCGGAGCGGAGGATCGGGCCGGTGGCGCCGAGGGCCATGCAGCCCGTGAGGTCGAGGTGGCCGACGTCCTGCATGCGGGCCTTGAAGATGGGGTTGCCGGTGGCGAGCTTGTCGTACTCCGGCAGGTTCTTCTTCATCGTCTTGACGAACTCGCGGAGCTGGTCGACGGCGCCCGGGGGGAGGTCCTGGGCGAGGCCGCCGGGGCGGATGAACGCGTGGTTCATGCGCAGGCCGGTGATCAGCTCGTAGACGTCGAGGATGAGTTCGCGGTCCCGGAACCCGTAGATCATGATCGTGGTCGCGCCCAGCTCCATGCCGCCGGTGGCGATGCACACCAGGTGGGAGGAGAGCCGGTTGAGCTCCATGAGGAGCACGCGGATGACGCTGGCGCGGTCGGGCACCTGGTCGGTGATGCCGAGCAGCTTCTCCACGCCGAGGCAGTACGCGGCCTCGTTGAAGAAGGGGGTCAGGTAGTCCATGCGCGTGACGAAGGTGGTGCCCTGCGTCCAGGTCCGGTACTCGAGGTTCTTCTCGATGCCGGTGTGCAGGTAGCCGATGCCGCAGCGGGCCTCGGTGACCGTCTCGCCGTCGATCTCCAGGATCAGGCGGAGCACGCCGTGGGTGGAGGGGTGCTGCGGGCCCATGTTGACGACGATGCGCTCGTCGTCGGCCTTGACCGCGGAGCGGACGACCTCGTCCCAGTCCCCGCCGGTGACGGTGTAGACGGTGCCCTCGGTGGTTTCGCGGGCGGACGCGTGGGCGTCCGTGCCGGAGTCCGGGCGGCTGTCGTGGTGGGTGGACATCAGCTGTACGACCTCCGCTGGTCGGGAGCCGGGATCTGGGCGCCCTTGTACTCGACGGGGATGCCGCCGAGCGGGTAGTCCTTGCGCTGCGGGAAGCCCTGCCAGTCGTCCGGCATCATGATCCGGGTGAGGGCCGGGTGCCCGTCGAAGACCAGGCCGAAGAAGTCGTAGGCCTCGCGCTCGTGCCAGTCGTTGGTCGGGTAGACCGAGACGACGGACGGGATGTGCGGGTCGCTGTCGGGGGCCGAGACCTCCAGCCGGATCAGCCGGCCGTGGGTGAGCGAGCGCAGGTGGTAGACGGCGTGCAGCTCGCGGCCCTTGTCCCCGGGGTAGTGGACCCCCGAGACGCCGGTGCACAGTTCGAAGCGCAGGGCGGGGTCGTCGCGCAGGGTGCGGGCCACCCGCAGCAGGTGCTCGCGGGCGATGTGGAAGGTGAGCTCCCCGCGGTCGACCACCGTCTTCTCGATGGCGTTGCCGGGGACCAGGTCCTGCTCCTCCAGGGCGCCTTCGAGCTCGTCCGCCACCTCGTCGAACCAGCCGCCGTACGGGCGGTTGGCGGGTCCGGGCAGCGCCACGGTGCGGACCAGGCCGCCGTAGCCGGAGGTGTCGGCGCCGGACTGGGCGCCGAACATCCCGGTGCGGACCCCGATGACCTCGCCGCCGGCCTGGCTGCGGGGGGCGGGGACGCCGGTCCCCGACTCGTCCGCGGTGGGGGTGTGGGAGTCGCTCACCGGAGCAGCCCCTTCATCTCGATGGTGGGAAGTGCCTTGAGGGCCGCCTCCTCCGCCTCGCGGGCGGCTTCTTCCCGGTTCACGCCGAGCTTGGAGCTCTGGATCTTCTGGTGGAGCTTGAGGATCGCGTCCATCAGCATCTCGGGCCTCGGCGGGCAGCCGGGGAGGTAGATGTCGACCGGCACGATGTGGTCGACGCCCTGGACGATCGCGTAGTTGTTGAACATGCCGCCGGAGGAGGCGCACACGCCCATGGAGATGACCCACTTGGGGGCGGGCATCTGGTCGTAGACCTGCCGCAGCACCGGCGCCATCTTCTGGCTGACGCGGCCGGCGACGATCATCAGGTCGGCCTGGCGCGGGGAGCCGCGGAAGACCTCCATGCCGAAGCGGGCCAGGTCGTAGCGGCCGGCGCCGGTGGTCATCATCTCGATGGCGCAGCAGGCGAGGCCGAAGGTGGCGGGGAAGACCGACGACTTGCGCACCCAGCCCGCGGCCTGTTCGACCGTGGTCAGCAGAAAGCCGCTCGGCAGCTTCTCTTCGAGTCCCATGTCAGTGAAGCCCCTAGTCCCATTCCAGGCCGCCGCGCCGCCACACGTACGCGTAGGCAACGAAGACGGTGAGCACGAAGAGCAGCATCTCGACGAGCCCGAAGATCCCCAGGGCGTCGAACGTGACGGCCCAGGGGTAGAGGAAGACGATCTCGATGTCGAAGACGATGAAGAGCATCGCCGTCAGGTAGTACTTGATGGGGAAGCGACCACCGCCGGCCGGCGTGGGAGTGGGTTCGATACCGCACTCGTACGCCTCAAGCTTGGCCCGGTTGTACCGTTTTGGGCCGATTAGCGTGGCCATGACCACGGAAAAGATCGCAAACCCTGCCCCGAGGGCGCCGAGCACGAGGATGGGCGCGTAGGCATTCACGCTCCTCGCTCCTTCCAGTCGTCCTTGACCGTTGGACCGCAACTCGCTCGGCACATGTCCCGCCTCGCGAAGATCGTGCACATGTGAGGCAGTTCACAAGCCGGACTGCTGCGCATCCTATGCCCGTCCCTCTGTGATCTGCGACACGGGTGACGCCAAGGACTTTGTGATCTCCACCACCTGACGAACGATCATGAAGTCCGATGAGCGGTGATCTTCACACCCGAAGCACACACATGATCACCAAAGGTGACATCCGGGGGTGTCTGTGCAGGTGGAAAGCGGTGTCGCACTATCAAACGTTGTTCACTGCATGCAAATTGGCCACACGGCTTGAATGGTGGTACGGGAATGCGCTTCGCCCGCCCGGGGGACCCCGCGGGGACCGAAGTGGACGCCGTCGGGCGGGCGGCACCGGACGGCGAGTGCGTGCGCGCGTTCACGAGCCGGGGGGAGGCGGAGGCGCCCGGCTCGGAGCTGTCCGGATTCCGCGATGTCGTTGTGACCTGCGCCACACGGGAGGCAGGGCCGCAAAAGAGGGCTTGGCCATCCGTCCCGGTCGATGGTAGGCACCTGCCCAATTCGGACTTATTGCGGAAACCCCTTGATCACAGGCTTATGAGGGGCTGTCCGTTTCGTCCGTTACGGCGTCAATAAGGCATCCGGAGCGCCCGGTTCAGGCCAATCCGCGGCAACTGTGGCGCAGGCCACGTTTCTTGATGGAAACCACAACCCCCTGATAGCGGTTGTTCCTATGTCCCATACCGCTCACATACCCAGCCACCGGAAGCCCCGCCGCAGCGCCTCGAAGCTCGCGGTCCGCGCCGGAGTTGCCGGTGGCGTCCTCAGCACCCTGGCGATGGCCGGGCCGGCGAGCGCCGCGCCGTCGTCGGACGCCCGGACCGAGACCATCGAGATGCCGGTCCTGGACCTGGACCTGGCCGCGCAGGTCTCCTCCGCCGTCACGCAGTCCGCGGACGACGCCAAGGCCCGCGCCCTCGACACCGAACTCTCCGCGCTGGAGCGTTCGGCCGAGAAGAGCGCCGCCACCACCGCGAAGAAGGCCAAGGCCGCCGCCGAGGTCAAGGCCGAGGCCGAGAAGCAGGCCCAGGCCACCGCTCAGGCCGAGGCCCAGCGTGCCGAGACCGCCGCGCGCGCCTCCCGGAGCAAGGTCCGCTCCACCCTCGGCGACGGCGGGGGCTCCTCCCCCTCCGCGGACGAGGGCACCGCCGGCGACAGCGGCTCCAACAGCAGCTCCCGCGCCGGCAGCTCCGCCGCCGCCAAGGTCGTGAACTTCGCGCTCGCGCAGGTCGGCAAGGCCTACGTCCGCGGCGCCACCGGCCCCTCGGCCTTCGACTGCTCGGGCCTCGTACAGAGCGCCTTCCGCCAGGCCGGCGTGAAGCTCCCCCGCATCTCGTACGACCAGTCCAGCCGCGGCACCGCCGTCTCCCTGAGCAACCTCAAGCCGGGCGACCTCCTGTACTGGGGCGGCCGCAGCAGCTCGTACCACGTGGCCATCTACGTGGGCAACGGCCAGTACGTGGGTGCCCAGAACCCGTCCGCGGGCGTGGCCAAGCACTCCATGAACTGGGACCGTCCGGACGGCGCCGTGCGCATCCTCTGACGGACCCCGGTCGCGGAGCGGCTGCCCGGCCCGGCTCCGGACCGCGGCGAAAGGGCCGGTACTCCCCCGCTCGGGGGCGGAGTACCGGCCCTTCGTCCGTTTCCGGCGGAATGCCGGGTACGGGGGGCCGTACGGTGCGTCAGGAGAGCCCGGCCGCCGTGCGGAAGCGGCTCTCGCGCTGCCGCTCGTACGCCGCCAGCGTCTCCGCGTGCTTCTCGACGAGCCGCCGCTGGTACGCGCCCTCCACGGCCGCCCACACGCCGACGAGGTTCACCTCCCGCTTGCAGGCCACGTCCCGGGTCGCCGCCGCCACCGCCGCCGGGCCGCCGGGGTCGGCGTCCAGGCCGAGCCGCTCGGGCGCCTCGTACGGGTCGGCCAGGCCCTGGTACCCGTACCGGCCCATGCACGCCGACCACTTCGCCAGCACCGCCTCGACGCGCGCGTCCCGGCGGGCCCGGGTGTGGGCCTCCGCGGCCAGCCCGAAGGCGAAGAGCAGGTCCACGCTGTCCTCGCGCGGCGCGTACAGCTTGCGGTAGCTCTCGCGCAGGCAGCCGCCCGGCGGCACCCTGCGGCCCCCCACGCTGATCCCGCTGTCGACGCGGGCCGCCTCCTCCTCCGTCCGCGGGTCCGGCCCGGTGCCGCCCCGGGCGCCGGGGCGCTCTCCGTGCAGGACCGTGCGGGCGCTGTCGCTCAGCGGGGGTTCGGGGCGGCGGGCCGGGGGCGCGGCGCCGGCCTCGCGGTCGTAACCGTGCGCGGCGGCGTGGGCGGGGTCGGCGAGGCCGTAGAGGTAGCGGTGGCGGTCGGCGCGGCCGCCGGCCGCGGTCGGCGCGGCTGCGGTGCGGCGGGAGGGCGGGGGCTCGTACGCGAAGCCGAAGCGGCTCATGCAGCGGGTGACCAGGCGCTGCTGGGCCGCCGCCATCCGGGCGGCCTCCTCCTCCGTGTCCTCGTACGCGTCGAGGGGGAGCGCGAGCGAGGCGGTCGGCGGGTTCACGGCCACCGGGCCGAGCGGGGGCGGGCCGCCGTCCTCCGCGCCTGCGCCGCCGCCCCCGCCGGTGCAGCCGGTCGCGGCGGCGGCGAGCAGCGCGAGCAGCAGGGCGGCGACCGCCGGGGCCCGGCGGGCGGCGCGGGGCCGGGGGTGGCTCCGGGTCCGGGTCCCGGTCCGGACCCGGGGCCGGCTGCGGGGGCGGCGTACGTCCACTGCGCTCTTCCTCACCGTCTGCGTCTGCGTGTGCGTCTGCGTCTGCGTCGTTCTGCCGGGGCGGGCTCTCCGCGGGGCCGTCGGAGTCAACGGCCCGGCGCGGTGCGGCGCAAGTAGACAACCGGCCTGGCTGGTACGGCACTTGTTCGATTCGGGAGGCGGTTCCTAGGATGCGCCTTCATGCCGAAGGATGCGCTCGTGCGCGGGCGGCGCGTCGTCTACGGGATCGCCGCGGGAGCCGCGCTCATGACCACCGGCGGGCTGCTGGCCACCGCCCTGGTCGCCTCCCCCGCCCAACTCGCCGCCCGGGCCCGCCCGCCCGTACAGGAACCGCTGACCGCCGCGGTGGAGCGGCGGGTGCTGGCCGAGACCGTGGTGATGCGGGGGGCCGTGGTCGCCGACCAGAGCGTGGAGGTGGCGCCGCCGCCCGCGGCTGCGGGGGCGGGCGGGGCCGCCGTGGTGACCCGGCTCCCGCTGCGGCCGGGGGACCCCGTGCGGCCCGGCGCTCTGCTCGCGGAGGTCTCCGGCCGGCCGGTCTTCGCGCTGCCGGGCGCACTGCCGGGGTACCGGGACCTGCGGCCGGGGGCGGAGGGCGCGGACGTGGCCCAGCTCCAGCGGGCCCTGCGCGCCCTGGGCCACCGCACGGCCCCCGACCGCCCCGGCCGCTTCGGCCCCGGCACGGAATCGGCCCTCGCGTCCCTCTACCGGGCCGCGGGCTACCCCCCGGTCCCGGCCGTCCCGGACGGCGGCGAGGCCGTCCGCACCGCCCAGGATGCGGTACGGGAGGCCCGCTGGACCCTGGAAGACGCCACCGCCGCCGCCCGCACGGCCCGCACCCCCCGCCCCCCGGCCGGGGACGGGGATGCGCCTGCGGACGATGACGCCGACAGCGACGACCGGGACGAGGACGGAGACACATCCCCCGCCCCGAACCCGGACGACAAGACCGCCCCGGCCTACACGACCGCCAACTCCCCCCACAGCGAGGCCCCGCCCCCGACACCCACAGCAACTCCAGCCCGCGCGGCGATGGGGCGCGGGGCCGGGGGCCGGGTGGCGGTGTACGGGAGGGGGGACGTGGCGGCGGCGGACCGGGCGGTGGCGCGGGCGCGCCAGGGCCTGGCGGCCGCCCGCGCCCGGCTCGCCGCGGCGGAGGCGGCGGCCGGCCCCATGCTGCCCGCAGCCGAGGCGGTGTTCCTGCGCACGTTCCCGGCCCGGGTCGGCTCGGTCGGCGCCCGGCTCGGCGGCCCCGTGGCGGGCCCGCTGCTCACGCTCTCCGCTGGCGAACTCCTCGTGGAGGCCTGGCTCAAGGAGGACCGCAGGCGGCTGCTGCGCCCCGGGATGCGGGTGCTGGTCTCCTCCGAGGTGCTCGGCCGCGAGGTCCGCGGCCGGGTGGTGCTCGTCGCCGGGGAGCGGTCCGCGGGTCAGCGGGACCCGGCGGGCGCCGCCGCCGGGTCAGCCGGTACGGGGCGGGAGGCGGCGCCCGGCGCCGCGGCGGCCGCCCCCGTGGACCTCGGCTACCGGATGCTCGTACGCCCCGACGCCCCGCTGCCGGCGGGCTTCGCCGGGCAGGACGTACGGCTGACCGTGGAGGCCGCGGCGACGGACGGGGAGGCGCTGGTGGTGCCGGTGACCGCCGTGTCGGCGGGCGCGGACGGGCGTACGGCGGTCACCGTGCTCCCGGCGGCCGGGGCGGACGGCAGCCCCGGCCCGCCGGGGGCCGGCGGGACCGGGCGCCGGGTGGAGGTGCGTACGGGCACCAGCGGGAACGGGTACGTGGAGGTCGTACCGGTGGTGGCCGGTTCGCTGGCCGAGGGGGCCCGGGTCGTCACCGGGACCGCGGGCCCGGCCGCCGGGGGCGGGGGCGGGTGAACGTCATCGAGTTCCGCGGGGTGGGGCTGACGTACCCCGGCCCGCCCCCGGTCGAGGCGCTCGCGGACTGCGATCTGGGCGTGGGCCGGGGGGAGTTCGTGACCGTGGTCGGGCCCTCGGGCTCGGGGAAGTCCACCTTCCTGAACGTGGCCGGGCTGCTCGACGCGCCCACCCGCGGGCGGTACCTGCTCGACGGGATCGACACGGGGACACTGCCGGAGCGCGAGCGGGCGGCGCTGCGCGGACGCCGGATCGGGTTCGTCTTCCAGTCCTTCCACCTGCTGCCGCAGCGCAGCGCGCTGGAGAACGTCGCCCTCGCCCTGCTCTACACCGGGGTACGGCGTGCCGAACGGGCCGCGCGCGCACGGGAGTCGCTGGAGCGGGTCGGTCTCGGCCACCGCGCGCACGCCGTGCCGGGGCACCTGTCCGGTGGGGAGCGGCAGCGGGTCGCGGTGGCCCGCGCCCTGGTGGGCCGGCCGTCGCTGCTGCTGTGCGACGAGCCGACCGGCAACCTGGACTCGGCGAGCGCGGCCTCCGTCCTCGGCCTGCTCCGGGACCTGAACGCGGCCGGGATGACGGTCCTGGTGATCACCCACGACCCCGCGGTCGCCGCCCTGGGCACCCGTACCCTCCACCTCCGCGACGGCCGCCTGACGGAACCGCAGCCCGCCCCCGCCCGGCCCCCGCGGTGACCCGGCGGACGGACGCGGGCGCGACGACGGACCGGGCGGGCGCAGCCGGGGCCACCGAGCCGCACCCCGCTGTCTGTCCCCCGGCCCCCGTCCCGCGGACGCGGTTCCGGGTGGGGGACGTGTGGGGGGAGGCGCTGGCCGGGATGGTGCGCAGGCCCGGGCGGGCCGGGCTGACGGCGCTCGGGACCGTGCTCGGGGTCGGCAGTTTCGTGGCGGTCCTCGGGCTGACCGCAACCGTGTCCTCGCAGATCGACTCCCGCTTCGACGCGCTGGCCGCCACCTCCGTGACGGTCGAGGACGTGGCCGGGCGGCAGGACGAGTTCGCCGGACCCGGTTTCCCCGCCGACGCCGAGCGGCGGATCCGGGTGCTGGCGGGGGTGGAGCACGCGGGGGTGCTGTGGCCGGTGCGCCCGGCCCCCGGCACCTCGGCCGTGCCCGGGGGCGGGTACGGGTCCGGCGGCCCGGCGGAGTCCGGCGGCGGTCCGGAACTGGTGGCCGCCTCGCCGGGCGCGGTCCGGGCCTTGGCCCCCCGGCTGCTCCAGGGGCGCCTGTACGACGAGTTCTCCGAGCGCACCCGCCAGCGGGTCGCCGTACTCGGCGCCGGGGCCGCGGCCCGGCTCGGGATCAGCACCCTGGCCACCCGCCCCGCCGTGTTCATCGGCGGGGAGCCGTTCACCGTGGCCGGGATCCTGGACGACGTACAGCGGCAGCCCGAGCACCTGCTCTCGGTGCTCGTCCCGCGGGCCACGGCGGCCGAGCTGTGGGGTCCGCCGGGGCCGGGGGCGGCCCGCATGCTGGTGTCCACCCGGCCGGGCGCGGCCCGCCAGATCGCCGACCTGGCCCCGCGGGCGCTGCGGCCCGACCGGCCCGAGCACCTGAGGGCCGTACCGCCGCCCGACCCGAAGGCGCTGCGCTCGGCGGTCACCTCGGACCTGGGCTCGCTGTTCCTGCTGCTCGCCGGGGTCTGCCTGGCCGTCGGGGCGCTCGGCATCGCGAACACCACGCTGGTGGCGGTGCTGGAGCGCACCGGGGAGATCGGGCTGCGCCGTGCGCTGGGCGCGCGCGGGCGGCACGTCGCCGTGCAGTTCCTCGCCGAATCGGCGGCGCTGGGCGGCCTCGGCGGGCTGGTCGGCACCTCGCTGGGGGTGCTGGCCGTGGTCGGGGTGTCCGCGGCCCAGGGCTGGACCCCGGCGGTCCCCCCGCTCCTGGTCGCCGCGGCCCCCGCGACGGGCGCCCTGACGGGCATCCTCGCCGGCCTCTACCCGTCCCTCCGCGCCGCCCGCATCCCCCCGGCGGAGGCCTTGCGCCGGTAGGCGGGCCGGGGGCGGGAGGATGCGGGCGGGAGGACGTACGAACGGCCCCCGCCCCGGCACAGCGATCCCGCGCCGCGCCGGAACTCCGACGCGGGCGCCGGGACTTCCGGGCCTCAGGCCTTCGGGGCCACCTTCGTCAGGCCGTTGATGATGCGGTCCATCGCGTCGCCGCCTGCCGGGTCGGTCAGGTTGGCCAGCATCTTCAGGGTGAAGCGCATCAGCATGGGGTGGGTCAGGCCGCGCTGGGCGGCGATCTTCATGACCTTCGGGTTGCCGATCAGCTTCACGAAGGCGCGGCCCAGGCTGTAGTAGCCGCCGTAGGTCTCCTTGAGGACCTTCGGGTAGTTGTGCAGGGCCAGTTCGCGCTGGGCGGGGGTGGCGCGGGCGTGGGCCTGGACGATGACGTCCGCGGCGATCTTGCCGGACTCCATCGCATAGGCGATGCCCTCGCCGTTGAACGGGTTGACGAGCCCGCCCGCGTCGCCGACGAGCAGCAGGCCCTTGGTGTAGTGCGGCTGCCGGTTGAAGGCCATCGGCAGGGCCGCGCCGCGGATGGGCTGGGTCATGTTCTCGGGGGTGTAGCCCCAGTCCTCCGGCATGGAAGCGCACCAGGCCTTGAGGACCTCGCGCCAGTCCAGCTCCTTGAAGGCGGCGGAGGAGTTGAGGATGCCCAGGCCGACGTTGGAGGTGCCGTCTCCCATGCCGAAGATCCAGCCGTAGCCGGGCAGCAGCCGGTCCTGCGCGCCGCGCCGGTCCCACAGCTCCAGCCAGGACTCCAGGTAGTCGTCGTCGTGGCGGGGCGAGGTGAAGTACGTGCGGACGGCGACGCCCATCGGGCGGTTCTCCATCCGGTGCAGCCCCATCGCCAGGGACAGCCGGGAGGAGTTGCCGTCGGCGGCGACCACGAGCGGGGCGCGGAAGACGGCGGCGGTCTTCTCCTCGCCGAGCTTCGCGTGCACGCCGGTGATCCGCCCGGTGCGCTCGTCGCGGACCGGCTCGCCGACGTTGCAGCGCTCGTACAGCCGCGCGCCCGCCTTCTGCGCCTGCCGGGCCAGCGTCTCGTCGAAGTCGTCGCGCTTGCGCACCAGCCCGTAGTCCGGGAAGGAGGCCAGCTCGGGCCAGTCCAGCTCCAGCCGGACCCCGCCGCCGATGATCCGCAGGCCCTTGTTGCGCAGCCAGCCGGCCTCTTCGGAGACGTCGATGCCCATGGCGACGAGCTGCTTGGTGGCGCGCGGGGTCAGGCCGTCGCCGCAGACCTTCTCGCGGGGGAAGGCGGTCTTCTCCAGCAGCAGGACGTCGAGTCCGGCCTTGGCCAGGTAGTACGCGGTGGTCGAGCCGGCGGGCCCGGCTCCGACGACGATCACATCAGCGGTGTGCTCGGAGAGGGGCTCGGTCACTGCGGAATCTCCCGGAGGCTCGAAATTCGGGGGGTGCCAAGGCACGGGACATGGGCAGTCTATGCAGCGAACCGTGATCACCACCGAGAAGGGCCCGCCCCATGACCACCCTGCTCCCCGCCGTCCAGCTGCGCGTGCCGACCGAGGAGGACGCGTACGCCTGGCACCGGATCTTCGCCGACCCCGAGGTCATGGAGTTCCACGGCGGCGCCCCGGCGGAACTCTCGGTCTACGAGGAGCTCACGGCGCGCCAGCGGATGCACGACGCGCGACTGGGCATCTGCCTGTGGACCCTGCTCGACGACGCGGGTGAGGCCGTCGGGTTCACCGGCGCGCAGCCGTGGCCGCACGACTGGGGTCCGGTCGGCCGGATCGAGATCGGCTGGCGGCTGGCCCGCCCGCACTGGGGCCGCGGGTACGTCACCGCGGCGGCCCGCGAAACCCTCGACCGGGTCAGGGCGGCCGGGATACCGGAGGTGGTCGCGATGATCGACGACCGCAACTCCCGCTCGGTGGCGGTGGCGGAGCGGCTCGGCATGGACCTGGCCGAAACCTTTCCGCTGAGCGGGGGGCGGACGGGGCGGCGGTACGACCTGACGCTGTAGGGGGCTGCACTGGGCTGTCGGGGGGTGGCGGCAGGGGGTGCGGACTCCCCCGGCGGGCGCCGCGGACGGGATTCGTGACGCCCCCCGGGGTTTCGTCACGCGCCGGGGGAATCCCCGGACCGGGACGGGTCCGTCTTGCGGCGGGCCCGGTACGCGCGCGAGCGGCAGGACGCCGAGCAGTGGCGTGCGGGCCGGCCTGTGGCCGGGCGACCGGCGCCGGAACCCGGCAGCGGACCACCGCAGCCGACGCAGCCGGGCCCATCGGGCGCCGGGGGCTCGGGCACGGGCTCGGATGCGGGCTCGGATGCGGCCGCCCTGGGTACGGGCCCGGGTGCCGCACCGGACGCTGGGCCGGGTGCCGCCCCGGACCCGGCACCGGCGGCCTCGCCAGGGGTTTCCGCCCCGGATCCCGTACGGCCTTCCGTGCGCGCCTCCGTACGGCCCGTACCGCCTGGGCTCCGGCCCGGCGGGCCCTGTCGGGCCGGCTTGTCCGCCAGCCCCGCCATCCCCGTCAGCCCCTGCCGTTCCGCGATCACGCCCGCCTGGAAGCGGCTGTGCGCGCCCAGGCCCAGCATCAGTTCCGATACGTGCCTGCGGCAGGTGCGCAGGGAGATGCCGAGCCGCCGGGCGATGGAATCGTCCTTCAGGCCCTTGGCCAGCAGCGTCAGGATGCTCTGCCGGACGGTCTCCGAGATGTCGTGCGCGGCCTGCGGGCCCGTCGCGAAGGGGGTGGCGTACTCCCAGTCGCGGCGGAACACGTCGAGCAGGTAGCCGAGCAGGTCCGGTTCGCGGATCAGCAGGGCCCCGCCCGAGCGGGCCGGCAGGAAGGCCAGCTCCGCGTCGACCACGATCATCTGCGGGAGCACCTCCGGCTGGGTGCGGATCTCCGCCCCGGCCGCGATCAGCCGCTCCGCGTGCGCCCGCGTCGCCGGGTCGAAGCGGGTCGCGTGCTGGTACAGGCTGCGCATCCGCACGCCCCGCTCCAGCAGGGCGAGGTCTCGCGGTAAGGCCTCGCGCAGGGCCGCCTCCGGGAAGGAGCCGCCGTGCTTGGACACCAGCACCTCGCTGCGGCAGCCGTCGATCACCTCGGTCAGGAGGGTGCGTACGGCGAACTGGTCCGGCAGGTGGTCGATGGTCCCCTGCGGGAAGGCGTGCCGCCGCGCCTGGAGGTAGACCGGCATCAGGCCGGTGAACTCGTCGCGCTGCCGCTGGAGTTGCTCCCTGCGGGCCCGGAGCTCCTCCTCCTGCGCCCGCAGGGCCGCCTCGGGCTCCGCCAGGAGCTGCGCCCCCGCCGCCTGCGGGCTGACCGCCCGCCAGCCGCGCCCCTCCGGCTGGAGGAGCAGCGCGTGCGCCAGCGCGCGGACCGCCTCCCGGCACTCCGGCTCCCCGAGCCCGGTCTCGGCGGCGGCCCTCGCGAGGGATTCCGGTTCGAGTCCGCCGTGGACGAGGGTCCACCGGTACAGCACGAGCTCCGCGTGACCGACGCCGGACGGTCCCGTACCCGCGTGCGCGTCCGTCTCCACCGCTTGCCTCCTAAAGGTGCATGGCACACAGATGATCCCTTCCGGGCCTGCCGGTGTCACGTCCGGTCCTGGCAGAGTCATGGCCATCGGGGGTTGCGGCTGCGACCGACCATCGCGCCGCCCGCCAACGTCCTTCACCACAGAGGAGTTGTCGTGAGCACCAAGACCGTTCGTACGACCGTTGCACTCGCCGTCGCCGGCCTGGCCTGGCTGGGTGGCGGGATCCCGTCCGCCGCACACGCCGACGCCCCGGTCGCGGGAGGCATCACCCTTCCGTTCGAGGACAACGGGAACGGGAACGGCAGCGGAAACGGCCGGAACTGCACGGTGACCACGGCCTGGGGCAACTCGCTCTGCCCCGGCAAGCCCCTCGACTGAGACCGCCCGGGCAACCGGGTGTGGGGGCGGCGGGTTCCATCCGCCGCCGGTTGGGTGGATGCGGGCCCGCACCCCGCTGCCGTGAGTGGCCTCTCTTTCTTCTCTCCTCCCTTTTCTCCTTCCCTTCCTTCCTTTCTCTTGTCCCCCTCCAGGCCCGGGCAGGGCCCTGCTCCGCCCTGCCCTTATCCGGCCTGCCCCCGTCCACCGAAAGGACCCCCATGAGAACCCGCAACCGTGCCCGTACGGCCGCCACCGCAGCCGGTACGGCCCTCGCCGCAGCCCTCCTGACCCTCGCCGGATCCTCCGCGGCCCAGGCCGCACCCGCCGGATACAAGGTCTACGGCGGCTCGTACAACACCTTCCAGCAGTGCGTGGAGGCCGGCTCGCTCAGCGTCGGGCTCGGCTTCTACAGCCGCTACGAGTGCAACTCCGAGTGGGGCAAGTTCGCCCTCTACTACGTCGACTGACCGACCGCAGGCCCCTCCCGAAGCCAGAAGCCCGAAAGGAACCCCTCGTGAACACGCACCGCAAGACCGCGGCCCGCTGGTCGGTCGCCGCCTCCGTACTGACCGCCGTCGCCTCCGGCGCCGTCCTCCTCGCCCCGGCCGCCCAGGCCGCGGGGCCCGCCGCCCCGGCCCCGCAGCCGGCGGCGGAGGCCGCGCCGTTCGCGGCCGCCGGCTCGGCCCGCAGCACGGACGTGATCTTCTACAACAACACCAACTCGCACCTGACGCGGATCTCGTCCTCGCTGCCGCACGGCTGCTGGAAGAACGACGGTCTGCCCACCGACTACATCGCCAAGAAGATCACGGCGACCTGGGGCAGCCGGTCCTGCGGGATGGCCACCGGCACCGAGGGCACGGTGACCTACCAGATCACGGGCACCGACAAGCAGGTCAAGGTGCACTGGAACAACCCGTACTTCGGCAGCAACTCGTACAGCTGCGAGGCCCCCTGGGACTACTCGTGCAGCAAGTCGGGCGGCAAGGGCGACAACGCCACCGTCTCCTTCACCCTGTCCGGCGGCCCGTCCGCGCTCGCCGCCAGGACCGGGAAGGCCCAGAAGGGCGAGTTCGGCGTGCTGGCGGACCGCAGCACCAAGGTCCGGCTGGTCAACTCCACCGGCACCGCGCTCGCCCGCATCGGCGCGGGCCTGCACCACGGCATCTGGACCGGCGACCGGCTGCCCCCCTCGCTGATCAACCCGTCGGCCTCGGGCAACTGGGAGAGCGAGTCCGAGGGGTTCATGACCGGCACCGAGGGCTACGCCGACTACCAGATGGCGGGCGGCGGCAAGATCACCGTGCGCTGGAACAACCCGTACTACGGCAAGAACACGTACGAGTGCATCACCCCGCCCAACGTGAGCTGCAGCCGCACCGGCGGCAGCGGGGACAACACCTCGACGACCTTCACCGTCTGGAAGAACTCCTGACCGCGGCAGCAGCCCGCACCCTCCACCCCTCCCGCACCGCACCCTGAGGACACCACCATGCGCAAGACCCTGCCCATAGCCGCCACCTGCCTGGCCCTGCTGGCCGTCCCCGCCACCGCGGCCATGGCCTCCGGCGCCTTCGCCGCCGGCCCCCCGCCGGCCGCCGCCCCGGCCGCGATCCAGCAGGTCCCGGTCCACAGCTACAACTTCAACCTCAACGCCTCGGACATGCGTGCCGAGTACCGCGCGTACATCAACTGGATCCGCACCTCGGTCGGGGCGCCGTTCCGCGGAACCGGCAGCAGCGCCGTCTACGAGACCCGGACGGGCAACGACCTGCTCGCCGTGAACATCAGCACCCCGAGCGGCCAGGTGACCGTCTACCTGACCCGGGACAACCTCTTCGTCCGCGGCTTCGGAGTCGCCAACAACCCGATGGTCATCCGCTTCAACGACGGGGACTTCAACCTCGGCCAGGCACTCGGCCGCAACGCCAGCAACCTGGGCCACACCGGAAACTACGGCGACCTGAACGCCGGGAACGCCAACCAGCGGACCCTGGACGTCAACCGCGCCCGGGCGATCACCATGGTCGACCGGCTGCGCGCCTTCGCCCAGAACCCCGGCCACAGCACGAACGACCTGCGCGAGGCCCTGGTGTACACGATCGGGATGCTCTCCGAGGGTCCGCGCCTGCGGGACATCGAGCGCCGGTTCGCCGAGGGCCTCCGCTCACAGAGCACGATCACCGAAGGCGAGGCACGGCAGGAGACCTCCTGGAGCGCCGCCTCCCGCTTCATGTACCAGGAGACGAACAACACGAACCCGGCGGACATCCGGTTCGGGGACAACACGCTGCGGAACTGGGAGGACGGGGCCAAGGAGATCGGCCTGCTCCTCGTCACCCGCAAGTTCGGCTGAGCCGGCGCCCTCCCGCTGCCCGCACCGAGGCCCTTCCGCCCCCCGTCGGAAGGGCCTCGGCCCGCGTCGGGGGAGCGGGAAGCAGCTCTAGAAGACCGACAGTCCCGTCAGCGTCGTGAAGCGGTCCAGGGCCGCGACCCCCGCGACCGAGTTCCCGCGGGCGTCGAGCCCGGGGCTCCACACGCACAGGGTGCAGCGGCCCGGGACCACGGCGACGATGCCGCCGCCGACCCCGCTCTTGCCGGGCAGGCCCACGCGGTACGCGAAATCGCCCGCCGCGTCGTACGTACCGCAGGTCAGCATCACGGCGTTGACCTGCTTGGCCTCGCTGCGGGTCAGCAGGCGGGCGCCGTCGGCGAGCACCCCGTGCCGGGCCAGGAAGCCGGCGGCGCGGGCCAGGTCGGCGCAGCTGGTGCGGATCGAGCACTGCCAGAAGTAGTGGTCGAGGAGGGCCGGTACGGGCCCGGTGATATTGCCGTACGAGGCCATGAAGTGGGCCAGGGCGGCATTGCGGTCCCCGTGCGCGGACTCGGAGGCGGCGACCTCCGGGTCGAAGGCCAGGTCCGGGTTGCCGCTCTCGCGCCGCAGGAACTCCAGGAGCTCGCTGCTCGCGTCGCCGGTCCAGGTCTGGAGCCGGTCGGTGACGACGAGCGCGCCCGCGTTGATGAACGGGTTGCGCGGGATGCCGTTCTCGTACTCCAGCTGCACCAGGGAGTTGAAGGGGTTGCCGGAGGGCTCGCGGCCCACGTGCTCCCACAGGCTGTCCCCGCCGTGCGCGAGGACCAGCGCCAGCGTGAACACCTTCGTGATCGACTGGGCGGAGAAGGGGACCTGCCAGTCGCCCACCCCGTGGACCGTGCCGTCCAGTTCGGCGATGGCCATGCCGAAGCGGCCGGGGTCCACGTTCGCGAGCGCCGGGATGTACGCCGCGGGCTCCCCGCTGCCGGCCAGCGGGGCCACGTCGTACGCGATCTGCTCCAGGACGGCCTGGTAGTCCACCTTCTCCACGGCGCCTGCCGCTACGCGGACTTGAACCCGCGGTGCAGGGCCACGACCCCGCCCGTCAGGTTGCGCCAGGCCACCTTCGACCAGCCGGCCTTCTGGAGCAGCGCCGCCAGCTCCGGCTGGTCCGGCCACTCGCGGATGGACTCGGCGAGGTAGACGTACGCGTCGGGGTTGGAGGACACCGCGCGGGCCACCGGCGGCAGGGCCCGCATCAGGTACTCGGTGTAGACGGTCCGGAAGGGGGCCCAGGTCGGCTGCGAGAACTCGCAGATCACCACCTGGCCGCCCGGCTTCGTCACCCGGTACATCTCGCGCAGCGCGCCCTCGGTGTCCTGCACGTTGCGCAGCCCGAAGGAGATCGTGACGGTGTCGAAGACCCCGTCCTTGAACGGCAGCTTCGTGGCGTCGCCCGCGGTCAGCGGCATCCAGGCGTGCTTCTTCTTGCCCTCCAGCAGCATGCCGAGGGAGAAGTCGCAGGGCACGACGTACGCGCCCGTGCGCGCGAAGGGCTGCGAGGAGGTCGCCGTACCCGCCGCCAGGTCCAGCACCTTCTGCCCGGGGCGCGCGTCGACCGCCTTGGCGACCTCCCCGCGCCACAGCCGGGCCTGCCCGAGGGACAGCACGTCGTTGGTGAGGTCGTAATTCGCGGCGACTCCGTCGAACATGGAGGCGACTTCGTGCGGCTGCTTGTCCAGGGATGCGCGGGTCACCGGGGTTCGGCCTCGCAGATGTCGGGTACGGGCGCACGGGGCGCCGCGCACGTCGCGGTCGGTTCCGCCCCATTCTCGCAGGCCGCGTCCGCAGACCCGCGGGGGCTCGGCCTTCCCCGCCCGCCGCGCGGCGGTCAGCCCCCGGCGCTCAGCGAAGCGGTCAGCCCTCCTGGCCCTCCGCACCCCCGAAGCAGGCGGCCATGGCCGCGCGGCCCTCCGGGGACTCCTTCGTACGGAGCTCCCCCGGCCACGCCCCGGTCGAGGGATCGGGATCCGGCCAGTCCGGGACCCCGTGCCCGCGCATGCACTCGGCCTGTTCCCGCAGCAGCGCCAGTTCCCGCTCGCCGGGCCCCGGGCCCTGCCGGCGCAGCGGGGCGCAGGCCCGCTCGGCGGCCGCGGCCCTGGCCGGATCGGCCTCCTCCTCGTCGACGACCGGAACGCCCGCCTCCGTGTCGCGCATCGGCAGCCCCTGCCGCCCCATACAGGCGAAGTACTCGCCCAGCCGGGGGTCCGCCGCGTCGCTGTCCTGCAGTTTCAGCTCCGGGATCCGGCTGCGGGCAGCCGTGGGCCGCTCCCTGGGGGCCGGGGCGGCCGGGCCCGTACAGCCGGGCAGCAGCAGTCCCGTGCACAGCAGGAGGGCGGCCGCCACCGCCTTGCGGGTCTGGCCGGAAGACGCGGGAAACACGGCTGTGGGCACAGCGGGACTCCTCACCCCGCGCGGCGGCCCGCGCGGCCCCCCGCACCCTAGGCCCGGTCCCGGGAGTCACACACTGACCCCAAGGACAGTGGTGGCACACGCGTTCGCAGTGTTCCACTCTTCGGCGCCCCGGAATCCCCTCACGGAAAGGCACGCCCCGTGAACAGAACGTGTCTCCGCGCGCTCACCGCCACGGCCCTCGTCCTGGCCGCCGCGCTCGGCACCGGAGCGGGTGCCGCCTCCGCCGCCGTGGACAAGGACGGGATCCTCGACCCCGGCGAGTTCGGGCTGTTCTGCCTCCAGAACCAGGGCGGGGCCGTCTTCGACATGTACGTGGCCGACGGCGACTTCCGGAACAACTACTTCAAGGGCTCCCTGACCTGCGCCCAGCACACCACGAACAACTACACCGAGTCCTACCTGAACCGGGACACGGCCGAGTGGGCGGTGTACACGGAGATCAACCGCGGCGGGTACGTGGGCTTCCTGCCCGGCGGCTACCGCGGCAACGCCAGCTCCCTGTACCGGAACACCATCTCCTCGGCCTACCTGGAACCGTGAGCCGGTGTAGCCTGCCCGCCATGGAGCGCCCCTGCTTACCCTGCGCGTGGGCCCCCGGGACCCCCGACGCCGAACGCCTGCACCGGGCCCTCGGCGCGATACCGGGGCTGACCGGGCAGGAGCTGTCGGTCTTCCGCTGCCTGGCCACCGGGCCGACGAACGCCCAGCTCGCCGCCCACCTGCACCTGACGGTCCGCACCGCGAAGTTCCACGTGGCCAACATCCGCGCCAAGCTCGGCGGGGTCTCGCGGCTCCAGGCCTGCCTGCTGGCCGTCCACCACGCCCTCGCGGGTGGACCGGACGGCGGCGCCGCGGCCGGATCCGCCCCTGCGCCGCGGACTAGCGCCTGCGGTACAGCAGCCGGCCACCGGTGACCGTGCCGATGCAGCTCTCCGCGCCGGACTCCTGGAGGGCGTCCGCGTCGGGTACGGCGAACACGGCGAAATCGGCGCGGCCGCCGACGGCCAGCGGGCGCTGCACCGATCCGGCCAGGTCCCGGCCGGCCGCGAAGGGGTCCAGTGCGGGCCCGCCCCCGGGGGTCTCCGGGGCCCCCGCGACCCGTACGGCCTCCAGCCCCGAGCGGGCCACCGGTACGGCCAGCAGCGGATCTCCGGTGTCGACGGCGACCGCCGTGGTGCCGTAGCGCAGCATCCGCTGGAGACCGCGGCGGACGCTGCCCGCCCAGCGGGCCGCGTCCAGGTCCAGGGCGTCGAGCGCGGGCCCGGACAGCGGGCGGGTGCCCAGCCGGTCGGCCTCCCGCGGGTCGGGGTGGTAGCAGCCCTTCAGCAGCGGGACGGCGTGCCACTGGCGCAGGCCGGGGGTGAGCACCCCCGGCCACTCCCGCACCCGGGCCTCGGGCCAGGCCGCCTCCAGTGCGGCGCGGGGGCCGATGGCGGCGATCCGGTCGTGCTCCACGAGCACCGCACCGCCGGGGACGGGCGCGGAGCCGGGCCCCTCCCCGAGCGGCAGGACGAGCCCGGCCGCGTGCAGCGTCAGCACGGCCGGCTCAGCGGGCGTCGAGGAGCTTGAGCTCGGGGTGGGCCGTGCCGCCCTCGATGGCGATCGAGGAGATGTGCGAGACCACGCGCTGGTCGACCGGGTCGTCCGCCGGGTCGGTGTGCACGACGATGTGCTCGTACGTGGTGGCGCGCTGGGCCGGGACGCGGTCCGCCTTGCGGATCAGGTCCATGATCTCCTGGCGGTTCGAGCGGTGCTTGGCACCGGCCGAGGAGACCACGTTCTCCTCCAGCATGATCGAGCCCAGGTCGTCGGCGCCGTAGTGCAGGGACAGCTGCCCGGCCTCCTTGCCGACGGTCAGCCAGGAGCCCTGGATGTGCGCGACGTTGTCGAAGAACAGGCGGGCGATCGCGATCGTCCGCAGGTACTCGAAGATCGTCGCCTGGGTGCGGCCCTTGAGGTGGTTGTTCTCGGGCTGGTACGTGTACGGGATGAAGGCGCGGAAGCCGCCGGTCCGGTCCTGTACCTCGCGGATCATCCGCATGTGCTCGATGCGCTCGGCGTTGGTCTCGCCGGTGCCCATGAGCATGGTGGACGTGGACTCCACGCCCAGGCCGTGAGCCAGCTCCATGATCTCCAGCCAGCGCTCGCCCGACTCCTTGAGCGGGGCGATGGCCTTGCGGGGGCGGGCCGGCAGCAGTTCGGCGCCGGCGCCCGCGAAGGAGTCCAGGCCGGCCGCGTGGATCCGGCGGATCGCCTCCTCCGCGTCCACCCCGGAGATCCGCGCCATGTGCTCGACCTCGGAGGCGCCCAGGGAGTGGATGACCAGCTCCGGGAACTCCTTCTTGATCGCGGCGAAGTGCTCCTCGTAGTACTCCACCCCGAAGTCCGGGTGGTGGCCGCCCTGGAACATGATCTGGGTGCCGCCCAGCTCGACGGTCTCCGCGCAGCGGCGCAGGATGTCGTCGAGGCTGCGGGTCCAGCCCTTCTTGGTGTCCTTGGGGGCGGCGTAGAACGCGCAGAACTTGCACGCCGTCACGCAGACGTTCGTGTAGTTGATGTTCCGCTCGATGATGTACGTCGCGATGTGCTCGGTACCGGCGTAGCGGCGGCGGCGCGCGGAGTCTGCGGCGGAGCCCAGCGCGTGCAGCGGGGCGTGCCGGTACAGCTCCAGCGCTTCCTCCGCGGAGATCCGGCCCCCTTCGGCGGCACGGGCGAGGACGGACTGGAGAGCGGCCTGGTCGGTCACCGGTGCGTCACCTTTCGGCGGAGTGGCGTCGTATGTCAAGGGTCGGACCGATCCAGCGTACGCCGTGCGTCAGCTGCGGCGGAGGTCGCCCTCCGGGTAACCGGCCGCGGCGTCGCCCGAGGTGTAGCGGACCGTCCCGTCGGACTTCAGCGTGAGCTTCTCCCCGGCGGACCCGTCGGAGCAGATCCCGGGGTGGGGGTTGGCGCCGGTGCGGGTGGTGTCCAGGACGAGCACGGTGTCGGTGGCCGAGACCAGCTTCCAGTCCCCACTGCAGTCGGCGTTCAGCAGTTCGAGGACGCTGCGGTCGCGGGCGACGACGGCGCCGACCCGGCCCGCCTTGACGGTGAGCTCCATGGGGCTGGACACGTTCAGGTTCCGGGTGGTGATCGTGCCCTTCCAGGTGCCGATGAAGGCCTTCGGGACCTCCTTGCGGGCGCCGCCGGGCCCCTGGTCGGGGGTGGCGCCCGGACTCCGGGTGGGCTCCGAGTCCGCCGGGCCGCTCTCCGCGTCCGTGGGCTCCGAGGCGGCGGGCGGGCGGGAGGGACCGGATCCGGAGGCCGTCACCTTGTCCTTGGCGCCCGGCAGCAGGTCGAAGGCGTACAGCCCGCCCGCGGCCACCCCGGCGACGGCCGCGGCCACGGCGAGGGCGACCGTGCAGCTGACCCTGCGACCCGCGGCGGCGGTGAAGGCCAGTCCGCCCGTCCGCCCGCCTTCGGCCCGGCCGTACGAGGGGTCGGGCGGGCCGAAGGCACCGGCGGGGAGGGGAGAGGGAGAGGGAGAGGGAGAAGGGGAAGGGGAAGGGGAAGGGGAAGGGGCGGCGGCCGGGCCGGATTCGGAGGCGGTGGTCAGCGGTACGGGCCCCGAGGCCTGCTCGGGGGTGGCCGCCGGGGCGGGCTCCAGGTCCAGCAGCCGGACCGCGGTCCGCGAGACCTCCTCGACGAGCGGCGCGGGCAGCCAGCCCGGGGCGGTCAGGGCCGCGGCGCCCGCGGGGGCGAGGACCTGCGCCACCTCGCGGGGCGCGGGCCGGGCCGCCGGGCTCTTCGCCAGGCAGGCCAGCACGAGCTCGCGGAGCCCGCCGGTCAGGCGGCCGGGCAGCTCGGGGTCCTCGTGGACCACCTTGTAGAGGAGGGTGGCGGAGTTGTCGCCGGTGAAGGGCGGGGCGCCGGTGGCCGAGAAGGCGAGGACCGCGCCGAGGGAGAACACGTCCGCCGCGGCCGTGACCCCCTTGCCGAGGATCTGCTCGGGGGCCATGTATCCGGGCGAGCCGACGGAGACCCCGGTGGAGGTCAGGGACGCCGTCCCTCCGGTCCAAGGACCGGCTCCACCGGAGCTCTGCGCCCCTTGAACGGCGCGCGCGATCCCGAAGTCGATGAGCCGGGGCCGGTCCAGGGACAGCATCACGTTGGAGGGCTTCACGTCCCGGTGGACGAGTCCCAGGGCGTGCACGGCGGTCAGGGCCTCCGCGAGCCCGGCGCCCACCGCGCGTACCGCGGGCTCGGGCAGCGGTCCGTGCGCGGCCACCGCCCGGTCGAGGGAGGGCCCGGCGACGTACCCGGTCGCCACCCACGGCACGTCCGCCTCCGGGTCCGCGTCCAGCACCGGGGCGGTCCACTCGCCGCCGACCCGGCGGGCCGCGGCCACCTCCCGGCGGAACCGGGCGCGGAACTCCTCGTCGCGCGCGAAGTGCGGGTGCACGATCTTGACGGCCACGGTCCGGCCGCCGCCGCTGCGGCCCAGGTACACCGCCCCCATGCCGCCCGCGCCGAGCCGGCCGAGCAGCCGGTACGCGCCGATGGTCCGCGGATCCCCCGCTTCGAGCGGCTGCATGACGCCCCCTGTGTGCCGTACCCGTGCCGGTGCAGCTTCGCACCCTAGCCGGGCCCGCGGTCCGGAACGGGCCGAACGGCAGGAACGGGGGTGCGCGAAGATCGGTGACGGCGAATTCCCCGCTTCCTCCGCGCAATACGGAGAACGGGAAGCGGCAGGGCTCGCAGGACCGGCAGAACTGGCGGATCCGGCGAACTGCGGGAACTGCCGGAACCGGCGGATCTGGCCGAACCGGGGAATTCCGCGCGGAATTCCGGCGAATCCCCGGTGAACTCCGAGCCGGTCCCTAGCGGGGGGCTCCGGGGCGGCCGAGGAGTTCCACCCGGACGTCGGCCGGGAAGCCGCTCGTGGGTCCCGTACGGCGGGCGAACTCGCGGACCCCGGCCAGCTGCTCGGGGCCGAAGCGGAAGTCGAGGGTGCGGAAGTAGCGCTCCAGGAGGTCGGCGTCGAAGGACTCCCAGCGGGCGGCCTGCTCGGCCACCTTCGCCACCTCCTCGAGGGACAGGTCGCGGGAGGCGAGGAAGGCCTCGTGGACCTGCTCCACCACGGCAGGCTCGCGCTCCAGGTACTCCTTGCGGGCCGCCCAGACGGCGAAGACGAACGGCAGTCCGGTCCACTCCTTCCACATCACCCCCAGGTCGTGCACGGCGAGGCCGAGGCGGGGGGCGTCGTGCAGCGAGGCGCGCAGGGCGGCGTCGCCGATCAGGACGGCCGCGTCCGCCTCCTGCATCATCAGCCCCAGGTCGGGGGGGCAGGAGTAGTAGTCGGGGCGTACGCCGTACTGCTCCGCGAGGAGCAGCTGGGCCAGTCGCACGGACGTGCGGGAGGTGGAGCCGAGGGCCACGCGGGCGCGGTCCAGCTGGTCCAGGGGGACCTGGGAGACGATCACGCAGGACATGACGGGGCCGTCGCAGCCGACCGCGAGGTCGGGGAAGGCCACCAGCCGGTCCGCGTTGCGCAGGAACTCCACGAGGGTGATCGGACCCATGTCCAGCTCGCCCGCGACCAGGCGCTCGCTGAGCTTCTCGGGGGTGTCCTTGGTGAGCTCCAGGTCGAGCAGCGTGCCGGTGCGGGCCAGGCCCCAGTAGAGGGGCAGGCAGTTCAGGAACTGAATGTGGCCGACCCGGGGCCGGCTGCGATTGGCGTCCACATCGCGAGACTAGCTCGCGCGGGGCCGTCAGCCTCGTCGAGGGTCTCAAACGTGCGAGTGACGTGATCTTTCCCTCTGGTCTCCCGTGCACTCTGCGTGCTAGGCTCGACGCAAGTTGCAGTTTGGTTTCCCTTGCAGTACAGAGCCTGCGGAGCATGTAACCCGCAGGCTTTTGTAGTTTTCAGACTTCTTAGCAGGTTCTGGAGCAGGGCAACCCTTTGGCCCAAGGAGGGCTTATGGCTACCGGAACCGTGAAGTGGTTCAACGCTGAAAAGGGCTTCGGCTTCATCGCCCAGGACGGCGGCGGCCCGGATGTCTTCGTCCACTACTCCGCGATCAACGCGTCTGGCTTCCGCTCCCTCGAGGAGAACCAGACCGTGAACTTCGACGTCACGCAGGGCCCGAAGGGTCCGCAGGCGGAGAACGTCACCCCGGTCTGAGTCTGACCGGCGGCCCGGCCGATCGCGGCTGGATCACCAGTACTTAGTACTTCAAGCGCAGTACCCAAGGAGCCCTGCCCTTTCCGCGTCAGCGGGGGCGGGGCTCCTGCCTTTTCCCGTCCGGGGGTGCGCGTGGGTGTACCCCGGCCCGGCACCATTCCGGGATCCGGCCCCGGGCCCCGCGCCTCAGTCGCCGGCGCGGCTGGATTCCCCCACCCCGCCCCTTCCCGAAACCGGGGCTCCGCCCCGGACCCCGTTCCCGCGCGCTCCGCGCCCGGTGCGCTCAAACGCCGCGCGGGCTGGATTTTGCCCCCGTGGGCTGGATTGCGCGGCTGCGAGCAAGGCGTACTGCCGCTCCGCGGCAGAGCCCGGGGGGCAGCCTGCCCAGACCCGGAAAATCCAGTGCCGCCGTGGCAGCCTGTCCAGACCCCGGGCCGGGATAATCCAGCCCCGCCGGCGATTGAGGCGCGGGGTACGGGGCGGAGCCCCGGGGAGTCGCGGGGCCGGGGTGGGGTTACGGCTGCGGGGTCGGGGTGGGTTCCAGGACGGGGGGTGCGGTGACGATGAGGTCCAGGAGGAGTTCCACGCCTTCGGGGGTGGTCAGGCGGAGGTGGAACGTGCCTGCGAGGTCCGCCGCGTAGAGCTCCGGCAGGGTGATCTTGCCGTCGGCGGCGGACGGGGCCAGGGTCAGGGTGCGGACCGGCTTCGCCTCGGGGTCGGCGGGGTCGGCGGCGAAGTGCGGGCCCGTCTCGGCGGGGACCCACTTGCCCGTGGTCTCGTCCTTGCGGACGAGCGCGGCCGTGACCACCGTCCCGGCGACCGGCTTGCCGCCGGCCTTGGCGAGCAGCTCCAGCGGCTTCGCGAAGGCCTCGCCGGCCACCGCCTCCAGCGGGTCGGTGCCGACCCGCACCAGCGCGTCCGCCCTCACGACAGGCTTCGGGGTCACGGTCCCCGAGAAGCGGACCGTGAACTCGCGGGTGCCGTACAGCGTGGCCCGCAGGGTGAACCTGCCCGCCTTGGCCCCCGCCTTCGTACCGGCCTTGAGGACCGGCGCGGTCGCGACGCCCTTCGCGTCGGTGCGGACCACCGCGTGCGTCTTGCCGGAGTCGGCGAAGACGGTGCCCGAGGTGTCCCCCTCGATCTCGAAGACGACGACCTCGCGGACGGCCGCCTTGCCGTTGCTCAGCTTGGCCTTGGCCTGCGGGGTGCGCGCGAACTCCTTGCCCGCCTCGGCGGCCAGCGCGGGGTCGCCGAGCCGCTCCAGCCCGGCGACGGTGGCAGGCGGCGGGGTCGGGGTCGGCTTCGGCTTGACCGGCGGCGTGGGCCGGGTGCTCGGCGGCGGGGTCGGCGTGGGCGTCGGGGTCGGGGTGACCGGCGGGGTGGGGACGACGACCGGCGGCTCGGGGACCGGGTTCACGACCGGCGGCGGGTTCGGGACCTCGGAGGCCCCGCCGTTCTGGTACTGCTTCATCCAGCCGAGCACGGTGTTCACGTACTCGCGGGAGTTGTTGTAGCTGAGGACGGCCTTGTCGAGGTCGGCGGCCACCGCCAGGTCGCGGTCTCCCGCGCACAGGTAGAGCCCGGCGCCGAGGGCGGCGTCGTAGATGTTGTTGGGGTTGCGGTCGCCGTCGCCGTTCCCGTCCGCGCCCCAGGAGGCCCAGGTGGAGGGGATGAACTGCATCGGGCCGACGGCCCGGTCGTACTCGGTGTCCGCGTCCCAGGCGCCCTTGTCCGTGTCCACGATCTTCGCGAAGCCGTTGCCGTCGAGGCGGGGGCCGCGGATCGGCTTCTCGGTGGAGCCGTCGGCCTTGAGCCCGTACCCCGACGCGTGCACCGACTCGACCCGGCCGATGCCGCCGAGCAGCTCCCAGGGGAGGCGGCAGCCGGGCAGGGCGGCGGCGACGGAGGTCGCGGCGCGCTTGTACGCGTCGAGGGCCGTGCCCGGTATGCCCGTGGAGCCCTCGGGGGCGCCCTGGGCAGGCGGCGGGTCGGCGACGAGGTCGGGGAGGTCCAGGCGGGCGTTGCCCCGGTCCTGGGCCTGGGGGCTGTCACCGGTCGGCTCGGACTCCCCCGCGTCGGCGGTGGGCGTGTTGCCCACGACGGCGGCCGTGGTCAGGCTGGCCGCGAGCGCGGCGGTGCACAGCACCTTGCGCGAGGTGCTGACGAGGTGGCGGTGAAGAGGCTTCACGTTGCGGCGTTCCCCCCAAGACAAAACAAGCCGGTCGAGCCGTGAATATCCACTGTTTATCAGGTCGCGGACGGCGGCTCGCCATCCCCCCTGCCTATCTGACGCCCCGTGCGCGGGCCGGGTCAATGCCCGGCCGGACAGGGACCTTTGACTCTGTCCGATATGACCGAATGGCCCGAGTGGTACCCCCCACTAGTATCTATTGTCATAGGTATGAGCACAGTCAAGAACGATCGGCGCGCGGCTAGGGAACGCCTCGAGGCGGAACGGGCCGCCGCGGCCCGCTCGGCGAGGGTCCGCGGGCGGCTGCTCGTGGGGACCACGGCCGTGGCCGTGCTGGCCGTGGCCGTCGGCCTCGGGCTGTACGCGACCCGGTCGGCGAGCGGCGGGTCCGCGGACGTCCCGGAGGCGGCGGGCAGGCCCTTCGTGCGGCCCGCGCACACCTCGGGCCCGGACGGCACCGTGGTCCCGTACGGCAGCCCCGGCGCGAAGCACGTGCTCTCGGTCTGGCTGGACCCGCGCTGCCCGTACTGCGCGGGGGTCGAGAACGGCCTCGGGGCCACCTTCAAGGCGCAGGCCGACGCGGGCGCCTACCGGGTCGAGTACCACTTCGCGACCTTCCTCGACGGCTCCCTCGGAGGCAAGGGCTCGAAGCGGGCCCTGAACGCGCTGGGCGCGGCGGTCAACGAGTCCCCGGAGAAGTTCCTCGCCTACCTGGGGGTGCTGTACGCGAACCATCCCAAGGAGGAGTCCGAGGACAAGTTCGGCTCCACGGCCACCCTCCTCGAACTGGCCGACGGGGTCCCCGGGCTGCGCACCCCCGCCTTCAACAGGGCCGTGAAAGAGCTCACCTACATGCCGTGGGTGGAGAAGGTCTCCCAGCAGTTCTACGACCAGGACAAGAAGGGCACCCCCGAGGTGGCCCTCGACGGCCGGCCGGTGGAGGTGCTGAGCGGCAAGGGCATCGAGTCGGTCACCCCGGAGGCCTTCCGCGGGCAGGTGGCGGAGCTCGCCGGCGCCCGCTGAGGGGAGGGGACGGGAGACGGGGAAGGGGCCCGGGCCGGCCGGTCAGTCGGCGTACAGCTCCGCTATCTCCGCCGCGTAGCGCCGGGCCACCTCCGCGCGCCGGAGTTTGAGGGTGGGGGTCAGGGTGCCGTCGGCCACGGTGAACTCCCCGGGGAGGATCCGGAAGGCGCGGATCCGGGCGGGGCGGGACAGGGTGGCGTTGGCCTCGGCCACGGCCGCGGCCACCAGGGCCCGTACCCCCGGGTGGAGTTCCGGGGCCGGGCCCGGGTCCGTGCCCTCGCGCGCCGCCCAGGCCGCCACCTCCCCGGAGTCGAGGGTGACCAGGGCCACCGGGTGCGGGCGGCGGTCGCCGACCATCACCGCCCGCGAGACGTACCGGGAGCGCTGGATGGCGAACTCGGCCTCCGCGGGGCTCAGGTTCTTGCCCGCCGAGGTGATGACCAGCTCCTTCTTGCGGCCGGTGACGTACAGGTAGCCGTCCTCGTCGAGCCGGCCCAGGTCCCCGGTGTGCAGCCAGCCCTGCGGGTCCACCGCCTCCGCGGTCGCGGGCCCGTTCGCGTGGTAGCCGGGGAAGACCACCGGGCCGCGGGCCAGCACCTCCCCGTCCGGTGCGATGCGCACCTCGCAGCCCGCGACGGGCCGGCCCACCGAGCCGGGGCGGACGGCCCCGGGATGGTTCAGGCTGATCACCCCGGCCGACTCCGTCATCCCGTACCCCTCGAACACCGCTATCCCGCAGGCCCGCAGGAAGTCCAGGGTGGCCGGGGCGATCGGGGCGCCGCCGGTCAGCGCCCAGCGCAGCCGGCCCCCGAAGGCCGCGCGGACGGGCCCGTAGAGGCTGCGGTCGGCGGCCTCCCAGGCGGGCCGGTCCGCCTCCGGCAGCCGGTCCCCGGCGGCCAGCAGCCCGAGGCGCACCGCCTCCTCGAAGCGCCCGCGGCCGCCCTCCGCCGATTCGGCGAGCGACAGCACCACCGCGTGGACCTTCTCGAACAGCCGCGGTACGGACGGCAGGTGCGTGGGCCGGGCCTCGGCCAGCTCCCCCACCACGTCCTCGACCCGGCCGCCGAAGTAGCACAGCTCCCCGCCGCGCAGCAGGGTGGTGAACTGGATGAGCTGGGCGAGGAGGTGGGCCAGCGGGAGGTACAGGTACGTGGAGTCGCCGGGCCCGCCGCCGACCAGGGGGAGGGTGGCGTCCTGGACCGCGCCCAGGTTGGCGTGCGTGAGGCGGCAGCCCTTCGGGGGGCCGGTGGTGCCGGAGGTGTAGACGACGGCGGCGTCGTGGGCGGGGTCCACGGCGGCGGCGCGGGCGGCCAGCGCGGCGCGGGCGGCCGGCCCGCTGTGCAGGTCCGCCCCCGGGTCCGCCGCCAGTTCGTCCAGCAGGACGACCGCCCGCAGTTTCGGCAGCCGGTCGCGCAGGGCCGCCACCCGGGCCGCCTGGGCCGCGTCGTCGCAGACCGCGACCACGGACTCGGAGTCGCCCAGCACCCAGGCCAGCTCCTCCTCCCCCGCCGTCGGGTACACCGGCACCAGCACCGCGCCCGCCGCCGTCACCCCGAAGTGCGCGTACGTCCATTCCGGCCGGGTCTCGGCGAGTACGGCGACCCGCTCCCCGGCGGCCACCCCCAGCCCCAGCAGCGCGCTCCCGGCCGCCGCGGCGCAGGCGTCCAGCTCGGCGTACGTGCGGACCTGCCAGCCGGACTCCCCCGCCCGCCGGAACCGCAGCGCGGGCTGCGGCCCGTACCGCCGGGCCGTCCACGCGGTGAACTCCGCCAGGGTGCGGGGCCGTACGTCCATGGGTGCCCTCCCGAGGGTCCGGTGCGGTGTGCCGGGTTCCGGTGCCGGTGCGGTGCGTTCCGAAGACGCTAGGCAGCGCGGGGACCCGTACGGCATGACCGGAAGCGTCACCACCGCTGACCGCACCGCTCATTGGGGCTACCGTCGGAGCATGGGGAGGCGGACGATCACCGTGCACCACGTGCGGGCGCTGCTGGCCGGGGCCCGGCGCAGCGGGCTCGACACCGCGCCGCTGCTCCAGGCGGCGCAGATCCCGCCGCTGCTGCTGGGCGACGACCGGGCCCGGGTGACCCCGGCGCAGTTCGCGCGGCTGTTCCGGGAGCTGTACCGGGCCACGCAGGACGAGTTCCTCGGGCTGGGTCCGGTGGCGAGCCGCCCGGGCACCTTCGCGATGATGTGCCACGCCTGCCTGGGCTGCCGGGACCTGGGGGCGGCCATCGGGCGGGGCAGCGCCTTCTACGGGCTCTTCCCGGGCGGCCCGCAGCTCGCGCTGGAGGCGGTGGAGGGGGGCCGGGTCCGGTTCGCCGTGCGCAGTGAACTCGCCGACGACGAGGAGCGGTTCCTGACCGAGTGCCTGCTCGCGATCTGGCACCGGCTGTGCAGCTGGCTGATCGGGCGGCGGATCCCGCTCGCCCAAGCCTCCTTCGCCTACCCCGCGCCGCCGCACGAGGAGGAGTACGGGGCGCTGTTCGGCTGCCCCGTGCGGTTCGGCGCGGAGCTGACGGCGGCGGAGTTCGACGCCCGCTGGCTGACCGCCCCGCTGGTGCGCGACGAGGACGCGCTCGACGCGATGCTCCGGCGGACCCCGCACGACCTGCTGGCGCGCCCGGAGTACGGCACGACGGTCGGGCAGCAGGTCCGGCGCGCGCTGGCGCGGGAGCTGCGGTGCTCGCCGCGGCTGCCGTCGCTCGGCGAGACCGCGGCCCGGCTGGCGGTCAGCCCGGCCACGCTGCGGCGCCGGCTCCAGCAGGAGGGCACCTCCTTCCAGCAGCTGAAGGACCAGGTGCGGCGGGACGCGGCGATCGCGGGGCTGGTGGAGAGCGGGGAGCCGATCGCGGAACTGGCGGCGCGGCTGGGCTTCTCGGAGGACACGGCCTTCCACCGGGCCTTCCGGCGGTGGACGGGCACGACTCCGGGGGCGTACCGGGTCAGCGGGGAGCCGCCGGGGGCGGGCGGTACGGGGGCGGGCGGCACGTAGGCGGGCCGGACGGGCCGGGGGCCGTGTGAGGCCGGGTCAGGAAAGCTGAGCTGCCCGGTCAACGACGTTCCTACCGGTCGGTCACTACGGTCTCCTCACCTGCCCCCACACCGGAACCACCGGGAGAGCCGCCCATGCGCATCCGCCGTTCCGCCCCGGCCGCCACCGCGACCGCTGCCCCCGCCACCGCGACCGCGGCCGCGGCCGCCCTCGCCGCCGCCCTGCTGCTCGCCGCGGGCGTTCCCGCCGCCGCCGCGGGCGCCGACGGGGCGCCCGTATCCGCCCCTGCCCCTGCCTCCGCCTCCGGATCCCCCGGCGAGCTGGTGTCGGCCGTCCCCTCCGCCTTCCGCCCGCTGCCGGGCCAGTGGACGAACACCCGCGCCTGGAAGATCCACTACCGCTCGACCACCGCGGACGGGGCCCCCAACACCGTCTCCGGAACCGTGATCGTCCCCCAGGACGGCCGCACCGGACCCCGCCCCCTGGTCACGTACGCCGTCGGCACGGTCGGGCTCGGCGACTCCTGCGCCCCCAGCAACAACCTGCCCCACGGCACGGCCATGGAGGCCAACCTGATCCAGCAGCTGACCCTGCGCGGCTGGGCCGTGGTCGTGACCGACTACGAGGGCCTCGGCACCCCCGGGGTGCACACCTACACCGTCGGCCCCTCGGCCGGGCACGCCGTGCTCGACGCCGCCCGCGCCGCCCAGCGGCTGCCGGAGGCCGGGCTGTCGGCCGCGGGCCCGGTGGGCATCATGGGCTACTCCCAGGGCGGCCAGGCGGCCGGCTGGGCCGCCGAACTGCACGGCTCGTACGCGCCGGAGCTGAACGTGAAGGGCACCGCGGCCGGCGGGGTCCCGGCCGACCTGCTGCGCGTCGCGGACTTCAACAACGGCTCGTACGGCTCCGGTCTGATCTTCATGGCGGCCGCCGGGCAGGACGCGGCCTTCCCCGAGCTGCGGCTCGACAGCTACCTCAACCCTGCCGGGAAGGCGCTGATCGGCTTCTTCAAGGAGAACTGCGTGGCCGTGGACGCCGTGGCGGGCTCCTTCAAGCGGATCTCCGACCTGACGACGTCCGACCCGCTCGCCCGGCCGGACTGGCAGGGCCGGCTCAACCAGTCGAAGCTCGGCCGGACGGCGCCCGCGGCGCCGGTGTACCAGTACCACGCGGTGGGGGACGAGTTGATTCCGTACGGCGTGGGGCGGCAGTTGCGCGCCGACTGGTGTGCGCGGGGGGCGCGGGTCGAGTGGGAGACGATCTGGGTGGGTGAGCACGTGAGCGGGGTCATCACGGAGTCGGTGGCCGCGGGGAACTGGCTCGCGAACCGCTTCGCCGACCGCCCGGCCCCGACCAACTGCTGACCCCGGGTCCCGCTGCGCGGGGCCTGCACCCCACCCCGCCCCTTCCCGAAACCGGGGGCAGGCCCCCGGCCCCCGTTCCGTGCGCTCCGCGCCCGGTGCGCTCAATCGCCGCGCGGGCTGGATTTTGCTGCGCAAAATCATCAGCCCTGCGCGGCGGCATCAGCCACATCCAGCCTCGCCGGCGTTTGAGGCGCGGGGTCTGGGGCGGAGCCCCAGTTCGGGAAGGGGCGGGTAGGGGAAACGGCCCCGCGCAGCGGAACCGGGTTGGGGGCGGGGCCCCGTTACTCGCCGGAGGGGCAGGAGCGGGTGCCGTGGGGGAGGTGGCCGTTCAGGAGGAAGGCGTTGACGCGGGAGCGGACGCACGCCGACGCCAGGTACGCACCGTGGCCCTCCCCCTTGTAGTCGAGGACGACCGCCGAGCCGAGCCGCTCCGCCGTCTCCTCCGTCCACCGGTACGGGGTCGCCGGGTCCCCCCGGGTCCCGACGAGCAGCATCCGCGGCGCACCGGGCCGGTCGATCTTCCGGATGAAGTCGGTCCCCGGGGGCCGCCCGTAGCAGGCCAGTACGGTCATCAGCTGGCGCGGCCCGAAGATCGGGGAGGCCTTCCTGAACTCCTCGGACAGTTCCTCGACCTCCCGTTCCACCGCCTCGGGGTCCTTGAGTTCGGAACCGCGGTCGGGGTCGTCGGCGCAGTTCACGGCCATGAGGGCGGCGTCCTGGTTGTCGGCGGGGACGAGCCCCGGGGGGACCGTGCCGGTGCCGGAGCCCTCCCCGGCGGGGGAGGATTCCGGCACCGGCTCCGGCTCCGGTACCGGCTCCCCGAAGCCGCCGCCCAGCTCCAGCAGCCCGGTCGGGTCCCCGTCCCGCTCCACGCGCGCGAGCCCGCGGGCCAGCGCCGGCCACATCGCCCGGCTGTAGAGCGCCAGCGAGACGGCGTCGGCCACGTCCTGTCCGGTGAAGGACATGCCGGCCCCGCCGCCCAGCGGGTGCTCGTCGAGGCGGGCGACCAGCGCGGCCGCCCTCTCCTTCGCCGTGCGGGTGTTGGTGCCGTACACGCAGTCGCGCTGGTGGGCGCACCAGACCAGGAAGTTGTCGAAGGCCTGCTGCTGCCCCTTCGCGGAGACCAGGGCCTGTTCGGCGAGCGGCTCGGTGAGGGTGTCGACCCCGTCGAGCACCATCCGGCCGGTCCGCCGGGGGAACTGGGCGGCGTACACCGCGCCGAGGCGCGTGCCGTACGAGAAGCCGAGGTAGTCGAGGCGGCGCTCGCCGAGGGCGGCGCGGATCACGTCCATGTCGCGCGAGACGTTGACCGTGCCGATGTGCGGCAGGACGGGGCCGGAGTTGCGGGTGCAGCGCTCCACCACCGCGCGCAGGGCGGCCAGTTGGGCGGCCGCGTCCGCGCCGGGCGGGGTGTCGGGGGCCAGGGAGCCCCCGCAGCTGACGGGTTCGCTGCCGCCGATGCCGCGCGGGTCGAAGGTGACCAGGTCGTACGACTCCCCGAGGTCCGCGAAGTCCTTGCGGCTCGCGGCGAGGGTGTCGATGCCGGGGGCGCCGGGGCCGCCGAAGTTCAGCAGGAGGGAGCCGAGTCGCTGGCGGCCGGTGGCCGGGATCCGGGCCAGGGCGAGCACGGCCGTGCCCTTCGCGGGGTGCGCGTAGTCCAGGGGGACGGTGAGGGAGGCGCACTGGAGGGGTCCGGCGGGGCGGCCCTCGCAGGGGCCCCAGCGGAGCTCCTGCCCGTGGAAGCGCGCGAGGGGGTCCGCGGCCGGCGGCTTGGGGGAGGGGGCGGAGGGGGCGGAGGGAGGGGGTGTGGGCGTGGGCGCTGCGGCCAGGGAGACGAGGGCGAGCAGGCCCGCGGTGCCGGCCAGCCAGGCGCGGAGGGCGGGGCGGGAGCCCGTACGGGCGGCGGTGCGGGCGTCCGCTGGGGGCTCCGTACCGGCGGGGGAACGGCGGCGGGCGGCGGTGCGGGGGCGAGAGCGGTGCACGGCACCCTCCTCGGGCTCGGCCTGCCCCCGGACCACCATAAGGTCCCGGTCCGGCACCCGCCCGCCGGGCCGTCACTGCCGGTACAGGTCCTCGATCTCCGCCTCGAAGTCCTGGAGGATCGCCGCGCGCCGGAGTTTCAGGGACGGGGTGAGGTGCCCGCGCGCCTCCGAGAAGTCGACGGGGAGCACGGTGAACGCGCGGATCGACTCGGCGCGCGAGACCTGCGCGTTGGCCTCGTCCACGGCCCGCTGGAGCTCGGCGCGCAGCTCCCCGTCCACGGCCAGTTCGGCGCGCCGCAGCGACTGCTTGCGGCGCATGGTGCGCCAGTGCTGGAGCCCGTCGGGGTCGAGGGTGATGAGGGCGGTGATGTACGGGCGGTTGTCCCCGAGGACGAGGCACTGGCCGACCAGGGGGTGGGCCCGCAGCCAGTCCTCCAGCGGGGCGGGGGCCACGTTCTTGCCGGCGGAGGTGATGAGGAGGTCCTTCTTGCGGCCGGTGATGGTCAGGTAGCCGTCGGCGTCGAGGGCGCCGATGTCCCCGGTCGGGAGCCACTGCGCGGCGTCGGTGGCCGGCACGATCACCCCGGCGGCGGAGTCCCAGTAGCCGCTGAAGACGTGCTGCCCGTACAGGAGGACCTCGCCGTCCTCGGCGATGCGGACGGCGGTGCCGGGCAGGGGGCGGCCGACGGTGCCGAGGCGGGGGGCGAGGGGCGGGGTGACGGTGGAGGCGCCGGTGGTCTCCGTGAGCCCGTAGCCCTCGTACACCTCGATGCCCGCGCCCGCGTAGAAGGCGGCGAGGCGCTCCCCGAGCGGGGACGCGCCGCTGATCACGTACTTGACCCTGCCGCCGAGCGCGGCCCGGATCCGGCGGTAGACGAGCAGGTCGTACAGGGCGTGCGCGGCCCGCAGGACGGGCCGGGGGCGCCGGCCGGCCACGCGCAGCACCCCGACCCGGCCGGCGATGCGGGCGGCGCGGTCGAAGGAGGAGGCGCGGCCCATGCGCTCGGCGGTGGCGCGGGCGGTGTTGTAGACCTTCTCCAGCACGTACGGGATGGCGAGCAGGAAGGTGGGGCGGAAGGAGGCGAGGTCGCGCAGCAGGTCGTCGCCCGCGATGCTGGGCGCGTGGCCGAGCCGGACCCGGGCGCGGAGGCAGCCGACGGCGACCATGCGGCCGAAGACGTGGGAGAGCGGCAGGAAGAGCAGGGTGGAGGGGGCCTCGTCGGTGGCCCCCTTGAAGGCCGGGTGCAGCAGCTCTACGGCGTTGTCGACCTCGGCGAAGAAGTTGGCGTGGGTGAGCACGCAGCCCTTGGGCACGCCGGTGGTGCCGGAGGTGTAGATGACGGTGGCGACGGACGGGGGCCCGGTCATGGCCCGCCGCTGCTCGACCTCGGCGTCGGGGACGTGCGCCCCGGCCCGCTTGAGCCGGTCGAGGGCGCCGGTGTCGAACTCCCACAGGTGGTGCAGCCCCGGCAGGTACGGGCGCTCCCCGCTGACCAGCCGGGCCTGGACGGTGTCCTCGACGGCGCAGGCCACGGCCCCGGAGTCCTGCATGATCCAGCGGACCTGGACGGCGGAGGAGGTGGGGTAGACGGGGACGGTGATCAGCCCGGCGGCCCAGGCGGCGAAGTCCAGCAGCGTCCACTCGTACGTCGTACGGGACATGATCGCGATCCGGTCCCCCCACTGGAGGCCCTCCGCGATCAGCCCCTTCGCCACGGCGAGCACCTCGGCGGCGAACTCGGCGGCGGTCAGGTCCTGCCAGCCGCCGTCGGCGGTGCGGCGGGCGATCACGGCGGCGGCGGGTTCCTCGGCGGCGTTCGTGAACGGGATGTCGCCGAGCGAGCCGTGCTCCGGCACGGAGGCGAGCGCGGGCACGGCCACCTCCCGCACGACCCCGCCTGCCCCACCTGCCACGTGCATCACCGGCTCGGACACGGATCCTCCTCACGTAGGGGGCGCGAGTTACCGTCGGTAATTAACTCACGGGTAACCCCGCCTGAGAACCCCTTGCACAGGACCGCCACACCCCGCACACGGCCGCAGCCCCCGCGGGGAGGCCCCGCGGGGGCTGCGGAGGCGGCGCGGGGCCGCCCGGCCCGGACCGTCCGGCCCGCGCAGTCCCCGCCCGCGTCAGTCCCCGCCCGCGTCAGTCCTCGCCCATGGAGAACTCGCAGGGGAACTCCCGCTCGTACTCGATCCCGCCGTGCCGGTAGGTCACCTCGCAGGTCCGGATGGCCGCGGGCGCCGCTCCGGTCAGGGTCAGGCGCGCCGCGTAGAAGACGTCGCCCTCCTGCCCCGGCGCCACCCGGACGGGCTTCCCGGAGAGGTCGGACAGCGCGTCCCCGTTCTCGGCCCGCAGGCTCAGCGGCACCCCGCCGGCCTCCTTCCGGCTGAACGCGGCGTACCGGTCGACCCTCAGCGCAGCGGACTTGCCGACCACCCGGACGCGCAGCACGTCCACGGGCCCGTCACTCACGTTCTCCAGCAGGGTCAGCACGGCCCAGTGGCTCTCCCCGGGTGCGGGCTCCGACACCCCTACGCCGCCCGAACCCAGCCCCGCCAGCGCGTTCCGGCCCTCGTACGTCACCGCCCAGGCGACCCCGCCGCCCGCGGCGAGCACCGCCGCGGCCACCGCCCCGACGGCCCGCGCCCGCCGCCCCGCACCGCTCTTCTTCTCCACCACGACTACCCCCCTGTACGTACCGTCCGGGCCGATCGCCCCCTGCGATGATCACAACCCGCCCCCACCCGGCCCCACCGATGTGAGCAGGTCCAGAGGTCCGGCGGCCCGAGCCGGGCAGGAGCCCCGGGGCGACCGGCCCCGCAGCACACCGCAGCCCCCGCCCGGACGGGGGCGGGGGCTGTGGTGGTCCCTGTGGGGGGGGTGTGCGGGGCTGCGGGGGTCAGGCCGCGGCCGGGGTGGGGGTCGCGAGGGGGTCGCGGTCGTCGATGGGGGAGGACGAGGCGGAGGCGTAGGCCTCGCGGTCGAGGATGCCCTCGCGGGCGGCGACGATGACCGGGACGAGGGCCTGGCCGGCCACGTTGGTGGCGGTGCGGATCATGTCCAGGATCGGGTCGATGGCCAGCAGCAGGCCGACGCCCTCCAGGGGGAGGCCCAGGGTGGACAGGGTGAGGGTGAGCATGACCGTGGCGCCCGTGAGGCCGGCGGTGGCGGCGGAGCCGACCACCGAGACGAAGGCGATCAGCAGGTAGTCGCCGATGCTCAGCGGGACGTCGAAGATCTGGGCGATGAAGATCGCGGCCAGCGCCGGGTAGATCGCGGCGCAGCCGTCCATCTTGGTGGTGGCGCCGAACGGGACGGCGAAGGAGGTGTACTCCTTCGGGACGCCGAGGCGCTCGGTGACCTTCTGGGTGACCGGCATGGTGCCGACCGAGGAGCGGGAGACGAAGGCCAGCTGGATGGCGGGCCAGGCGCCCTTGAAGAACTGGAGCGGGTTGACCTTGGCGACGGTGGCCAGGAGCAGCGGGTAGACGCCGAAGAGGACCAGGGCGCAGCCGATGTAGACGTCGGCGGTGAAGGTCGCGTACTTGCCGATCAGGTCCCAGCCGTAGTCGGCGATGGCGTAGCCGATGAGGCCGACGGTGCCGATCGGGGCGAGGCGGATGACCCACCACAGGGCCTTCTGGAGGAGCGCGAGGACCGACTCCGACAGGGCGAGGACCGGGGCGGCCTTCTCGCCGAGCTGGAGCGCGGCGATACCGGCGACGGCGGCCATGAAGACGATCTGGAGGACGTTCAGCTCGGTGAACGGGGTGATCACGTCCGAGGGCACGATGCCGGTCAGGAAGTCGATCCAGGAGCCGGTGTTCTCGGGGGCCTTGCCGTCCTTCGGGGTCAGGCCGGTGCCCGCGCCCGGGTCGGTGAGCAGGCCGAGCGTGATGCCGATGCCCACCGCGATCAGCGAGGTGATCATGAACCAGAGCAGGGTGCGGGAGGCCAGCCGGGCCGCGTTGTTGACCTTGCGGAGGTTGGTGATCGACACCAGGATCGCGAAGAAGACGAGCGGGGCGACGGCCAGCTTCAGCAGCTGGACGAAGATGTCGCCGACCTTCTCCAGGGTGGTGTAGAGCCAGCCGATGTCCTGGCTGCGGGCGAGCCAGCCGAGCAGGACGCCGAGCACGAGGCCGGCGACGATCTGGGCCCAGAAGGGGAAGCTGAACGAGGACTTCACGGGCGCCTTGGGCGCTGTGGTCTTCGGGTTCGCGGACACGGACACACTCCGGTAGTGGCGCACGGGGGTGGGGGGATGGTTCGGGTGGTGCGGTGCGGCAGCCGTAAGCGGGCCGGCCGGGACCGCTGCTGAGGTGCTTGCTGAATTCGTTTCAGCGGATCTGGCTGTGCGGAACGAGGACTTCAGCGACAGCAGCAGGCCGCGGACACGCGGCGGCAGAGATCGACGTGCAGGCGCGCCACGAGCAGGGTGCTCATGGCCGGGTGGGGCGCGGCTGCGGTCATCATGTTTCACACGCTAACACTTGCCCTTTGAGATTCTCAAAGTCTTACTTTGAGCCATACTTCCGCAGGAACGCCGAAACCCCGGCGCAGGAACGGAAAGTCCTGCACCGGGGCGGGCGGAGTGTGACGAACCTTACGAAAGGTCCAGACCGGTCACCCGGGGGGTAAACCGGTCACGAGGCGGCGCGGGCGGCGTCGTCGGCCTCGTCCTCCTGGCTGCGGTTGTCGGCCAGCCGGTCCTTCGCGCTCTCGACGCGGCCGCTGATCTGTACGGACATCTCGTCGCGCTGCTTGCGCAGCAGGACGAACGACAGCGGGGCGGAGAGCACCAGCGCGAGCAGGGCCACCCAGGCCAGGTTGGCGTCGCCGATGCCGGCGGGCAGCACCTTCAGCTGGACCAGGCCCGTCACCGCGAGGAAGCAGCCGGCGAAGATGCCCAGCCGCATCGCGGTGTAGCGGATCGTTGCGCTCGCCTTGGGAGCAGCCACGGCAGCCCTCTCTCATCCTCCGGAAGTTCTTCCCGCCCAGTGAAGCACGAGCGCGTTCGCTCGCGTGAAGCGCCCCGGGAACGGAGCGGGAGGGGTTCGGGAACCGCGGGAGGGAGTCTCCGTCCAGTCGAAGGCCTGCCGACCGGGCAGCCGAGGAGAGGGGTTCCCGTGGCAAAGATCGTTCTGGTGTCCGGCAGCGCGCGCCGGGAATCGGTGAACAGCGCCGTACTGGCGACCGTGGAGGGGATCCTCGCGGACCTGCCCGGGGCGCACGAGGCGGCGTGGCTCGACATCACCGCGCTCCCCCACTACGACTGGCTCCTGGAGCAGGCCGACGCCTCCGCCGGGGTCCGGGCCGCGAAGGAGCTGGTCTCCGGCGCCGACGCCCTCTTCTTCAGCACCCCGTCGTACAACGGCGAGATGCCGGGCGCCCTCAAGAACGCCCTCGACTGGCTGTCCCGGCCCGGCGGCGCCTCCCCGCTCAAGGACAAGCCCGCCGCCGTGGCCAGCGCCTCCCCGGGGGCCCGCGGGGCGGTCGACGCCCAGCCCGGCCTGACCGGGGTCCTCACCCGCTGCGGCGCCCGCGTGGTCGAGCACGGGCCGGTGGCCGTCGGCGGGGCCGGGAGCCTCCCGCGGGAGGACGGCCGCTACACCGACCCCGAGGTCGTCGCGCAGCTGACCGGCCTCACCCGGGCCCTGCTCGCCGCGGCCGACGCGGTGGACGAGCGGGTGGAGGTGCTCGTGTGATGCCGGCCGACCCGAACCGGCCCGCGGGCCCCGCCGACCCCGGCCCGGACCCCGCAGCCGCAGGGCTCACCGGCCTGATGCGCACGCTGAAGGAGGACCTGGACGTGGTCGTGGCCCGGGACCCCTCCATGCGCAACCGCCGTGAGGCCCTGCTGCACGCGGCCCTGCCGGCCCTGTGGGCCCACCGGGTCGCGCACCGGCTGCACCTGCGCGGACTGCGGCTGACCGCCCGCGCCGTCGCCTGGCTCGCCCGGCGCGGCACCGCGGTGGAGATCCACCCGGGCGCCCGGCTCGGCCGCCGCGTGTTCATCGACCACGGGGCCGCCGTCGTGATCGGCGAGACCGCGGTGGTCGGCGACGACGTGACGATCTACCACCAGGTCACCCTGGGCGCCGTCGGCTGGTGGAGCGACAACGCCCGCCCGGAGGGCGAGCGCCGCCACCCCGTGGTCGGCCACGACGTGGTCCTCGGGACGAACGCCACCGTGTTGGGGCCCGTCACCATCGGCGCGCACGCCGTCATCGGGGCGCAGGCCCTGGTGAACAAGGACGTGCCCCCGGGGGCCCGGGTGCTCGCCGCCACCGCCGTGGTCAAGGCGGTCGGCGCGCAGCCGCAGCCCATGGAGGACCTGTACGCCGTGACCGCCTCGGCCGGGTCCTGGTAGCCGCCGCCCCGGCCCGCCCCACCCCGCAGCGCCCCCTTTCCCCGCGGCCTCCCCCGCGGACGCCCCCGCGAACACTCCCTCGGCGTACGGCCCCCGTCCCGGCCCGCCGCCGCCCAGCCGTACGCCCCGACGTGTGAGGAACCGCCCCATGAGCACCGCCGACAGCACCCGTACCGCTTGCACGCCCCACACCACCCGCACCACCCGCCCCATCGCCGACAGCATCGAGGACCTCGTGGGCTCCACCCCCCTGATCCGGCTGCGCTTCGAGGACTCCGCCCCCGGCACCGAGGTGCTGGCCAAGCTGGAGTCCGCGAACCCGATGTCCAGCAGCAAGGACCGCGCCGCCCTGTACATGCTGCGCGCCGCCGAGCTGCGCGGGGAGCTCACCCCGGGCAGCGGCACCGTCATCGAGGCCACCTCCGGCAACACCGGCATCTCCCTGGCCGCGTTCTCCGCCGCCCGCGGCTACCGCTGCGTGATCGTGCTGCCCGACAGCGCCACCGCCGAGCGCGTGGCGCTGCTGAAGGCCCTCGGCGCGGAGGTGGTGCAGACCCCGCGCGAGGCCGGCTACCCGGGGGCCATCGCCAGGGCGCAGGAGCTGCACGCGGCCACCCCCGGCTCCTGGTTCCCCTGCCAGCACGAGAACCCCGCCAACGTGCAGGCCCACTACGAGACCACCGGCCCGGAGATCTGGACGGACACCGCGGGCCGCATCGACGTGCTGGTGTGCGGGGTCGGCACGGGCGGCACCCTCAGCGGGGCCGCGAAGTACCTCAAGGAGCAGGACCCGTCGATCCGCGTGGTCGCGGTCGAGCCCGAGAACTCGCCCGTCCTGTCCCGGGGCACCGGCGGCCTGCACCGCATCCCCGGGCTGAACGGCGGGTTCGTCGCGCCGACCACCGACGTGTCCCTGATCGACCGGGTCGTGACCGTCTCGGACGAGGACGCGATGTCCGCCGCCCGCACCCTCGCCCGCCGCCAGGGCATCTTCGCCGGGGTCTCCTCCGGCGCCGTGGCCCACGCCTGCGCCCGCCTGGCCGCCGAGCCCGATTTCATCGGCGCCTCGATCGTCGCCGTGCTGCCGGACACCGGCGAGCGCTACCTGAGCCTCTGGGACGAGCCCGGCGCCCCCGCCGACCGCCCCGCCACCGCGGCTGCGGCTCCCGCGCCCGCTCCCGCCTCCTGACCCCCGGCCCGCCGCCGCGGCCCCCGCTCCCCCACAGCCCACTCCCCCACAGCAAAGGAACCCGACATGCCGGTGATCACCGTCGACTGGTGGAAGGGCAACGACCGTGCCCAGCGCGCCGAGCTCGTCCACGAACTGACCCGGACCGTCGCCAGGGTCGCCCACTGCCCCGACGAGGCCGTGACCGTGATCGTGCGCGACGTGGAGCCCGGCCACTGGGGCAAGGGCGGCGTCCTCTCCGACACCCCGTGCGCCAGCGCCGCCGCCCCCGCCAGCACCGGCCCGGGCAGCGGCCCCGCGGACGACGGGGCGGCGCAGTGAACTTCCGCGAGCTGCACCCGAACATCAAGCTGCGGCTCGCCGTCGGGTTCGTCCAGCGGCTGCTCGGCATCATGCTGATGCCGCTGATGGTGATCCACCTCGCCGCCCTGTACGGGGCCGCGACCGCCGGCGTGCTGACCCTGGCCGTGGCCGCGGCGGGCATCGCCAGCAACTTCCTCGGCGGCCACCTGGCCGACGTGTACGGCCGCAAGCCCCTGATGGTCGCGGGCGAGCTCGGCGCGACGGCGACCTTCGCCCTCCTCGCGCTCGCCAACTCGCCCTGGTGGCAGTCGGGAGCGGCGACCTTCGCCCTCTTCCTGCTGAACACCTGCCTGGCCGGGGCGGCCACCCCCGCCGCCGACGCGATGATGATCGACGTCTCCACCCCGGAGAACCGGCAGCTCGTCTACACGGTCAACTACTGGTCCATCAACCTGGCCTTCACCGCGGGCGCCCTGATCGGCGGCTTCTTCTACGGGGAGCACTTCACCCTGCTCCTCGCCGCCTCCGCCGTCCTCTCGGCCCTGACCACCCTGGTCGTCTGGGCCAAGATCGCCGAGAGCGCCCCCGCGGGCTCCCGGGAGCAGGCCGCCGGCATCCCCGCCATGCTCCGCGGCTACCTCGCCGTCTCCCGCGACCGGGTCTTCCTGCGGCTGCTGGGCGCGGCGATCCTGACCCGCGCCGTCGAGGTGCAGATCGGCTACTACATCGCCGTACGCCTCTCCGAGGAGTTCCCCGCCCAGGCCCTGGCCGGGCTGGAGCGCTGGTTCCCGCAGGTGGACGGCGTGGCCATGCTGGGCATCCTGCGCGCGGTCAACACCGCGCTGGTGGTGGCCTTCGCCCTGTTCGCGGGCAGCATGTTCCGCCGGCTGTCGGACCGCGTACGGCTCTACGCGGGCACCGCCGTGTTCACCGCCGGGTACATGGTCCTCGCGGTCAGCAACAGCGGCTGGATCCTCATCGCGGCGGCCGTGCTGCTGACCGTCGGCGAGATCGCGAACGTCCCGGTCAAGCAGGCCGTCCTGGCCGACCTGATCGACCCGGCCGCCCGGACCAAGTACCTGGCCGCCTACGGGCTCAACGCCCGCATCGGGCTGCTGATCGGCTCCCTGTGCGTGACGCTGGGCGCCTTCGTGCCCCCCGTCGGCATGAGCCTGCTGTACGGGGCCTTCGGCCTCGCCGCCATCCTCGTCTACCGCTCCCTGCTGCCGCTGCGCGAAGCGCGCGCCGCCGCCCCGGAGCCGCAGGCCGCCGTCCCCCTCGAGAGCGGAGCGCCGTCGTGAACCACCCCCGCCACCCCGACCGCCTCCTGATGGTCATGCCGTACGAGCAGCTCGTCCGCAAGGCCGTGGAGGCCGGCTTCTCGGTCTGGTCGATCTGGGACCCGGCCCTGCGCTCCCCTGAGTACCTGGCCTCGGTCGCCGTGCACTCCGAGCGGCTGGAGCTCGTCGACTTCGCGGACGAGGCGGCCCTGCGCGCCCTGGTCCGGACCATGGCCGCCGAGCACGGCATCGGGCACGTCCTACACCTGGGCAGCGAGGCCAGCATGGCCCCGGTGCTCGCGGAGGCGCAGGCCCTCGGGCTGTCCCCGAACACCGCCGAGTCCGTCCGCCTCCTCAACGACAAGAACGCGATGCGCCGGCTGCTCAACCGGCACGGGGTCTCCGCGGTCCGGGCCCGGCAGGCCGGCACGGCCGGCGAAGTCGGGCCGCTGCTGGCCGGGTTCGGCTACCCGGCCGTGGTCAAGCCCGCCAACTCGGCGGGCAGCCGCGGGGTGGCCCTGGTCCGCAGCGGGGACGAGCTCGCCGAGTGGACCGCGCGGGTCGCGGCCGCCGGGCTCCAGGGACCCTTCGTGGTCGAGGAGTTCCTGGAGGGGCCCGAGTTCAGCGTGGAGACGCTCACCGTCGACGGGATGCACCGCGTGGTGGGGATCACCGCGAAGCAGACCGGAGGCCCGCCCGGGTTCGTCGAGACGGGGCACGTGCACCCGGCGCCCCTGTCCCCCGAGGACGCGGGGGCGGTCCGCTCGACCGTCACCGCCCTGCTGGACCTGGCCGGGTACGAGTTCGGGCCCGCGCACACCGAGGTGATCCTCACCCCGGCCGGACCGCGCATCGTGGAGTCCCAGGCCCGCCTCGGCGGGGACCGCATCCCGCTGCTCGTGGAGGTGGCGACGGGTTTCGACCTGGAAGCCGCCGTGTTCCGGGCGCTCGCCGGGGAGCCGGTCACCGTGCCCGACCCGGTCCGCTGGGCCTCGGTCGGCTTCTTCCAACTGCCCGCCGGACGCCTGGAGTCCGTCGCCGACCTCGCGGAACTGCGGGCGCCGGAGCACGTCCACGCCCTGCACTTCCCGTACCGGCCGGGGGACGAACTGCCCCCGACCACCGACTCCGCCACCCGCCACGGCTACGCCGTCGTGTCCGGGGCCACCCCCGGGGAGGCCGAGGCCCGCGCGGCGGCCGTCGGCGCGGGCCTGGACGCCCGTACCTCCCCGGTCCCCGCGTCTTCCCCGCCTCCCGCGGCCCCCGCTGCCCCCGCCCGGCGGACCGTGCTGCTCGTCGGCGCCACGGACCAGCACCTCGCGCGGGCGAAGGACCTCGGCGTACGCGTGGTGCTGCTCCAGCACCCCGACAAGGTCAACGCGTACCAGACCGGGCTGGCCGACGTCCTGCTGATGATCGACTACACGGACTGGGAGACCGTGCGGCCGCTGGCCGAGGCGGCCCGCCAGGCGTACGGCTTCGACACCGTGGTCTCCCTCACCGAGGGCGGGCTCGACACCGCCGCCCTCCTGAACGAGCACTTCGGCTTCCCGGGCACCCGCCCCGAGGTCAGCCGCCGGCTGCGCAACAAGCACCTGATGCGCCGGCACCTCAGCGAGCGGGGCGTGCCCACCGTCCACTGGGACCGGGTGTCCGACCGCGCCTCGCTGGAGGCCTTCGGCCGCCGGGCGGGCTACCCCTTCATCATCAAGCCGACGGACGCCACGGCGGGCTTCGGCCTGATGCGGGTGGCCGGGCCGGCGGAGCTGGACGCGGTGTGGGAGCGGATCGAGGAGCTGCGCGGGCGGCGCACCGACCGCGGCTCGACCCTGTTCACCGTCCGCGAGTTCCTGATGGAGTCGTACATCGACGGGCCCGAGTTCAGCGTGGAGGCCTTCAGCTTCGGCGGCCGGCACGTGGTGGTCGCCGTCACCGAGAAGCTGGTGGACGAGGCGCACTTCGCCGAGCTGGGGCACGCCCTGCCGGCCCGGCTGGCCCCGCGGGACCACGAGCGGATCACCGCCGCCGTCGTGCAGTTCCTCGACGCCATGGGCCTGGCCGACGGCCCCAGCCACACCGAGCTGCGGCTCGGCCCCCGCGGACCGGTGGTCATCGAGTCCCACAACCGGGTCGGCGGCGGGCACATCAACGAGCTGGTCGAGGCGGCCTACGGCATCGACCTGATCGGATACGGCATGGCCTGGCCCCTGGGCCTGGCCCCCGAACTGCCGGGGCCGCCGCCGGCCCGGGCCGGGGCCTGCACCCGCTTCGTGCTCCGCGACCCCGGCACGGTCACCGCCGTCTCGGGCGTGGCGGAGGCCGCGGCCCGCCCCGGGGTGCTGGCCGTGGAGGTCTCCGTACGGCCCGGGGACCGGGTCCGCCCGCTGCGCGACAACTGGGACCGGCTCGGCTTCGCCGCGGTCACGGCCGCGGACACGGACGCGGCGGTGGCCCTCTGCGAAGCGCTCACCCGGGAACTCCGCATCGACGTGACCCCGCCCGCACCCGCCGCACCCGTCCCTTCCCCCACTCCCTCCTCCCCCTCCCCCGACCTGGAGGTGGCGGCATGACCGCCCTCGTCCTGCACCGCTTCCCCCTCGGCCCCTTCCCCTACGACCGCTGGCTCGACGGGCTGGACGGCGGGGTGGTGATGATCGCCGCCCGCGACCGGATCGCGGCCGGGGGCGAGCAGCCGCCCGGCGGGCCCGGCGGCTACCGGCACCTGGAGCTGATCGACACCTTCGACGACGAGGCGCTCGTGGACGGGCTGGCCCTGCGCCTCGCCGACGAGTACGGCGTCACGCACGTCATCGCCCACCACGAGGCCGACCTGATCCGGGCCGCCCGGCTCCGCGAGGAGTTCGGGCTGCCCGGCCAGCTCCCGGAGGAGGTCATGCCCTTCCGCGACAAGGTCCTCATGAAGTCCCGGCTGGCCGCGGCGGGTATCGCGGTGGCCCCGCACACCGTGCCCGGTTCGGCCGCGGAGGTAAGGGAGTTCGCCGTAGCCCACGGGCTGCCGCTGGTCTTCAAGGCCCGGGACGGCTTCGGCTCGATCGGCCTGCGGATCGTACGGACCGCCGGGGAGCTGGACGCCGTACTGGCCGAGTCCTTCCCGGAGGCCTCCCCGGAGTCCGGTCCGCAGCCGGGCGCCGACCGGGATCCGGGCCCCGCGGCCGGCCTGCTGCTGGAGGCCTACGTGCCCGGGCGGATGTGCCACGTGGACGGGGTGGTGGCGGGCGGGCGCACGGTCATGGCCTGGCCCTCGCAGTACCAGTACGACCTGTCGTCCTTCCAGGCCGACGGCGAGGCCCGGGTGGACCTGACCCTGGCCCCCGGGGACCCCCTCACCCCCCGGCTGCTGGACCTCGCGGACCGGGCGCTGGCCGCGCTCGGCGGACCGGCGGACTGCGCCTTCCACGCCGAGGTGTTCCACACCCCGGACGACCGGCTCGTGGTCTGCGAGGTCGCGGCCCGGCCTGCGGGGGCGCGGATCCGGGACGTGCTGACGGCCGTGTTCGGGGTGCACCCGGTGGAGCTGGCCGCGCGGGCGGCGACGGGGCTGCCGGCGGCGGCTCTGGAGAACCGGTCCGGCGGCCGGGAGCGGCTGGAACCCGTCCGTATGGCGGGCCAGGTCCTGATGATGAAGCGGCCGGGAACGGTCCGCCGGATTCCGGCCACGCCGGAGGAGCCGTGGGTGGAGTTCTACGGGGTGTTCGCCGACCCGGGCGAGGTGCTCGGCGAGGCCGCCATCTCCTCGGACTTCCTGGCGGCCGCGGTCCTGTCGGCGCCGACCCGGGAGGAGTGCGAGCACCGGCTCCGCGCGCTGGGGGCCCGGTTCGAGTCCGAAATCGCGATCGACTGACCCGTTCCGGCCACCGCGGACGGGGTCGGCGGCCAGGTGGCGGACAGCACTGTCAACCGGCTTGTTCCCGCTGTACTGTCCGACGTCGGTAACGCGGCGGGAACCGTTGGGGAACGGCCGCCGCGAGTCTCCGTGGTGTCGCAAGCACCACGCACGACACCACGGAACCACAGGGGCGGGGAAAGAAATGCGCAGCAAGTTCGCCGGATTCGGCATCGCCGGAATGATCGCACTGGCCATCACGCTGGGGCTGGGCGCGGGCGTACCGGACCGGCAGGCGGAGGCCCACTACACGGCCGGCACGGACACCGGTCCGGGCGCCCCGGTGCCGGCCCCGCCGCGCCCCTGACCCGTCACGACGCGCACGCCGGACCCGGCACGCACCAGACGCGGAGACGGCCCGTCCCACGGGGGGACGGGCCGTCTCCGCGTTGTGCACGGCTCCCGGACCCTCAGGCGGCGGCCCGGCTCACAGGGGGCGGCGGGCGTGCGGCGGTACCCCCATCGCATCGAAGAGCCCGGCGGACCCGGCCCGGCTCTCGGCCGCCCGCGCCGCGTCGCCCAGCCCCTCCGCGGCCCGCCCGATGCCCGCCAGCGCGCGGGCCTCCTCGATGCGGTACTCGGCCGCCGCCGCACGGCGGTGCGCGCTCTCGAAGAACTCCAGGGCACGGGCGTCGTCGCCGCGCTCCAGCCACAGGCCGCCCAGCAGCCGTTCGACCACCACCTGCCGGGGCGGGGCCGTGCGCCGCTCCAGCAGCTCCAGCGCCTGCCGCTCGTAGCCGGCGGCCTCGTCGGCCCGGCCCAGGTGCTGTGCGAGGGCCGCCATCAGGGCCATCGTCACCGCGAAGCTCTCGGGATGGCGGGACTCGTCGAACAGCACGAGGGCCTGCTTGAGGCACTGCTCTGCCTCGGCGAAGCGGTCGACGTCCAGGTGCGCCGAGGCCAGGACGTTCAGCGCGGCAACCTCGCTGTCCGGATTGCCGAGCTCGCGCGCCAGTCCGGCGGCCCGCTCCCCCGCACCGACGGCATCCGGTGTGCGCCCCAGCCAGGCGTACGTGCTGCTGAGCGAACTCAGTACGTAGATCTCGGCGCGTACCGCACCCGTCTCCTGGTGGACCGCCACCGCCAGCTCCTGGTAGCGCAGGCCCTCCGCGAGCTCGCCGAGGCAGCTGTGCAGGAGGCCCAGGCTCTCCAGAGCGGCCCCCTCACCCAGGCGCTCCCCCTGTTCGCGCGCGAGCAGCAGCGCCTCCTCGGTGACCGCGATCCCCTCGCGGAACCGCCCGAGCTTCCACAGCACGGACATCTGGTTGGTCAGGCTGACCCGCAGCGCGCGCGGGTCCGCGAGCCGCCGGGCCGCCACGATCGCGACCTGGCCGACCCGCAGGTACTGCTCCAGGTACGTCCGCATGTTCAGGAAGAACACCAGGTTGCGGGCCACCCACACGGCGTGCCGTGACAGCCCCTCGGCCTCCGCCGCAGCCACGGCCGCGGCCAGCGCGTCGGCCTCCCGCTCGAACCACGCGGCGGCGAGCGAGTCGTCTCCGAGGGGCGGGAGCGCCGCCCCGCCCCCCGCCAGCCCCGTCTCGTAGCGGGTGCGGCCCGGGAAGAGGGTGGCGCACGCCGATTCTGTGGCGGCGTAGAAGTAGTCCAGGAGCCGTTCCAGGGCGGCCTCGTCGTCCGGGCGGGTCTCCTCGTTGCGCAGGCTCTGGGCGAAGCTGCGGACCAGGTCGTGGAAGGCGTAGTAGCCCAGCTCGTGCTGCTGTACGAGGTGCATGTCGAGGAGGTCCTCCAGCAGGTCCTCCGCGTCCCGCGGATCCGCGCCCAGCAGCGCCCCGGCCGAGTGCACGTCGATCTCCGCGCCCGGGTGCAGCCCCAGCAGCCGGAAGGCGGACCGGTGGTCCTCGCCCATGGCCTGGTACGACAGCCTCAGTGTGGCCGCCACGCTCCGCTCGCCCGAGCTCAGCTCGTCCAGCAGCCGGGTCTCGTCGCCGAGCCGGTCCACCAGGTGCTGGAGGGTCCAGCGGGAGCGGTTGCGCAGCCGGGCCGTCGCGATCCGCAGGGCCAGCGGCAGGTGCCCGCAGAGCGCGGCCAGCGCCGCCGCGGCCCCCGGCTCCCGCCCGGTGCGCCCGGCGCCCAGGGTCTCGGTGACCAGGGCCAGGCTGTCGGCGGGGGACATCACCCCGAGGGATATCCAGCGGGCCCCGTCCAGTTCGACGAGCCGCGCCCGGCTGGTGACCAGCACCAGGCAGCCGGGCGAGGCCGGCAGCAGCGGGCGGACCTGGGCGGCGTCGGAGGCGTTGTCGAAGAGCAGCAGCAGCCGGCGGCCGACCAGGGTGGCCCGCCACAGGGCGGCCTGCCCGCTGGGCTCCTCGGGGATCCGCTCCCCCGGCACCCCGAGGGTGCGCAGCAGGCTCGCGATCACCGAACCGGGCTGGAGCGGCTGCTCGCCGGGGGTGTAGCCGCGCAGGTCGATGTGCAGCTGCCCGTCGGGGAAGTGCTCGGCGAGGCGGTGTGCGGCGCGGACGGCGAGGGTGGTCTTGCCGGTGCCGCCCATGCCGTCGACGGCGACGATGGCGGTCCCGGTACCAGTCCCGGTCCCGTCGCCCCCGGCCTCCTGCCCGCTCCCGAATCCGGCGGCGGCCAGCAGGTCCTGGAGCTCGCGCTCGCGGCCGGTGAAGTCGGCGAGGTCGTACGGGAGGGTGCAGGGCGCGGCCCCGGAGCCCGTACCGGCAGCGGGACCGGTCCCGCTGCCGCCGGCCGGGTTCCCCTCCCCGGCCCCCGCGGCACCGGCCGGGGACGCCTCCCCGAGGCCGGACCCGGAGCCGGACCCGGCAGCCTCACCCCCGCCGGACCCCGCGGCCGCCCCCGGCGGAGCCACCGGCTCCGGTGCGGCCAGTTCGGGGCTGTCGCGCAGGATGCCCTCGTACAGCCTGGCCAGCCGCGGACCGGGGTCCACGCCCAGCTCCTCGACCAGCAGCTCCCGGACCCGGCCGAACTCCTCCAGGGCCTCCGCCTGCCGCCCCGACCGGTACAGGGCCAGCATCAGGTGGCCGCGCAGGGTCTCCCGCAGCGGGTGCGCCGCGACCAGTTCGCGCAGGTCGCCGACGAGTTCGGCGGTCTCCCCGCGGTCCAGCCGGAGCTGGAACAGCTGCTCGGCCGCGGCGAGCCGCCGCTCCTCCAGCGCCGTGGACGCGGAGGCGACGACGGGGCCGCCCGCGCCCGCGAGGACCGGGCCCCGCCACAGCTCCAGTCCGGCCCGCAGCTCCGACTCGGCCCCGGCCCGGCGGCCGGCCGCCAGCTCCTCGCGGGCCCGCCGGGCGTGCCGCAGGAACAGGCTCAGGTCGAGCTGCTCCTCCGCCAGCACCACCCGGTACCCCGGCCCGTCGGTGGCGATCACGGCGCTTCCCCCCGGAATGCGCCGGCGCAGATCGGCCACGGCCTTGCGGATCTGGTGCGAGGCGGTTGCGGGCGGTTCGTCCTCCCATGCGGCTTCCACGAGCCGCGCCACCGGCACCACGCGGCCCGGTTCCAGAAGCAAAGTCACCAGGACCCGTTCCTGGATCGGACCGCCCAGTCTCAGCCGTTCCCCCGCCGCCCAACCCTCCAGCGAGCCAAGGACGTTGAACCGCACCCCGACCTCGTTCCGCTCCGCCATGGCCCCCACCTGTCTTACGCGCAAAACCCCAGGTAGGAGCCCTGCTGTGAAAAGAGAGTAAAGGGTTCCCGGATCCGGCGGTACTGCCACGGGAGGTGATCGGGAACCCCGAAACCCAGGCTTCACGAGCCAGCAGGAGTGAGCACGGACGGAGCACCCATGAAGACTTTCGGCCACCTCGGCGACGCACGGATCATCAGCTCGCGGGAATTCGTCTTCGAATCCCACCAGGGCCCCGATGGCACCGACGGCACCGAGGTCGCGACCCCGGTGAGCCCCGCCGCGGGCGCGACCTGGGTCACGCTGCACGTCGTACGGGTCGCCCCCGGCGCGTCCTGGAGCCCCGGGAACACCTCGGGCGAGGAGAACACCGCCGTGGTCTTCGCGGGCTCCGGCACCCTCGCCGTCGGCACGGAGACCCGCCCCGCCGGGCCCGCCTCGGCCGCCTACGCCCCCACCGGCCGGGCCCTGACCCTGACCGCGGGCCCGGAGGGCATGACCGCGTACGTGTGGCGGACCCCGCTGCCCGCGGGCACCGCACCCGGCAGCGACCCGAAGCTCTTCTCGACCCTGTGGGACGACGAGACGCAGCTGCGCGGGTTCTCCGGCACCGGGCAGCTCGCCCCCGACGAGGCCCCCCGCGCCACCATGAACTTCCTGTTCTGGCCCGGCACCGGCAGCTGCCGGCTCTGCCTGCACTGCGGTATCCAGCAGCCCGGCGAGACCTTCAACGTCCACCTCCACGAGCACAGCGACGAGGCGTTCATCGCCTTCGAGGGCATCGGCCAGATGTACCTCGTCGACCGCTGGATCGACGTCGAGGCCGGAGACGTGCTCTACGCCGCCCCGGGCGTCCTCCACGGCGCCCGCAACCCCCACACGGGCCCGGCCGCCCGCCGCTTCGTGACCTGCGGCGGCCCGACCCCCTTCGACCCTGCCCTCTACGACGCCGCCGGCGTCTCCTCTCAGGTGGTCTGACCGACATGTGCCGTATCTACGGATCCTTCAATGCCGGTACGAGCGACCAGGAGCTGCGCACCGTCGCCGCCCTGCTGCGCCACGGCGGCCCCGATGCCCAGACCTTCACCGGAAGGGACGACTGGGCCCTGGGCAACAACCGGCTCTCGATCATGGACCCGGAGGGGGGCGTGCAGCCGTACCGCCTCGGGGCCGTCACCGTGGTCTTCAACGGCGAGCTGTACAACCACCGCGAGCTGGCATCCCGCCTCGAAGCCCGCGGCCACCGCATCCCGGACCGGTGCGACGGCTCCGTACTGCCCGCCCTGTACCTGGAGTACGGCGAGCGGTTCGCCGAGCAGCTCGACGGCATGTACTCCGTCGCCGTGATGGACCTGCGCGAGGAGCCCAAGCTCGTCATCGCCACCGACGAGTCCGGCATGAAGCCGCTGTACTACGCCTGGGACGAGCCCCGCGGCCGGTTCCGCTTCGCCTCCGAGATCCCCGCCCTGCTCGGCTTCGCCGACGTCGCCGCCGAGGAGGACGAGTTCGGGCTCGACGCCTACCTCGTCTCCAAGACCCCCTTCGGCGAGCGCACCATGTTCCGCGGGATCGGCGTGCTGCCCCCGGCCGCCACCGCCGTGGTCGGCCGCCGGGGCGGACTGCGGATCACCACCCGCCCGCTCGGCCACACCACCGCCGGCGCCGACGCCTCCCGCAGCCTGCACCGGGCCGGGGAGGAGCTGCGCGAGCTGCTCGGCCGCGAGGTCTCCCGCCTGCTGATCGCCGACGCGCCCGTCGCCGCGATCACCTCCGGCGGGCTCGACTCCAGCCTCGTCACCGCCCTCGCGGCCCGCAGCGCCCGCGAACTGCACACCTTCAACATCGCCTACACCGGCACCTGGCCCTCCGACGAGCGCGCCTACGCCGCCGAGGTGGCCCGCCGCGCCGGCACCGTCCACCACCAGGTCGAGATCGACCCGTCGACCTTCCCCGACCTGCTCGCCGACGTGGTCTGGCACCTGGGCCAGCCCAATGCCGACCCGATCACCCTGTCGACGTTCTCCCTCTTCCGCGCCGTCCGCGACGCCGGCTTCAAGGTCGCCCTCACCGGAGACGCCGCCGACGAACTCTTCGGCGGGTACGCCCGGATGACCCAGGCCGTGGCCGCCCCCGAGGGCTCCGGCTGGGTGCAGGACTACCTCGACCACCTGTCCGCGGTCCCCCGCAGCCTGCGCGAGGACCTCTACACCGACGCGTACGCCGAGGCCGTACGGGCCCACGGCCCGGCCCTGCCCGCCGAGTTGACGCAGACGCTGGAGAACGGCGCCGGCAGCCGGATGCGCCGGATCTGCGCGGTCGAGCAGCAGTACCGGCTGCCCTCCTACCACCTGAGGCGCGTCGACCACCTCTCGATGGCCAGCTCCGTCGAGGCCCGGCTGCCGTTCTGCCAGCCGCAGGTCGTCCGCTTCGCCACCTCCCTCACCGACGCGCAGAAGATCGACGCGTCGGCGGGCGGCGGGGTCAAGCGCGCCCTGTACGAGGCCGCCCGCGGACTCGTCCCCGACAGCGTCCTGAACCGGCCCAAGCAGCCCTTCACCCTGCCCGTCACGGCCATGCTCGCCCCCGGCCAGGCCCTGTGGGACGTGGCCCGCGACGCCCTGTCCGGGTCCGCGCTGCGCGCCGACGGCCGGATCCGGCCCGAGACCGTCGCCGCCCTCTTCGAGGAGCAGGCGGCGCGCCCCTCCGACCGCGCCTCCCTGGCCCTGTGGGCCCTGATGTCCCACCAGATGTGGCGCGGCCAGTTCTTCGGCCGCGGCGCCCTCGCGGCGACCGCCCCGGCCGCCGCGCAGGGGGTCCGGTGAGCGGCTACCTCGCCGCCGCGCACGGCGCGCCCTGCCCCACCCTGGTCCTCGACGGCCGCGGCCTGCCCGGTGAGACGGAGGAGCTGCTCGGCAGTCTCGCCGGGATCCGGGCCGACCTGGCCGCGGACGGCGCCGGGCACGTCCTGAAGAACGCGGTCGTGCAGCCCTCGGCGCATCCGCTGTTCGACCTGGACTACCGCTTCGTGCAGTCGCTGCCGCAGTCCCACGACTCCTTCGACCTGCGCGGCTCCTGCGGCCACTCCATCCTGGCGGCCGTCGAGGCGGCGGCCCGGTCCGGGATGATCGCGCCGCTGGCGGCCGGGGCCCGGGTGCGCGTGAACGTGCTCAACAACGGCGACAACGTGGTCTGCGAGGTGGAGGAGGCCGCCGAGGGCGGCACCCGCTTCACCGCGCACTTCCTCTGCACGCCGACCAAGCCCGTCGCCGAGCTCCTCATGACCGGCGAGCCCGTCACCGAGGTGCACGTGGACCGGACGGTCGTCCCCGTCTCGCTGGTCTCGATGGGCAACCCGTACGTGTTCGTGCCCGCCGCGCACCTCGGCCTGGAGACCCGAGAGCAGCTCTTCGGGGCGGGCCCGGACCTCTTCGAGCAGTTCCTGCGGATCCGCCTCGCGGTCTGCGAGCAGCAGGGCTGGGACCCCTCGGGGGCCTTCCCCAAGGTCGCGGCCGTGCTGGGGGAGCCGGGCGGCGCCCTGGCCGTCCGGGCGGTCTCGGTGCCGTCCTGGCACCCGACCCTGGCCCTGACCGGCGCCATCTGCCTGGGCACCGCCGTCGGCATCGAGGGCAGCGTGCCCTGGTCCCTCGCCCGGCAGGGCGGGCACCGCGGCGGACCGGTCCGGCTGGTCACGCCGGGCGGCGCCCTGAGCGTGTCCGCCTCGTCCGTGGTGACCGGCACCGGGCCGCGGCTGGCCTGGGTGTCCGTCGGCGGCAAGCAGGTCGACTACCAGGGCTGGGCGGGACTGCCCGCGAGCCGCTTCCGCTTCCCGCCGCGGCCCGCGGCCGGGGCCGGGCCGCGGGCAGCGGCCCCCGCCGGCCCCCCGGCACCCGCCGACGCCGTGCCCGTACCAGCCCACACCGCCACCCACGTCCACACCGCCGACCACAGCACCGCCCACCCCGCCGCCCACGCCCGCGCCGCCGCGGCCGCGGCGCCCGTCCCCTCCTCCCCGGCCCCGGCCCCGTCCCAGGAGCGCGCATGCCTGCCACTGCCCGTCTGACCACCCCGGCCCCCGCCCCCGATACCGCTCCCGGCCCCGCCGCGGACGGCCTGAGGCTCTCCCTGGCCGACCTCGACCCCGGGGTGCGCGAGGAGCTGCGCCGGTGCGCCGAGGCCGCCGACCGCAGCGGCGAACCCGACCGCGCGGCCGTGGCGGCGCTCCGTACGGGCCGCCTGCTGGGCCTGGCCGTACCGCGCGAGTTCGGCGGGGCGGGCGCGGGCCCCGTGGACCTCAACCGCTGCGTGGAGCAGGTGGCCTCGGTCAACGGCTCCGCCGCGATCATGCTGTTCCAGCACTTCGCGGTCAGCAGCCGGATCGTGGAGCAGGGCAGTCCCGCCCAGCACCGCACCCTGCTGCCGAAGCTGGCCTCCGGCGAGTGGCTGGCCGCGTCCGCGTGGAGCGAGACCGGTGCGGGCGCCAACAAGAAGAACCTGGCCACCCGCGGCACCCGCACCGGCGACAGCGGCTGGTCCCTGCACGGGGCGAAGGCCTTCACCACCAGCGCGGGCCTCGCCGACGTCTACCTGGTCCTCGCCCAGACCGGCCCGGATGCGGCCCCCGGCGCCGAGGACACCGGCTACGGCGCCGCCGGCCAGACCTTCTTCCTGGTCCGCGGGGACAATCCGGGGCTGGTCCCCGACACCTCGATGCGGCTGGCCGGGATGCGCGGCTCCGCCACCGGCTTCGTGGACCTGCACGACTGCCGGGTCACCGACGCCGACCGGCTCGGCGCCGAGGGGGTGGCCGCCTCCGTCATCGCCCGGGTCCGCGAGTCCGGGGCCACCCTCGGCGCGGTGGCCGTGGGGCTGGCGCAGGCCGCCCTGGATTCCGCGCACGAGCACGTCCGCAAGCGCGGGCTGCACGTCCACCAGTCGGTGCAGTACCGGCTCGTGGACCTGGCCACGCAGGTCGAGTCCGCCCGCGCGCTCGTCGAGCGGGCCGGCCGCCGGGAGTCCGCGGACCCCGGTACGACCACGCTGCACTCCAAGCTCTTCGCCTCCGCCGCCGCCGACCTCGTCGTCACCGAGGTCGAGCGCATCCTCAGCTCGGCCGGGTACGTCGAGGGGCACCCGGTGAACCGGTACGGCCGCGACGCCCGCGCCGTCGCCCTCATGGGCCCGACCAACGACCTCTGCAGGGAACTGGTGAGCATCTCGTGGAACCGCTGAACCCCGCCGGCCGCATCGACGGCCGCACCGCCACCGCCGACCTCGTCGTGGAGGGCGGCCGCCTGGTCACCCCCGAGGGGGTCCGCGAGGGCGCCGTAGTGATCCGCAACGGCCGCATCGACGCCCTGCCGGAGCCGGGCGAGGCCCTGCCCGACGGACCCCGGATCGACGCCGCGGGCCGGTACGTGCTGCCCGGACTCATCGACTCGCACGTCCACTTCCGCACCCCGGGCCTGGAGTACAAGGAGGACTGGGAGCACGCCAGCCGGGCGGCCATCGCGGGCGGGGTCACCACCGTCCTCGACATGCCCAACACCCGCCCGCCGTCGCTCGACGAGGAGGACCTGAGGGCCAAGGCCCGCATCATCGAGGGCCGTTCGTGGGTGGACTACCGCTTCCACATCGGCGCGGACCCCGAGCACCCCGAGGTCCTGGCCACCCTCGACCCCGAAGTCGCCACCTCCGCGAAGGTGTTCATGGCCGGGCACCACACCGCCCCCGTGGTCTTCCGGGACTGGCGGGCCCTGGAAGAGGCCTTCGCGGCCGCCGCCCGCGGCAACGTCCAGCTCGTCCTGCACGCCGAGGACCAGCACGTCTTCGACCTGCTCGACACCTGGCGCGGGGACCCCGGCTCCTACGACGAGTACGAGCCCCACCGCCCGCGCTCCGGCGCCATCGTGGCCTGCGCCAAGGTGATCCAGCTGGTCCGCACGTACGGCACCCGCGCCCACATCCTGCACGCCTCCACCGCGGAGGAGGCCGACATGCTGGTCGCCGCCGCCCAGGAGGGGCTGCCCCTGACCTTCGAGGTCACCGGCCACCACCTCTCCTTCACCGACGCCGACACCTGCCGGCGCGGCCCGCGCACCCGCCTCTCCCCCGCCATCCGCGGGCTCACGGACCAGGACCGGCTGTGGCGGGCCGCCCTGTCGGGGGAGGCCGCGAGCCTGGGCAGCGACCACGCCCCGCACACCGTCGAGGAGAAGAACAAGGTCCCCGCGGACGCCCCGCCGGGCCTGCCCGGGGTGCAGGAGCTGGCCACCGCCGCCTGGACCGGCATGATGACCCGGCGCGTCGACCCGGACGAGGCGGCCGTCCACCTGGCCCGCCTGATGGGCTCCGGGCCCGCGGACCTGTTCCGGCTGCCCGGCAAGGGCCGGCTGGTCGTCGGCGCGGACGCGGACCTGGCGGTCCTCGACCCGGCGCAGCGCTGGCAGCCCGCCCGGGAGGACATCCAGGCCAAGTGCGGCTGGTCGGCGTACGAGGGCTGGCTGTTCCGGGGCCGGTTCACCACCGTCGTCAAGGGCGGCGAGCGGGTCTGGGACGCGGCCGGGGGCTTCACCGGCACCCCCGCGGGCCGCTGGCTCGCCCCCTCCCCGGCCGTCCTGCCCGCCGCCGCCCCGCGGGACCCGGAGGCCGTCCGATGAGCCCCGCCCTGCTGGAGCGCACCGGGGTCTCGGCCCAGGAGTTCCGGGCCGCGATGGCCGCGCTCGCCGCCCCCGTGACCGTCGTGACCTGCTACGACTCCTACGGGACCGCCCGCGGGCTGACCGCGAGCGCGGTGTCCTCGCTGTCGCTGGACCCGCCGCTGTTCCTGGTCTGCCTGGACCGGGGCTCCTCGGCGCACGACGCGCTGGCCGCGGCGGACGCGTTCTGCGTGAACCTGCTCGGGCCCGGGGACGGGGCCCTGGCCCTGCAGTTCGCCGGCCGCCCCGACCGCCGCTTCGACGGGGTCCGGCTCGCGCCGGGCCCGGGGGCGGCCCCGGGGCTCGCCGACAGTGCGATGCGGCTGGTGTGCGAGCGGTACGCGGCCCTGGACGGCGGGGACCACACGATCCTGATCGGCCGGGTCACCGCGGTCGAGGGGGACGGGATCGGCCCGGAGCCGGCGGGCGGCCTGGTGTGGCACCAGCGCGGTTTCGCCCGCGTCGTCCCGGTGCCGCCCGCGGGCGGCTGACGGTGGCCCCGGCAGCCGCCGCCGCGGCCCCCGCCGCCCCCGCCGCCCCCGCGGGCCCGGCCCCGCCGCCCCCCACCGCCGCCGAGCTGTTCGCCTGCGCCGAGCGGCTGGCGCAGGCCCTGGAGGAGCGGACCCGGCCGCTGTGCCGCCGCCACGGCCTGTCCCGGACCGGGGTGCGGCTGCTGGCGGAGCTGTACGCGGCGGGCGCCCCGTACGCCCGCTCCCCGGGCGGGCTGGCCGGGGTGCTGGGCGTCACCTCGGGCGCCCTGACCGGGGCCGTGGACCGGCTGGAGGCGGCGGGCCTGGCGGTACGGCTGCCCGTACCGGAGGACCGGCGGCGGCTGACCGTACGGCTCACCGCGCCCGGGATCGAGACGGCGGCCGGGGTCGCGGCCGAGCTGGCGCAGGCCCAGCGGGCGGCCCTGGGGCGGCTGTCGGCCCCGGAGGCGGCCCGGCTGAGCGCCCTCCTGGACTCCCTCGCGGCGGGCCTGCCCCGCTGAGCACGGGCCGGGGCTCCCGGGGTCCCGGGCCCCGGGTCCCGTCCTCAGTGCAGCGGCAGCAGCATGGTGATGTCGTCGCGGTCGTCGCCGGGGGCGACCCGGACGGCGTCCGGGACCCGGCCGACCTCCTTGTAGCCGCAGGAGGCGTAGAACTGCTCCAGGCCCATCCCGCCGCGGACCCCGAGCCGGACGGCCTCGATGCCCCCGAGGGAGCGGGCGGCGTCGGCCAGCGCGGCCATCAGCTCCCGCCCGTGGCCCCGCCCCTGGAGGCGCGGGTGGACCATGACGGTGTAGGCCCAGACCCAGTGCAGCTGGAGCCGGTGGGTGTTGCGGGTCAGGAAGGCGGCGGCGGCCGCGCGGCCGTCGGGGCCGAGGCCCACGAGCAGCGTGGAGCGGCCCCGGGCGACCTCGGCGAACTGCTTGTCGAGCTGGGGGCGGATGTCGTCGGGGACCACCGGGGCGACGAAGCCGACGGCGCCGCCGGCGTTGGTGACGTCCGTCCACAGGCTCAGGACGTCCTCGTACAGCTCCGGACCGGGCGCGGGATCGAGGACAAACGTAAGGGTCATATCCGAAGCTTAACTATTACCATCTCGCATGGCCAGGGAATTCGCCCCGGACACGCACGAGGGCGGCGCCCCCGGGATCACCGGGGGCGCCGCCCTGTCCGTGCGTACGGCGGGAGGGGCCGGGAGGGCCGCAGGGCCTCAGACCCGCATCGGCTGCGGCGACTCGCGCAGCCCGGCGTCCGGGCCCGGGTACTCCCGGATGACCTCGTAGCGGGTGTTGCGCTCGACCGGCCGGAAGCCGGCCTCGCGGATCAGGTCGAGCAGGTCGTCGCGGGTCAGCTTGTTCGGCGTGCCGTAGTTGTCCGCGTCGTGCGTGATCTTGTACTCGACGACCGAGCCGTCCATGTCGTCGGCGCCGTGCTGGAGGGCCAGCTGGGCGGTCTGCACGCCGTGCATCACCCAGAAGACCTTCACGTGCGGCACGTTGTCGAAGAGCAGCCGGGAGACCGCGAAGGTCTTCAGGGCCTCGGCGCCCGTCGCCATCGTGGTGCGCGCCTGGAGCTTGTTGCGCACCTTGCCGTCCTGCATGTCCACGAAGTCGTGCTGGTAGCGCAGCGGGATGAAGACCTGGAAGCCGCCGGTCTCGTCCTGGAGCTCACGCAGCCGCAGCACGTGGTCCACGCGGTGGCGCGGCTCCTCGATGTGCCCGTACAGCATCGTGCACGGGGTCTTCAGACCCTTCTCGTGCGCGAGCCGGTGGATGCGCGACCAGTCCTCCCAGTGGGTGCGGTGGTCGACGATGTGCTGGCGGACCTCCCAGTCGAAGATCTCCGCGCCGCCGCCGGTCAGGGACTCCAGGCCGGCCTCGATCAGCTCGTCGAGGATCTCCGAGGCGGACAGCCCGGAGATGGTCTCGAAGTGGTGGATCTCGGTGGCGGTGAAGGCCTTCAGGGAGACGTTCGGCAGCGCCTTCTTCAGCTCGGAGAGGGAGCGCGGGTAGTAGCGCCACGGCAGGTTCGGGTGCAGGCCGTTGACGATGTGCAGCTCGGTGAGGTTCTCGTTCTCCATCGCCTTGGCGAGGCGGACGGCCTCCTCGATGCGCATCGTGTACGCGTCCTTCTCGCCCGGCTTGCGCTGGAACGAGCAGTACGCGCACGAGGCGGTGCACACGTTGGTCATGTTGAGGTGGCGGTTGACGTTGAAGTGCACGACGTCGCCGTTCTTGCGCGTGCGCACCTCGTGGGCGAGACCGCCCAGCCAGGCCAGGTCGTCCGACGCGTAGAGGGCGATGCCGTCCTCACGGGTCAGCCGCTCGCCGGAGCGGACCTTCTCCTCCAGCTCACGCTTGAGCCCAGCGTCCATGCGGTGGTCGCCTCCTCGATCTTCCTGCTGCTGTCCTGCTGCTGCATGGCTACCGCCCCGCAGCTCCCGCCCCACCGTACTCTCAGTGCTCTTCGGGCAGGTCCCCGACCCGGTTCTCCCACTTGGTGGAGAGCACGATGGTGGTGCGGGTGCGCGAGACGCCCTTGGTGCCGGAGAGCTTGCGGATGATCTTCTCCAGCCCGTCCACGTCGTTCGCGCGGACCTTGAGCATGTACGAGTCGTCGCCGGCGATGAACCAGCAGTCCTCGATCTCGGCGAGGTCGCGCAGCCTGCGGGCCACGTCCTCGTGGTCGGCCGCGTCGGAGAGGGAGATGCCGATGAGGGCCGTCACGCCCAGGCCGAGCGAGGCCGCGTCGACCGTGGCCCGGTAGCCGGTGATCACCCCGGCCGTCTCCAGCCGGTTGATCCGGTCCGTGACGCTCGGGCCGGAGAGGCCCACGAGCCGTCCCAGCTCGGCGTACGACGCCCGGCCGTTTTCCCTGAGTGCCTGGATGAGCTGCCTGTCCACCGCGTCCATATGCCTGGAGCCTTCCATTGTTCAGCGATCCCGCGAGTTTACGTATAGAATCTAAGGCACACAGGGTCAACGCCCTGTGAATCTTTCAGCAGATCAAAGACGATCTTTCAGGAGTGGTTCACCGTGTACACGATCGAGATGGCCTACGCTCACATGCGACAGCTGCAGGAGCTGGCCAACCGATCCCGTGCCCACCAGCCGGCTGTCGCCCAGCGCGTCGACAAGACCCGCCGCCGGACCGCCGCCCCCAAGCGCTAAGCGCCACGAGAGCCTCCCAGCTCTCCTTCCCAACGGCGGTACAGCCGGTGCGGCACCCCTGCCGCGTCCAGCACCCGCCCCGCGACGAAGTCCACCAGATCCTGGATGTGCGTCGCACCCGCGTAGAACGCCGGAGAGGCGGGCAGCACCACGGCGCCCGCCTCGTCCAGCGCCACCAGTGCCTTGAGCGTCTGACCGCTCAGCGGGGTCTCCCGCACCGCCACCACCAGCCGGCGCCGCTCCTTGAGCGTCACGCTCGCCGCCCGCTGGAGCAGGTCCTTCGACAGTCCGAGCGCCACCCCGGCCACACAGGCCGTGGACGCCGGCACGATCAGCATCCCCTTCACCGGGTACGAGCCGCTGCTCGGCCCCGCCGCCAGGTCGCCGGCCGCCCAGTGCCGCACGCCGCCCAGGTCCAGCCCCGTGAAGGTGTCCGGCTTCCCGTCGGCGCCGCGCGCCAGCCACGCCGCCAGGTCCTCGCGCCAGTGCGCGTCCCGGTAGGAGATCCCCGTCTCGTCCAGCAGGGTGAGCCGCGAGGCCCGGCTGACCACGAGGTCGACGTCCTCGCCCGCCTCGATCAGCCCCCGCAGCACCGCCGCGGCGTACGGCGTCCCGGACGCCCCGGAAACCCCGACCACCCACGGGGTGCGCTTGCCGTCAGTCATGGGTCCGAGGGTATCCGGCCACACCGGGCCCGGCGCGGCTCAGGTGCTAGACCGTCAGCCCGCGGGCCACCAGGTCGGCCAGCGCGCACACGAACAGGGCCATCCCGATGAAACCGTTCACCGTGAAGAAGGCCCGGTTCAGGCGGGACAGGTCGTGCGGGGTCACGATCGTGTGCTCGTACACGAAGGCCGCCGCCACGATCAGCAGGCCCGCCCAGAAGAAGGCCCCGGCGTCCGTCATCAGGGCGTACCAGGCGAACAGGCCCATGGTGACGGCGTGGCAGGCGCGCGCGCCCCACAGGGCCGCGGGGATCCCGAAGCGCGCCGGGACCGACATGACCCCCTCGGCCCGGTCGGCCTGCACGTCCTGGCAGGCGAAGATCAGGTCGAAGCCGCCGATCCACACGCCGACGGCCAGGCCCAGGACCACCGCCTCCCAGGACCACTCGCCGGTCACCGCCAGCCAGGCGCCCACCGGGCCCATCGCCTGGGCCAGGCCCAGGATGGCGTGCGGGAAGTTCGTGAAGCGCTTGCCGTACGGGTAGACCACCATCGGCACCACCGCGACCGGCGCCAGCGCCAGGCACAGCGGGTTCAGCAGGGCCGCCGCCCCGAGGAAGACCGCCACGGCGATCCCGGCCCCGGTCCACGCCGTCCGCACCGACACCGCGCCCGTGACCAGCTCCCGGGAGGCCGTCCGCGGATTGCGGGCGTCGATCTCCCGGTCGATGATCCGGTTGCAGGCCATCGCGAAGGTCCGCAGGCCCACCATGGCGACGGTGACCAGCAGCAGGGTCACCCACTGCACCCCGCCGCCGTCCCGGAACATCGCCGTCAGCGCGGCGATGTACGCGAACGGCAGCGCGAAGACCGAGTGCTCGATCATCACGAGCCGCAGGAAGGCCTTCACCTTCCCGTCGGCCCCCGGGGCTGCGGGACCGGGTCCGACGACCCCGTCGGCGGTGGCCATCATGCGAGGCTCTCCCGGAACTGCTCCAGACCGGCGCTCAGCTCCGCCACGGCCAGGGTGCCGAGCTCGACCTCCAGCGGACCGCCGTCGCCCGGCTCGCCGCCCTCCGCCGGCGGGACCACCCGCGCCCGTACGGACACCCGGTCGTCGCCCGCGCCCGAACCCGCCACCGACAGCGCGCCGTCGGCCAGCGACAGCTCGAAGTCCGCGCCGCCGTCGGCCACCGCGCCCAGCGCGGCCAGCAGCTCGTCCGCGAAGGCCGCCGCCTCGGCGTCGGCCAGCTCCGGCAGCTCGAAGCCGCGGCCCTCGCCGTCCGTGCGGTCCGCCAGGACCTGCCACACGCCGGAGTCCCCGGCGAACTCCTCCGGGCTCACCCCCGCCAGCTCCGCCGCCTCCCGCAGGCCCGGGTCCGCCGGGTCCAGCTCGGGGCGGAGCAGCGCCACGCAGGGGGTGTCCGTACCGAGGAACAGGGCGGGACCGCCGAGCTCCGTGCCGTCCGAGCCGCTCACAGCCCGTACTCCTTCCAGCGGCGGTCCACCAGGGCCGCCGTCGCCGGGTCCGACTCCACCATGTCGGGCCAGCCGCCGTCGCGGGTGTAGCCCTCCTCGGGAAGCTTCTTCGTCGCGTCGATGCCCGCCTTGCCGCCCCAGAACTGCTGGTAGGAGGCGTGGTCCAGATGGTCCACGGGGCCCTCGACCACGGTCAGGTCGCGCGCGTAGTCGGTGTTGCCCAGCGCCCGCCAGGACACCTCGTGCAGATCGTGGACGTCGCAGTCCTTGTCGACCACGACGATCAGCTTGGTCAGCGACATCATGTGCGCACCCCAGATGGCGTGCATCACCTTCTGGGCGTGCTTCGGGTACTTCTTGTCGATCGAGACGATCGCGCAGTTGTGGAAGCCGCCCGACTCGGGCAGGTGGTAGTCCACGATGTCCGGGACGATGATCTTCAGCAGCGGCAGGAAGAACCGCTCGGTGGCGCGGCCCAGCGGCCCGTCCTCCGTCGGCGGCCGGCCCACCACGATCGACTGGATCAGCGGCCGCTTGCGCATGGTGATGCAGTCGATCTTCAGCGCGGGGAAGGGCTCCTGCGGGGTGTAGAAGCCGGTGTGGTCCCCGAAGGGCCCCTCCGGCAGCATCTCCCCCGGCTCCAGCCAGCCCTCGACGACGACCTCGGCGTTCGCCGGGACCTGGAGCGGGACGGTCTTGCAGTCGACCATCTCGATCCGCTTGCCCGCCACGAAGCCGGCGAACAGGTACTCGTCGATGTCCCCCGGCAGCGGCGCGGTCGACGCGTACGTCACCGCGGGCGGGCAGCCGAAGGCGATGGCGACCGGCAGCCGCTCCCCGCGCTCGGCGGCGACGGCGTAGTGGTTGCGGCTGTCCTTGTGGATCTGCCAGTGCATCCCGATGGTGCGCTTGTCGTGGCGCTGGAGCCGGTACAGGCCGAGGTTGCGGACCCCGGTCTCCGGGTGCTTGGTGTGGGTCAGGCCGAGGTTGAAGAAGGAGCCGCCGTCCTTGGGCCAGGTGAACAGGGCCGGGAGCAGGTCCAGGTCCACCTGCTCGCCGGTGAGGACCACCTCCTGCACGGGCGCGGAGTCGGACTTCACCTTCTTCGGCGGCACGTGCACCATCGAGCCGAGCTTGCCGAAGGCCTCGCGGACCCCGATGAACCCCTGCGGCAGCTCCGGCTTGAGCAGTCCGCCGATCTTCTCGCTGATCTCGCCGTACGACTTCAGGCCCAGGGCCTTCAGGAGGCGGCGGTCGGTGCCGAAGACGTTCATCGCCAGGGGCATGGCGGAGCCCTTGACGTTCTCGAAGAGGAGGGCGGGGCCGCCCGCCTTGTTCACTCTGTCGACGATCTCCCCGACCTCGAGGTACGGGTCCACTTCGGCCTTGATGCGCTTGAGGTCGCCCTCCCGCTCCAGAGCCCGGAGCAGCGAGCGGAGATCGTCGTAAGCCATGCGGCCAAGTATCCGCCACGCACTACCCTGGAAGCGTCACCGGGGCCCGCCGCGGCCCCGCCGCCGTTCCAACCGTGCCCTGGGGGTCGGACCCACACCGTGCTGCGCTATCTGCCCTTCCTGCTGATCATCGCGCTGACGATCTACGCGTTCATCGACTGCCTGAACACGCCCGAGGAGGAGGTCAAGCACCTCCCGAAGGTGGTGTGGGTGATCATCATCCTGCTGTTCTCGATCGTCGGGCCGCTGGTGTGGCTGTTCGCCGGCAAGAAGAGGGTCCCGTCCGCCGGGGGCCGCGGCGGCGGCCGCACCCGCTGGGTGGCCCCGGACGACAACCCCGACTTCCTGAAGTCCCTGGACGAGGAGCGCGGCCGGGACAAGGAGAAGGACCGGGACGGGGACGCGGACGACCCGAAGAACTGACCGGCGCGCGGACTGCGCGAGAACGCCCCCGGGACGGGATCCCGGGGGCGTTCTGCGCTTCGTGCGTCCTGCGTGCTCCTGCGGCTCAGACGCCCGCGTACGAGTGCTTGCCGCTGAGCAGGATGTTCACGCCGTAGTAGTTCCAGATCCAGCAGGCGAAGGCGAAAAGGGCCAGGTAGGCGGCCTTGCGGCCCTTCCAGCCGGCGGTGGCGCGGGCGTGCAGGTAGCAGGCGTACGCGACCCAGGTGACGAAGGACCAGACCTCCTTGGGGTCCCAGCCCCAGTAGCGGCCCCACGCGTCGCCGGCCCAGATGGCGCCCGCGATGATCGTGAAGGTCCACAGCGGGAAGACCGCGGCGTTGATCCGGTACGAGAACTTGTCCAGCGAGGCGGCGGCGGGCAGCCGCTCCAGCACCGAGCTCGCGAACCGGCCCGGCTTGCCGCCGCGCTCCAGCTTGGCCTCGTACGCGTCGCGGAAGAGGTACAGGACGGTGCCGGCGGCGCCGATGTAGAAGACCGCCCCGCAGATGATCGCGGTGGAGACGTGGATCCACAGCCAGTACGAGTCGAGCGCCGGGACCAGCTGGTCGCTCTCGGTGTAGAGCCAGGTGGTGGCCACGCCGAGGTCCAGCAGCACGGTGGTGACCAGGATCAGGCCCATCCACCGGACGTTCTTCTTCGCGGCGAGCAGCACCAGGTACGCGCCGACGGCCACCGTGGAGAAGGTGATCGAGAACTCGTACATGTTGCCCCAGGGGGCGCGCTGCACCGACAGGGCGCGGGTGGCCACTCCGGCCGCCTCGACGAGGAAGCCGAGGGTGGTCAGGGAGACCGCGATCCGCCCGTACAGGTCGCCCTTCTCGGTGCCGCCCGCGGCGCCCGGGCCGTCGGGGACCTCGCGGGTGCCGGCGGCGGAGCGGGTGACGACCTTCGGCTTGTCGAGGACGGCGGTCCCGCCGGCGGAGCGCACCTGGACCGCGGGGGCGGCCGCGGCGGTCTTCGCGCCGGTGAGCGCGGCGGCCGTGCGGCCGACCCTGCTGCGGCTGCCGAAGACCCATTCGGCGATGTGGGCGAAGAAGGCGAGCGTGTAGACCGCCATCGACGAGTAGATCAGCACGTTGCTGATCTGCGCCAGGTTCTCGTTGGCGGCGACCGCGAGCGTCGTGGTGCTCATCCGCGCTCTCCTTCCTCTTCCTCTGCTGCTGCGGGTACGGGTGCTGGTGCTGCCGGGGTGTCCGACTCTGGCACGGCGGGCGCCCGCTCGTGCACGGCGGCCGCCAGCTCGCCCAGCTCCTCCGGGAGCCGGGCCGATTCGCTGCGGGCCAGGCCCGCCAGCTCGACGCGGGTGGTGCCGTCCCCGGCGGGTACGGCGCGGATCCAGACGCGGCGGCGCTGGATGAACAGGGAGCCGGCGAGGCCCAGGACGGCGGCGACGGCCCCCGCGAGGGCGAGCCCGTTGCCCGGCTGCTGGGAGATCTGGAAGGTGGCCCAGCGCTCGACGCCCTCGAACTTCACGGTGCCGGCGCCGTTCGGCAGGACCATGGTCTCGCCGGGCCGGAAGCGCTGCTTGAAGAGCTGCCCGTCCTTGTCCTTGAACTCCTGCATCTTCCGCTTGTCGAGGCGGTACACGTTCTGCGGCAGGCCCGAGTCCACGCCGAGGCTGCCGTGGTACGCGCTGAGGGCGAGCACCGGGTAGTCCAGGGCGGGGAACTGGGAGAACATCTGGCCCTTGCCGGCGCCGGCGAAGGTCGGCACGAAGAAGGCGTTGAAGCCGAGCTGCTCCTTCTTGCCGTTCTTGTCGCGGTAGCCGTCGGTGACCTTGACCGCGCCGGAGGAGGTGATGTTCGAGTCCATCGGGAGCAGCGGCACGGCCTCCTTGAAGATCACCTTGCCGCGGGGGTCGGTCACCGAGATGACGGGCGCGTAGCCGTGGCCGATGAGGTAGACCTTGGCGCCGTCGATCTCCAGCGGCTCGTTGACCTCGATCTCGGCCTTCTTCGGGGCGCCGTACGCGCCCTCGCTGTAGGTCACGTGCGCCTTGAAGGTGCGCGGGGTGCCCTTCTGCGGGCCTGTGCGCTCGTACGTCGCGTCGAAGCGGTCGAGGGTGAAGCTGAACGGCGGCAGGGAGTCGCGGTCGAAGAGGCTGCCGGAGCGGAAGTCGTCGTACTGGGTCATCGTGTTCGAGAACCCGGTGCCGCGGAGGACGAGCTTGCCGCCCTCGGACTTGAAGAGCTGGCCCCAGGCGAAGGCGACCAGCATCACGATCAGGGCGATGTGGAAGACCAGGTTCCCGGCCTCGCGCAGGTAGCCCTTCTCCCCGATGAGGGAGTCCTCACGGGCCTCGGTGCGGAAGCGGCGGCCGCCGAGCGCGCCGCGGCCGGCCGCGAGCACCTCCTCGGGGGAGGCGGCGGTGCGCCAGGTCGCGTACGCGGGCAGCCGGTCCAGGCGCCTGGGGGTGCGTACGGGGATCCCGCGGATCTCGCCGACGAACTTCCACGTGCGCGGGACGATGCAGCCGATGAGCGAGACGAACAGCAGGATGTAGATCGCGGAGAACCACACCGAGCTGTACACGTCGAAGAGCTGGAGCTTCTCGAAGAGGGGCACCCACCCCGAGTGCTTCTCCTGCCATTCGGCGACCTTGAGCTCGTCGACGTCCGTCTGCGGGACGAGCGAGCCGGGGATCGAGCCGAGGGAGAGCAGCAGGAGCAGCAGGAGCGCCACCCGCATCGAGGTGAGCTGGTGCCAGGTCCAGCGGAGCATCCCGAGCACCCCGGCGGCCGCGGGGGCGCCCGCACCCTCCTCGCGGGGGGCGGTGGACAGGGCCCCGCCGGCCTCGGCGAGCTCGTCCTCGGCCGCGGGCCCGGGGGCCGCCTCTGCGGCGGCCTTGTTGTCGGTCGTACTCATACGCGCGTACTCATTCGTTCTCAGATCCCCACCGTGAAGCCTTGGGTCCACACCTGCATCTCGCTGACGATGGTGTCCCACACACCTGTGACGAGCAGCAGACCGGTGAGGATCAGCATCCCTCCGCCGATGCGCATCACCCATGCGTAGTGCCGCTTGACCCACCCGAACGCGCCGAGCGCCTTGCGGAAGGCGATGGCGGTGACGACGAACGGCACGCCGAGGCCGAGGCAGTAGGCCACGGTCAGCACGGCGGCCCGGCCGGCGTTGGCCTGGTCGAGGGAGAGGGCGGTCACGGCGGCGAGGGTGGGGCCCATGCAGGGGGTCCAGCCGATGCCGAAGAGCACGCCCAGTATCGGTGCGCCCGCCAGGCCGGCGGCGGGCTTCCTGTGGAAGCGGAACTCCCGCATCGTCAGCCCGGGGATCAGGCCCATGAAGAAGAGGCCCATGACGATCACCACCACGCCGAGCACCCGCGAGATGATCTCCCGGTGCTCCTGGAGGGTGTCGCCGAAGTAGCCGAAGAGGGCGCCGCCGGAGACGAACACGGCGGTGAAGCCGAGGATGAACAGTCCCGCCCCGGCGGCCATCCGGCCGCGCCGGGCCTCCGCGAGGTCGGTGCCGCTCACCCCGGTGACGTAGGACAGGTAGCCCGGTACGAGCGGCAGCACGCAGGGCGAGAAGAAGGAGACGAGCCCGGCCAGGAGGGCGATGGGCAGGGCCAGCAGCAGGGCCCCGCTCAGCACGGTCTCGTTGACCTCGGCGGCGAGGGTCAGCACCGGATCACTTCTCCGCCGCGATCGGTTCGACCATCTTGCGCAGCTGCTCGCCGTTCAGGCCGGTGAGCGCGCGGGCGGCCATCTTGCCGTCCCGGTCGAGCACGAGGGTCGACGGGATGGTCTTCAGGCTCAGCGTGCCCTTGGGGAAGCGCAGCAGCAGCCGGCTGTCCGGGTCGTGCAGGCTCGGGTACGTGATCCCGAACTCCTCGTCGAAGGCCCGGGCGGCCTGCGTGGTGTTGCGGATGTTGATCCCGACGAACTCCACGCCCTTGGACTTGAGCTCCTTGGAGACCTTCGCGAAGTGCGGGGCCTCGCCGCGGCAGGGCGCACACCAGGAGCCCCAGACGTTGAGGACGACGACCTTGCCCTTGAGGTCGGCGACGTCGAGCTGTTCGCCGTCGACGGTCTTCCCGGCGAGCTCCGGGGCCGGCTTGCGCTCGGCCTTCGCGACGGTGGAGATGCCGCCCTTGCCGATCACGAAGTTGACGCCGGATCCCTTGGAGGTGTTGCCCCCGCCGTCGTCCGACCCGCCGCAGGCGGTGAGGGTGAGGGCGCCCGCGGCGGTCGCCGCGGTCAGCAGGAGGGCGCGCCGGCCGCTGGTCGAGCGACGGCGTCGGGGGGCGCGGCTAAGGCTCATGTGAAAAGTTTCGCATGGGCGTTTTGTGGATCTTCCGCGCCCCCCGCGGGCCCTGCGGAGGGGTGCGGAAGCCGAGGTCGGCGGCGGCTCGGAGGCGGGGCCGGGAACGGGCGCGGGGGCGGGTTCAGGCGGCCTTGAGGTACGCGTTCCAGCCGCCGGCCGGGGGCTGCCCGGGGGCGAGGGTGCGCAGTCTGGCGAGGACGGCGGGGTCCTGGACGTCGAGCCAGTCCACCAACTGCCGGAAGGATACGAGTCGTACGTCCCTTTTGTCCGCCATGGCCTTGAGGGCCTCCTCGACGGCGTCCATGTAGATCCCGCCGTTCCACTCCTCGAAGTGGTTGCCGATGAAGAGCGGGGCGCGGTTCGACTCGTACGCCCGGCGGAAGCCGTTCAGGTAGGCGCCGGTGGCCTGCCGGCGCCAGGCCGGGTAGTGGGCGGGGACGCCGCGGGTGGTGTTCTTCGACTGGTTGGCGAGGATGTTGTAGTCCATCGACAGCACTTCGAAGGAGTGCCCGGGGAACGGCACCGCCTGGAGCGGCAGGTCCCACACCCTCCCCTTCTTCTTCGGCCACGTCTGGAGGCCGCCCGGGGAGCTCGCGTCGTAGCGCCAGCCCAGCTTCTCGGCGGTGGGCAGCAGCCGGTCCTGGCCGAGCAGGCAGGGGGTGCGGGCGCCGACCAGCTCCTTGTCGTAGTCGAAGGGCAGCGGCTCCAGGTCCGTGAAGCCGGTGTTCGTCCGCCAGTTCTTCACGAAGGACTTCGCCTGGTCTATCTCGCTCTGCCAGTCGGCCGGGGTCCAGTTGCCCGCGGAGCCGGAGCCTCCGCAGAAGTGCCCGTTGAAGTGGGTGCCTATCTCGTGGCCGTCGAGCCAGGCCCGGCGCACGTTCTGCAGGGTCAGGCGGACATTCTCGTCCTTCAGGTACCCGATGTCGGAGGCGCCGACCGGGTTCTTCGGCGGGTCGTACAGGTTCTTCTTCGACTCCGGGAGCACGTAGATCCCGGAGAGGAAGAAGGTCATCGCCGCGCGGTGGTCCCTGGCGAGCTTCAGGAACCGCGGGAAGAGCCCGTTGCCGACCTCCCCCGCGCCGTCCCAGCTGAACACCACGAACTGCGGCGGGGTCTCCCCCGGCTGGAGCGGCACCGGCTTCGGCGGCTGGTGCGGCTGCGGGCCCGTGTCCGCCGTGGAGCCGTCGCCTATGAGCCGCACCGGGGGCCCGGAGGGCTTGCCGGGGCCGCCCCCCGACCTGCCCCCGCCCGGCCGGAGGGCGCCGGAGCCGTCCCCGGAGCTGCAGCCCGCGATCCCGATCGCGGCCGCCGCCCCGAGCCCGAGCCCCAGCGCTCCCCTGCGGCTTATCCCGCCTATGCCTTCGACCCTGCTCATGCGCACCGTCCCGTCCCCGTCGCCACGAATCCCCACACCGCCCATATAAACGGACAATTGGTAGGAGTCATCGGCCCGGCGCGCCGGTTCCCGCGGGACCCGCCCTTATGACGACGAAACGGTAACGATCGGATCCGGCGCTCAGGCCCCGAAGGCCTTCGACTTCCCCTTCACCGGCTTGGCGCCCGCCAGCAGGTGCGCCGGGACCAGGTCCCGCGCCGGCTCGCTGTAGCCCACCGACACCAGCCGGTCGCCCTGGTACGTGAACGAGGTCAGCGAGGCCAGCGTGCACTGCCGGCGCCGCGGGTCGTGCCACAGCCGCCGCTTCTCCGCGAAGCTGCGCACGATCCAGATCGGCAGCTGGTGGCTGACCGCCACCGCCTCGTGCCCGCGCGCCGCGTCCCGCGCCGCCTCCAGCGCGCCGTTCATCCGCACGACCTGCTCGATGTACGGCTCGCCCCAGGAGGGCTTGAACGGGTTCGTCAGGTGCTTCCAGTTGCCCGGCTTCTTCAGCGCGCCGTCGCCCACGCCGAAGGTCTTGCCCTCGAAGACGTTCTCCGCCTCCAGCAGCCGGCGGTCCGTCGCCAGCTCCAGGCCGTGGCTCTTGGCGATCGGCGAGGCCGTCTCCTGCGCCCGCTCCAGCGGGGAGGCCACGACGTACGCGATGTCCCGGCCCTCCAGGTGCTCGGCCACCCGGTCCGCCATCTGCCGGCCCAGCGCGGACAGGTGGTAGCCGGCCCGGCGCCCGTACAGGACCCCGTCCGGGTTCTCCACCTCGCCGTGGCGCACCAGGTGCACGACGGTGATCTCCTCGCCGCCCGCGGCGGCCTTCGGCTCAGCGCTCACCGGTGGCCTCCGCGGCGGCACGGGCGGCGGCGGGCAGGGCCGCGGCGATCCGCTCGACGGCCCGCTCGTCGTGGGCGGTCGACACGAACCAGGACTCGAAGGCCGACGGCGGCAGGTACACGCCCTGCGACAGCATCGAGTGGAAGAACGCGTTGAAGCGGAAGCTCTCCTGCTGCTTCGCCTCGTCGTAGTTGCGCACGGCGTCCGCGGTGAAGAACACCGAGAACATGTTGGACGCGGTCTGCAGCCGGTGCGCCACGCCCTCCTTCGCCAGCGCGCCCGTCACCAGGCCCTGGACCTCCGCCGAGACCGCGTCGACCTTCTCGTACGCCGCCGCGTCCAGCAGCCTCAGCTGCGCCAGGCCCGCGGCCGTCGCCACCGGGTTCCCGGAGAGCGTGCCCGCCTGGTAGACCGGGCCGGCCGGCGCCAGGTGGCCCATGACGTCCGCACGGCCGCCGAAGGCCGCCGCCGGGAAGCCGCCGCCCATGACCTTGCCGAAGGTCATCAGGTCCGGCTTGACCCCGTCCACGCCGTACCAGCCGGCGCGGCTGGTGCGGAATCCGGTCATCACCTCGTCGGAGATGTACAGCGCGCCGTTCTCCCGGCACAGGTCCGCCAGGCCCTGGTTGAAGCCCTCGGCCGGCGTGACCACGCCCATGTTGCCCGGGGCCGCCTCGGTGATCACACAGGCGATCTCGCCCGGGTGCGCCGCGAAGGCCGCCCGGACCGCCTCGAGGTCGTTGTACGGCAGCACGATGGTGTCCCCGGCCTGCGCGCCCGTGACACCCGGGGTGTCCGGCAGCGCGAAGGTGGCCAGGCCCGAACCCGCCGCGGCCAGCAGCGCGTCCACGTGCCCGTGGTAGCAGCCCGCGAACTTCACCACCTTCGCCCGGCCCGTGAAACCGCGCGCCAGCCGGATCGCCGACATCGTCGCCTCGGTACCGGAGGACACCAGGCGGACCTGCTCCACCGGCTCGATCCGCGCCACGATCTCCTCGGCGAGCGCGACCTCGCCCTCGCCCGGCGTACCGAAGGAGGTGCCGCGGGCGACCGCCTCCTGCACCGCCGCCAGCACCTCGGGGTGCGCGTGGCCGAGGATCATCGGTCCCCAGGAGCACACGAGGTCGACGTACTCGCGACCGTCGGCATCCGTGAGGTACGGACCGGTACCGGACACCATGAACCGGGGCGTACCGCCCACGGCGCGGAACGCGCGTACGGGAGAGTTCACGCCGCCGGGGGTCACGACTGCCGCCCGGTCGAAAAGAGTCTGCGAAACTGGGGCCTGGTATGGGTAGCTCACACCAGCCATGGTGTCAGAGCCCCGGACCGTCTTGCGGGCAGGTGTTTCGCGGCCGTGTTTCAGCGTCGTGTTCCAGCGGCGCGGCTCCGTCGTGTTTCACCCTCGTACCGCGGGGGAGGTCACTGCCATGATGATCAGGCTGCGCGGTGGGGTCCGGGCAGCCGGTAGAGCGGTCGGGTGGAGATATGCAACGCGGTGGTGGACCGGGCGAGGGCACCGACGGCCTGGACGGCCTGGGTCCTGAGCGCGCCCGCGGCCGCCGCGGCAGACACCGCCGCAAGACGACCGATGCGGCCCCGGTCCCCGACACCTCGGGCACGGCGGGCGTACCGGGCATTCAGGGCGCGCCGGGGGTACCGGCGGCAGGCAGGGGTGGTGGCCGCGGCATGGGGGTGACGTACAAGTACTTCGGCGCCCCCGACGGCGCCACGGCCGCGCGGGTCCCCATCTCCATGCGCCCCGAGGAGCTCGGCGGCGACGAGCTCGGCATGGGCGGCATGTTCTCGAAGATCAAGCCGGAGACCGTGGCCGCCATGGTCCTCACCGGCATCGAGGGCATACCTCTGCACAAGGTCCCCCCGCTGGAACTGGTCGTCCTGCACCCCGACTACGCCGTGGTCAAACTCCCCATGACGGTCGTCGACCCCCTCCGGGGCATCGGCGAGGAGTCCGTCGGCGCCGCCGCCTTCATCTGGTCCACGGTCCCCGACCGCGGCGGCCCCCGCGACGCCTTCAACGTCTACCAGCTGCTCCACGAGTGGCAGGACTTCTCCCACCGCCTCCACGAGGCCGGCCACCAGCCGTACTGCCTGGTGTGGCCGTGACCGGCAGCGCGCCCCCGGTGCGGCTGCGGCGCGGACACCCAGGAGCACCTCCTCACCCTGCCGGCAGCACCTGACCCGCCCACCCCGGCCAATCCAGCCCCGCCGGCGCTTGAGGCGCGGGGTCTGGGGCAGAGCCCCAGTTTCGGGAAGGGGCGGGGAGGGGAACAGCCCCGCGCAGCGGCCCACCCGCACCCGCCCTCCCGCACGGCACCGCCCCACCCCCTCAGCCCGAGCACGTCGGGACCGGGAATCCGTCAGATCCGGTGCACCGTGTGCAGCGACTTCGCGTACGTCCCCGCCCCGTCCAGCGTGGACGCCCCCGCCAGGTCCGCCATCGTCGGCCCGTTCCCCGTCTTCCGGCTGGAGAGGAACCGCCGCTGCCCGCCCGCGTCCAGCCCCAGGTAGATCCCCACGTGATCGACCGTCACGGTCGGCTTGTCGTCGCCGGAGTCCGCGTTGAACAGCACGAGGTCACCGGGCTGGAGCAGCGGTACGGGCAGCGGCTGCGTCCCCGTGCCCGTCCGCTGCGCGATCCGCACGCCCGGGGCGTGGTCCACCATGTCGCGGGACTTGCGCGGCAGCCGCGTCCCCGAGGTGTCGGCGCCCGCCGCCAACGGCACCCCGTGGTGGTAGCCGAAGACCATCCGCGTGTACCCGGAGCAGTCCAGGTTCCCGCCCTGCTTGCTGGACGGCCCGGTGTACGCCCCGTCGGGGAAGGTCCAGCCGGTCTCCATGTACTCGTGGAAGTCGGCCCCCTCGTACCGGTTGCCCTGCGGGTCCAGGTACCCGTACCCGGAACGCCCCAGCACCTGCTGGCCGGCCGCCTTCCCGGCCCCTGCGGTCACCGCCGCCGCACCCGGCAGGAACATCGCCGCGTACGCCAGCACGTCCGGGGCCGTGGAACCGGCCCAGGCCCGGATCTGCTGCTCCAGCGCCGGGGTCCACGTCCCGTCGAACGGCTGCTCCAGGACCCGCACCCAGTCGCCGTGGGTCACCGTCGGCGGGGTCTCCCAGGTGCACTCGGTGACCTCGAAGCGGCTGACGGCCAGTTTCAGCGGCAGGTTGGTGCAGCCGTCGTTCGCGAGGGCCCGCAGGCCCACCCGCCCCTTGGTGAGGCGGCGCGACGCGGTGGTGTCCGTGGTGTCGAAGGACCAGGCCGCCGGCTCCGCCGAGGCCGAGCGCCAGGCCTTGGCCCGGATCCGGGCGCCCTCGCGGCGCACCCGGATCGTCCACTGCGTGCCCGCCGGGACCCCGGAGGCGGCCAGGTCCAGCGCCGGGGCGAGCTGCGTGACGGCGTCCTCGAACTCCTTCTCCACGCGGAACTCGACCCCGCCGGAGGTGGTGAAGGACAGCCGCGCCCGGTAGTTGGTGTGCGTGTTCTCGTAGCCGAAGGACAGCGCGTACGAACAGGCCTGCCCGGTCGGCACCTTGTCGAACGCGGCCACGGCCCGCACGTCCACGTCCGTGATCTCGTCGTCGCGGACGGTCGCGTGGCGGCTGGCGTGGTCCGAGGTCAGGTTGATGATCCCGGTGCCGGGCAGCACGGAGTAGTCCGAAACGGCCCCCGTCTCCGGGTCGGGCCCGCCCAGGGTGCTCCAGCTGCCGCCGCCCGCCGCGTCGCGGGTGTCGGTCGTGGCGGTGCCCCAGTACTGGCGGTCCGCGACCGGCAGCGACAGCAGCGGCAGCGTCCGCTTGAACTCGTCGACGAACGGCTGCTTGTTCTCGGCGAAGGTCCGCTCCGGCCCCGCCAGCACCACCGTCCGCGCGCCGCGCGTCAGCAGCGCCACCCGCTTCCCGCCCGAGGTCACCTCGGTACGGGCCGGGGTGCCGGCCAGCACGGCGGCCACCAGCGGGCCGAGGGCGACCGGGGAGAACCAGTCGGCACCGAGGTCGGCGACGGTGACGGCGGAACGGGGGGTGGTGAGCCCGTGCGTGCCGACGGCGGCGGGCACGGCGGAGGGCGCAGCGGCGGCCGGAGCGGCGGTCGCGGCCCCCGCCGGGGAAGCTGCGGCCAGCGAGACGAACGGGGCGCCGGCCGCGGTAGCGGTCAGGGCGGCGAGCAGGGAGCGCCGGGAGGTGCCGGCGGAGCGGTGTTCCTTGGACATGCCCGCCATCATCCGGACCACCCCCGGCGCCCCCGCCACCGGGTCGGGAAAATCCCCTGCTCACGGCCCGCCCCAGGCCGTACCGTCCCCACATGCCCCGATTCCTGCGCCTCATCGCCTGGCAAGAAGACGACTTCTGGCTCTTGGAGCGCAAGAACGCCCCGGTCATGACGGCCCACCTGGGCGGCCCCGAATCCCCCGCGAAACTCGCGGACCGCCACCGGCGCTACCTCGCGATGACCGCGTCCGCCCCGCCCGCCGGCCGCATGTTCAAGATCGCCCTGTCGGCGGCAGCCGCCCCCGGTGCCCTGCCCGGACCGGCAGAGGTGATCGTCGGAACCATCGGCTACTGGCGCCGCCTCTGGCAGGACGAGGAGGTCTACGAGACCGGCTGGGGCATCCTCCCCGAGCACCAGGGCCACGGCCTCGCGGCCGCCGCCGCCCGCGCCCTCCTCGCCCACGTGTCGGCCCTGCCCGAACCCCGCCCGGTGCACGCCTTCCCCGCCGCCGACCACCCCGCCTCGAACGCGGTCTGCCGCAGGGCGGGCTTCACCCTCCGGGGCCCGGTCCCCTTCGAGTACCCCCCGGGCCAGTGGCACACCAGCAACCACTGGACCCACCCCTGACCGTTCCGGCCCCGTTCCACGGCGAACCGGAAAATCCCTCCTCCGCCCCCGCACCCCCCTGGCATGCTGGGCCGGTGAACGGACCCGAGATCCATCTGACCCTCGCCCCCGGGCTGCGGCTCTTCGCGGCGCCCGACCGGCGCGGCGACCGCGTCCGCACCGTCACCGACGGTTCCTCCAGCCTCGGGCACGTCGTCGAGTCCGCGGGGGTCCCGCTCACCGAGGTCGGGCGGCTGCTGGTCGACGGCCGCGAGGTGCCCGTCTCGTACGTGCCGCGGGCCGGCGAATCCGTCGAGGTGTGCGGCGTGCAGCGCCCGCAGGAGGTGCCGGGCGCCCCGCTGCGCTTCCTGCTCGACGTACACCTCGGCACCCTCGCCCGCCGCCTGCGGCTGCTCGGCGTCGACGCCGCGTACGAGAGCGAGGACATCGGGGACCCGGCGCTCGCGAAGCGTTCGGCCGCCGAGCAGCGGGTGCTGCTGTCGCGCGACCGCGGGCTGCTGCGCCGCCGCGAGATCTGGGCGGGCGCGTACGTCTACAGCGACCGGCCCGACGACCAGCTCCGCGACGTCCTGGGCCGGTTCGCGCCCGCCCTCGTCCCGTGGACCCGCTGCACGGCCTGCAACGGGCAGCTCCGGCGCGCGGACAAGGAGTCGGTCGGCGACCTCGTCGAGTCGGGCACGCACCGCTCGTACGACGTGTTCGCGCAGTGCACGGCCTGCGAGCGCGTGTACTGGCGCGGGGCGCACCACGCGCGGCTGGAGCGGATCGTCAGCGAGGCGGTGGAGGAGTTCGGCGCACTGCCGAGCCGGCGCACGACGGGCTGAGCGGGCGGATACGGGCACGGATACAGGCACGGGTACGGGTACGGGCCGGGGCCCGCACCCGCTCAGAACGCGTACATGTCGCCCGTGTCCAGTGCCAGCACCACGTGCTGGTTGTTGCGGACGTTGCGGTCGGACGCCCCGCCGTTCCAGAGGGTGTCGATGCGGACGGCCACCTCGGACACCGGCACCCGCAGCGGCAGCACCACCGCGATGTGCCGGCCGGGCCCGCGGGCGGGCAGCGCGCCCGTCTCGCAGACCACCGTCCGCGGGCCGGTCCGCGCGCAGCCGCCCTCCAGCGGCTCCGCGGTCGCCAGGTCCGCGGACAGGCGCAGCCGTACGGTCGCATTGGCCAGCGGGGTCGGGCCGTGGTTCTCCGGCACCAGCCAGACGCCCAGCCGGCCCCCCGAGAGGGCGACCCGCCCGTGGTAGGCGAGATCCGCCTCCGCGGCGGGACCCGCCGCATACGCCGTACCGCCGAGCCCGGGCAGCAGCGCACCGAAGCCCGCCCCCGCTCCCGTCCCTGCCCCCGTCACCACTGCCGTGACCGCCACGAGCGCGGCCACCGCCGCCATCAGCCTGTTGCGCATGGGCGCACCGTAGGTCCGGCCGGGGTCGGCTCATCGGATCATCACCCGAACGGGGGCGAGCCGCTCACCCGTACGCACGTGCGGGCCCTCCCTCGGCGCCGCGCCTATCCTGGCCGTGGCCCCGACACCACCGGCCCCACCGATCCGCGCGAGGAGCACCCCATGAGCAGCGCCGCCACCCCTGCCCGTACCGCCGTCGTCACCGGGGCGAGCAGCGGGATCGGCGCCGCCACCGCCCGGCAGCTCGCCGCGGCCGGTTTCCACGTGGTCCTCACCGCCCGCCGCAAGGACCGCATCGAGGCCCTCGCCGAGGAGCTGACCGCGGCCGGGCACAGGGCGACGGCCCACGCGCTGGACGTCACCGACCGGTCCGCGGTGGACGCCTTCGCCGCCTCCCTGGCGGCCCTCCCGACCCTCGCGGTGCTGGTCAACAACGCGGGCGGCGCGCTCGGCGCCGACCCGGTGGCCACCGGCGACCCGGCGGACTGGCGCACGATGTACGAGGTCAACGTGATCGGCACCCTGCACGTGACCCAGGCCCTGCTGCCCGCCCTGGAGGCGAGCGGCGACGGCACGGTCGTCGTGCTCTCCTCCACCGCCGGCCACGCCACGTACGAGGGCGGGGCGGGCTACGTCGCGGCCAAGAACGGCGCCCGCGTCCTCGCCGAGACCCTCCGCCTGGAGATCGTCGGGCGGCCGGTGCGCGTGATCGAGATCGCGCCCGGCATGGTGAAGACGGAGGAGTTCGCCGCCACGCGCTTCCGCGGGGACACGGAGAAGGCGGAGAAGGTGTACGCGGGGGTCGCGCAGCCGCTCAGCGCCGACGACGTGGCCGACACGATCACCTGGGCCGTGACCCGGCCCTCCCACGTGAACATCGACCTGCTCGTGGTCCGCCCCCGCGCCCAGGCCTCGAACACGAAGGTCCACCGCGTGCTGTAGTAGCCCGCCCCCGCCCGCCCCCCGCTAGACCAGCCCGGCCGCCTTCAGGTGCGGCAGCAGCGGCGCCGGCTTGAGCCCCGCGGCCTTCGCCGCGTCCAGCGCCCGCTTGAGGTCGGCCGCCAGGGTGGGCGTGAAGTGCAGGAGGACCACCTCGCCGGGCTTCAGGGCGGGGGTGGGCGGCGGGGTGTCGCCCCAGGTGGTGAAGTCGTGCGTCCACGTGACCACGGCCTTCATCCCGCAGGCCTTCGCGGCCAGCCGCACGTCGTCGTTGACGGTCCCGTACGGCGGCCGGAGCAGCTTCGGCGCCTTGCCAAACGCCGCCTGCACCTGCTCCGCGGCCCCGCACACCTCGGCGTCCTTGCCGGCCGCGTCGAGGGCGGTGAGGTCGGGGTGGTTGACCGTGTGGTTCTCCACGGTCGCGCGGCCCTCGGTGGTCAGCCGGGTGAAGTACGGGGCGTCGTACGAGAACGCCCCCGGCAGCAGGAACAGCGAGGCCGGTACGCGCTTGTCGACCAGGGTCTGCGCGACCGCCGGATCGTGGTACCAGCCGTCGTCGATGGTGAGGAACACGACCTTCTCCTGCGTCGGCACCCTGGTCACCACGGGCGGCAGCCCGACGGCCCCCCTGGGCGCCGCCACCGCACCCGCCTCCACCGCACCCGCCTCCGCGAGAGCGACCCCGGAAGCCCCGGCCTGCGCCGACCCGGACACACCAACAGCCATCGAACACGCGGCAAGGCCGGCGAGAACTACGCGAGATCTCCACATGGCGCACACCTTGGTCTAGACCAACGAACGCGGTCAACCCCCTTGCAGCACAACCCACTTGAAGCCCCGCACCCCCTGAGCCCGTATGGGTGAACACGCGCGGAATGTCGGCCGGGGCGGATACGCTCGCGACAGCGTGAGCCTCGAAAAGGAGGAAGCTGATGGCCGTGATACAGCACGAGACCACGATCGCGGAGGCCGCGGATCGTCTCTCCAAGGAGCTTCCCAGGCACCGAGTGGAGATTCTCCAGGGGAGGCTCACCGTGACACCCCCAGCCGACGGGGCGCACGCCCTCGCACTGACCTGGCTCATCGAGCAGTTCTACGAAGCCGGTGCCCGAAAAGCCGGCCTCCGGTACGTCCAGGGCATCGGCCTGTGGCTGACGACCGGCCCCGACGACTACGCCATCCCCGACTTCGCCCTCGTGGAGGCGGACTTCCTCGAAGCAAAGGTCCAGCAGAACTGCTACGCGCCGGAAGTCTTCCGCCTCGTCGTCGAAGTCACCTCGTCGAACTGGTCCGACGACATCGGGATCAAGACCGAGAGCTACGCGCGGGCGGGCGTCCCCGTCTACGTCATCGCGGACCGCCACCACGACGAGGTCGTCGTCTGCTCCGAGCCGCGCAACGGCAAGTACCACCGCCGCCAGGCGTACAAGCGGGGGAGCTCGGCTCCCGTTCCGGATCACATCGGGGTCGCCCTGGAGCTGTCCGTGGACGCCCTGCTCGACGGGGACGGCGGCTGAAAGACGCAGGGGGTCCCGGCCCCGGTCCACAGACCGGGGCCGGGACCCCCCCCGACCGGTAGCCGGTCAGCCCTTCACGCAGACGACCTGCTTCAGCTTCGCGACGACCTCCACCAGGTCCGTCTGCTGGTCGATGACCTGGTCGATCGACTTGTACGCGCCCGGGATCTCGTCCACGACGCCCGTGTCCTTCCGGCACTCCACGCCCTGGGTCTGGAGCTCCAGGTCCCGCTTGGAGAAGCGCTTGCGGGCCGCCGTCCGGCTCATCTTCCGGCCGGCCCCGTGCGAGGCGGAGTTGAAGGACTTCTCGTTGCCGAGGCCCTTCACGATGTACGAGCCCGTGCCCATCGAGCCGGGGATGATCCCGAACTCGCCGCTGCCCGCCCGGATCGCGCCCTTGCGGGTGACCAGCAGGTCCATGCCCTCGTACCGCTCCTCCGCCACGTAGTTGTGGTGGCAGCTGATCTCCTGCTCGAAGGAGACCTTCGCCTTCCGGAACTCCTTCCGGACGACCTCCTTGAACAGGCTCATCATCACCCTGCGGTTGAACATGGCGTACTCCTGCGCCCAGAACAGGTCGTTCCGGTACGCCGCCATCTGCGGGGTCGCCGCGAGGAAGACCGCGAGGTCCCGGTCGACCAGCCCCTGGTTGTGGGAGAGGCCGCGCGCGATCCCGATGTGGTGCGCCGCGAGCTCGTTGCCGATGCCGCGGGAGCCGGAGTGCAGCATGAGCCACACCGATCCGGACAAATCAATACACACTTCCACGAAATGATTTCCGCCACCCAGGGTCCCGACCTGCCTCAGCGCCCGGTCCCGCCGGTACTTGACCTCGTCCGCGACGTAGTCGAAGCGCTCCCACAGGTCCCCGAAGCCCTCGGCCCCGAAGCCGTACAGCCGCGCCGGGTCCACCGGCTCCTTGTGCATCCCCGTCCCCACCGGGATCGCCTGCTCGATCTTCGAGCGCAGCCGGGACAGGTCGCCGGGCAGGTCCTCCGCGCGCAGCGAGGTCTTGACGGCGGACATGCCGCAGCCGATGTCCACGCCGACCGCCGCCGGGCAGACCGCGTCCTTCATGGCGATGACCGAGCCGACCGTCGCACCCTTGCCGAAGTGCACGTCCGGCATGACCGCCAGGCCCTTGATCCACGGTAGCGTCGCGGTGTTGCGCAGCTGCTGCATGGCCACGTCCTCGACGCCGGCCGGATCCGTCCACATCCGGATCGGAACCTGCGCCCCGGGTACCTCTACGTACGTCATATCGATCCCATTCCCCCGCAATCAGATCAAAAGTCTTGAAACGCAAAAGCCTCGCTCTCGGGGCCGAAAGAGACATCGGACCGGCGTCAGCAGCAGTGCGTGCGATACACATTGTGTCCATCCGCCGCCCGACGGCGGCAAACGGTTTTCGGGCCTCAGAGGCCGGCACAGGGGTCGAGGGAGCGTTCAAGTGGGAGCGTGGAGCGGACAGCGCAAGGCAGCCGTCCTGCCGGGCATCGCGATCGTCCTCGCGGCGCTCGTCACGGGCTGCACCGCCGATCCCGGCACCGGCGGAACCCCCACCGACGACAAGGCCGGCGGCAGCGCCCCCGCGGCCCCGCCCGGCAAGTACCGCAGCCTGCCCGAGCCCTGCCGCTCCGCCGACGGCCGCCGCCTGAAGGCCATGCTCCCCGGCTCCCCCGCGCTGACCGCCGAGCAGCTGGACCAGGTGCACGCGGGCCGGGCCGACCCCTCGTACGACCCGGACCGGCGGGTCGGCTGCCGCTGGCGGGCGGAGTCCCCGGACGCGACCCGGCTGATCTACGTCGGGTACGAGCGCGTGGTGTCCTACGACCCGGCCGTCAGCGACGACGACCGCGCGGAGCAGGTCTACGAGCGCCACCTGACGGCCGCGCACATCCCGGAGACCCCCGGCCCCCCGCCCGGCGCCAAGCCGTCCACCACAACGGCCTCCGCCGGCACCGGCTCCCCGTCCGCGGGCACCCGGGCCGCCTCGGGCACCCCGTCCGGCTCCCCGACGGGCACCCCCGCGGAGTCCGCCGGCACGGACCCCGGCAACGAGGGCGAGACCGAGGGCGGCGAGGCCGGCGAGGGCGGGGACGGCACCGACGCCCCGCCCCTCGGCTCCCGCCTCCTCGAGGGCCTCGGCGACTCCGCCTTCCTCGACGACCGCCTCGGCGCGGCCGGCCCGACCGCCCAGGCCCGCACCGTCCGTATCGTGTTCCGCACATCCAACGTGGTCGTGACCGTCGAGTACACGGTGCAGCCCGGACAGTCCGCGACCGTGCCCGACAGCGGGGAAACGCAGACCAGGGCAAGGGAGTTGGCCGCCGTACTGGCTGGGCGCTTCACCGAGTGACCGGCCGCCGAGCGGCCGCGCCCAGCACCCCTGCGTGACCTCTCGCACAGCAGCCCGCCACCCGGTCGGGCTACCGTTGCACGGTCCCGCAGACGATCGACAGAAGGAACCATGCACCGTACAGCCTCGCGCCTCACCCGCGTTCTCGCCTGCGCAGCCGTCCCGGTGATCCTCGTCGCCACGGGCTGCTCCTCGGATTCCGGCAAGGACTCCGCTTCCGGCAGCGGCAGCGGCGACTCGAAGAAGTCGGGCTCCTCCGCCGCCGCCGGGCAGACGCCCACCCCCGAACCCACCCCGACCCTGGAGAAGGCGGCGTACTCGAAGCTGCCCGAGCCCTGCAAGGTCGTGGCGCAGAAGACGATCGACTCGCTGGTGCCGGAGGCCAAGGACGAGGACGGTACGGCCGCCAAGTCCAACGACCTGTCCAGCCGCGCCACCTGCTCCTGGAACGGCCTCGACGAGAACGGCCTGAAGGGTTCCGAGTACCGCTGGCTCGCCGTGTCCCTGGTCCGCTACGACTCCCACGAGTCCCTCGGCACGGGCGACGAGCGCGCCGCCGAGCAGTTCGACAAGCAGGTCGCGGCGGCCAAGGCGGCCGAGGGCGCCAAGGGCATGAAGTCCGCGCCGGTCAGCGGTCTGGGCGACCAGGCCACCACCCTGTCGTACGGGGTGAAGAAGGACGTGGAGTTCTTCAACCAGACCGTGGTCGCGCGGACGCACAACGTGGTCATCACGCTCGACTACAACGGCGCCTCCTACGAGGGCGCCCAGGCTCCCGACACGAAGGAGCTGCTGGAGGACGCCATCGCGGCGGCCAAGGAGTCGGTGGCCGCGGTCGCGGCGGCCAACAAGGGCGGCGGGGCCGGCGAGTCCGGCGCGCCCGGCGGCGACCCGTCCGCCGCACCGTCCAACAGCGCCTCCTAGCCGTGAAGTAGTCCCCGCCCGGTGCACCTCTGGCGGGCTGTGCCAGGCTGTGCCCGCCAGAGGTCGATAAGTGGGAGGGGTCGCGGGTGGCCGCGATGCAGCTGACGCGCACGCACCGGATACTCATCGGTGTCGTGGTGGCCGGTGCCGTGATCATCGCCGGTATCGGCTTCGCCGGTTCGTACTCCGCGGTGCGCGAGCTGGCGCTCAAGAAGGGGTTCGGGGACTTCTCCCTGGTCTTCCCCATCGGCATCGACGCGGGCATCTGCGTGCTGCTCGCGCTCGACCTGCTGCTGACGTGGATCAGGATCCCGTTCCCGCTGCTGCGCCAGACGGCGTGGCTGCTGACGGCGGCGACGATCGCGTTCAACGGCGCGGCGGCCTGGCCCGACCCGCTGGGCGTGGGCATGCACGCGGTGATCCCGATCCTGTTCGTGGTCACCGTCGAGGCGGCGCGGCACGCGGTGGGCCGGATCGCGGACATCACCGCGGACCGGCACATGGAGGGCGTGCGCATGACGCGCTGGCTCCTCTCCCCCGTGCCCACCTTCAAGCTGTGGCGGCGGATGAAGCTGTGGGAGCTGCGGTCGTACGAGCAGGCCGTCGTCATGGAGCAGGACCGGCTGATCTACCAGGCCCGGCTCCAGGCCCGGTACGGCCGGTCCTGGCGCCGCAAGGCGCCGGTGGAGGCCCTGATGCCGCTGCGGCTGGCCCGGATCGGCGTGCCCCTCTCCCAGACGGCCCCGGAGGGGCTGGCGGCGGCCGGCATCGACCCGGTCCTGCTGCCCCCGGCGGCCCCGGCCCCCGCGGCGGTCGCCCCGGCGCCCGTACCGGCCCCGGCCCTCCCGGCCGCCGGCACCCCGGCCGCCCAGCCCGGTCCGGCCACGGCACCGCCTGCGACCGCGACCACGACGGCGACCACGGACGCGCCCACGCCCGCGCCCGACGAGCAGCAGCCGCAGCCCGGACAGCAGACCGCCCCCCAGGCCCAGCAGCCCCAGACTGAGCAGCCCCAGGACCCGTCCCAGGGCCGGCCGCAGCCCGGCGCCCGGCCCGCCCCGCACCCCCAGCACCACCCCCACGCCCCGGCCCCCTTCGCGGTCGACCCGACCGCGATGCCCGCCGCGCACGACAGCGCGTGGTTCGCGGCCCCGCTGGCCCCGCAGTCCTCGTACGAGGGCGGGTACAACCCGCAGTACGTCGAGGGCCTGGAGCCGATGCCGGTGGCGCCCCCCGCGGGCCCGGACGAGGACCGCGGCCCCGAGCCCGTGCAGCAGGAGCTCCCCGTCGAGCTCCCGGCACAGCCGGGGGACGCGGACGGCGACGCGGATGACGAAGCGGACGCCGCCGTGGACGAGGCCAAGTTCGCCGAGGTCACGTACGAGGTCTTCCGCACCTACTGCGACCAGAACGGCGGCTGGCCGACCCCCGAGCAGATCGACATCCACCTCTCGGACCGGTACGGCATAACGCACCCGCGCAGCCTCTCGATGATCCGCGCGGTCATGCCCCAGATGAAGCAGCGCTACCAGACCTCCCTGGAGGAGGAGCACATCGCGTAGCCCGCGCACCCGCACACGGCGGAGGGCCGCCGCCCCGGGAATCACCCGGGGCGGCGGCCCTCCGGCCGTACCGGTCCGTCCGCCCGGCCCCCGCTCAGGCGGCCAGCAGCTTGCGGACCCGGTCCGCGCCGACCGCCAGCAGCAGCGTGGGCAGGCGGGGGCCGGTCTCGCGGGTCACGAGCAGCCGGTAGAGCAGCGCGAAGAACGTGCGCTGCGCGACCTTCAGCTCGGGGGTCGGCTTGGCCTCCGGGTCCAGTCCGGCCATGACCTTCGGCACGCCGTACACCAGCGTGGTCAGGCCCTCCAGCGACCAGTGCGAGTCGAGGCCCTCCAGCAGCAGCTCCAGGGAGCGGCGGCCGTCCGCGTCGAGGGAGGCGAGCAGCTCGGTGTCCGCCTCCTCGCGCACGAGGGTCCGCTGGTCGGCCGGGACCTGGCTGGTGATCCAGCTCTCGGCGCGGTCCAGGCGCGGGCGGACCTCGTCCAGGGAGGTCAGCGGATGCGCGGGGTCGAGGTCGCTGAGGATGCGCAGGGTCTGCTCGTCGTGCCCGGCGGTGATGTCCGCGACGGACGCGAGGGTCCGGTAGGGCATCGGGCGCGGGGTGCGCGGCAGTTCGTGCGAGGCGACCTTGACGGCGCGGGAGTGCGCGGCGGCGTCGGCGGGCAGGACGGTGCCGTCGGCGACCTTGGCCTCCAGCTTGTCCCACTCGTCGTACAGCCGCTGGATCTCCTGGTCGAAGGCGATCTTGAAGGACTGGTTCGGGCGGCGGCGGGCGTACAGCCAGCGCAGCAGCTGCGGCTCCATGATCTTCAGCGCGTCGGCGGGCGTGGGCACGCCGCCCTTGCTGGAGGACATCTTCGCCATGCCGGAGATGCCGACGAAGGCGTACATGGGGCCGATGGGCTGCTTGCCGCCGAAGAGGTGGACGATCTGGCCGCCGACCTGGAAGGAGGAGCCGGGCGAGGAGTGGTCGACGCCGGAGGGCTCGAAGACCACGCCCTCGTACGCCCAGCGCATGGGCCAGTCGACCTTCCAGACCAGCTTGCCGCGGTTGAACTCGCTGAGCTTGACCGTCTCGGTGAACCCGTCCTCGGTGCAGACGTAGGTCATCTCCGTGGTCTCCTCGTCGTACGAGGTGACCTTGGTGAAGTCCTTGTTGCAGGAGGCGCAGTACGGCTTGTACGGGAAGTACTCGGCGCCCTCGGCGCTGCCGTCGTCCTCGTTCGCCGCGCCCGAGCCCTCGGCCGCCTCCAGCTCCGCCTCGTCGACGGGCTTCTGCGACTTCTTCGCCCCCGGCTTCTGCTTGGTGCGGTACTGGGCGAGGACGTCGTCGATGTCCTTGCGGTGCTTCATCGCGAACAGGACCTGCTCGCGGTAGGCGCCGGAGGTGTACTGCTCGGTCTGGCTGATGGGGTCGTACTCGACGCCCAGCTCGGCCAGGGACTCGACCATGGCGGCCTTGAAGTGCTCGGCCCAGTTCGGGTACGCCGAGCCCTCGGGCGCCGGTACGGCGGTCAGCGGGCGGCCGATGTGCTGCGCGTGCGACTCCTCGCTGACGCCGGGGATGCCCTTGGGCACCTTGCGGTAGCGGTCGTAGTCGTCCCACGAGATCACGTGCCGGACCTCGTAGCCGCGGCGGCGGATCTCGTCCGCGACGAGGTGCGGGGTCATGACCTCGCGCAGGTTGCCGAGGTGGATGGGGCCGGACGGGGAGAGCCCGGACGCGACGACGACGGTTTTCGCGCCCGGCGCACGGTTCTCCGCCTCGGCGATGACCTCGTCCGCGAAACGGGAGACCCAGTCGGTCTCGGTGCTGGTCTGGGCGCTCTCAGCCACGACACGTCCTTATTTCTCGATTGCTGGCTTGAACATTCTCCCAGACGGACGGGCTCGCTCCGGGGTTGCTTTTATGCCGTGGGACGGCAAGTACCCGCATGGGATAATCGAGCCCGTGCGCTCCCTCGCCGGCGCGCACGCACCCACGCACCCTCACAGGAACGGCAGCCCATGGCCTCGGTCCCTTCCCTCGCTTCGACCGTCGAGCAGCGCGTCGCCGCCGCCCTCGCCTCCGCCCTGCCGGAGACGGGCGCGGCCGCCGACCCGCTGCTGCGACGAAGTGACCGGGCCGACTTCCAGGCCAACGGCATCCTGGCGCTCGCGAAGAAGGCGAAGGCCAACCCGCGCGAGCTGGCGACCACGGTCGTCGGGGCCCTCGACCAGGGCGACGTACTGGCGGAGGTCGAGGTCTCCGGGCCCGGCTTCCTCAACATCACCGTCACCGACAGGGCGATCATCGAGACCCTCGCCGCGCGCGCCGCGGACGACCGGCTCGGCGTGGCCCTCAACCCCGACGCGGGCGTGACGGTCATCGACTACGCGCAGCCGAACGTCGCCAAGGAGATGCACGTCGGGCACCTGCGGTCCGCCGTGATCGGCGCCGCGATGGTCGAGATCCTGGAGTTCACGGGCGAGACCGTGGTCCGGCGCCACCACATCGGCGACTGGGGCACCCAGTTCGGCATGCTCATCCAGTACCTGCTGGAGCACCCGCACGAGCTGGACCACAAGGACGGCGGGGCCGCGGACGGGGCCGCCGCGGGCGCCGACGCGGCCGCGGGCGAAGAGGCCATGTCCAACCTCAACCGCCTCTACAAGGCCTCCCGCGCGCTCTTCGACTCCGACGAGGAGTTCAAGACGCGCGCCCGGGCCCGGGTGGTGGACCTCCAGGCGGGCGACCCGGAGACCCTCGCGCTCTGGCAGCGGTTCGTGGACGAGTCGAAGATCTACTTCTACTCCGTCTTCAACAAGCTCGACATGGACATCCAGGACGAGGACATCGTCGGCGAGTCCGGGTACAACGACATGCTGGCGGAGACCTGCCGCCTGCTGGAGGAGTCCGGCGTCGCCGTGCGCTCCAACGGCGCCCTGTGCGTGTTCTTCGACGAGTACAAGGGCCCCGACGGCAACCCGACCCCCCTCATCGTCCAGAAGTCCGACGGCGGCTTCGGGTACGCGGCCACCGACCTGTCCGCGATCCGCGACCGGGTGTCGAACCTGAAGGCCACCGAGCTGATCTACGTGGTCGACGCCCGCCAGTCCCTCCACTTCAAGATGGTCTTCGAGACGGCCCGCCGCGCCGGCTGGCTCACGGAGGGCACCAGGGCCGTCCAGCTCGCGTTCGGCACGGTCCTGGGCGCCGACGGAAAGCCGTTCAAGACCCGCGAGGGCGAGACGGTCCGGCTGGTGGACCTGTTGGACGAGGCGGTGGACCGGGCGACCGCGGTGGTCCGCGAGAAGGCCGAGAAGGTCGGCCTGACCGAGCAGGAGATCGTCGAGAACGGGCAGTACGTCGGCATCGGCGCCGTGAAGTACGCCGACCTGTCGACCTCCGCGGCCCGCGACTACAAGTTCGACCTCGACCAGATGGTCTCCCTCAACGGTGACACGTCCGTGTACCTCCAGTACGCGTACGCGCGCATCAAGTCCATCCTCCGCAAGGCGGGCGACCGCAGGCCGGCCGCGCACCCGGAGCTGGAGCTCGCCCCCGCGGAGCGCGCCCTCGGCCTCCACCTGGACGCCTTCGGCGAACTGATCGCGGAGGCGGCCGCGGACCACGCGCCGCACAAGGTGGCGGCGTACCTGTACCAGCTGTCCTCTCTGTTCACCACGTTCTACGACCAGTGCCCGGTCATCAAGCCCGAGCCCGAGCAGGTCGTAGCGGAGAACCGCCTCTTCCTCTGCGACCTCACGGCCCGCACCCTCACGAAGGGCATGTCCCTCCTGGGCATCCGCACCCCGGAACGCCTCTGACCCCCCGGGGCGAACCCGCCCCGAGAGACCAACCCCGCGGGCCCCTGCCCCGCAGCCATTTGCTGCGGGCGGGGGCCCACGGGGCGTACGGGGTCTGGGGGGCGCTGACCCGGTGCTCGCTACGGGGTCCAGGGCGCGGCGTCTTCGCGCATATCCGTCTCCCCTTACGCGCTCCAGCGCGCCGCCGTCTCCCCGCTTACCCGTCTCCCCTTACGCGCTCCAGCGCGCCGCCGTCTCCTCCCCCGCCCGTGCGCCCCGGCCGGCCGGTCTTTGCCCACCACCCCCAGGGTGGTCCGGGGTAGGGGTGCCGGGGCGATCCGGCCCGTATGTCGAACGTCAGCCGTCTCACGGCCGACCGCGCCTGCCAGCGGTCACTTCACAGCCTCGCCGGCGTTTGAGGCGAAGGGGCCGGGCCACCCCGAGTCCCCTTCCGACGCGGTCTATCCAGCCTCGCCGGCGTTTGAGGCGCGGGGTCTGGGGCGGAGCCCCAGTTTCGGGAAGGGGCGGGCAGGGGACCTCGCTCCGCGCGGCGGCCCCCGCTACCCCCGGCCCACCGTGTCGCCCCCTACCCGGGTCGGGATGGCTCTCCGGTGTCTGCTCGCATGTCTGACTGTGCGGCCGTCCCGCGGCACCCTGTCAAGGGCGCTGCGCGTCGCTGCGCGATGGCCCTGCGGGCCACCCTTGACAGGCCACCACGGGACGTCAAGTCCCAGACTTGCCAGCAGCCACAGGAGAAAAAGCAGCAGGGGGACCAGGACCCCGGCCGGTCAGCGTCGGCCAGGCGGGCCCGAGCCCGCCGGCCCCCCGCCCTCCGGGCGGAAAGACAACCGACACAAGCGACAAGCCGCGGCGGATCGCTACACAGCCGAGGCAGGCCAAGCGGCAGCCGCACCGGCCGGGGCCGGGCAGAAGCCGCCACCGATCGCTACGCGCTCCGGCCACCCGGCGGCAGCCGGACCGTGCCCCACGACCCGCTGAACGGAACACAGCACACGCCAAGCCCCCGACCAGCCGCCGGACGGCAACCCGCACCCGCCTCCCGCGCCCCGCGCACCCCGCCCCGCGGGGCCCAACTCCGCATACGGACACGCACCCCACCCCCAACCACACAAAGCCGAACTCCGCCCAGGTGAAAGGCACTTCGGACGTGCCCTGGTTCGCCCGACTGTCCACAACCTGTGGCGTGTTGGGGGAAATCCGTTAAGATCGCGTTCTAGTGCCACGTGAAATATCACATGTCACGAGCAGGTCCCGGACGTCCCTGGGCCCGTGAACGAACAGGAGAAAAGCCATGAACCGACTCGGCTTCATCGCCGCGGCCGTTGCCGGTCTGACCGCCTTCGCTGTTGCCCCCGCCGGTGCCGCCCAGCAGAGCGCCACCAGCACCGTCACCACCTGCTCCAGCTCCGGCCTGCAGGCCGGCCTCAGCACCAAGGTGTGCGCGGACGCCACCGGCAACACGGTCAACGTCTACGGCAAGATCGGCCTCGCCGGCCCCAGCCCGGTCACCTCTCCCAAGGAGCTGCTGACCACCCTCAAGGCCGAGGTGATAGGCAGCGGCGCGCCCCAGACCCAGAACAAGTGGGTCATCTTCAACAACGCCACGATCGACGTGCACGGCCTGAGCAGCAGCGTTCCCTGCGGCTCGACCCTCCGCGCCACGTTCAGCGTGAGCACCATGTTCCAGAACCCGAACCCGGTCACCCTCGACATCCCGGTCACCTGCTGACCTGACGTACGAGAGGCCTGCCCCGCCCCGCCGGGCCCAGCCCGGGGCGCCCGGGCCGGGGCAGGCCGCCCAGGCCTGGGCGAAGGCGAGCAGAGCCGTAACACGGCGTGCTACGGTTCGCGCATGGCACCCAAGGCGAGATTCAGCATCAGCATGGACGACTCGGTGCGTGCCTCACTCAAGGAGCATGCCGAGGCCATGGGCATCGACGTGTCGTCGTACGTGACGGCTGCCGTTCTTCGGCAGATGGCAGAAGACGCAGCAGTCGCCCGCCGCTTCGCGGGCATCGACGCGGAGATCGCAGCCACAGAATCCCTGCCCGCCCCCTCGGGCCAGGACGGCTTCGACCCCCAGGAACTGGCCGCCGCCCGCGCAGGCTTTGCTCAGGCCCTTGCTCAGGATGCCGGGGATTCAGCCGCGTGAGCAGTCCCGTCTTCGTGTACGACAGCGGGATGCTGATCGCACTCGGCCGCGGCGAGAAGCCCGCGGGGCTGCTGCATCACATTCTGACCGAGGCCACCGCGCGCGGGGAGCACCCCCCGGTCGTCCCGCTCCCGGTACTGGCCCAGGCCTGGCGCCCGGGCCGCTGGACCCCGCTGTCCCGAGCGATCCCCCAGTGCGTGGTGTTCGGTGTCCCGTCCACGGCGCCCCTCCGCTGCGGCGCCTGCCTGTCAGGGCATTCCACCGATGACGCCAAGCGCGCCGGACACCTGCTCGCCTCGGCAGGCCTGCCTGCGGAGAAGAGGCCGGACGCCGTGGACGCACTCGCCGCCGTCATCGCCGCCCGCCACCACAGCGCCGTCATCGTCACCTCGGATCCCCGGGACCTGACCGCCTACCGGGACACCCTGCCCACCGCCTACGAGTCCGTCCGCGTCCTGCCACTGGCAGACCTCGAACAGTTCCTCGCCGGCAAACGCGTCCTGCGCTGACCTCCGCCCCCTCCGCCCCGCCCAGCGGATCGCAGAACACGGGACGGCCCCGCTGCCGCCGAGACGGCCGAAGCGCGTAGCGATCGCTGGCGGCCTATGCCCAGCCGCAGGCGGCCCGGAGGCCGCTGAGACGGCCCCCGCTGTGTAGCGATCCGCCGCGGCCTGTGGCTTGTGGTCGTTGTCTTTCCGCCCGGAGGGCGGGGCCCGGTGGACGGGATTGGCTTGGCCGACGCTGACCTGGGACGGTCCCGGTCCCCCTGGGCGTTCCTTTTCGGGGGGCGTCCCGACAGGCAGTAATGCCTCCGGGGCGGGGTGCCCTGTCCAGGGTGGAGCGCAGCGGAATCGCGCAGCGACGCGACGACGGAGGCGGAGCGCCCTTGACAGGGCGCCCCGCCCCGGAAACACCGTCACGCATGGCGGGACGCCCCCAACCAGCCACGCAGCCGACCCCGCTACGGGCAACGGCTCAGCCCCGACTCCGGCGGCTGGCACCACCCCCCGCCAGCGGCAACCGCTCAGCGCCCCCGCCCCCGCTCGCCCCTCCCCGCCAGCCACAGCGACAGCGGTGCGGTGACGGCCAGGGTGCCTACGGCGACCATGCCTACGCCGATGACGAAGAGGCCGCTGGCGTCGTCGGACCAGTCGTAGAACGCGGCCGCCGAGAGCCCGGCCGCCGGGGCGAAGATCGCCGTCGTCACCAGGCCCCGCCAGGCCGCCCCGGCCACCAGCGGCAGCAGGGTCAGCACCAGACCGATCACCTGCCAGGCCTCGTACGGCCCGGATACCGACCCGTCCGGGTGCACGTCCCGCTGCTGGTCCCAGCCCAGCCAGACGGCCCACGCGACCGCGACGAGGGCGGCGAGCGCAGGGAAGGCGAGGAGTTCGGGGAGCGTCTTGCGCGGTCCGTTCGGCATGTTCCGAGTCTCGCGACCCCGCCCGCCGGCGCCTATGCGCGCACGTACTCACTTCCGCCCCGAGTACGTACGCACCCGGCCCCTCAAGCACCCCGCAAGCCCTCACGCACCCACAGCCCCTCACCCACCCGCAGGCGCCGCCAGCGTCTCCGACTGCCCGGCCCGCCGCAGCGCATCCGCCACGAACCCGCCCGCCTTCAGCTCCTCCACGAACTCCCGCAGGTAGGCCACCGTTTCCGGCTTCCGCGCCACCGTCGTCCCGAGCGCCTGCCGGATCTGCATGAAGCCCTCCCCGATGAGCCGGACCTCCGGGTGCGCGGCGGCGTACGCGGTCATCGGCTGCCGGATCCCGGCCCCGACCTCCAGCCCCTGCTCCCGGAAGACGTCCACGCCCTCGGCCCCGCGCACGAGCTCCGCGTGCTCCAGCGTCCGCGTGAGGTACAGGTCGTACGCCGACCCCTCCTTGACCCCGATCCGCACCCCCGGCCGGTCCACGTCCGCGACCGCCGCGATACCGGACCCGGCCGGGACGGCGTACACGCCCTCGATCAGCACGTACGGCGCCGTGAACGCCACCTCCGCCTCCCGCGCGGGCTCGACCGCGAGGAAGCAGATGTCGGCCCGGCCGTCCGCCATCGCCTCGAAGGACTTCCGGGCCGCGTCGAAGCACAGGAACTCGACGGGCAGCCCCAGCCGCCCCGCCAGCTCCCGCGCAATGTCCACGGTGATCCCCGCGGGCGCGTCCGGCGTGCCCTGCGCGAGCACGGGGTTCCCGAGGTTGATCGAGACCCGCAGCACGCCCTCGGGGGCCAGGTCCTCCACGATGCTCTGGTTCGTCATGCGGCGGAGTCTAGGCGAGCGCTCGTACGATCCTCCGAGCGGCGGATCGAAGAACTCGCACCACACCGCCTTCCCGGGCCCCTCCCGCCCCTCCACCCCCCACCGGTCCGCCAGCGCGTCCACGATCCGCAGCCCCCGCCCGCCGGCGCCCTCCTCAGCGGCCCCACCCCCGGCTGCCCGGAGCCGGGGCACCCCGCCCCCGCTGTCGTGCACCTCGACCCGTACGGCGTCCTCGAACCGCACCAGCCGGACCCGGTACCCGCGGCCAGGGGGCACGCCGTGCAGCAGGGCGTTGGTGGCGAGCTCACTCACACAGAGCAACAGGTCGTCCTGACGGGTGGTCATCCCCCAGGCTCGCAGTGCCGATTCGGTGAACGCCCTGGTAGCAGCAATGGATTGACGACTGCGAGGGAACATGCGATTCCGCAGCCAGGGCGGTTGGTTTTCGGTATTCACGAGCCGATGGTGGCTCTGCGTGACTAGCGTGGGGCAGTGCGTCGAGCCGTACCCGCAAATTTGGTACGGGTTGGTACGGGTGCATCAGCGCCCCAGGTGGGGGAGTCCACAGCTATGCCGCCGAGGAAACGAGTACCGAAGAACGGCACCGCTCTGAAGATGATCGGAGCACAGGTGGCCGTACTTCGCAGGGGAAAGAACCTGACTCAACGCGAGCTCGCCCAGCGAGTGGCCATGGAGGAGGAGACCATCGCCTCCATCGAGCAGGGCAGACGCACGCTGATGCCCGACGTGGCCGAGCGGATGGACGCGATCCTCGGCACAGGCGGCGTGCTGGCGACAGCCGTCGCGCACCTGCCACCGGTGGACCAAGTGCCCGCCTGGGCAGAGGAGTACATGCGCTGCGAGGCCGAGGCCATCGCCCTCTCCTAGTACGACAACCCGGTCGTGCCAGGGTTGTTGCAGACCGAGGCCTACGCCCGCGCGGTCATCAAGTGCCGCGTTCCGGCCCACCACGACGAGGAAGTGGAGTCGCTCACCGCGCGACGGGTGAAGCGCCACGAGATCCTGCGCCGCCGGATGCCGCCGAGCATGAGCTTCGTGGTCTGGGAGCCCGCGGTCCGCCTTCGGATCGGCGGCATCGAGGTGTACGGGGAGCTGTTGCAGCACCTGCTCGTCTGCTCCGAACTGCCCAACATCACCATCCAGGTGATGCCCCTCGACCGACCCGAACACGCTGGTCTCGACGGCCCCTTCACTCTCCTGGAGACCCCGGACCACCAGCACCTCGCGTACACGGAAAGCCAGCGCGGCAGCCACCTCGTGCACGACGCCGACGAGGTCAGCATCATGGCGCGCAAGTATGCGATGCTGCGGGCTCAGGCCCTCAACCCATGGCAGACGCGGGGGCTGTTGAACCGCCTGCTAGGAGAGCTATGAGCACCGACCTGAAGTGGTTCAAGTCCAGCTACAGCGCCAGCGAAGGCGGTCAGTGCGTCGAGGTCGCCGTCAACTGGCGGAAGTCCAGCTACAGCAGCGAGCAGGGCGGCGACTGCGTAGAAGTCGCCGCCTCCCCCACCACCGTCCACGTCCGGGACTCCAAAGTGACGGCCGGCCCCGAGCTCTGCCTCACCCCCCGCACCTGGTCCGCACTCACCGGCTGGCTCCGTGCGTCCTGACGTCACCCTCCGCCCCCTGGACGAGCCCCGCCTGCTCGCGCTGCTGGCAGCCGCCTCCGCGGACGCGGACCCGTCCGAGGTCATGCCGCCCGCCGATCCCGACGGGCCGCCCGGCTGGACCGCGGCGCGCCGGGACGCCTTCCTCGCGTTCCACCGGGGGCGGGCCCTCGCGCCCGAGCCGGTCGAGGTGACGTACGCGATCCACGTCGGCGAGGACGTCGTCGGGGCCGCCCGCCTCTGCCCGCTGGACGAGCCGGAGGGGGCCGTCGAGGCCGGGGTCTGGGTCGGCCGCAGCCACCGCGGTGCCGGGGTCGGCGGCGCGGTGCTGCAACGGCTGATCTCGCTCGCGCGGACCGCCGGGTTCGCGACGTTCTTCGTCAGCACGCGGGCGGACAACACCCCGGTACTGCGGCTGCTGGCCGGGCTGGGGGCGGTGACCGTACGCGAGGAGGGCAGGGTGACCACCCTCATCGACCTGGGCCTCAGCGAGCCCGAGACCGAGCACGCAACCGACTCGCGAACCGGGGCCGGGGCAGCCCCCGCCGCACGTCAGCCGTTCAACGGGTAGGAGTGCCGGCCCGTGGCCTCGTCGATCTCGCCGTGCGCCTTCTGGAGGAGCTGCGAGGCGAGGTCCATCATGGCCCGCGCACCCGCGATCTCCTCGCCGACCCTCAGCTGCTCCGGGTCGGAGGGGTGCCGCATGGCGTAGCCGCGCGCCCGCATCTCGCTGCCGTCACCCAGCCTGAGCATCGCCGCCGCATTGGTGCGGTGCCCGTCCTCGGTGAATTCGATCTCTACGTGCCATCCCACGAGCGTGGACATCGTGGATCACCTCCGGGGGTCGCCCTCAGACCTCCAGCGTGCGCCTCTCCCGCGCGGAGCGCTACAGGGCCGGGTACGGCTACAGGGACCGCCGGTACCGGACCTCCGTCAGCACGGTGCCGTCCTCGTACGGGTCCTCCTGCGTGGCCCCGTCCGCCCGGTACCCGGCCTTCTCGTAGAACCGCCGGGCCCGCACGTTCCCCTCCAGCACCCACAGCCCCACGGCCGCGAACCCGCCCTCACGGTGCACGACTTCGATCAGCGCCCGCCCCACCCCGCTCCCGATCACCCCGGGTTCGACGTACAGCGTGTACAACTCCCCTTCTCCAGAGCCCCCTTCGCCGGGCCCGAAGCAGGCCCACCCCACAACGGCGCCCTCGGCGTCCACCGCCACCAGGTCCGTGACCGTCCGCCCGGCGTCGAGGAACCTCTCCCGCATGACCCGGGCCCCCTCCCCCGCATCCATGGCGTCGAGATACGGACCCGGCACGATCCCCGCATACGCGGCCCGCCACCCGTCCACCCGTATCCGGGCCACCGCCGCAATATCGGACTCGACCATCCGCCGCACAAGGATCATGTCCCCCACCCTACGAACCCCCCACCCGCCCGGGTCCGGCCATTCCTCCCCGCTTTCCCGCCCCTCCTCCCGCAGCCCCGCCTCCCCCAGGCAACGGCCTGCTAGGCCTTGGGCATGCCAGCCGCCGCAGAGCCCGCGATGGGACCGATGTCCCGCGTCATGAGCGAGTTCCTCAGCCGTACGTCCGACGCGGTCTTCGAGCTCGGGTCCTGCGGCCTGCGCATGGCCGCCCTGTCCCTGGTCGACCGCACCGTGTCGTTCAGCGACGGCTACCGGGCGGAGGGGCGGGTGGAATTCGTGCAGGGGGACCTGCCGCGCTCGGACCGCGCGGCCAGGCAGCAGTACGACTGGCAGCCCGCGGCCGCCGCCGCCCCGCACCTCCACCTGGCCTGGCTGCTGGACGACCTGGGCCAGTGGCTGGGCCCGCTGGCCGAGAAGGAGATCGTCGTGACCGCCGTAGCGGCCCCCGTGCCCGACTGGTGCGACCTGCTACTCCGCGACGGCGACACGTCCTACCGGGTCCGCACCCGCCTCACCGGGCGCACCCGGCCGCTCGATTTTCCGGGCATGTACGTGCTGGAGCTCTTCGCGGAGGGCCGCCAGCACACCTACGTCTCCGCCCGGGAACCCCGCCTGGTGGACCTGCGGGACGCGCTCTGAGCCCCCTCTCCCCCGCCGCGGACGCGCGAGGGGCGCGGTACCCCTTCGGTACCGCGCCCCGCGCGCATGTCGTCCCCCTGCGGCTACTGGTTCCGCAGCCAGCCCGCGACCTCCGTCGCCCAGTACGTCAGGATCGTGTCCGCGCCCGCGCGCTTGATGCCGAGGAGGGTCTCCATGATGGCGCGGTCGCGCTCGACCCAGCCCTTCTCGGCGGCGGCCTCGATCATCGCGTACTCGCCGGAGATCTGGTACGCGGAGACCGGGACGTCCACGGCCTGGGCGACGCGGTAGAGGATGTCGAGGTACGGGCCCGCGGGCTTGACCATGACCATGTCGGCGCCCTCTTCGAGGTCGAGCGCGAGCTCGCGCAGGGACTCGCGGGCGTTGGCCGGGTCCTGCTGGTAGCTCTTGCGGTCGCCCTGGAGGCTGGAGGCGACGGCCTCGCGGAAGGGGCCGTAGAAGGCGGAGGAGTACTTCGCCGTGTACGCGAGGATCGCGACGTCCTCGTGGCCCGTCTCGTCGAGCGCGTCGCGGATCACGCCGACCTGGCCGTCCATCATCCCGCTGGGGCCGACCACGTGGACGCCCGCGTCCGCCTGGACCTGCGCCATCTCGGCGTACCGCTCCAGCGTGGCGTCGTTGTCGACGCGGCCCTCGGAGTCGAGGACCCCGCAGTGGCCGTGGTCGGTGTACTCGTCGAGGCACAGGTCGGACATGATGACGAGGTCGTCGCCGACCTCCGCCTTCACGTCGCGGATGGCGACCTGGAGGATGCCGTCCGGCTCGGTGCCGGCCGTGCCCAGCGCGTCCTTGTTCTCGTCGGCCGGTACGCCGAACAGCATGATGCCCGCGACCCCGGCCGCCACGGCCTCCGCCGCCGCCTTCCGCAGGGTCTCGCGGGTGTGCTGGACCACCCCGGGCATCGCCTTGATCGCGATCGGGTCGCTGATGCCCTCGCGGACGAACGCCGGGAGGATCAGGTCCGAGGGGTGCAGCCGGGTCTCCGCGACCATCCGCCGCATCGCCGGGGTGGTGCGCAGCCGACGGGGCCGCGAGCCGGGGAAGGATCCGTACGCGCTCATCTTCAGTCGCCTCTTCGAGCATCGACAGCAGTCGGGACAAGGGTAGGCCGTGCGGGGGCCCGCCCCCGGCCCGGGCGCCCGCCCGCAGCACCCCCGCGCACACGTACACGCACACGCCCACCTACACGCGCCCGTACGCCCACATACGCACGAGGGCCCGGGTGCCGTCCGCACCCGGGCCCTCGCCCTGACCGTCGTCCCGGACGGCGCCGCCTAACCGGCCCGCGCCGTTCGGCGCTCCTAACCGGCTCACGTCGTACGACGCCTGCGCGCGCCCGGACGCCGCTCGCTCGGCCGCGCGACCGTCTCGCCGGCCTCGCGGGCCGCCTCGCGGCGGGCCGCGCCGTACTCGGCGAGGGCCTCGGCGAGCTTGCTGACGCTCGGCTCCGGCGACAGCACGTCGACCCGGAGCCCGTGCTCCTCGGCGGTCTTGGCGGTCGCCGGGCCGATACACGCGATCACGGTCACGTTGTGCGGCTTGCCCGCGATGCCGACCAGGTTCCGCACCGTGGACGAGGAGGTGAAGAGCACGGCGTCGAAGCCGCCGCCCTTGATCGCCTCACGGGTGTCCGCCGGCGGCGGCGACGCGCGCACGGTCCGGTAGGCGGTGACGTCGTCGACCTCCCAGCCCAACTCGATCAGGCCCGCGACCAGCGTCTCGGTCGCGATGTCGGCGCGCGGCAGGAAGACGCGGTCGATCGGGTCGAAGACCGGGTCGTACGGCGGCCAGTCCTCCAGCAGCCCCGCGGCGGACTGCTCGCCGCTCGGCACCAGGTCCGGCTTCACGCCGAACTCGATCAGGGACTTCGCGGTCTGCTCGCCCACGGCGGCGACCTTGATGCCCGCGAAGGCACGGGCGTCGAGCCCGTACTCCTCGAACTTCTCGCGTACGGCCTTCACCGCGTTGACGCTGGTGAAGGCGATCCACTCGTACCGGCCGGTGACCAGGCCCTTGACCGCCCGCTCCATCTGCTGCGGGGTGCGCGGGGGCTCGACGGCGATCGTCGGCACCTCGTGCGGCACCGCGCCGTACGAGCGCAGCTGGTCGGACAGCGAGGCCGCCTGCTCCTTCGTCCGCGGGACCAGGACCCGCCACCCGAAGAGCGGCTTCGACTCGAACCAGGCCAGCTCGTCACGGCGCGCGGCGGCGCAGTGCTCACCGACCACGGCTATCACCGGCTGGTGCCCCTCGGGGGAGGGGAGCACCTTGCCCTGCTTGAAGACCTGGGCGATCGTGCCGAGCGTGGCGCTCCACGTGCGCTGCCGGGTGGTGGTGCCGCCGACCGTCACGGTCAGCGGGGTGTCGGGCTTGCGCCCGGCGGTCACCAGCTCGGCCGCGGCGGCGGCCACGGTCTCCAGGGTCGCCGAGACGACGAGGGTGCCGTCGCTGGCGCCGACCTCGGTCCAGCAGCGCGCGGAGGCGTTGCGGGCGTCGACGAAGCGGACGTCCGTACCGGTCCTGTCGCCCAGCGGCACACCGGCGTACGCGGGCACGCCCACCGCGGTCGCCACGCCCGGGACCACCTCGAAGGGGATGCCGGCGGAGGCGCAGGCGAGCATCTCCTCGGCCGCGCTGCCGTCGAGGCCGGGGTCGCCCGTCACCGCACGCACGACCCGCCTGCCGGAGCGCGCAGCCTCCATGACAAGATTGGCGGCATCCCGGATCACCGGGACCCCGGCGGCTGCTGACGCCTCGTCAGCGACCGTCAGCTGCGGCATGTCGACGCCCGTGCGCGCATGCGCACGCACGACTTCGAGCACCCCGGGCTCCGCGATCAGTACGTCCGCGGAGGCGAGTGCCTCGACGGCCCGCAGCGTGAGCAGTCCCGGATCGCCGGGGCCGGCACCGAGGAAGGTGACGTGCCCGCGGGCGAGCGCCGGAAGCGCGGAGGTGGTGGAACTTGTGGGGCTCAAAGTGCTCGCTCCCCCATCAGACCGGCCGCGCCCTTGGCCAGCATCTCGTCCGCGAGTTCGCGGCCGAGCGCCATCGCCTCTTCGGCGGACCGGGGCACGGGACCGGTGGTGGACAGCTGCACCAGCGAGGAGCCGTCGGTCGTGCCGACGACGCCCCTCAGGCGCATTTCGTTGACAGCCTGCTCGCCCTCCCCGGCGGAGGCCAGGTCCGCGAGTGCGCCCACGGGCGCACTGCAGCCGGCTTCCAGGGCCGCGAGCAGAGAACGCTCGGCGTAGACGGCGGCCCGGGTGTGCGGGTCGTCGAGCTTGCCGAGTACGGCGATGAGGTCCGCGTTGTCCGCGAGGCACTCGACCGCCAGTGCCCCCTGGCCGGGGGCGGGCAGAACGTGGTCGACCGAGAGGTGGTCGGTGGCTTCGTCGCTGCGCCCGATCCGGTTGAGCCCGGCGGCGGCCAGCACGACCGCGTCCAGCTCGCCGGAGTGGACGAAGCCGATGCGGGTGTCGACGTTGCCGCGGATCGGGACGGTCTCGATGCGCTTGCCGAGCTGCTTGGCGTACGCGTTGAGCTGCGCCATCCGGCGCGGCGAGCCGGTACCGACGCGGGCGCCGTCGGGCAGCGCCTCGAAGGTCAGCCCGTCGCGGGCGACCAGCACGTCCCGCGGGTCCTCCCGCTCGGGGATCGCGGCGAGCACCAGCTCGGCGGGCTGCGCGGTCGGCAGGTCCTTGAGCGAGTGCACGGCGAAGTCGACCTCACCGCGCACGAGGGCGTCGCGCAGCGCGGTCACGAACACGCCCGTGCCGCCGATCTGCGCGAGGTTCTCCCGCGAGACGTCGCCGTACGTGGTGATCTCCACGAGCTCGACGGGACGGCCGGTGAGGGCGCGCACCGCCTCGGCGACGTGCCCGGACTGGGACATGGCCAGCTTGCTGCGCCGCGTACCGAGCTTCAGCGGCTGCTGGGCAGGGCCTGAGTTCATGATGCTGCCCGTCCTGTGTTCTTGACGCTCTGCACGTCACCGTCGTTGAGGTCGGCCCGGCTGACGGATGCCACCGTCTGCGGGTCGAGGTCGAAGAGTTCGCGCAGCGCCTCGGCGTACCCGGCGCCGCCGGGTTCGCTCGCGAGCTGCTTGACCCGCACGGTCGGTGCGTGCAGGAGTTTGTCCACCACGCGGCGGACGGCCTGGGTGACCTCGGCGCGCTGCCGCTCGTCGAGCTCGGGGAGGCGCCCGTCGAGCCGGGCCACCTCGGAGGCCACCACCTCGGCGGCCATGGCGCGCAGGGCGACCACGGTCGGCGTGATGTGCGCGGCCCGCTGGGCGGCGCCGAAGGCGGCCACCTCGGCGGCGACGATCTCGCGTACGAGCTCCACGTCCGCGGCCATCGGGGCGTCGGCGCTGGCCTCGGCCAGGCTCTCGATGTCGACGAGCCGGACCCCGGGGATCCGGTGCACGGCGGCGTCGATGTCGCGCGGCATCGCGAGGTCGAGCAGGGCGAGCCGTACGGGCGCACCGTTGCTGTGCTCGACGCGGACGCCCTTGCGCGGGGTCCGCTGCGCGGCGGCCTCGCCCTGGTCGGCCCAGGCCCCGTGCAGTTCGAGCGACCCCGCGTCGACCCCGGTCAGCGCGGCCCGCCCGTCACCGGCGGCCCCGTCGAACCCGACGGGACACCCGTCGGCGTCCTCGCCCCCGTCCACCGGCACGAGCGTCCGCACGGCCCCGGCATCGGCAATCCGCCCGAACACCGCCGCAGCCGCAGCCAACCGCCCGATCCCCTCAAGATCCAGCCCCGCAATGGACGCCTCGGCAGCGCCCGATCCGGCAGCAGCCAGATCCAGCCCCGCAAGGGACATCCCGGCGGACGCCGAATCCAGCCCCTCGGCGGCCGATCCGGCAGCAGCCGAATCCAGCCCCGCCGGCGCTTGAGGCGCGGGGTCCGGGGCGGAGCCCCGAAGCGGGTCCGGGCGCAGCCCGGTTCCGGGAAGGGGCGGGGTGGGGGAATGCCCCGCAGGGCCCACCCCACCGTCCACGCCGGCTCCGCCGGCCACCGCATCCCGCACGGCGTCCTCGGTCAGCACCAGCCCCGTGGCCCCGGTACAGGAGACGACGACGTCCACGCGCGCCAGCTCCGCACCGACGGCCGCCATCGCCACGGCCCGAGCCGAAACCCCGCCCCCGGACCCAGCCCCGGCACCGGAACCCGCCCCCGCCAGAATCTCGACCAGCCGCTCAGCCCGCTCCATCGTCCGGTTCGCGACCACGACCTCCGCGACCCCGGCCCGCGCCAGCGTCGCCGCCGCGAGCGAGGACATGGACCCGGCGCCGATGACCAGCGCCCGCTTGCCCGCGGCCCAGGCCTCCACCGGCTCGCCGCCCGGCAGCGCGAGCTGCTCCAGGCCGAAGGTGACGAGCGACTGTCCGGCCCGGTCGATCCCGGTCTCGGAGTGCGCCCGCTTGCCGACCCGCAGGGCCTGCTGGAAGAGGTCGTTGATCAGCCGGCCCGCGGTGTGGAGCTCCTGCCCCAGCGCGAGCGCGTCCTTGATCTGGCCGAGGATCTGGCCCTCGCCGACGACCATCGAGTCCAGTCCGCAGGCCACCGAGAAGAAGTGGTGGACGGCGCGGTCCTCGTAGTGCACGTACAGGTAGGGGGTGAGTTCCTCCAGCGCGACCCCGCTGTGCTGGGCCAGCAGCGTGGACAGCTCGGCGACGCCCGCGTGGAACTTGTCCACGTTGGCGTACAGCTCGATCCGGTTGCAGGTGGCGAGCACGGCCGCCTCGGTCGCCGGTTCGGCGGCGAGCGTGTCGTGCAGCAGCTTGACCTTGGCGTCCGCGGACAGCGCGGCCCGCTCCAGCACGCTGACGGGCGCACTGCGGTGGCTCAGTCCTACGACGAGCAGACTCATGCCGGCATCACCGCCGGCACGTCCCCGTCGGGCCCCTCGCCCTTGCGCGCCCCGCCGACCGCGGGCACACCCGTACCGGTACCCGTACCCGTACCGGCGCCCGCAGCCGTGCGCCCGGCACCGGAAGCACCCGCGGAGGCACCCGCGGCAGGGGCGGCGGCAGCCGGAGCCCCCGAGGCCCCGCTGTCCTCCCCGGCCTTGCGCTGCTCGTGGAACGCCAGGATCTGCAGCTCGATCGAGAGGTCGACCTTCCGCACGTCCACGCCCTCCGGCACGGACAGCACGGTCGGCGCGAAGTTCAGGATGGAGGTGACCCCGGCGGCGACGAGCCGGTCGCAGACCTGCTGGGCGGCCCCGGCGGGGGTGGCGATGACGCCGATCGAGACCCCGTTGTCGTCGATGATCTTTTCGAGGTCGTCGGTGTGCTGCACCGGCATCCCGGCGACCGGCTTCCCGGCCATCGCCGGGTCCGCGTCGATCAGCGCGGCCACGCGGAACCCGCGCGAGGCGAACCCGCCGTAGTTGGCCAGGGCGGCGCCGAGGTTGCCGATGCCGACGATGACGACCGGCCAGTCCTGCGTCAGGCCGAGCTCGCGGGAGATCTGGTAGACGAGGTACTCGACGTCGTAGCCGACCCCGCGGGTGCCGTACGAGCCCAGGTACGAGAAGTCCTTGCGCAGCTTCGCGGAATTGACCCCGGCGGCGGCCGCGAGCTCCTCGGAGGAGACGGTGGGCACGGACCGCTCGGACAGCGCGGTGAGGGCCCGCAGGTACAGCGGGAGCCGGGCGACAGTGGCCTCGGGAATGCCTCGGCTGCGGGTCGCCGGTCGGTGAGTTCGGCCAGTTGCCACGATGCTCCTGCGGGATGAGCGGGGCTGCAGGCGGCCACTTGTCCCAGGACCGCCCCGTCGAATGCAGGCTATGTCTTTGTGAACGCGTGCACAAAGATTGTGTCCATTTTGTCCGACCAAAGTGACCGGGCTCACGCGTCCCGGGCGCACACTGCGGGAACTACCGGTACGCGCCGCTCGTCTACATCCCGACGGGGGCAAAGAAGAACACCGTCCTCGATCCATACGCCCCCGAGACCGCTCAAAACGCCCACGATGGTAACCGGCCCCCGGTCAGCCGACCAATGCGCGGCGGAGCCGGTCCGGGTTCACCCGCCAGAAGGTGTGCTGCTCGCCGTCCACCAGCACGACCGGGATCTGCTCCCAGTACTGCCGGTGCAGCTCCTCGTCCTGGGAGATGTCCTTCTTCTCCCACTGCGCGCCCGTCTCCGCACAGACCGCCCCGACCACTTCCTCCGCCTCCTCGCAGAGATGGCAGCCGGGCTTCCCGATGAGCGTGACCATCCGCTCGGCGGGGCTCTTCTTTTCCTTGCGGCGCAGCAATGGGCTCATGCCCCCATTCTCGCCCGCCGAACGCGTAACACCCGCGCCCCGCAGAGTTCACCCCCCTGAATCCCCACGGTTCGAGAACTCCCGAACACCTTGACTATGCTCCCCTCATGGCCCGCCCGTCGCCCGACCGCCACCCCGGTAGGAGTCCCTCCGGGACGCGAGCACGATTCCGATGGCTCACATCCGGTAAGCGCCCGGCAACTGCCCGGAGCGTGCTGGCAGGCGAGGCCTCGGCGGAGGCCGCGCGCAAGCTCGAAGGGGCCGCGACCCCGGAAGAGGTAGCCGCCGAACCAGCCCTCCCGGACACCGCCCCCGCGCCCGCCGAGCCGGCCTTCCCCGTCGAGGGCGACGAGTACGCCGCCGCCTTCTTCGACCTCGACAACACCGTCATGCAGGGCGCCGCGATCTTCCACTTCGGCCGCGGCCTCTACAAGCGCGAGTTCTTCCAGCGCCGCGAGCTCGCCCGCTTCGCCTGGCAGCAGGCCTGGTTCCGGCTCGCCGGGGTCGAGGACCCCGAGCACATGCAGGACGCCCGCGACAGCGCCCTGTCCATCGTGAAGGGCCACCGCGTCTCCGAGCTGATGGACATCGGCGAGGAGATCTACGACGAGTACATGGAGGAGCGGATCTGGCCGGGCACGCGCGCCCTGGCCCAGGCGCACCTCGACGCGGGCCAGAAGGTCTGGCTCGTCACCGCCGCCCCGGTCGAGACCGCGACGATCATCGCCCGCCGCCTCGGGCTCACCGGCGCGCTCGGCACCGTCGCCGAGTCGGTGGACGGCGTGTACACGGGCCGGCTGGTCGGCGAGCCGCTCCACGGCCCCGCGAAGGCCGAGGCGGTCCGGGCCCTGGCCGCGGCCGAGGGGCTCGATCTCGCGCGCTGCGCGGCGTACAGCGATTCGCACAACGACATCCCGATGCTGTCGCTCGTCGGACATCCGTACGCGATCAATCCCGACACAAAACTGCGCAGGCATGCCCGCGCCCACGACTGGCGGCTGCGCGACTATCGGACCGGCCGCAAGGCCGTGAAGGTCGGCATCCCGGCGGCCGCAGGGGTCGGCGCCCTGGCGGGCGGCACGGCCGCCGCGGTGGCCCTGCACCGCCGCCGCAGGTAGCCCCGGCCCGCGTCCGCCCGGCCCCCGCACGGATCCCGTGCGGGGGCCGCCGTCTGCCCGCCCGCAGCGGGGCGCATTCCCACAGCCCTACCCGCGGCCGCGGGACCCCACGCGGACCGGCCCGACTCGGCCACAACCGGCGTTGGAACCAGGCATTCCGCACACAGAACTGATCATCAACCGATCACGATCCGCGATCGAATATGCCCTCGACACGCAACAGAAGTGTCGGAATCGATGATTTGAGCAACTGGGTGTAGCGCTGCCTGTACGAAGCGTTATTCTCCTCAAACGCATACGGGCACCCCTTCGTCAACCGCCCACCGGCACCGCCCGGCAGGCCGACGATCAAAGGTCCCGCACTGCACGTGATGGAAGCTCTGCCTCTGGGAGTCCCGTGTACCCACCTGTCGGGGTTGACGCCTCGGGCCTGGCTACGCTCCGCGCAGTGGTCATCGACCACTTGCGCGGCATCGTCCCCACCGCGTACGCCACCCCTGCCTTCGCCGCTGCGGTCCCTGCCGGCCTCGGCCCTGCCGGTCCCTGCTATGCCCTGACGGACGGCGGAGCGACGGTGGGCAGACGCGGCAGGGGCGGTGCCTCGGCGTCCGGCTCCTCCGGATCGTCCGGCACCACCGGCGCATCCGGTTCGACGAGCACCGCAACCGCCCGCCGGCCCACTGCGGACAGCGACAGCGCCCGCATGATGGACCTGGTCGAGCGCGCCCAGGCCGGCGAGGCCGACGCCTTCGGCCGGCTGTACGACCAGTACAGCGACACGGTCTACCGCTACATCTACTACCGCGTGGGCGGCAAGGCGACCGCGGAGGACCTCACCAGTGAGACCTTCCTGCGCGCACTGCGCCGCATCTCCACCTTCACCTGGCAGGGCCGAGACTTCGGCGCCTGGCTGGTGACCATCGCCCGCAACCTCGTGGCGGACCACTTCAAGTCCAGCCGGTTCCGCCTCGAGGTCACCACGGGCGAAATGCTCGATGCCAACGAGGTCGAACGCTCCCCCGAGGAATCGGTCCTGGAGTCGCTCTCGAACGCGGCGCTGCTCGAAGCGGTCCGCAAGCTCAACCCCCAGCAGCAGGAGTGCGTGACCCTGCGCTTCCTGCAGGGCCTCTCGGTCGCCGAGACGGCCCGGGTGATGGGCAAGAACGAGGGCGCCATCAAGACCCTGCAGTACCGGGCGGTGCGCACGCTCGCCCGGCTGCTCCCGGATGACGCCCGCTGACCCCCGACTCCCTTCCGGTGCCCCTTCGATGACGCTGTGGTCCGATCATCCTTCGTCCGTAACCCAACTGCCGCGCCGCTCGTTGTGCGGAATGCAGGCTCCCTGTGGACACGCCATGCCCCCGGTCTCTCACTCGAAAGAGTGGAAGGCCTCAAGGAAGGCAACCTTCCGTACACGCAGGGGAGTCGATCGTCATGACGAGAGGAGGTGCCGCCAGTGATCGCGAACGTTTCGGCGCACCGGCGGGCGAACGCCTTCGCCCAGGCCCTGGAGGATCAGACGCCGTCTGATCCCCCGGAGACGGCGGCCCAGCAGTCCGAGGCGCCGGCCGAGGCCGCCGAACCGGGCGGACACGACCGGCTGTTGGCCCTGGCGAGCGTGCTCGGCGAACTGCCGCGCCCGGTGCTGGACCCCGAGGTCAAAGTGGTGCAGCGAGCCCAGCTCGTAGCCGCCATGGAGGCCATGGTGATGGAGGGGACCCTTGGCGGTGCCCCCGCGGACCCTCAAGTGCCCGAACAGCGGACCGGCCGCGGCGCCCACCGGGCGACCGCGCTCCGGAAACTGCGTCCCCGCTCCCGCTGGTCCAAGGGCATCGCAGCGGGCGGCCTCACGGTCGGTGTGGCCGCAGGGGCGTTCAGCGGAGTGGCCGCTGCCAGCACGGACGCCCTGCCGGGTGACTCGCTGTACCCCGTCAAGCGGGGTATGGAGGACATCCGGCTCGGCTTCGCCGACGACGTGGGCGACCGCGGGGAGCTCTACCTCGACCAGGCCTCCACCCGTCTCCACGAGGCCCGCCGCCTCATGGAGCGCGGCAAGGCCGGCCCCCTCGACCACGAGTCCCTGGGCGAGATCAGGCGCGCGCTGTCGGGCATGAAGCACGATGCCGAGGAAGGGCACCGGCTGCTGCACGCGGCGTACGAGCAGGACGGCGAACTGGGTCCGATCCAGACCCTGTCCTCGTTCTCCCGCTCCCACCGGGACGCCTGGGGGAAGCTGCGCGAGCGGCTGCCGGCCCAGCTGACCGACGTGGGCGACCAGGTGAACTCCGTCTTCGACGCCATAGACGACGAGGTCGGCCCCCTGGAACCGCTGCTTCCGCAGACCCGGGAGAAGCAGCGCTCCTCGGCCCCGGAGAACACCACCGACACCGGCACCGGCCAGTCGGCGGACAACCGGAACCCGGCACCCGAGAGCAGCCCGCCCGCCGGCAAGGGCAGCGCACCGGTCAAGCCCTCGCCCAGCCCCGCCGACAAGGGCGAGGACGGGGACGACGGCCTCCTCGGCGGCAACGGACCGGGCGGACTGCTCGACCCGCCGCTGTCCGACCCGACGCCCAGCACCCCGTCGGAGGAGGACACCGCGGAGCCCGACATCACCCTGCCGCCGCTCCTCCCGGGCATCCTGCCCGGCCTGGGGCTGAACGCGGAGGACGCCGGCTAGCGGCAGTACGGACGCAGGCGCGAGGTCGGTGTCCTTCCGGACCCCGGCGGGTTCAGAAGAACACCGACCTCCGCTGCACCAGCAGCTTGTACAGGGTGTGCTGGATCTGCTCGCGGACCTGGTCCGTGAGGTTGAACATCAGCATCGGGTCCTCCGCCGCCTCGGGCGGGTACCCGTCCGTCGGGATCGGCTCCCCGAACTGGATCGTCCACTTCGTCGGCAGCGGCAGCGCGCCCAGCGGCCCCAGCCACGGGAAGGTCGGCGTGATCGGGAAGTACGGCAGCCCCAGCAGCCTCGCCAGCGTCTTCGCGTTCCCGACCATCGGATAGATCTCCTCGGCCCCGACGATCGAGCACGGCACGATCGGCGTGCCCGCGCGCAGCGCCGTGGAGACGAACCCGCCCCGGCCGAACCGCTGGAGCTTGTACCGGTCCCCGAACGGCTTCCCTATCCCCTTGAAGCCCTCCGGCATCACGCCGACCAGCTCCCCGGCCTCCAGCAGCCGCTGCGCGTCCTCCGCGCAGGCCAGCGTGTGACCCGCCTTGCGGGCCAGCTGGTTGACCACCGGCAGCATGAACACCAGGTCCGCCGCGAGGAGCCGCAGGTGCCGCTGCGCCGGATGCCGGTCGTGCACCGCCACCTGGAGCATCAGCCCGTCCAGCGGCAGCGTGCCCGAGTGGTTGGCGACGATCAGGGCCCCGCCCTCCGACGGGATGTTCTCGATCCCCTTCACCTCGACCCGGAAGTACGAGTCGTGGAGCGGCCGGAGCAGGGACATCAGGACCTCGTCCGTGAGCTCCTTGTCGTACCCGAACTCGTCGACCTCGTACTCGCCGGTGATCCGGCGCCGCAGGAAGGCCAGCCCGCCGGCGACCCGCCGCTCCCAGCCGGCACCGGCACCCGGGCGCTCTTCCGCCTCCACGCCCGCCTCCACGCCCGCCAGGGCCTCCGCCGGGGGCTCAGCCGCAGCCGCCGGGGGCTCCGCCGTCCCGACGGCCGCCTCCGCGCCCGCGCTTGCGTCCGTACCCGCGTCCGCAGCCCCGTCCGCTCCCGCGTCCGGCTCCGCCCCCGGGAGCGCGCTCACCGCGGGCCCCTCCGCCGCCCCGGAGCGCCGCGCGGCCCCCCGGCGCCGCTGCGCCCGCGGGGAGCCCGTACGGGCCCGCTCGCGGTCGTCGTCGAACGGGATCACCTTGGCGTCGGCCATTATCGCTGCGCTCCCTCTCCGGCCCGGTCCGCCGCAGCGCCCGGGGCACCTCCTGCATCCAGCAGCCCCGCGACCCGGTCCACGGCCCGCCCCAGCGCGGCCGGCGGCAGCAGCCCCGGCCCGCGGGCGGCCGCGAACTCCGCGAAGGTCTCGGCGGTCGTGTAGGCGGGCGTGAAGCCCAGCACCTCGCGCATCCGCGCGGTCTGCACCACCCGCCCGTGCGTCAGCAGCCGCACCTGCTCCGCGGAGAAGTCCGCGGCGCCCACCGCCCGCAGCGCGGAGCCCACCCAGTTCACCGCCGGCAGCAGCAGGGGCACCGTCGGCCGCCCCAGCCGGCGCGAGCACTGGGACAGGGTCAGCACCCCGTCCCCCGCGATGTTGAAGGTCCCGTTGTTCAGGGTGCCCACGCGCGGCTCCCCCGCGGCCAGGGCCAGCACGTCCAGGACGTCGTCCTCGTGCACGAACTGCAGCCGCGGGTCGTAGCCGAGGACGGTGGGCAGCACCGGCAGCGAGAAGTACTCGGCCAGCGGGGAGTCCGCGCGCGGGCCGAGGATGTTCGCGAAGCGCAGGACGGACACCGACACGTCGGGGCGGCGCCGGGAGAATCCGCGCACGTACCCCTCGACCTCGACGGCGTCCTTCGGGAAGCCGCCGCCGGGCAGCGACTTCGGCTGGGTGCTCTCGGTGAAGACCGCGGGGTCCTTCGAGGCGGCCCCGTACACGCCCGTCGAGGACTTCACGACGAGGCGGCGCAGGGTCGGGGACTTCTGGCAGGCGCCGAGCAGCTGCATGGTGCCGATGACGTTGGCCTCCTTCACGGAGGTGCGGCTCCCGCTGCCCAGCGGGGTGCCCGTCACGGCCAGGTGCACGACCGTGTCCACGGCGTGCTCGGCGAGGATCCGGCCGATCACCGGCTGCCGGATGTCGGCCCGCAGGAACACCGCCGACCCGAGCCGCTGCGCGGGCTCCACCGCGTCCACCGCGATCACCCGCGCGACCTCCGGATCCCGCTGGACCCTGCGCACGAACCGGCTGCCCAGCTGCCGGGCAGCCCCGGTCACGAGCACGACCTTCCCCAAGATCAGCCCCCTCCCTCCGCGCCCGCCGCGGCGGACGCCCCGGCCCGGTCCGGAAACACCGCAGCCCCTCCACCCAATGATGGTGGAGGGGCTGCGGAGAACACGTACAGCTGCCGTTTACTTCTTGTTACGACGCTGCACGCGGGTGCGCTTCAGCAGCTTGCGGTGCTTCTTCTTGGCCATCCGCTTGCGGCGCTTCTTGATAACAGAGCCCACGACTACCCTCGCTCACTTGGTCAACCCCCGCGTTGGCGGGGACATCTCGGTGCGGGGCTGTCTGGGCCCACACGACCTACGTCGGCCTAGCCTACCCGGCGCAGGGCTGAGCTTGTAATCCGAGTCCCGCGGACCCTCCGCGGCACTGCCGCCGAGGGTCCCGGCAGGGTCCCCGGGGGCATCAGAATCAGGCGGACTCCACCCCCACATAGGACTCCCGGAGGTACTCGTGGACCGCGTTCTCGGGGACCCGGAAGGACCGGCCCACCCTGATCGCGGGCAGATGACCGTTGTGCACCAGCCGGTACACGGTCATCTTCGACACTCGCATCACCGAGGCGACCTCCGCCACGGTCAGGAACTGAACCTCGCTGAGAGGCCTCTCGCCAGCAGCCATGACACACCTTGACCTTCCGCGCAGGACGGGCACCGGCTTCCCCTCCGGTTACTCCTCGTCGTCGCACGCTCACTCCCCAGAGTAGGGGCGGGTGGTACGAGTGGGGAAGAGGAGCTGCGGCCACGGATCTACCCCGACAGACTCGCCCGATTGAGTACATAGCGAGTAAGCGGCAGGTAATAATCCGACCGCACGGCGTCGTCCAGCGGAACGGCCACGGCGACGCTCCCCTCGGCCTCGCCCACGAACAGCGCCGGATCATCGGTATCGGCCAGCCCGATCGCCTCGAAACCCAGCTGACCTGCCCCGCAGACCCACCCGTGGTCCCCGACGACGAGCTCCGGCAGGGGTCCGCCGGCCTCCGCGAGGGCCCCCAGGGCCACCCGGACAGGCAGCGGGGAATGGGTGTGTGCGCCGGTCGCACTCCCGCGCGCCCGCGCGCCGGGCTCCCGCACCAGTGCAACGCCCCGTACGTAATCGAGGGTGTACGGACGTACGCCGAACCGCGTCGCCATGTCGACACCGCGCCCCTGCGCCGGGGTGAGGACTTCACATCCCGCCGCCGACAACGCCTCCGCCAAACTGGCGTAGAAGCCCAGCAGCCGGTGCGGATGCCCCGTCCCGAACAGCACCGCACCGCGCCGCGCGGCCACCCCGCGCAGCCGCTGCGCGAAGGCCTCCAACCCCGCGAGGGTCCGCTCCGGATCGATCACGTCGGGACCGGTCACCCGCCCCGGGTCCGCCGAGACCCCGCACTTGTCCGCCATCAGGCGCAGCAGGTCGGCCTCGCCCCAGCCCCAGTCGGGGTCCAGCCCCAGGAGCACCCGGGGGTCCCGGGCGGCGAAGAGCCGGTAGCTGCGCAGGCTTTCTTCCCGCGAAGTCGCCACGGGCCCGGCCAGGCGGGCGGCCAGCAGATGGGCACGCAGAGCGCCGGTGCTCAACACCCTCCGATGCTGCCGCACCTCCGCTGACACAGCGCCAAAACCCCGGATACGCCCCACAGTTGGCCTAATCGCCGCAATGGCTGAAACCTTCCGCCAGTCGTAGCCCGACCGGCCGCCCCGCCCCCTCCCGAGGCTCTGCCAAGCAGACCCTGAGGCTCCGTCAGGCGAGCAGTCCGCGCAGCGGGAAGACCGCCCGCCGGGTCGCCAGCACCGCCTGGTCGGTCCGGTCCGCGGGGTCGTACCCGGCCTCCCAGTCCCGCCACGCGGGCGTGCGCCCGTCCGTCATCCGCCGCGGCGCCGGCTGCCGCGTCCGCGCGTACACCTCGTCCCGCCAGGCCTCGGGGACGGCGGCGGCCGGGTCCACCGGCCGGTGCGCCGCGATGCCCACCAGGTGGGTCCACGAGCGCGGTACGACGTCCACGACCGCGTACCCGCCGCCGCCCAGGGCCAGCCAGCGCCCGTCGGCGTACTCGTGCGCGAGCCCGTGGCAGGCCTCCTGTACGGCCCGCTGCGCGTCCAGCGAGACCGCCAGGTGCGCGAGCGGGTCCTCGAAGTGGGTGTCCGCCCCGTGCTGGGTGACGAGGACCTGCGGCCTGAACTCCGCCAGCAGCTCGGGCACGGTCGCGTGGAAGGCCCGCAGCCAGCCCTCGTCCCCGGTCCCCGCCGGCAGGGCCACGTTGACCGCCGAGCCCTCCGCCGCCGGCCCGCCGGTCTCCTCCGGCCACCCGGTCTGCGGGAACAGCGTCCGCGGGTGCTCGTGCACCGAGACGGTCAGCACCCGCGGATCGTCCCAGAACGCCGCCTGCACCCCGTCCCCGTGGTGCACGTCCACGTCCACGTACGCCACCCGCTCCGCGCCGAGCTCCAGCAGCCGGGCGATGGCCAGCGAGGCGTCGTTGTACACGCAGAAACCGGCCGCACCGCCGGGCATCGCGTGGTGCAGCCCGCCCGCGAAGTTCACGGCGTGCTCCGCCTCCCCGCGCCACAGCGCCTCCGCCGCCGCCACCGACTGCCCGGCGATCAGCGCGGCCGCCTCGTGCATCCCGTGGAAGGCCGGATCGTCGACGGTCCCCAGCCCGTACGAGCCGTCGGCGGCACCCGGATCCGCGGAGAACTCCCGTACGGCCGCCACGTAGTCCTCGCGGTGGACCAGCCGCAGCGTCGAGTCCCCGGCCGGACGGGCGGCCCGCACCTCCGTCTCGCGGTCCAGCCCGAAGGCCCGCACCAGGCCCATGGTCAGGGCCAGGCGCACCGGGTCCATCGGATGGCTGGGCCCGAAGTCATACTTCGTTACGGCCTCGTCCCACATCAACAACGCGCGCCCGCTCATGGTCGACACCGTATCGGGCGCCCTCCGGAGCGGGCGACGGGGAGCCGAACGAGCGGGCGTGCACGAGCGTGACCAGCACCAGGGCCATCGGCACCAGCATCGCCCCGCGGTAGCTCCAGGCCTCCCCGAGCGCGCCGACCAGCGGGGAGCCGACGAGGAAGCCGACGTAGTTGAAGATGTTCAGCCGCGCGACCGCCGTGTCGGAGTCCCCGGGGAACAGCCGGCCCGCCGCAGCGAAGGTCTGCGGGACGATCACGCACAGCCCGAACCCCAGCAGCGTGAACCCGAGCATCCCCGCCCAGGCCCCCGGCGCCGCGGCGACCACCGCGAACCCGGCCGCCGCGAGCAGGGTCCCGCAGCGCACCACGGAGACCGCACCGAACCTCCGCACCCCCAGGTCCCCGACGGCCCGCCCGAGCAGGGTGGTGACCATGTACACGTTGTACGGGACGGTCGCCAGCTGCTCGGAGCTCCCCAGCACGTCCTGGAGGTACTTCGCGCTCCAGTTCGCGACGGTCGAGTCCCCGATGTACGCACAGGTCATCACCAGGCACAGCGGCAGCAGCAGCTTGAAGGACACCGCGCCGCCCCCGCCGCCCTCCTTCCCCTGCCCGCCCGCCGCCGGTCCCTCCCCGGCGGGCCCCCTGCGCTGGTCCACGTACCAGCGGCTCCCCAGCAGCACCAGGGGCAACAGCAGCACCACGGCGGGGAGGTAGCCCACCAGCAGGTCCAGGTCCCAGTGCGCCCCGGCCCAGGCCGCCGAGGCCCCGAGGATCCCGCCCAGGCTGTACGTCGCGTGGAAGCCGAGCATGATGCTGCGGCCGTACGCCCGCTGGAGGCTCACCCCCAGCATGTTCATCGACGCGTCGAGCGCCCCCACGGCGAGCCCGAACAGGGCGAGCGCCGCAGCCGCCTGCCACAGCTCCCGCCCCGCGCCGACCCCGAGCAGCGCCAGCAGCACCACCGGCTGGGACCAGCGCAGCACCGCACCGGGCGCCACCCGCCGCACCAGCTTCTCGGTGGCCACGCTGGACACCCCGGCGAGGACGGGCACGGCGGCCAGGAAGACGGGCAGCAGCCGGTCGGATATCCCGTACCGGTCCTGGATGGCCGGGATCCGCGTCACGAGGAGCGCGAAGGTCACGCCCTGGACGAAGAAGCTCAGCCCGAGGGCCCACCGCCCCCGCCGCAGCCGTACGCCCACCCCTGCCGGCCCTGCCGGGCCCGTTCCCGCCGCTTCCGTCATGGCGGCACAGCGTAGGGCCGTCGGCTACCGGTGGGTAGAGAGATCACACGCCGATCTGGAGCAGCCCCGGCAGCTCCTTCATCTCCGCGAAGAACTCCTTGGCCCCGGCGAGCCGCAGGGCGGGGGTCATGGCCGTGAACCCGAGTACGTCCATCCCGGCCGCCTGCGCGGCCTGCACCCCGAGCCGGCTGTCCTCGACCACCACGCAGCGCTCCGGGGGTACGCCCATGGCGGCCGCGGCGTGCAGGAAGAGGTCCGGGGCCGGCTTGCCCCGGCCCACGTCCTCCGCGCTGAAGACGATCTCCTCGCGGAACCACTCGGCTAGTCCGGCGCTGCGGTGCCCGACCCTGATCCGCTCGTGGCTCCCGGAGGAGGCCACGCAGTACGGGACCCCGAGCGCCCGGAGCTCCGCGAGCACGTCCACCACCCCGGGGACCGGCTGGAGTTCCCGCTCGAAGGCGGCGAAGACCCGGGAGTGCAGGGTGCGGTCGAAGTCCTCGGGGAGCCGGCGGCCGGTCCGCTCGAAAACGAGGTCGTGCACCCGGTGGACCGCGGCCCCCATGTAGTCCCGGAGGGAGTCCTCGTAGGAGGTCGGGTGCCCGAGTTCGGTCAGGTAGCCGGACAGGATCGTGTTGGAGATCGGCTCGCTGTCCACCAGCACACCGTCGTTGTCGAAGATGATCAGGTCGTAGCTCATACCCTGACCCTAAACGCAGAAAAGCCCCGCACCAGAAGGTGCGGGGCTTTCCCACAATGATTGTTCGGCGGCGTCCTACTCTCCCACAGGGTCCCCCCTGCAGTACCATCGGCGCTGAAAGGCTTAGCTTCCGGGTTCGAAATGTAACCGGGCGTTTCCCTAACGCTATGACCACCGAAACACTATGAAGTTAACCAACCGGATGACAACACGGTCGTTACTTCAGAACTAACACAGTGGACGCGAGCAACTGAGGACAAGCCCTCGGCCTATTAGTACCAGTCAGCTCCACCCGTTACCGGGCTTCCACATCTG